>CAMZHX010000056.1 GCA_947307055.1 uncultured Selenomonadales bacterium | reverse complement strand
CTGCGTCGGTTGACCCTGTGTTTGTGACTGATTTAACTGCGTCGGTTGACCCTGTAGTTGCGACTGATTGAGTTGGGCGGGTTGACTTTGAGGTTGTGACTGATTGAGTTGGGCGGGTTGACTTTGTGGTTGTGACTGATTGAATTGAGCCGGTTGACTTTGTGGTTGCGGCTGATTGAATTGGGTTGGCTGACCCTGTGGTTGTGGCTGATTGAATTGAGCCGGTTGCCCTTGTGATTGAGGCTGATTGAATTGGGTTGGCTGACCCTGTGGTTGTGGCTGGTTGAATTGAGCCGGTTGCCCTTGTGATTGAGGCTGGTTGAATTGAGTAGGTTGCCCTTGTGGTTGAGGCTGGTTGAATTGAGTAGGTTGCCCTTGTGGTTGTGGCTGATTGAATTGAGCGGGCTGACCCTGTGGTTGTGGCTGATTGAATTGAGCCGGTTGCCCTTGTGATTGAGGCTGATTGAATTGAGCGGGCTGCCCTTGTGGTTGCGGCTGGTTGAATTGAGTTAGTTGATTTTGCGGAGTAGTCTGTTGAGGTTGATTAGCAAACTTTCCGCCGAAGTTCCTAAACATCGAGTCTAAAAATTTCTGCGCGGCGGCCGAAGGTGAGCGCGATTGTTGCCCTTGCTGACTTTGCGGTTCTTGTTGGGGGGATTTACTTTCCTGTTCCTGTGCGAAATTGTCGACTTCGGGGCGCGGTATGAAATATCTGACGAGTTGTTTTAAAAATTGCATACTTTCGGAGGGCGGTTGCGATTGCTGATTAGCGACAGGCATGTTTGCAAGTTGCGCTAACATTTCGTAGAGAGCTTGCGGGAGTTGTTCAGCGACTTTGGCGTCGACGAGTTCAAAGGCGGATTTCGTCATAAGGACGGGTTCCAATTCTTCGCCGCCACTTTCCGCCACGACTACATCTTTTAAATTCGCCAATAAAAGTTGCGTTTCGTCGCTCAAGCGCATTGAGTAATTTTTTTCAGCGAGTACGCCCATTTGCGAGAGCAGTCGCGAAAACAACATGAGTTGATCCATTGAAAAGCGTTGACTTTCGATTGTGCTGCCGATTCCCTTGCCGAGCGTCGCGTCCATTGAAAACGCTTGCCGTAAAATATTTTTAACTACGTCGCCGATTTCCTTTGGCATTTTTTGTATCCCGTATTTTTCTTCCGTGCTGATTTTGGAGAGCGTCGCTGCTAAATCCTGAATTGCCGTTTTGAGCGCGACATTAGTCTGCGGTCGGAATGCGCTACTTGTCCCTTCGTCTCTGCGCCGTACCCTGCTTACATCTTCGGTTGGTTGTCGTCGATCTATCGGTCGGACGCCTGTCGTATCTATCAATGGCATTTTGCGGATTCAGCTCCTCATATACTTATTGAATTTTCAGCTCGTCAAGTTTGGATTTTTTATTGGCGGCTCTCATCAAAACTTCCCCGATTAAAACCGCGTCCGCTCCGAGCTCGCGAACTTTTTTAACATCGTCAACTGATTGCACGCCGCTTTCCGATACGAAAATAATTTCCGGCGGCACAAGCTCCCGAAGTCTTTTGGCGTTATCCATGTCGACCGAAAAGTCTTTCAAGTTGCGATTGTTCACGCCGATAATCCGTGCGCCGCTATCAATCGCCCGTTGAATTTCTTTTGCGTCGTGCGCCTCGACCAATGCACTCAAGCCCAATTCGTCACAAGTCGCGATAAAATTTTTCAACTGAACGTCATCGAGAATCGCGCAAATCAGCAGAACGGCACTTGCGCCCAAAATTTTCGCCTGGTAAATCATGTAATCCTCAACGACGAAATCTTTCCGCAAGCAAGGGATTGAGACCTGCGCGGCAATCTCCTGCAAAAATTTATCGTCGCCCAAAAAGAATTCCGGTTCGGTCAAAATCGAAATGGCATCAGCTCCGGCCGCCTCGTAGTCCTTAGCTATTTGCAAATATGGGAAGTCGGGCGCGATTAACCCTTTCGACGGCGACGCCTTCTTGCACTCGCAGATAAAAGAAAGTTCCTTCCGTTTAAGCGACTGCTCAAATAAAAATTTTCCCTTCGGTAACGATAAAGCTTGGGACTTCATTTGACCGAAAGGCATTTTGTTTTTGTACTGCGCGACGCGAATTTTCGTCCGCTCGGCGATTTTATTTAGTATCGTCATTACTCCTCCGGATGAATTTTTCTAAAGTGTCGAGAGCCTTGCCGCTGTCGATGAGTTCAGCCGCTAAAGTAACGCCCGCCTTAAAACTATCTGCCTTGCCGCCGACATAGAGAGCCGCGCCCGCGTTGAGTAGGACGGCGTTTCTTTTATGCCCGTGTTCGCCGCGCAGAATCGCACGAGTTATCGCGGCGTTGTCTTCGGGATTGCCGCCGCGTAAATCTTCGCGAGTGCAACGCGCAAAGCCAAAATCTTCGGGCGCAATGACAAAATTTTTAATCCAGCCGTTGTTAATCTCGCAAATCGAAGTCGGCGCGCTCAAAGAAATTTCGTCGAGCTTGTCGCGCCCGTAAACGACCATGCCGCGCTTGACGCCCAAATTGATTAGAACTTGCGCGAGCGGCGCGACCAAGTATTCCGCGTAGACGCCCAAAATTTGCATTGACGGCTTGCCGGGATTAGTCAGCG
>CAMZHX010000055.1 GCA_947307055.1 uncultured Selenomonadales bacterium | reverse complement strand
TACGATAACGACGCCGAACGTCAGCAGGTAATCGCGGACGCAATGGCAATCGTCTTGAAGGAGCGTGCGCCGGAAATCGAATTTTTGGCGACGACTGATCCCGCGCAAGCTTTCAGCGACGTGGATTTTGTTATGGCGCACATTCGAGTTGGCAAATACGCAATGCGCGAGCAAGATGAAAAAATTCCGCTCAAATACGGCGTTGTCGGTCAAGAAACTTGCGGTCCAGGCGGCATTGCTTACGGTATGCGCTCAATCGGTGGTATCGTCGAAATCGTCGGGTTCATGGAAAAATATTCGCCCAATGCGTGGATGCTCAATTATTCCAATCCCGCCGCTATTGTCGCTGAGGCTACGCGCAGACTTTGCCCAAATTCCAGAATCATAAATATCTGCGATATGCCCGTTGACATTGAAGAAAAAATGGCTCAAATTGCCGGCTTTAAGTCTCTGCATGATTTGGAGTTCAAATATTTTGGGCTGAATCACTTCGGCTGGTGGACGAGCATTAAAGATAAGCAAGGCAACGACTTAATGCCCAAGATTAAAGAATACGTCTACAAGCACGGCTACAATTTGAAATATCTGCAGGGTGATGAGGGCGTTCAACATGTCGATCCGAGTTGGATTGTGACTTTCGAGATGGTTAAAGACTTCGCGCCGATTGATCCCGATACTCTCCCGAATACTTATCTCAAATATTATCTTTGCCAAGACGAGATTGTCAAGCACTCCGACCCGAATCACACCCGCGCCAATGAAGTCATGGAAGGGCGCGAGAAAAAGGTTTTCAGTGAATGTCGCAGAATAAAAAATGCCGGTACCGCAACCAATACCAACATTGAAGTTGATGCTCATGCGTCGTTCATCGTCGACCTCGCTACGGCGATTGCGTTTAACACAAAGGCAAATATGTTGCTTATTGTCGAGAACAAGGGCGCGATTAAAAATTTTGACCCGACGGCAATGGTTGAAATTCCCTGTATCGTCGGCAATGAAGGACCCGAACCGCTCGTCGTCGGTGACATTCCGCAATTTCAAAAGGGACTCATGGAGCAACAAGTTTCCGTTGAGAAATTAGCTGTCGACGCCTGGATTGAGCATTCTTACATAAAACTCTGGCAAGCGATCACACTTTCAAAGACCGTGCCGAGTGCTCGCGTCGCCAAACTGATACTTGACGACTTAATCGAGGCTAACAAAGGTTATTGGCCTGAACTTAAATAATTTATCAGAGGAGGTGCGCGGCGGCTTTCATTCTCTTTAGAGAGTCGCCGCCTTTTTATGAAAAATCTTAAGTGGTGGCAGAAAACCGCTGTCTACCAGATTTATCCGAAAAGTTTCATGGATACGACCGGCAAGGGGACGGGCGATCTGCGCGGCATCACGAGCAAATTGGATTATCTTCAAAAGTTGGGCGTCGGTGCGATTTGGTTAACGCCGATTTATCCTTCACCGATGATTGATAACGGTTACGACATTTCCGATTACACGGCGATTGACTCTTCCTACGGCACGATGGCAGATTTTGACGAACTTATTGACGAGGCTAAGGCGCGGAATATTAAAATCGTTATGGATTTGGTTTATAATCACACTTCCGATAAACACGCTTGGTTTCTCGAATCAAAATCAAGTCGTGACAATCCCAAAGCCGATTGGTACATTTGGCGCGATGAAAAAACTAATTGGCGTTCGATATTCGGCGGAAGTGCTTGGGAATTTTGTCCTGAGCGCGGGCAATATTATCTGCACACCTTCGCGACGCAACAGCCCGATTTAAATTGGGAGAATCCCGAAGTTCGACGTGCACTTTTCGACGCGGCAAATTTCTGGCTCAAAAAGGGCGTTGGCGGCTTCCGTGTTGACGCGATAACCTACATAAAAAAACCCGCCGAATTCAAAGACGGCGAGCCAGACGGCAAAGACGGTATGATCTCCGTACACACGATGACGGCTGCGACGGAAGGTATTTTGGACTTTCTGCACGAGTTCAAGCGCGAAGTGTTCGACGGTCACGATATCTTTACTGTTGCTGAAGCCAACGGCGTTGACGCGGAAGACTTGCCGCAATGGGTCGGCTCAAATGGCGTCTTCGATATGCTGTTTGAATTCAGTCACGTAAATCTGTCGCTCAAAGACGGCGAAATTTGGTGTCGTCCGACTAAATGGAAATTAACCGAGCTGAAACAGGCTATCGCGAACAGTCAAACCGCTACGAAAAATAACGGCTGGTATCCGATTTTCTTTGAAAACCACGATAAGCCGCGAAGTGTCAATCATTTTCTGCCAAAAGCTTCAGATCCTATCAAAGCCGCCAAAATTCTCGGAACAATTCTTTTGACAATGCGCGGCACGCCCTTTATCTACGAAGGACAGGAACTCGGCATGACGAATGTTGCTTGGGATTCTATCGAAAAGTATAATGACATTTCCTCGCGCGGACAGTATGAAATTGCGTTGAATGAAGGCTTCAGTAAGGAAAAAGCCCTTGAATTCGTGCATTTTTTCAGCCGTGACAATGCCCGCACGCCTATGCAATGGAATTCTTCGGAAAATGCAGGATTTACAGCCGGTAAACCGTGGCTACCGATTCATGACGACTATAAAATTTGCAATGCCGCTACTGAAGATGCCGATAAAAATTCCGTGCTGAATTATTTCCGAAAACTCAATGCTTTTAGGGCGAATAGCGAAATTCTTTTGTTCGGCGACTATGAAGAATTGCTCCGAGACGATGAAAATATTTTCGCGTTCGCAAGAGCTGTCGAGAATAAAAAAATTTATGTTTTGGCTAACTTCACGTTGAACGAAGTCACTTTTCCGACAGAAATTTT
>CAMZHX010000054.1 GCA_947307055.1 uncultured Selenomonadales bacterium | reverse complement strand
TACGACCTTCGGGTTATGAGCCCGACGAGCTACCGACTGCTCCACCCCGCGCTCTTGTCATGAACCCTTTGTCCATAACAGGGCAGATACTATCACACCCGCTTAAATATGTCAATAAAAATTTTCTGCGGCAGGATATTTTCGCCGTCAACAAGAATATTTCTTCATACTTTTCTTTGCTGCGTCCAAAGAAAAGTAAGCAAAAGAAAGGGCGTCGCCGCTTGAACATCCTGTTCAAACGCGGCGTGCGGCCGTCGTCCATGACGGCCGGGTCTTTCACTTCTACTTTCTACTTCCTAATTCCTACTTCCTAAGGAGGATTGATATTTTGATTCATGTTGTGATTGATTTGGAGATGAATCCGGTCAACAAGACGCTCAAGGACATTCGCCGATTCACGACCGACGAAATTATAGAAATTGGCGCGGTTAAGCTCGACGATAACTATCAGCAGTGCGCCGAGTTTCAATGTTACGTCCGCCCGCAGTACGGCGAGATAACTAAGCACATAACGAAGTTGACCGGCATAACCGCCGAGACCGTCGCCGATAAGCCGCTTTTCCCTGAAGCCTTTCAAAGTTTCATGGATTGGATTGGCACATGGGATATGACGCTGTATTCATGGAGCAATTCGGATATAAAGCAGCTCAGGGACGAGTGCACGCTCAAAATGCCGGCGTATGACATTGGCAGGTTAGAGCGGCAGTGGCAGGATTTGCAAAAGGCTTTCGATGACAGAATCGGTTTGCATTCAAGCCTTGCGCTTAAGCACGCAATCGGCGCAATGAATCGCGACTTTGAAGGCACGCAACATACTGCTCTTGCCGACGCCGCTAACACCGCCGCAATCTTGACGCTACTTCAGGACGATGAAGAATTTTTCCGCGTCATGCAGCCGGTAATCGACTTGCTAAAGCCAAAAGAACTTTCGCAATCAATCGGCGACCTCTTCCCCGAATTGAGCAAATTGAAATTGGATTAGGTGATTAGCATGAAAACTTTAGGCATACTTGGCCCGAAGGGCACACACTCGGAAGAGGCCGCCCTTTGGCTGAAAAAATTTTTGCGGGAAGACTTTAAGCTAGAAATCTGCGCGGACATCTTCGACGTGTTGACGGCGGTCAAGGAAAAAAATTTTGACGCGGGACTTGTGCCGGTGGAAAATTCTTTGGAAGGCTCGATAAATATCACGCTCGACACGCTGGCAAGGAGCGACACTTTGACGATTGCTCGCGAATTGGTTTGGCCGGTGAAAAATTTCCTAATGACAAAGCCGCTCGTCGAAGTCAAAGCAGTCAAGAAAATTTTCTCGCACATTCAACCGCTCGCGCAGTGCAGAAAATTTCTACATAAAACTTTCCCCGACGTTGAAATCATTTCGACGACCTCGACTGCTCGCGCCGCCGAACTCGTTGCCGAATCCGACGAAATCTGCGCGGCTATATGTCCTGAACGCGCCGGCAAATTGAACGGGCTCGCAATCGCCGCAAAAAATATTCAGGACAATCCGAACAACTTCACGCGCTTTTTTGAAATCAGCTATCGACCTCGCGACGCCGCGCCCATTGAAACTTTCGACGGCGACAAAGTTTTGATTATCTGCCAGATTGACGGCTCGCGGGCGGGTTCGTTATGCGGCGTGCTTGAGGAATTTGCAAAGCGCGGCGTCAACATGACTAGGATTGAATCGCGACCGGCTCGCACGATTTTAGGCGCGTATATCTTTTTCTTCGAGCTTGAAACCAACGCCGGCGACGACGCTTTGAAAGTTTCTATCCGCGCCGTTTACGACAAAAGCATTTGGCTAAAAAATCTGGGCGTCTTCCCCGTCATATACGCATAAAAAAATTTCCCTTCCAAATCGGAGGGGAATTTTTATCTTGTCAGCTCGATGAATTTTTCTTCAAGCGAACGCCCCGCGCAGAGATTTTCTGTCGTGTCGAGCGCAACTAATTTTCCATGATTCAAAATTGCCACGCGGTCGCAGAGATTTTCCGCCTCTTCAATGTAGTGTGTTGTCAAAACGATTGTAATTCCTTGCGCCTTCAAATTTTTTATCAGCTCCCAAATTTTTCGGCGGACTTGCGGGTCAAGCGCGACGGTTGGCTCGTCTAGGAATAAAATTTTCGGTCGGTGAATCAGTGCGCGAATTATTAGCAATCTGCGTTTCATGCCGCCCGATAACTCACGCACAAATGATTTGCGAACCCGTTCCAACTCCACGAATTTTAAAAGTTCGTCTATGCGTTCGCGCCGCGCAGATTTTTTCATGTGATGCAGTCTTGCATGTAGTTCTAAATTTTCCTCGACGGTCAAATCTTGGTCGAAGTTCAAATGTTGCGGCACCACTCCGAGCAAACTTTTTATGAAAATTTCGTTGCCCGCAATCGGTCGCCCCTCGAAAAAAATTTCGCCCGCCGTCGGTTTAAGTTGCAAGGTCAGCATTTTAATTGTCGTAGTTTTGCCCGCGCCATTTTTGCCCAACAACCCAAAGACTTCGCCGCTAAAAATTTCAAAGCTCAAGTTGTCGACCGCTCGAACTTCTCCGAAAAGTTTCTCGACGTTGAAAATCTCAATCATACTTATCCCTTTCACAAAGAAAAAGTTGCAAGGTAAATCTTAACGGTGTAGAATATAAATCGCAGTTATAGATAAATTTTCCTCCACATAAAAGGAAGTGATTAAAATGGAGCTGAGACAGCTTGAATATTTCCAGATGGCAAGCCGCTTGAAAAACATAACTCGCGCCGCGCAACGGCTAAGGGTTTCGCAACCAAATATCACCGTCGCGATAAAAAAATTGGAAGCGGAATTGGGCGTGCAACTTTTCGACCGCAGTCAAAAGCAA
>CAMZHX010000053.1 GCA_947307055.1 uncultured Selenomonadales bacterium | reverse complement strand
AAAAAAATTGGAAGCGGAATTGGGCGTGCAACTTTTCGACCGCAGTCAAAAGCAACTGACTTTGACGCCCGAAGGCATAGTTTTTCTAAAGCGAATCGAAATTGCGCTGAGAAATATAGAAGACGCCGTCCTCGAAGTCAACGACTACAAGCAGTTGCAAAAGGGCACGATTAAAATCGGAATCCCGCCGATGATGGGCGCATATCTCTTCCCAAAAGTTTTTTCAGGCTTCAGACACATTCACCCGCACCTCGACGTTTTACTTTACGAGGAAGGCTCGCTATCCATTCGCGAAAAATTGGAGAGTGACGAACTCGACTTTGGAATTATAATTGTTCCCGATTCCACGCCTAATCTTAACGTTTTGAAAATGAGCCGCAATCAGTTAATGGTCTGCGTCTCCGCAAAAAGTCCGCTCGCTAAAAAGTCTAAAGTCACCGCGAAAGATATTGCCGCCTCCGATTTAATCATGATGAAAGAGGGCGCGTATCTGCGCGAAGTCGTTCAAAGCAAATTGTCCGCGATGAAAATTTCGCCGCGCACCGTCCTCGAATCAAGCCAAATCGTCACGATAAAAGGCCTGGTCGAACACGGCGTCGGGATAGCTTTTTTGCTCGACTTCATTTGCAAAGATTCTTCCGACATAAGGACGATACCTTTTTGCGAGCCGATTTTTGTAGACATTGGGCTTGCGTGGAAAAAAGAACGCTACGTTTCAAAAGCAGCTCAAGCATTCATAGATTTTTGTAAAAATCCGCTCTAAGAAAAAATATTTTGACCGAAATAAGTGCCCGGCTCAACTGCAAGTCGGGCATTTATTTTTTAGGGAAATAGTGTTCTTGAATTTCTTTGGCGATGCGTTCAATGTTGTTAGGCAGGAAGTGAATATTATAACCGACAAAGTAAGGCGACGTGACATAGCGCGACATGACCTTTGCGAAAATTTTATCTGCGCGGTGGTAGAAAAAAATATTGTAGCTCGTAGTGCGCTTGTTAAAAAAATTCTTGACGTAGTGCACGCCGACTTGAATAAAATCAGCCAGCGCATCAAAACTGCCGCCCGCCTCCATGACAATATTTAATTCGCCAAAACCAACTCGCGGACAATTTGAAATGTTAAACTCCACGCCGTCACGCGCCGCTATCACTAATCCGCGCAGTTCCGCCTCGTCGAAAAGCAATTCCGATTTCAAATGCGGAAAGCCGACAAGTTGCATATGCGGATGACGAATCGTCCCGCCCGACATTACCCCGTAATTTTTGAAAAATAAAACTTCCTCGTACTTGCCCGACGCTAAAAGATTCTGCCATTGCTTGATTCCCATTTTTATGACGCGGCGCATTTTTTCTTTCGAGTAGTCGGGCATATCGGATTGACACTCGCGCCCCTCAATCAAAACGAATAGGTCAGCACCCTCAATCACTTTGTATTTGTTCTTGAGAAAAATTATATCGTCGTCGACTTCGAGAATGTCGGTTAAATGTTCCACGTCGCAAAAGGGGCAGGCGGCTTCGGTGTGAACTAAATTTTCGGGCTTCGTCCTGCCTACGTCCGTATTAAATTTTACAAGATTGATGTCCACGCTCAACGCCTCCCTAATTCAATCGCCGTTAATTAAAGGATTATACCTTTCGGCGGCGAAAAAAACAATTAGGAATTAGGAATCAGGAACTAGGAGTTAGAGATAAATATAATGACGGAAACAAAAGCAAGCGAAAAATTTTTGAAGGGCACATTCATTTTGACGATAGCAAGTTTCGTCGTCAAAGTGATTGGCTCTTTGAATTGGATTTTCGTTTCAAGGATATTAGGCGGCGAAGGCATCGGGCTGTATCAAATGGCATTCCCGATTTACTTTTTCGCAATGACGATTTCTCAAGCGGGCGTGCCGGTCGCAATCTCAATCATCACGGCCGAACGCGTCGCGCTAAAAGATATTTTCGGCGCACAACGAGTTTTCCGAATATCGATGTTGCTAATGTTGATGACGGGAATATTTTTCTCGGTGCTGACGTATTTTTCAGCGGATTGGCTAATCGATTGGCAATTCATAAGAGACCCGCGCGCGCATTTGTCGATAGTAGCTCTGTCGCCGACGATTTTTTTCGTGACATTCTTAGCGGCGTCGCGAGGATATTTGCAAGGTTGGCAGCGCATGACACCGACCGCAGTCAGTCAAATCGTCGAGCAAATTTTCCGCGTCATCGTAATGATAATGCTTGCGGATTTGTGCTTGCCAATGGGGCTTGAGTACGCGGCGGCGGGCGCGAGTTTGGGAGCATTAGCCGGAGCCGTCACGGGCTTAATCGTCCTGGTGTACTTCCATATAAAATTAAATCGCGACATAGAAAAAACTTACGGTGTAGACTTGAGACCCGCGCCGCAATCCGAACACGAATCGACAATCGCAATCATCAGGCGGATTTTCAAATTGGCGTTACCGGTCAGCGCGGCGTCGATAATGTTGCCGGTCGTGTCGAATTTGGATTTGATGATAGTGCCGCAGCGTTTGGAAGTGGCAGGATATTCTGTGCGGCAAGCGACGGAGCTATTTGGCTACTTAACAGGAATGGCGGTGCCGCTCATAAATTTGGCGACGATTTTGACGGCGTCGTTAGCGGTATCGATAGTGCCGGCGATTTCGGAAGCGCGAGCACTAAAAGACTCGAAACGGATTTTCAGACAGACGGCGGCGGCAGTTCGCATTTCAAATTTCGTATGCTTCCCGGCGTTCGTGATAATGTTTTTCTTAGCGACGCCGATAGCTAGTTTGATATACAACGCGCCGGGCGCAGGACCAGCCGTCATGATTTCGGCGGTGTCGATAATTTTGTTGGGACTTCATCAAGTATCGACGGGCGTGTTGCAAGGGCTGGGGCATACGACAATTCCAATGGTGAACATGATTTTAGCGGCGGGCGCGAAAGTCGTTTTGAA
>CAMZHX010000052.1 GCA_947307055.1 uncultured Selenomonadales bacterium | reverse complement strand
TCCAGCGTTCGGCGTCCTCGTAAAGGAAATTGCCGCTTTGGTCTTTCACGTGGTCAAAGTCGACAAAGAAATAATCGGGATTCAAGCCGTGTCCGCAAATGTCCATGCCAATTAAGCCCGTCTTTTTGATAGCCTCTTGCGCGGTCATTTGGTTTTTGGGTTCCTGCCACGCTTTGATACAAGGCAATTTGCGCCCGTCGCTGGTGATTCTGACAGGGAAAAATCTTTTCTGATTGAGCAATTCGGCGGGCAGATTTTCAAGGATTGTCCTTGCGCAGGAAAATTTTTCAGAATCAACAGCTGCCACTTGCGAAGTCTGCGCCGCTGTGGTATCTTTATCGTGATTTAATTGTTCGGAATTTAGGTCTGTATTGGGATTTTGATAGCCGTTGGTAGCGGCATTATTTTTTTGCGCCGAATCGGTTTTAGGGTCGTGCATCGGCGGCGCAGGTGCACCGGAAATATTTCCGCCGGTGTCTACTGCGTCGAGCGAAGATTTTCCTTTAAGCGTAGATTTCCGCTGATTAAGCAGGGCGCGAGCGAGAGGCAGTTGCGTTTCGGTGTAGCGGGGGTATCCGTATTCGTCCTCGTGGTCGGGGGCAAGTAACGGTTCTGATATACCGTCTTCAAATTGTCTCCATCTATGAATTGTATCTGCGGAGCAAGGCACTAGAGCCGCAAATTCTTTCGTTGAATATTCCATGTTAAATCCTCCTTATAAAATAGAGCCGTCGTCTTCGCTGAAAAGTGGGATTGAGTTACAATCCTCAGCGATATATCTGCCGCGCCGCCGTTCGTTAATCCACCAATCGAACATATCATCGCCGCTTGTCCACTCTGTCCGTCCTTTACGCAATGTCATAAGGTTTACATCAAAGGATTTACGGCAAGCGCGGCGGTAATAGTCAGCGATAGCGGGGAATCGTTCTAAGTCTCTTTGAGTATTCGCGCCGCTCTCGAAGGGACAAAGCACGCAACCAATCCGCGCGAATCCTTCATCGTAAAGCGAGCAATAGGGCAGATTATTTGCGCGAATGTATTGCCAAATGTCGTCGGCAGTCCAGTCCTTGATGATGTGCAAAAAGGTTGACTTGCCGTCGTGAGCTTTTTCGATTTGTGGACGTTTAGCGCGTCTTGGTGATTCTTCGGCTCTAATACCTGTAACTTTGAATCTGCCTTTGCCGCCCTTTTCTTTGAGTTCAGAACAGCAATAGCGAACCATTCTAAGCGGCGGTATTTTCTTCTTTACGATAAGTTGAAACATAGAAAGTGTCGGGTGCTCGTTGATAACGTCGGGATAAAAGTCGCGGATAAAGCGCATAAGTTCCGGCGGCTCGACAGTTGTAATGTTATGGTGCGCGTCAAATTTGACACCGGCACGCTTGACAAGGTCGAGAGTAACAACGCTATCTTTCCCGCCCGAAAAGCAAACGTAATAACCTTCGGGCGGTTCGTGCATTTGGAGCAAATCAATGGCGGCTTTAACTTTGTCCACTACGCCAAATAACGTTGATTCAACTAACATCATAAGCCTCCTTTCTGCCTAGCAGGTGCCGCCGATATAGGGCGGCATTTTTCCTGCAAGGCTTTTTTTTAAAAGGGTTCGCGTTCGAGGTCGGCTTGCTTGTCCTTCTCGTCGAGGTCATCAAGCCAATTTTCAATTTCCGCAAGGGACATTTGCGCGGGATAACCGGCAATGCTGCCGGTATGAATGTCGACAAGCATAAAATTGCCGTGTCCGTCTTTGCGAATAAGTAAATCACGGTCTGCGGCGCGTTTCTTAAGTTGATAAAGTGTCAAGGTTTCTCCCCCTTCCAATACAATTTGAGAAAGTCGGCGCGTGCGTCTTCGCGGCTTTGATAGTGGTAATCCGGTCGCGCCTCTACTTCCTTCCATCGCAATTCAGTTTCCAAAATTAATCTTTTGTACTCGGCAAGCAAGGTTGCAGTCGCTGAATAATGTCGGCTTAATTCGCAGATTGCGTCTGATATGGTGCAAGCTTCATCGCGCGCTACTTCTGCCGGTTCAATCGCCAAAAATAAATTTCTGTCCAAAACATTCACTCCATAAATTAGTTATGCTCTGATTTTTAAACCGCGAATAGCTTCGGGATTGCTAAGAACTGAATCAACCCTAGAAGTCATTAAGTAAGCAACCTGCCCTGACATTGCGTAAAGCTCGCGAAGTGGTTGCATTTCCATTTGCCCGCGTTCGCCGATTAGAAAATAATCTTTGAAGTCTCCATACAATACAGCTACATTTCCAGCGGTCGGCGCAGGCATAAATTCACTTGTGTAAATAGGTTGCCCGAAAAGTCTTGAAGGTTCGGTTTCGGTCAATGACGGTTGCCAAATAAAATTTCCGGTTGTGTCTTTCAAGCGGCGTATCATCGCAAGCCCGGCATCTGAAGTTAGCCACACTGAATTTTTCCGATAGGGTCTGCGCAAGCTGAATTGCAGTGTAAGTAAATCGTCGGCGGAAATTTCCGCGCCTGTGGTTTGAAGTGTTCCTGACGCTGATTGTGTTAAGGTCGGGATTAAGCCTTTGGGCATATTATTGCCGTCGCCTAATAGCATTGCTTCTTCCTCTGCCGCGCCTATTGCCGTTGAAAATTCCTGCGTCAAATGGGCTTCAATATCGTAATAACTATCATATAAAAGTTCTGTCGATATTTTTATTGCTATCGCGATTTTGTAAGCGTTAAGCGATATTTGATTGAAGGTCTCCTTAGTGAAAGAAATTTCCTGCCCTTCGGCAACCCATGCGGCTTGCGGCTTTGTTGCCACGATTGAAATTTTATGCTCGCTGGCGGTCTGAATCACTCGCCCTATTTCTCTAAGGATATTCGCTTGCGAAAGTGCGGAAATAATTTCGTCATGCCACTCAACGGGCAACAGGTATCCGCCGTCCGGCAAGCTCCCCTCGCGCAAATAGTTGTTTTTAAAATTTGTC
>CAMZHX010000051.1 GCA_947307055.1 uncultured Selenomonadales bacterium | reverse complement strand
TTTTGGTAGGGTTGCCGTTTTTGTCTCGTGCCCATTCACAAAGCCCGCGAATTTTCGCTTGAATATCTTCGATAGAATCAGTTGCATTGATAGCAATTTGGTCGACAGCTTTCTTTCGAGGATTATCAAAAATTTTTGTGTCATAGGGAATAGAAAAATCATGGGCAATCTTTTTGAGTAATACGAAGAATTCTTTTCCATTGTCGGGAATCTCATAAATATGCGACAGGAAATGAATAATATCGCCGCCACAACCGCGAGCGTGACAATAGAAAAGTTTAGTGTCGTCATAATAAGTCAAGCCGCCGGTTTTATGTTCGTGCGTGCCGGAATTACACCAATTACAGATATAACCGTTCGGACGCGGTGCGCCTTTCTCGGAGTGGCGAAGATAGCCCTTATCCTCAAGCTGTTCCGGCGTGATTGCGTTAATTTCGTCGATAAGCGATTGAACGTCTTTTGGGAAAGTTTTTTCGCGGGTTTTGGCTTGCCGTGCCTTTAAAGCCTTTTTATCAATGTCGGGGTTGCGGCGTTTTATTTCGTTAAGAACTTGAGTTAAATATTCGTCGACGCCTTCTCCTTGTTCAATAGGCGTTTTTGGGGCGCACTTATAAACTTTGCCCGTAAAGATAAGACAACGTGCCGCTTGCCGATAAAAGATTTCGAGTTTGCATTTAGGGTTGTTTTTATCGAAATAAAGCGTGCCTCTGTCATTATTGATAATTTTTCCAAATTTGCCCTGCGTGGGCTTTGCAACAAAATGGAATCCCTCTTCGCTAAGAGAAAGTTCGCAATAGGTTTCGAGCGTTAATAAATAGTTAAACCAGCGTTCGGCGTCTTCATTGACAAATTCGCCGGTTATGGGGTTGCGTACGTGGTCGAAGTCGAAAACAATATAATCGTCGGCACGGTCGTGCCCTGTAACGTCAAAGCCAACATAAGCACTGTCATAAATTTTGGAAAAATATTTTTGATTTCTAGGTTGATTCCAGCCGCTGAGCTTAGGCGATTTATCTGCATTGACGGGGAGAAAACGCGGTTGCGCAAGAATTTCATCGGGCAAATTTTCAAGAATCTGCTTGCCGGAAAATTTATCCGAAATACCGCTTGCCGCTTGCGCATTGTCGGTAGCTGTGGTATTGTTATCGCAAGTTATTTGGTCGGCAATATTATTGTTTGTATAGTTCGTTTGATAGCTGCTTGTATCAACGGCTTTATTTTTTTGCGTGGAATTGATGTTGTGGTCGTTTATCGGTGCGGGTGTCACGGAAATGTTTCCGCCGGTGTCTACTGCGTCGGGCGAAGATTTTCCTTTAAGCGTAGATTTCCGCTGATTAAGCAGGGCGCGAGCGAGAGGCAGTTGCGTTTCGGTGTAGCGGGGGTATCCGCATTCGTCCTCGTGGTCGGGCGCAAGTAACGGTTCTGATATATCGTCTTCAGATTGTCTCCACCTGTAAATTGTATCTGCGGAACAAGGCACTAGAGCCGCAAATTCTTTCGTTGAATATTCCATTATATAGCCTCCATTCATTGCCTACAGGTAGCCGCCGCCTTGTATCGACAGCGGCACCTCCTGCGGGCTATTTTTGTTTAAAAGGGTTCTTTTTCAAGGTCGGCTTGCTTGTCCTTCTCTTCGAGATATTTTTCCAAAGTTTCCAGTGACATAGGCGGGTAGAATTTCTTATTTCCGGTATCGATAAGCAGAAAATATTCAGTCACAACCGGCTGAGCTTTTAAAAGGTGCAAGCCGTGCTTTTGTGCCCGGTCTTTGAGTTCAGCGAGTTTCATAATTCCTCCGCCTCTCTTTGTTTGCAAGGTTTTTCAAGTCTTCAATGCGCTTTTGGTCGTCAAGGTGGTCAAGCCAATTTTCAATTTCCGCAAGTGACATTTGCGCGGGATAAGCGGCAACGCCGCCGGTATGAATGTCGACAAGCATAAAGTTGCCGTGTCCGTCCTTACGAACAATTAAATCACGGTCGGCGGCGCGTTTCTTAAGTTGATAAAGTGTCAAGGTTTCTCCCCCTTCCAATACAATTTGAGAAAGTCGGCGCGTGCGTCATCGCGGCTTTGATAATGATAATCCGGTCGCGCCTCTACTTCCTTCCATTGCAATTCAGTTTCCAAAATTAATCTTTTGTACTCGGCAAGCAAAGTTGCAGTCGCTGAATAATATCGGCTTAGTTCGCAGATTGCGTCTGATAAAGCGCAAGCTTCATCACGTGCTATTTCTGCCGGTTCAATCGCCAAAAATAAATTTCTGTCCAAAGTTCATTCACTCCATAAATGGCGTGGATCCTGTTTTTCTCCACGCCATAAATATTAACTATAATTTCTTCACACGAATAAAACCGTTTTGTTTTACAACGTTGCCGCCACAAATAAAGGAGCCTTTGAAACATTTTACGCCTTGCTGGAATTTATAATCATCTGAAAATTTCACTTCGACAGGCGAGAATTCAGCGAGTAAATAATTTGACAGCGAGCCATACGCCATGCAGTAATCACCGCTTTTAGTGTCTGCACTCATCAGCGGTTTGCAATTTGAATTGACAATAAAATTAACGCCGTTGATTGTGCCGCTAACACCATTGCCATTAAATTTAATGTCATAAAATTGTTGCTTGGTTGCCGTTCGCACGTTTGCGAAAGATAAAAGGTCGTATTTGTTGAGCAAAAGGCAACTGGGGCTTTCTACTTCTTCATCGCCACCGTAACGATACAGAATTTCGTTTAGCGTTGTGTCCGTGATAGCCGACAAGGATAAATCAGTTGTGGGGTCAATGGCGGTTGCTTTGTCCGAGAAGATACCAACAAGGCGGGATTGGTTGTCTGTTGTCGATACTCCTTCGCCGAAAAGAATTTCACGCGACAGCACTTTTTGAATTGAAGTTCTGATATTTTGAAAAACGGTATCGGCATAAGTGGCGGCAGGAAGTTTTTCAAGTTCCTCTGTAAGTTCAGCGTAGGCAGTTACTTTT
>CAMZHX010000050.1 GCA_947307055.1 uncultured Selenomonadales bacterium | reverse complement strand
AGCCTGCTCTTTGGCGCGTCAGCTTTACGAGGTGTTCGAGGATTTTGTCCCAAAGACCGTTAAGGCGTGCACGTCGATAAAAGCTGTGCACGGTAAAGACTGGTGGGAAATCGTGCGGTAAATTACGCCACTGACAGCCCGTTTTCACCAGATACAACACCGCATTGACCAATTCGCGCTTTTCCCATTTGCGTTTTCGCATGTTGACGAACAAAGGCGCAATCACTTCCCATTGCTCATCCGTTAAATCTGTTTCGTATTTTTTTCTCATAATACACTTACTATATCACTTTTTACCCTTTATGAACACCTGTTCTTAAGTTTCAAGTTCCTAAGTTTATTCAAAATCGCTTGACAAATATGGATAGTTTTGAACTCGAAATGAATCAAAATTAATCTAGGAAGACTTTACCAAGTTTACCTGCGCGGAATTCGGACAAAATTAAATGTAAAGCTTTATCGGTGTCGAGGAGACCGCCTTTTTTTATGCAACCGCGCTTTAATCCAATCTGATTTAAAAGTTCGTGTCCGTTAGTCGAAATTTCAATTTTGTAGCGTTCAATTAAACCGGCGGGGAATTTTTCAGCGAGCGTCTCAAGGAGTTTGCAAACGGTCGGCTCCAAGTCGTGAATCTCATCGCTGATAGCATAAGTCCAAGACAATTTAAGAGCGACTTCGGGGTCGTCGAACTTTGGCCATAAAATGCCCGGCATATCGAGCAAATCGAGACCGTCAGCAATTTTAATCCATTGCTTAGCGCGAGTAATTCCGGGTTTATTTTGAATTTTGGTATGATTGACACCAGCGAGTCGATTAATCAGCGACGACTTGCCAACATTGGGAATACCGACAATCATAGCGCGAGCTGAGCGAGGTTTTGCGCCGTGCTTAGAAAATTTATTAGTTTTCGGCTTTGCAAGCGACTTAGCTTGAGCAATTAAATTTTTAATGCCGGAACCATTGACGGAATCGACAGCGACGGTCGGAAAATTGTTATCGCGGAAGATTTTGAGGGAATTTTCGACGTTAGCAGCGAGGTCGGCCTTATTTAGGACGATTAAGCGGGGTTTATCGTTGATAATTTCTTGAAGCATAGGATTTTGACTGCTTACGGGGATTCGAGCATCCAAAAGTTCGATAACGAGGTCGACGAGCGATAAATTTTCAGTAATAAGGCGTTTAGCCTTCTGCATATGTCCTGGAAACCATTGCAGAGGAGAATTTTGCATGAAAATCACCTTCCGAGCAAAAAATTATCCTTAGACAGTAATTTTATCTTTGAAAGCGGCAAATTTCTTATCGCCGATGCCGCGCACATTTTTAATTTCGTCGACGGTTTTAAACGTGCCGTTTTGTTCGCGATACTCGATGATTCTTTGAGCGAGCGCAGGGCCAATGCCTTTAAGGGTCGCGAGTTTTTCAGCGTCGGCGGTGTTAATGTTGACGAGGTCGCCCGAATCGGCGGAGATGCTTTGTTGCTGCAGGAAAATTTCTTTAGTGGGAATGTGAATGTGCTGACCGTCGGTTAAGGGCGTAGCGAGATTGACGGCGGAGGAGTCAGCCAAATCTGTTACGCCGCCCGCCATGTTCACCGCGTCGATAAATTTCAAGTTGCCGTTGTCTTTTAGCTCGACGACCGAAATATTTTGAACTTGTCCGGAGACGTAGACGCTAATTTTTTTGACGAGCGGCTTAGGCGGGTCTAGTGCCGGCGTATCGTCTTCAAGTAGCCCGATTAAAAAGAATCCCGCCACCGTCGCGAGCATGACTACTCCAAAGCCGATTAAATATTTTTTCTTAAACATCGTAAGCTACTGGCGTCACGTCGAAAATCGGGTCGAGAGCTTTCATTTCGGCGAGAACGTTTGCTTGTAGCGGATTATCAATCGTCAAAACCATTAGGCTTGTCCCCTCAATGGCGGTCTTGCCGACTTGCATACCCGAAATATTTACGCCGTGCTTAGCTAAAAGAGTTCCGACCAAACCTATGACGCCGGGGCGATTTATATGCGGGCAAATCAAAATTCGGGCGTGCGGGTCGACATCGACGCGGAAATTATTTATCGAAACTATGCGGCCTTCGTTGCCGAAAAGCGTTCCCGTTACAAAATTGCCGTTCGCCGAGACCGTCACGACATTAGCAAAGTCGCGGGCAATACTCGATTTAATTTCGGAAAGATGAATGCCGCGTTCAGCCGCTAAAATATTCGCGTTGACAAGGTTTACGTTGGTATCGAGCGCGGCGGTCAACATGCCCTTAAGGACGGCAGTTGAAATCAAACTTGAATTCATATCGGCGATTTTGCCATTGACTTTGACTTGAACACTGGAAATTGGCTCCTTGCTCATGCCGGTAATCGTTCTGCCGAGCCGTTCAGCCAAATCGAGGTAAGGCGCGAGCTTCTCCAAAATATGTCCTGGAATGTGCGGAAGGTTTACGGCGGTCGCGACGGGGCGATTATTCAGCGCGTCGATAATTCCTTTGGCAACGTCGACTGAAACGCCGATTTGCGCTTCGACGGTCGAGGCTCCCAAGTGCGGCGTCAAAATTATATTCGGCAGAGTTCTAAGCGGCGAATCTTCAGCGAGCGGTTCGTTCTCGAAAACGTCGATAGCCGCGCCCGCGATAATTTTTTCCGTCAAAGCGGTTGCGAGGTCGTGTTCGTTGATAATGCCGCCGCGAGCACAATTTATCAGCCGGACGGTCGGTTTCATAGTGCGCATTTGCGAAAGAGAAATCATATTGCGCGTCGAATTAGTCAGCGGCATATGAACCGTGATAAAGTCGGCGATTTTGAAAAGTTCGTCGAGACTCACGAGGCGCACGCCGAGATTTTTAGCGCGCTCGTCGCTGACAAACGGGTCGTAGGCGATAACGTTCATGTCGAAAGACTGCGCACGTTTAGCGACGCCCGCGCCAATTTTGCCAAGCCCGATAATTGCCAAAGTTTTGTTCCTAAGCTCGACGCCGATAAATTTTTTCCTATCCCAACCGCCCGCGTGCATAATCTGATTTGCTTGAGGAATGTTGCGACTGACGGCCAGCATCATTGCGAAAGTATGTTCAGTGGCGGCGATAGTGTTTCCGTCGGGCGAATTGATGACGATGATTCCGCGTTCGGTCGCGGCTTGAATGTCAATGTTATCGACGCCGACGCCCGCCCGCCCGATTATTTTCAAATTTGCGGCGCGCTCGATAACGTCGGCAGTAACTTTGGA
>CAMZHX010000049.1 GCA_947307055.1 uncultured Selenomonadales bacterium | reverse complement strand
TTTTTTTCTCATAATATACTTATCATATCACTTTTTGGATGTGAACACACGTTCTTAGAACTGATTCAACTTCATGAGATTGCCGCCAACAATCGTCGCGACTGCTCGCCCTTTCAATTCGCGACCAATAAACGGCGAATGACTTCCTTTAGTATAAAAATTTTTCGCGTCGACCGTCCAAATTAAGTCCGGGTCGATAATCGTAATGTCTGCAGGCGCATCAATCGATAAATTTCCAGCATTCAGTCCGAAAATCTGCGCTGGCTCGAAAGTCATCTTTGAAATCAGCGTTTTTAAGTCGATTTTGCCCTTGTGATAAAGTTCCGTGAATAAAACGCCAACGCTCGTCTCTAAACCAGGAAAGCCGCTCGGCGCATAAATATATTCTCTATCTTTTTCTTCGGGCGCGTGCGGCGAATGGTCTGTGACAATACAATCAATCGTTCCGTCAATCAAACCCGCTAAACAAGCGTCACAATCCTTTTGCGTCCTCAATGGCGGGTTTATTTTCGTCGAAGCGTCCGCAGGATTGACTAAATCGTCCGTCATCGTCAAATGTTGTGGCGTGACTTCCGCCGTGACCTTTACACCGCGTTTTTTAGCGTCTCGAACGATTTCAACCGCCCGCGCCGAACTTATATGCGCAATGTGAACGCGCCCGCCGGTATATTCCGCCAATAACACGTCGCGAGCAACCGCAATGTCCTCCGCGACCGTCGGACGACCCTTCAAACCTAAAATCGCGCTGCGTTTGCCCTCATTCATCACGCCGCCGCTAACTAAACTCGTTTCTTCCTCGTGACAGATGATAATTTTGCCCGTTTCATGCAAATAATCCAGCGCGTTTAGGAAAATTTTCGCGTTATCGTCAAAATGCCCGTCATCGCTGAATGCAACCGCGCCCGCCGCTATCATATCGCGCATTTCGGCTAATTCCTGCCCTTGCTGACCTTTCGTGACCGCACCAATGATTTTTACGTTGATAAGCCCGACATCTTCGGCGCGTTTGACCATCGAACGAACCAAAGCGGCGTTATCGACGACCGGCGAAGTATTCGGCATAGTCGCAACCGTCGTATAGCCGCCAGCAATCGCCGCTTTCGAGCCGCTAAGAAAATCTTCCTTAGCTTCCTGCCCCGGCTCGCGAAAATGAACGTGCATATCGATTAAACCGGGCGAAACTATTTTTCCGGTCGCGTTGTACTCGTAATCGGCTGAAAATTTTATTTCGGGCTTCACCGCCGCGATTTTCCCGTCAATAACCAAAATATCCGCCACGCCGTCGAAATTATTAGCAGGGTCGATAACATTTCCGCCGCGAATCAACATCGTAGACGAAATTTTTGCCTCCGGACGTTTAATTTGCCATGTTTGATTCATTTCGCGCCGCCTCCCAAAGTTAAATCCAATAATGCCATACGAATTGCCACGCCGTTTTGAACTTGCTCCTGAATCGCAGATTTTTCGCAGTAAGTGACTTCCGACGAGATTTCTAAGCCTTTATTCTGCGGTCCTGGGTGCAAAATCAAAACATTTTCTTTCGCGAGGCGCAAACGGTCTTCATTTATGCCGAAAACTCGCGCATATTCCCGCGTTGAGGGGAAAAGCCCTGCTTGTTGACGTTCAAGTTGGATTCGCAGGACATTTATAACGTCTGCATTAGCGATTGCGTCTTCAATTTGCTCGTGAACCGTTACGCCGTCGAATTCAAAGAATCTCGGAAGCAAAGTTTTCGGTCCGGCGAGGTGAATTTCCATTCCCATTTTGGACATTGCGTAAATATCGGAGCGAGCAACGCGGCTATGCAAAATATCGCCGATAATTGCGACTTTCAAGCCTGCGAGGCGTCCTTTATGCTGTTCGATGGTGAATAAATCCAAAAGTGCCTGTGACGGGTGGGCGTGAGCACCGTCGCCCGCGTTAATTATTATCGGCTTAACGACTTGCGTTGCGAAATCTGCCGCGCCCTCAGCTTTATGGCGCATAACGATTGCATCAACGCCCATTGCCTCAATAGTTTTGAGAGTATCGCGCAAACTTTCGCCTTTAACGATAGAACTGGTGCCGCTATTGATGCTAACGACGTCCGCGCCGAGGTATTTGCCTGCCAACTCAAAAGAAGTCCTAGTTCTGGTCGACGGCTCGTAAAAAAGATTGACAATCGCCTTTCCGCGCAGGTTAGGCAATTTTTTTTGACCTTCGCGACGAATAATTTGCTTCATTTTGCGAGCGGAGTTCAAAATTAGGCGAATTTCTTCTGAAGAAACGTTTTCGAGCGCGATAATACTTTTTCCGAATAAATTTACTGAATCCAAAAAGCTCACCCCTTTGATTTTATCAATTCCTGCCTGAATTATACGACAAAAAAAGAGCTTGGCAAGTTGCCTTGTCAAACCCTTTGAAAATTTTCTATACAAATTATTTCTTGACTAACTTTGAACCGGTTACTTTTAAAAAGTAACCAAACAGTTTATTGCATTATTTCTTGACGAGCTTTGAACCGCTGATTTTGTAATTGGTGCCGTTTACGTTGAAAGTTGTCGCGCTGAAGTCTTTAAGAGTGATTGCGTTGGCAGTCGAGCCGACTTTGAAATAAGCCTCCTTCTTTTTCTTGTCGTATGTGCCGGAGAATTTGCCGGTGATTTTCAACAAGTCGGAGTTCTCAAAGCCGTAGATAATATCTTTGCCGTCGCTGTCCGCATAAATAAAAGTATCTTTACCGGCGTCGCCCCAAAGGCTGTCATTACCTTTGCCACCGGTAAGTGAATCGTTACCCGCGCCACCTTTCAGAATGTCATTGCCTGCTTGACCGTAAATTTTATCATTTCCTGCGTTGCCAAGTATTGAATCATTGCCGGCTCCGCCGTATAGTGAATCGTTCTTCGCGCCGCCGAGCAAAGTATTATTCTTAGCGTTGCCGACAAGCTTAACTGCCTTAGTTCTTGTGCTTGCGTCGCCTACTTCACGCCAAGCAGCAAGTGTTGCGACGGCACCAGCATTATTATCCGATATATAGGCGCCGCCAATTATAGTCTGCTCTTTACCCTTAGCATTTATGACGGTTATTTTCTTCCCTTTGCCGTTCTTGACCGTCAATGTATTTTTGTTGATGGTGAAAGTTGCGTCGGAACCTTTGAAGGACGTTGAGGAAATCGCCGCGCCAACAGATATTTTATCTCCGCTTGCGTAGTCTGTTATGACATCGTTGCCCGCGTCGTAAATAAAAACGTCATTGCCCTTGCCACCGGTCAACGTGTCATTACCCTTGCCGCCGTTTAGTGTGTCCTTGCCGTCGCCGCCGCTCAAGCTGTCGTTGCCCGCGTTGCCGTAAAGTTTATCATTGCCCGCGCCACCAGATA
>CAMZHX010000048.1 GCA_947307055.1 uncultured Selenomonadales bacterium | reverse complement strand
CGACAATTCCAATGGTGAACATGATTTTAGCGGCGGGCGCGAAAGTCGTTTTGAATTGGACTTTGACGGCGATACCGGCTTTAGGGATTATGGGCGCGGCTTGGGCGACGGCAGCTGATATGGGCGTCGCGGCGTTCATAAACTTGTATTTTATTTACAAGTACATCGGCTACAAAATGGAGCTCGGACAACTTTTCAAGACGGTCGCGGCGTCGGGCGCAATGGCTTTGGTCGTGAAATTTTTCTACGACTTGACGATAGCGGAATGGCATATGGAAATTTTCTCGACGTTCGGCGCGATATTCGCGGGCGGGATAGTCTACCTTGCGACGCTGGCGATAATCGGCGGAATGCTCGAAGAGGATATGGCGCGCATACCTATGGTCGGCAGATTCGGCATCAAAATTTTCCGCAAGCTTGGGATTTTTAAGTAAAAAAAAAACTCGGAAAAATTCCGAAGAAAAAATTTGTTAAGTCACTGTTATCTACAATCTTTGCACCATGATTGATTGCGAACTGTACCGTCCTCCATTGTTCGGAATCCAAATTCTTCATCTAAAGGTTTTTCTTCTCCACAATGCGGGCAAACTCTAACTCGTTTGCCGTTCTTGTAACCGCTATATTGAATAACATAGCGTATCCCGTTCTGTTCATAATCCTCTTCTAAAGAATTGTTCATTTTTATCACCTCTTTTCGTTTGTAACTATAATACAAGTTAGGCAAAAAGTCAAGGTGCATTCATAATGAAAAAAATTTTGCTGGTATATAATCCGGTGTCGGGTCATGCGGCGTTCAAAAATCAGCTCGATGCCGTCATAGAAAATTTTCAACGGCGCGAGATTTTGTTATCGGTCTACCGCACGCAACCAGATGACAATTCCGCCTTTGCCGATTGCGTTAAAATTTCTCAAGCGCAAGGGATTATCGCGGCGGGCGGCGACGGCACTTTACACGCCGTGATAAATTGGCTCAAAAAAAATTCGCTCGACTTGCCGATTGGGATAATTGGGTCGGGCACCTCGAACGATTTCGCGGCTCATTTGAGTATGACTGATGAAAAACTTTTCGACGCCGTTAAAAATGGCAGAACATGTCCGATTGATTTGGGATTGGTCAATGGCGCGGAATATTTTATCAATGTGGCGAGCGCGGGCGTTTTCACGTCGATTGCTCACGAGGTCGACTCGCGCCTGAAAAATTTTTTGGGCAAAAGTGCTTACTATCTGCGCGGGCTTGGCGAGCTTAAACATTTTAAGACCGTGCCGCTTGAGATTGTAGCCGACGGGAGAAAATTTTTTGTCGACGCGTTCCTATTTTTGATTTTGAATTCGCCGGCGGTCGCGGGCTTCAAGAAAATTTCGGACGCCGCGCAGATTGATGACGGTAAATTAGATTTACTCGCGCTCAAGAAATGTTCGCCGACTGCGCTCGTGACTTTGGCTAAAAAAATTTTGGCGGGCGAACCTGTCGACACTGACGAAAATATTTTCTCCATGCAAGCCGAAACTTTCGAGATAAAAACTTCCGCCGAACTTGTCAGCGACCTCGACGGCGAAATCGGCGACGCCTTGCCGCTCAAAGTCCAAACCCTCAAGCACGCGATAAAATTTTTCTGCTAATCATAAAAAAACTTTTCCCATATCCCTTGTCCCTTTTCCCTTAACTTGATATAATCAGCGCGAGCGGATGTGGCGGAATTGGCAGACGCGCCGGACTTAGGATCCGTTGCCTTCGGGCGTGAGGGTTCGACCCCCTCCATCCGCACCAAAAATTCAGTTAGGAGTTAGGAAGTAGGAGTTAGGGAGGAAATTTTATGGAATGGGTTCTGGTGTTACTTGGGGCGTACATCATCGGCTCAATACCCGTCGGCCTGATTATCGGCAATGTCTTTTGGAAAAAAGATTTGCGCCGATACGGTTCGCGCAATATCGGTGCGACTAATGCTTGGCGAGTTTTGGGCAGAAAGGCTGGAATCTTAGTTTTCATTCTTGATTTCTTAAAAGGTCAACTCGGCGTCATGTTGGGTGCGTGCGTAATCGGGACGCCGGTCGCTTTAGTCTTAGGCGGTTTCTTCGCGGTAATCGGTCATGTGTTCCCGATATTCGCAGGTTTTCACGGCGGCAAAGGTGTCGCAACCGGATTGGGCGTCTTGTCAATCCTCATGCCTAAAGTTATGTTGATTGTCTTTGTCGTGTGGCTCATACTGACTTTGTTGACGCGCTACGTCTCGATAGCATCAGTTTTCTCGGCAGTCCTCGCGCCAATCCTCGCGGCGGCCTTCAGTGAACCCAGTCCGTATTTTGCATTCGCATTAGCGGCGGCAGTCATTGTCGTTTGGCGTCACAGAGAAAATTTAAAACGACTCAGAGAAGGTCGCGAAAATAGATTCTAATCAAAAGGATTCGGTATGACCAAGAAAATAATTCTACTCCTCGCGCTGATTCTATTTACAACGAGTGTCGCGGCAGCCGAAGATGATCTCGGCTTTGCCCCGCTGGCAACGTCCTATTCGGAAGGAAATCCCGCGTCGCTGACTTTGATTAAGGAAAAATCCGACGGCTCAATTTATTTCGTAGTGTCAGACGACTCGATAAACGAAATGGCGTTCATAAAATATTCGCCGAAACTCTATAATTTATATCTCAATGAAAATGGTTCGCCGGCGATTTTCGAGATGATGTTGCCAAATCAAGAGCGCGGACAACTCGACGATAACTTAGGCGAATGGGATAAAACGGTTCACATTATACCGGTCTACGCGCTGTTTGAAATCGACGGCGAGCAGGTCATTTGCGACAAACCGTTTTTCTCGGCGAGCTATCTAAACCCGTCGCACTATCACGATAGAATTCAAAATCCTAAGTACAATCGATTGATAGAAATTTTCCTAAAGCATATGCCACGCCTCCATGCCGACGTAACTTCAAGAGGAATTTCATTACCGCAATAAAATTTATCCCCGGCTCGAATTGAATCGGGGAACTTTTTTTAATTCGTAATTCGTAATGCCTAATGCGTAATGAATTGTCGATTTTTAATTGCGCATTGCGCATTACGCATTACGCATTGCATTTTCAAGGTCGGCGATAATGTCGTCAATATGTTCGGTGCCGATTGAAAGACGAATCGTGGCGGGCGTGATTCCGGACGCTAAAAGCTCGGCTTCCGTCATTTGCGAATGAGTGGTCGACGCGGGGTGAATCACCAAAGATTTAACGTCAGCGACATTGGCGAGCAACGAGAAAATTTTCAAGCTGTCAATGAATTTCTGCGCGGCTTTAGCTCCGCCCTTAATCTCGAACGTGAAAATCGAAATGCCGCCGTTCGGGAAATATTTTTTATAAAGCGCGTGGTCGGG
>CAMZHX010000047.1 GCA_947307055.1 uncultured Selenomonadales bacterium | reverse complement strand
GGCGGCAGGAAGTTTTTCAAGTTCCTCTGTAAGTTCAGCGTAGGCAGTTACTTTTGTGCGGTTAATTTGAGCGTAATTAAATCGGGTCTCGGCACCGTGATAATTTTCGCTTTCCTTTGTATAGCCGCCGGTTTCAATGTCTGAAATATATGGCTGACTAAAACTTTCGCCGCCGTCTAAGCTTAAATGCGCGACTGCCTCAACTAGGGACGATACCATAGAAAAATTAGGCGTAATTGTTGTGCTTGAATATTGTGGGACAATCAGATTAGTTTCCAAAGTCATTGCGCGACGGTCGCCGAATATATTAAATGGTGATTGCACGGAACGTTTTTCGCGAAGTTCCTTCCCTGCTGTTTCGAGTTGCACGCGTGTTTCAGTCGCTGAATCGAGTATGCGTCTGTTGCCTTCGCGTACCGGAATAAAGCGGCTTTCAAGGTCTCGTTGCCTTTGGCTTTTAGGATATGGAGCAGTACCACCCAACCCAGCAACAATAAAATTTCTTTGGTCTTGTTCAGTAGCAAAACCGCCAAAAGGTGCTATAGCATTGCGTCGCGCCCGTTCGCGTTCCTCGTTGACGTAATCCGCTTCACGATTGCGAGCCGTCATTAAATTCCGCATTCTTTCTTCGTCATCCTTTTCGTTTGGGTCAAAGCCATGTTTCAACAATAATTCCCTGTCATAATTCGTCATTCGATTTTTCTCCTTTCGAGCATTCGATAAAGTTTGTTTGGAGCGTGCCTGTAAATCCGTGCTGTCATAAGCCGGAAAAGTTACACAACTAACCTCGTATAAAATTTCAAACTGCTTGATTATCCGTGTTGGCTTATCTGAATTTAAATCCTGCCATTCATCTGCTGCAACCAGAAAAGCAAAACTCATTCCTCTTGTGTCACCGCGATTGATTGAGTGCCACAAAGCACGCGCGTCGGGATTATTTTTAGTGTCGAGCTTTGCACGAATTGCAAGCCCGATATTATCAATCGATAGTTCCAGCGTTCCGCTTTGAGTTCTCGCAAGCGGCAAGCGGCTTGTATCGTGATTGACGAATAACGCCACGTCCGACAGGTCGCAACCGTTAAATGCTTTTGGGTCGATTATTTCTATAAAGCTGTCACCAATGACAGTTGGCTGATTGAAAACTACTGCGTGCCCTTCGATTGTATTTCCCTTTGAGCCGTCATCGGCGCGAAGTTCCTGCAATCTGTAGCAACGCATTTCTCTTTCCTTCAAAATTTTTGCCTCCTTCCTATTGAGTTTTTCCGCAGTCTTATTGTCCATTTAACAAAAAAATTTACTGAAAAAGTATTGGTGCGACGCGATAGTTTTTCCGCCGGTTTCGCCTTTTTTTAGGGATTTTTTAGGGAAAAACTATTGGTCTCGCCGATTGTCTTTCATTCTCCGGAAAAGTCAAAAATTCGGTGCCGGTTGTAAAATCTTCCCTTAAAATCGGTCTCCATTCCCCCTATATCAGCGACTTTGGCGGGGGGGTGTCTGCTTAGCTTTTAAATTCCGGCTTCTCCTGCGCTTTCGACGTGGCTTTATTATTCCACGCTGAATCATCTTACAAAAAGCACAATAAGGAAGTTTCCCGCCAATCCCACGCGCGATTTCGATTTCCTCTTCCAGCGTTCGCCCGCTTATTGGGTTCCTCCCATAATCCGGCAATATCATCTAATCGCCTCCCGCTGTCTTTTCGGCGGCAGAATCCTGATAACGGCGTCGACACCAAAAGCCTTTTTAAGACGCGCCGCTGTCCTGTAAGAAATTGTGCTGTCGGCATTTACTACTTTTGCCAATGTTGAACGGCTTAGCCCTGTTAATTCTGCCGCGCTGTCGATTGTCAAATTTTTTTCCAGCATCTGATTTATTATCGCCGCCGAATTTGTTTCCAATCGCATTTGCACGCTTCCTGCCTCCTTATTAAATTAAAATTTAACTAAACAATAGTTTTATACTCCGTCATTATAACATATATCTTTTGATTTGCAAATATTTTTAGGCGGCAAATATACGCAAAAAAATAAACCCTCGAAGGGGTTAAGTCATTCCTGTTAGCCAATCTGTTGTTACTCCTAATACTTTTGACATTCTTATTAAAGGGGTTAATGTCGGTTCTCGCTTGCAATTTTCATATAAACCCACAGTGGCTTGTGTGATATTTACTATGTCGGCTAAAGCCTTGCGCGATAAACCTGCCTTGAGCCGTGCCGCTTTTAATCGGGTAGCAAATATTTTTTGGTATCGCTTTTGAATTTCTATTTCTATATCATCTTCTTTTATTCCAATGTCATAAACCAGATTGTCAATTTCCTCTGATATGTCAATCGTGTAATTAAAAATTAAAAAAGCTTGTACGCGAAATAATTTCTTCTGAAGTAATTCAGCAGTAGCGGGGTCGCCGTTTTCAATTTTCTTTTTTATCATTCGGCTATATCTGCCGAGCCGATTCTTAACGTGACTATCTACCCATGCCCTAAATTTGCTTGTCCTTTTGAGCAAAGCTTTTAAAATTACTTGCTTGCTTTCTAGTATCGACAGCGAATCATCATCGGACGCGGTCAACGCTTCTAAAATTTTTTCGTCGGTATTATCTGCAATGGAATATTCTTCGCGAAATTCTTTAAAGAATAAACGTTGCAAAATTCGTGCCGCGTCGAAGTCTCGCAAGGCAAATGCGTTTAGCGTTTTCATTGCCTACACCTCCCGCGAAAAGAATAACTGAAAAGGTTCCCAACGTCAATTTCCTAGTTGCAAATTTTATTCGCTGATAACTCGTGCCGCAATGCGCGATTTTTACGCTTGTCCGCAGGATAAGTGGTAAGTGAACATGGAATCTGAACATGGAATCTGAACATGTCCTCAAAAATGGGGAATAAAAATCTGCTATCTTCCTTTTTAGGGATTTTTTAAGGAGAAACTCCGAACGCCTTGCCGGTGCAGGTAATAAATATTGTTCTCGCTATAAGACATTGCGTCTGCTATTTCTTTGAAGTTTTCGCACAAAATATATCGGCGATATAGAACGGTCGCGGCGTTGCCTTTCACTCGCTGTTTTATCAACGTCGTTAGCTCTTCGCCACTTTCGGCAAATTCAATCACTAGCCGCGATAATTCGTTTTCGGCGTCGACTATTTGAGCGGCAAATTTTTCTACCTTCGACGTTAGCGACTGCGAACGCGGCAATCCGTCTAGCTTCGCCGTGATTGATTGTGCATTTTCTCGCAAGGCAAGTAACTTTTGCTCCGTCGCTGCAATTTCTAATTTGAGCGTCCTAATTGCTGTTAGCTCCATTGTCTTAACCGCCTTTCGCTTCTTTCGAGTGTAGGCGCGGTAGGCGTACCCTAAAAGGTGCGCCTACAAAATTTTTCGCGTCCTGACAACATTTAGGCGCGTAGGCGCAGTAGGCGTGCTTTTTTCAATATATACAGTGAATCCCGATAGAGATTTTATGTTTATGTGGACGTAGTTACTTTTTTTAGTCGGGATTGCTAATAAGTTTAAAATAGTGCGCCTACTGCGCCTAAATTGCCTAAAGTGTCAAAAAAAGCAAGGTTACACTAAGCGAAAAAGTGTAGGCGTGGTAGCTTTGATATGTCTTGAAGTGTACGCCTAACCACGCCTACTACGCCTACAAATTTTAGAAGTCGCGATAATAAGGTTTCCTCTGGTCGAAATATGCGGGGTCAACTTTCTGTAGCCGTTCGCCTAAAGTCCAGCCGTCAAGGCGTGAAAGTACTTCGCTAATACGGTTCATATTCTTGCGTCGGTCGGCTCCAAAGCATTCATTGAAAATTTCAGCAGCGCAAATGTGCTTGCGACGTTCCGTGCCGTAAATGTGGTAAATCAAATCGGGCGGATTGTCTTTGCCGCGTGGTACAGTTTCAACTACTACCCATTGATTTTCCTCGTTAAGGAATTCCTTAATTTTAGCAATATCAGCGGCAATGGCTTCTTTAGTGCCGCCTCTCTTCTGCCTGCGTGCGATAAGGTCACTGTACATAATTTTACTTGAGAACTTCCCGCCGTCAGCGAAAAATTTGCGGCGTTCCTCTTTGGAGAATGAAAACCAAATATAATCGGGTAGAATGGGAGAATCAATAAAGCCTTTAATTTCGGTAGTCAAGCCGTCATCTTGAGTAATGCCGGCGGCTTTTTCAGCGGCTTGCTTTTGAATGTCAACGGGTAGGCGCAATTTATCAGCGTCAAAAGAATCAACGGTTGGGAACATTTCCTTAAATGTAAGGTAAGCCTCAGCCCAAATTTGCTGAATATATTCGGGTGTCATACCTTCAACGATAG
>CAMZHX010000046.1 GCA_947307055.1 uncultured Selenomonadales bacterium | reverse complement strand
GCGGCGCATCGTCTGCCCGGTCACGGCTGCAGTATTCGCTATCAGTACGGGCTTTTCGAGCAGAAAATTATTCAAGGGCAGCAAGTCGAAATCCCTGATAACTGGCTGCGCGACGGTTTCGCTTGGGAATATCGCAAGCCCGATAAGTCAATCAACGTCAAGTTCAACGGCAATGCCTACATGAAGGAACAACCCGACGGCTCGTTGAAACTCGTTCACGAAAACGCTATGACCGTTATGGCCGTCCCCTACGACGTGCCCATTGTCGGCTACCATAACAAAACCGTTAATACCCTCCGACTTTGGAACGCCGAAGTTAATCGCGATTTCTCCGATTACGGCATGTTGACCCATGAACAAATGCGCGCCAAAAATGAATATCGCCATTTCGTAGAGAGCATCACCGAATACCTTTACCCCGACGACAGCTCCAGCGAAGGCAAGCGTATGCGTCTTATTCAGGAATACTTCTTGGTTTCGGCGGGCACTCAAAGCATTATTCGCCACTTCGTACGCTCCGGCGGAAATATTCGCGAGCTTGATAAGAAAATCGCTATCCACATCAACGACACGCACCCTGCGCTCTGCGTAGCTGAACTCATGCGGATTTTGATTGACGATTACGAACTTGAATGGAACGAGGCTTGGACGATTACCCGCGCAGTCGTCGCCTACACAAATCATACGATTATGCCCGAAGCTTTGGAGAGATGGCCGGTCGATATGTTCAAGACGCTTCTGCCGCGTATTTACATGATTATTGATGAAGTCAACCGCCGCCACCTCGAATACGTCAAAGCGCGTTACCCCAACAACGTTGATAAACTCCGCGCAATGTCGATTATCGAAAACGGCGAAGTTCATATGGCGCGCTTAGCGATTGTCGGTTCGCACTCGGTCAACGGCGTCGCAAGAATTCATAGCGACATTCTTAAATCTACGACCCTGCACGACTTCTACGAATACTGGCCGCGCATGTTCAATAACAAAACTAATGGCATAACTCATCGCCGCTGGCTCATGGGCAATAATCCCGAACTCGCCGACCTCATCGATAGAACTATCAGAAGCCGCGTCTGGCACCGTCACCCCGAACAACTCGACCTCTTTAACGAATCGGTTGACGATAGAAAAGTTCTCAAGGAACTCGACGAAATTAAATTGATTCGTAAAACTGACCTCGCCAATTTCATCAAGAAACGTCAGGGCATCGAGATTGACCCGAACACGATTTTTGATATTCAAGTCAAGCGCATTCACTCCTATAAACGTCAGCTCATGAACGCGCTACATATCATTTGGCAATACGAGAAACTCAAGACCGACCCAAGTTATAAACCGCTCCCGACGACATATCTTTTCGGCGGCAAGGCGGCGGCCGGTTACTACATTGCCAAAGAAACTATCAGACTTATTAACGCGATTGCCGACAAGATTAACAACGATAAATCCATTGATAACCGCTTGAAGGTCGTTTTCATTGAGAATTTCGGCGTATCGATTGGCGAGATTGTCTACCCTGCGGCTGATGTCAGCGAGCAAATTTCTACCGCGTCTAAAGAGGCATCCGGCACAGGCAATATGAAATTCATGATGAACGGCGCGATAACTCTTGGCACTCTCGACGGCGCAAATGTTGAGATTCGCGAGGCGGTCGGCGATGAAAATATCGTTATCTTCGGGCTCAAGGCGGGCGAAGTCTTAGCCTACTACGAGAATGGCACCTACTCCGCGTGGAACGAATACACCAGCAATCCCAATGTCCAACTCGTCGTCAACAAGCTCACCGACGGCAGCTACGGAAACTTCCAATCTCTTCGCGATTATCTGATTCAGGGCGGCGACGAATTCTTTATCCTTAAGGACTTCAACGCCTACATCGACGCGCACAGCGAAATTTATGCGCGTTATGCTGACCGTATGGGCTGGTTGCGTTCGGCGGCTATGAATATCGCTAACTCCGGCAGATTCTCTTCCGATAGAACCATTGACGAATACGCCGCTGAAATTTGGAACATCAAACCGTGCAAAATTCAATGAGGAATGCGTAATGCGTAATGCGCAATTAAGAAATATTTTTCCATTACGCATTAAGCATTACGAATTACGCATTATTTAAGGGGGGATTGAAATTTGAAGACTTCCAACCTCAGTGAGTACGGGCTTTATCTGTTTCATCAAGGCACAAATTATCGCGCTTACGAAATGTTCGGTGCGCACTTCACCGAGCGCGACGGCAAAAAAGGTGTACGCTTTGCGCTGTGGGCTCCTCATGCGAAATCGGTCAGCGTCGTCGGCGACTTCAATAATTGGGATAATCGCGTCAACCGCATGATTCGACTTGAAGACGGCGAAACTTGGGAACTTTTTATCGAAGGGCTTAAGCAGGGCGACAACTACAAATACGCAATTCTTCCCGCGCAGGGCAAAGCACATATCTTAAAGGCCGACCCCTACGGCTTTTACGCCGAAAAGCGTCCAAATACCGCGTCGAAACTCTACGACCTTGAAGGCTACGATTGGCACGACGACGAGTGGCAGGAACTTAAAAAGCGTCAATCTTCCTACTCTCACCCGATGTTGATTTACGAAGTACATGCGGGTTCTTGGCAGCGCAAGGATAGAGATTATCTGACTTACCGCGACCTTGCCGACAAATTGATAAAATACGTCGTGGAAATGCATTACACGCATATTGAGTTCATGCCGCTGACCGAACACCCGCTAGATAATTCTTGGGGCTATCAGACGACGGGCTATTACGCGGTGACAAGTCGTTACGGCGAGCCGAATGATTTCCGCTACCTTGTCGAGACCGCGCACAAAAATAATATCGGCGTCATAATGGATTGGGTGCCGGGTCATTTCTGCAAGGATACGCATGGCCTGCGCGAGTTCGACGGCGTTAACCTCTACGAATCGGACAATACGCAACTTTCAGAAAATCGCGGCTGGGGCACAATCAATTTCGATTACGGGCGGACGGAAGTTCAAAGCTTTTTGATTTCAAATGCGCTTTTCTGGTTCGATGAATTTCATATTGACGGATTAAGGATTGACGGCGTGGCAAATATGTTGTATCTTAACTTCGGACGCGACGAGGGCGAGTGGACTCCGAATCGCTACGGCGACACCGGCAATCTTGAGGCGGTCGACTTCCTCAAAAAACTCAACGAGACCGTCTTTAAATACAATCCTCAAGCGTTGATGATGGCGGAAGAATCTACGTCGTGGCCGCTCATCTCCAAACCGGTTTACATGGGCGGCATGGGCTTCAATTACAAATGGAATATGGGTTGGATGAATGACATGCTGTTTTATGTCAGCCTCGACCCGATTTATCGCAAATGGAATCACGATAAAGTTACCTTCTCGTTCATGTACGCGTTCGCCGAAAATTTTATCTTGCCGCTAAGTCATGATGAAGTTGTTCACGGCAAGCGGTCGCTAATTGAAAAAATGCCCGGCGATTACTGGCAAAAGTTCGCGGGCTTAAGATGTTTTTTCGGATACTGGATGGCTCACCCCGGCAAGAAACTTTTATTTATGGGCGGCGAGTTCGGACAGTTCATCGAGTGGAATGAAAATGACAGCTTAGACTGGCACCTGGTCGAGCAATACGAAAAGCATACTCAAATGCAAAATTACTCGCGGGCGTTGAATAAATTTTACGTCGATAACAAATCGCTTTGGCAGGTCGATTTTGATTGGAATGGCTTCCAGTGGATTGACTGCAACGACAACGATAACAGCGTAATTTCCTTCATACGCAAGGCGGAGGATAGCGACGACTACTTGATTGTTATCAGCAACTTCACGCCCGAACAGCACGACAATTATAGAATCGGCGTCCCCGACAAGGGGGCTTACGTCGAAGTTTTCAATTCGGACGCGGAAGAATTCGGCGGCAAAGGCATTAGCAATTCCGACAAGTTGACGACCGAAGATTTTCCGTATCACAACAGAAATCAATCATTGCAATTAACAATCCCGCCACTTTCAACAATTTTTTTAAGGCATGACATTCCGCAAAATTATCTCGGCAAGGCGGATTAACTCAACGACAATTTTCCCAAAATAATAACAGATATACAGGAGGGAGTTCTTGATATGAAAGTTCTTTATGTGGCGTCGGAAGCGGTACCGTTTATTAAGACCGGCGGTCTCGCCGATGTGGCAGGTTCACTCCCCAAAGCTCTCAAGGAGCAGGGCGTTGATGTGCGCGTTATTCTCCCGAAGTTCAGCAAAATCGGCGAGAAATATCGCGAAGGTATGGAGCACGTTTACGACGGGACTATCCCCGTTTCTTGGCGCACTAAGTACGTCGGCATTGACAAGTACGAGCTTGACGGCGTAACTTATTATTTCGTCGACAATGAGGAATATTTTGCTCGCGAAGGGCTTTACGGCTACGACGACGACGCGGAAAGATATTC
>CAMZHX010000045.1 GCA_947307055.1 uncultured Selenomonadales bacterium | reverse complement strand
ATTGGGCGACGAAAATTTATCTCACGATGATTGGCGCGATTTTAATAAATTGCGTTATGAATTATTTGCGCTCGTACATTTTGACGACGTGGCAGAAAAAATTGACGCTGTCAGATTCGACAAATTTTTTTTGGCATCTGATTCGCTTGCCGATACAATTTTTCCAGCAAAGACATAGTGCCGAAGTCGCCTCGCGCATAACTTTTAATGAATCCGTCGCGGGCGTGCTATCGAATTCGGCGGCAACTGCGATACTGGATTTTTTTGTTGCGCTTTTTTATTTGCTGTTGCTCCTTCAATATTCCGTGCCGCTGACGATAATTGGCGTGTCATTCAGCCTAGTTAATCTGGCGTTGTTGATGTTGACGCGGCGTAAGCTAACCGATTTGACAATGCGGCTTCAACAGGATAAGGGCAAAGAGTACGGGACTTTAATGAACGGGCTTTTGATGATTGAGTCAATCAAATCGAACGGCGGCGAGGCAGATTTTTTTACCAAATGGGCGGGCTATCGCGCTAAAGTCGTAGTCGCCTCGCAAACTATCAAGCTTTTTAATATCAACGTCCAAATGTTGCCAAGTCTTTTATCGGGGCTGAACGGCACGTTGATTATGACAATCGGCGGCTTTTCGATTATGGAAGGCGTTATGACGGCGGGCATTTTTACTGCGTTTCAAAATCTTATGGGGAAATTTAACGAACCATTCAATAAGCTTTTAGGTCTCGGCACAACGTTGCAGACAACCGAAATGCAATTACAACGCCTCGATGACATAAAACGCTACGAAGTCGACAGCTTGAATTATCCCGACGAAAAGCAAAAATTTTCCTTTAAAGGCAGCCGACTTTCCGGCGAACTCGAATTGAAAAATATTTCGTTCGGCTACAGTCCGCTTGACCCGCCACTTTTGGAAAATTTCAATATGCACCTCAAGCCGGGTCGTTGGGTCGCGATAATCGGCGCGTCGGGTTCTGGTAAATCGACTTTGGCTAAAATCGTCACGGGGCTTTACGAGCAATGGTCGGGCGATGTCCTTTTCGATAACGTCAATCGCCGCGAAATTCCACGCGCTGTCATTACTCATTCAATTTCGGTCGTCGACCAAGATATTTTTCAAATCACTGGGACAGTCGCGGAAAACATTTCGCTTTTCGATAACTCAATGAAACGTTCGGATATAATTCAAGCCGCTAGGGACGCCTGCATTCACGAAGATATAATCGCGCTCAAAGGCGGCTATGATTCGCAAGTCGCGGAGGGCGGCAGAAATTTCAGCGGCGGACAACGTCAGAGAATTGAAATTGCGCGGGCTTTAGCAGTCAATCCATCGCTTTTAGTTCTCGACGAGGCAACTTCCGCGCTTGACCCTATGGTCGAGCAACAAATTTTTGAAAATATCAGGCGGCGCGGGTGTTCGTGCTTCATAATTGCGCATAGACTTTCGACGATTCGTGATTGCGATGAAATTATCGTTTTGGAAAAGGGCAAAGTCGTCGAGCGCGGCACCCATCGCGAAATGATTCAACATGACGGCGCATACCGCAGATTGATTGAGGATAGTAGCCGTTGAGGAATGAGGCAATGTCATGAAATTGGTTGCGGGACAACGTTTCTATCTGAAAAATGAAAATCAACTCGTCAAGGCGATAAGCGGCAAGTTGGAAGTTTACGCCGTCACGCGCAACGAGTCATCTTTTCGGCAGATTTTTCTTTTGGAGCTAGCGGAAGGTGACGTTGCTTTTCCGTCGATAGATGAATTCGGCTACATAGATTTTTTAGTTTACGCGGTTGCCGATTCGGAAATTGATTTGATTGGCATAGAGGATTTGCCGCCGCAAGAACTTCGCGAGCTAATGCAAAATTGGTTCGCCAAGTTGGTAGAATTGCAATGGTTGCGACTTATGGCGGATTTGGGCGACGATGTCTTGCAATTATGGCGAACAAAATCGTTGTTCCTTTCCGATAACTTCGACGACCTGCAAGAAGCTTAGTCGAGCTGTCGCAGGATTGGTATAATTTTGATTGCGGCATCATGTTGGGTTACTACGGCGAAAAGAAAAAAATCGTGGCATTGATTCCGAATTCGCCGCGCTCGTATGAAATGATAAGTTTTGACAGACCCTACGGACTGCCCGTCACGAAAGAAATCGCTGAAGAGATTGACAAGGACGCCTTTGCAATTCATGCGGGCTTACCTGCGCGGAAACTTTCTAACCTTGACGTGCTGCGCTTTATGTTCAATCATTGTTGGTCGCTCGATTGGAAGACGATAATTTTCGTGAGCTTTTTTGCCGAAATTATCCCGCTGATTACGCCGATAATCACCGAGACGATTTTTCAAGACATTATTCCGATTTTAGACCGCGCAGGCTTAGCGACGGTGACGCAAGTTTCAGCGGTGGCGGGCTTCACGATTGCTGCAATAAATATTGTGCGCTCAATCGCCGTCACACGCCTTGTCACGAATGTTGACCTTGCAGTCGAATCCGCGCTTTTCAATCGCCTCGTTGCTTTGCCGACGACATTTTTCCGCAAATTTCAATCGGGCGAAATCGCTAGCCGATTCATAGGCATGGAATCCGTAGTCAATGCCGTTTCGGGCGACATCATCAGCCAAGTTTTTAATTTTGTCTTTTCGTTCTGGTCGTTCGGGCTTATGTGTTGGTACAGTTTCAAATTGGCAATGCTCGTACTTTTTACAAGCGTCGTGCTTACGTTGATTAGCGGGCTGTTCGTTTATAAATCGGTCGGCTTGCAAAGGAAATTCACTACTGCGCACAACATGACGGCGGCTTTGCTCTAACAAATTTTTACGGGGCTAGCGAAATTCCGGACGGCGGGAGCTGAAGAACATGCCTTCAGACTTTGGGGCGAACGTTTTGCTGATGAATGGCGTTGGAATTACAAATTGCGCTGGAATGTCAATTATCAGGGCATTGTCTCGGTCGTGCATTTCTCGCTGTATACGCTTTTAATTTACTTCGTCACTATGAATTATGTTAATGAACTCAATCCCGAAACCGGCGCGATTACCAAAGAGGGAATAAATTATGCGTCCTTCCTAGCCTTTCAAGCGGCGGCCGCCTCATTCAATGCCACTATCGGCGGGTGTATCAGTTCGGTTAGCGGTTTGATTTTTGCAAAGCCGCTCGTCGAGAACTTGAAAATTTTCCTGGACGAAGTGCCCGAAATCTCGGAAGATAAACCCGACGCCGATAAATTGCACGGAGCCATTGAAGTGCGCAACCTTTGCTTTTCCTACGGCGAATATTTGCCCGAAGTTATAAAGGATGTTAATTTCCGAATTGCGGCGGGCGAACATGTCGCGATAGTCGGCAGGAGCGGCGGCGGTAAGTCAACGCTGATTCGATTGTTGCTCGGCTTTGAAAAACTTACCGGCGGCGTTGTCCTCTACGACGGACAAGACATCGCCGAAGTAAATCTTTCATCGGTGCGCAGTCAAATGGGCGTCGTTCTGCAAAATGGGCAACTGATGAGCGGCAGTATTTTTACAAACATAGTCGGGACGAGCGCGCTGACTGAAAACGACGCTTGGGCGGCGGCTGACGCGGCGGGCTTGACTGACGACATTAAAAGTATGCCAATGGGTATGCAGACAATTATTTCCGAAGGCTCGACGAACATTTCGGGCGGGCAACGGCAAAGAGTACACGTTCACGCCCGCGACGGCAGACCGTCAATCGTGATTTTTGACGAGGCAACTTCCGCGCTAGATAATCGCATTCAAGCAATCGTCACGAGGAGTTTGGATAAAATGCACGCCACGCAAATTATCGTTGCGCATCGCCTCTCCACGATTCGCAATGTCGACCGCGTTATCGTCATTGACAAAGGGCAAATCGTTGAGAACGGCGGCTTTGATGAACTCGTCGCTAAGGGCGGTATTTTCGCGAGCATGGTTAAACGTCAGACTATAGATTGAATTCGGCAGGGTACAGAGATGATTTACGATTCTTTCGAGAAAATTTACGAGAACTACTTCAGCAAAATTTACAACTTCATTTTCGGGCAGATGCTCAATCGCGAAATCGCCGAAGACAAGTCCTAAATAATCTTGACAGCTATAATTCTTCACGTGTGGGGGGGATTATCAACGTGGATTTACACTATCGCTCGGAATGTTATTACGGATTATCGGCGGAAAGCCTACGTCAATCGCGAAAGTGTCATAGATGAAAGCGTCGAGTTGATGAGCCGCGACGATAAATATTATTTTGACGACCCCGACAGTTTGAAATATGTCGAGAATCGCGAGCTGTTCAATATCCTGTGCAGATTGACCGACGCCGAAAAAGATTTTCTCGGCTTGAGATATGGGTTGGAGATGAGTAACGACGAAATCGCTAAAATTATGAACATCACCCCAAAAGCCGTCAGCGACCGTTACGCCCGCTTGCTCAATAAGTGCCGCAGGATTCATGAAAAATTTTTCTGAAAAAATTTTTGCGGAGCGCGGATTTTTTCTCCCTTCATTCGTATAATAGAATGTAAGAACAGGTGTTCATAAAGGGTAAAAAGTGATATAGTAAGTGTATTATGAGAA
>CAMZHX010000044.1 GCA_947307055.1 uncultured Selenomonadales bacterium | reverse complement strand
TGATTATGATTTCTCATATTCACACTTTGCTTAATCGTTTGTGAACACCTGTTCTAAGATTCGTCCGGCAGTTGGAAAAAGTCGACAAGCGCGACAAAGAAATACTTCAGCGCATGAATCATGCCCAAGAGCAGATGAAAGCGTTGAAGAACCGCATCGCTCTCGATGAAGTCAACACGCGTTATCGTGTGACGGTTTCCGAAACGTTGACGAATACTCAAGCTGCATCGCTAATCGCCGACGCCATTCTCTTTGAGCCGGAAGCAGTGCAACTGGTCGCTCGATTCAACGGTAATAATCTGGAAATGGAAAAGGATTGGGAGCTGATGAGTGAGTTTGATAAGGACGAAATCATTCGCCAAAAAATTATCCGCGAGTTGTAAAAGACACTGTGCTATTTTTTAAGGAGATGGTATATTTTGGAATTACGGGAATTAAGGGAAGGAAAGAAGATACGAGGTTTTATAGTAAATCAAACAGTTGAAATTGTTGCTGTTAAATTTCATGGCGAAGAAGTTGCAGAAATTACTTACAAGGATGAACGTGGAAATATTGACAGTCAAATGATTTATTCCGACCAAATGGCGGAACTGGATTTAGCGGAGGTCGTATCCACGTGGAATTTTCAGGCAGATTCAGAGATTTTCAGATTAGCGTCGGAAGCTTACAGGATAAGTGTCCCTTATCTTTTCGAGCCTTATCTGGCTGTTTATTCTTCACTTATAGAACCTTTGCCGCATCAAATTTCTGCCGTATATGAAAAAATGCTTACGATGCAACCTTTGCGCTTTGTCCTCGCTGATGATCTGGGAGCAGGCAAAACAATTATGACAGGCTTACTAATTAAGGAATTGATTGTTCGTGAAGACGTGCGACGTTGCTTGATTGTTTGTGACGAGGCTCACAAAATGTCCGCTACAGTTTGGGGCAATGAAATCAAATATACAAAGCGTTTTCAGTTAGGACAATTACTCGGAAAAATTACGCGGCATTTCTTGCTTTTGACGGCAACGCCACATAATGGCAAGGAAGAAGATTTTCATCTGTTCATGTCGCTCATTGACCCAGACCGATTTCGTCTTTATCAAGTTCGGACATCAATTCCAAATCTTTTTCCATTTCCAAATTATTACCAGAGGAACGAGCAACTAATTGAACGGCGTATGGTTCACCCAGAAGCGCATCAGCGATTATTGTCGCCAGCTCATTTTCTTTCAAAGCAAAAGTTTTAGTTGAATTGCTTTCAGGCTGAATTACTTGATACACTCGATTTTGTTTCAGCTCTCTATAGCTTTCATCGAAAGTCTGAAGCGTTTTTCCGCTTCTCTTACCAAGTTTTTGATAATGCCAGTCCAAAATCATCGAGTAAGTCAGCTATATCCTCAATGCCGACGCTCACGCGAACCAAATCATCAGTGACGCCGGCATTTAATTTTTCCGTTTCGCTTGAGTGAAGATAAATCGTCGATGCGGGGTGAATGACTAATGTCCGCGCATCGCCTATATTAGACGCTTTCAACGCAAATTGCAACGAATTCAAAAATCCAAATGCTTTTTCTTTGGTTCCAAATTTCAACGTAAGTATCGTGCCGAAACGATTTCCGAATTGCGATTTAGCAAGCTCATGATAGAAATTGTTTTTCAAGCCCGGATAATTGACCTCGACGTTTTTATTTTCCGCGCAGAAGGAAGCAAGCGTTAAAGCATTTTGGCAAGATCTTTCCATTCTCAAAGCAAGCGTGTCAAGCCCGACGTTTGTCAGAAAAATATTGAACGGGGAAGGGCAACTGCCAAAATTCGCAAGCACTTTTGCCCGAAGTCGTGCCAAATATTTCATCGCGCCGAAAGATTTAAACTCGGCAAGCTTAGGAAATTTCTCAACGTCCCAACGAAAATTTTTCCCGACGACGACAATCCCGCCGATTGAATTTCCTCCGCCGTTAATCATCTTCGAGGTCGAATGAATCACGACGTCCGCGCCTAATTCAAGCGGTCGCACAAGATAAGGCGTCGTGACCGTGCTGTCTACTAAAAGCGGCAGATTGTTTTCGTGAGCAAATTTAGCAAGTGAAGAAATATCCGCCACATCAAGTTTCGGGTTGCCAATGGTCTCGACGTAAAATAATTTCGTTTTGTTCGTCATGAGTTCGGCAAAATTTTCGACGCGATTATCCGTGACGTAACGAATATTGATTCCTAAACTTTCCAACTCGCCAAAAAGTGCACTCGTCCCGCCGAAAAGCCCCGCGCTTGAAATAATTTCGTCGTCGACTTCAACGATATTCATAATCGCCGCCGAAATTGCCGCCATACCCGACGAAAAGGCAACTGCTCCCGCGCCGCGCTCAAGGTCAGAAATTCTTCGCTCGAAAGTCGCGGTCGTCGGATTGCCAATTCGACTGTAGATAAATCCCGGCTTGCGAAGTGAAAAAATTTTTTCCAAGTCCTCAGCCGAATTTTGATTATAAGCGGCAGTTTGATAAATCGGCAACGTCGTCGCACCGGTCGCCTTATCGGGCAAAAGTCCGCCGTGCAATAATTCTGTAGCAAAATTCATGTCAAGCCGCCCTTTTCTACAAAAATCGTAAATGTTCCGTCTGCGTTATTCGCCAGCTCTAAAATTTTATGTCCGTCGTCTTTGAGACTGCGCGGCAAATTCTGAATCGGCTCGCCGTCATTTAATCGCAGTTCCAAAATTTGTCCGTCGTCCAAATCTTCAAGCGCGACTTTGGTTTTTACGAAAGTCATCGGGCAAACGACGTCGGTTATATCAAGAAATTCATCAGCGTTCATCTCGTCGCCTCCGTTATCACGTCAATAAATTTTTCCCGGCCGACGCGCTCAAGCATATTTCTAAAACGCTCGCCGGATTTTGCATTGTCCGCGAAAAATTTCAACGCCGCGTCTACAATTTTATAAAGTTTATCCTCGTCGAAGATAATCGGCAGAAAATTTTCCCCGACCGCAATTCTGTTGCCGTAAAGCCCGCCGAAAGAAATTACAAAGCCGCTTCGCCCTTGCCACGCATCGGACGGACAACTTTTAATGCATTTGCCGCAGTAGAGACAATTATTTTCGTCGAACGTGACCGAACGCGCAATTTTATCGACAGTGATAATTTTTTGCGGGCAGACGGCTTGACATACGCCGCAGAACGTGCAATTCTCTGAGTGCCAATTTGGTTTGACGCCGCCTTTGATGCCGATGTCATTTTCCTCCGCCTTGAGGCAATTATTTCGGCAACCCGTAAATCCGAATTTGAATTTGTGAGGGAGTTCGCGCCCGCCGTAGCGTTTATCAAATTCTTCGGCAAGTTTCAGCGTATCAATCAAGCCCGATGGACAAATTGAATTTCCTTGACAAGCGGTAATCGTCCTGACACGCGGTCCGCACACTCCGACTTGAACGCCGCCTTCCGACAAAACTTTTTTAACCGCGTCAATGTCGTCGAGATGAATGAACGGAATCTCAATGCCCTGCCGCGATGTTAAATGAACGTAGCCTTTGCCAAATTTTGTCGCGACACTTTGAATCGTGCCGAGTTGCTCCGCTGTGAGATGACCGCCGACACTTTTCAGCCGCATGGAAAAATAATTCGGTTGACGTTGGCGCATAAAGCCGCCTTTCTTGAGTTCTTTGTAATTCGTGCTCATGTTAATCGCTCTCCAAAAATTTCACTGCACACAGATTTTTTCTTCGGAAATATTTTTCTCTCGGTCGAAACGAAAACTTTTCAACGCCGGCTCCCGTGCAAGCGACAAAATCAGATAACTCAACGTCGTATCGAAAACCAAGCGTTTATCCTCTTCGGACGGGCGCGCGGGTGATGACGGGTGCGAATGAAAATTTCCAATCAGCTGCCAACCGTGCGAGCGCATATCTTTAACTGCCGTGAATTGTTCGGCAGGATTCATCGAAAAATGTTCGGGGCTTGCGTCCGCGTTCGTGAGGAAATAAATTTTTTCGACGATTCGTTTATCGCCGTCAAGCCTGCCGCCCAAAAGTCCGCAATCTTCGTTCGGCAAAATATTTTTCGCGTGCTCGACCAACGAATCAAATTGTTCGTGATTCAAAATTATCATCGCGTTCACCTCTTGAAGTCGCAAGTCGGTTGCTCGTAATCGACAAGCTCGGTGATTGTCGGTTGTTCGCCGCAAATTTTGCAACGTCGATTGTGTGGAACTCTTATTTTGCGAAAAGTCATCGTCAGCGCGTCGTAAGTCAGCAAATAACCTGTCAGCAATTCTCCGACGCCCAAAATATATTTCAAAGCCTCCGTCGCCTGAATCGTTCCGATAACGCCGCCCATGACGCCCAACACGCCCGCTTGACGGCAAGTCGGTACCGCGTCTTTCGGCGGCGGCTCATTGAAAACGCAACGATAACACGGGCTTTCACCAGGCACATAAGTTATCGTCTGCCCTTGAAAACGAATTATCCCCGCGTGCGAAAACGGCTTGCGCATTAAAACGCAGGCATCATTGATTAAAAATTTCGCCGGAAAATTATCCGTACCGTCGATTATGAAATCGTAATCCAAATCGTGGATGATGTCGCGAATATTCGCCGCCGTGACTTGCTCGTCGTAGGTGTGAACTTGCACGTCGGGATTGAGCGCGTTAATCGTCTCGCGTCCCGATTCGATTTTCGCCCTGCCAACGTCGCAAGTCTGATGAATTATCTGCCGCTGAAGGTTCGACAAATCGACCGTGTCATAATCGACCAAACCGATATGACCGACGCCCGCCGCCGCCAAATACATTGCGGCAGGTGAGCCTAAGCCGCCCGTGCCGATTATTAACACTTTCGACGACAAAATTTTTTTCTGCCCAGTGCCTCCGACCTGCGATAAAATTATGTGACGGCTGTAGCGTTCGAGTTGCTCATTGGTTAGTTTAATCACGCTGACCGCCTCCCATGAAGTACAGAAATTCCACTTCGTCGCCGTCATTCGCAAAAATTTTCGGAAAGTCGTCACGCTCGACAAATTCGCCGTTAAGCTGAACCGTGACGTATTCGGGCTGAGCGGCTTTGACCGCCATCAGCAATTCCGCAATGTTCAAAGATTTTTCCAAGTTCAAATTTTCTCCGTTGACTTTTATAACCATGATTCAATCTCCTTTGATAATCGCGCCGCCCAAAACTTCATCGCCGTCATAAAAAACAATCGACTGCCCCGGCGTGATTGCCCGTATCGGTTCGGCAAAAGTCACGCGCAAAAGATTTTCCGACTCCGCAACGTTGCATTCAGTCAGACGCGAACCGTAACGAATTTTTGCTTGCAAATTTTTCGGTAAGGTCGGCTTGTAAATCCAATGTGCGTCTTGAGTCGTCAAAGTGTCGCTGAAAAGTTCGTCATTCGTTCCGACAACAACTTGACGCTTCGCAATATTGAGGCGATTGACGTAAAGCGGATGCGGCGCGGCAATTCTCAAGCCCTTGCGCTGACCGATTGTGTAATTTGCAATGCCGCTGTGACTGCCTAAAATTTTTCCGCACGTGTCGACAATTTCGCCGGACTTGAGCGCGTCGGCAGCGGGCGCAATATTCTGCAGAAACGCTTTGTAATCGTCATCGGGCACGAAACAAATTTCCTGACTGTCGGGCTTATTGGCAACGGTTAAATTCA
>CAMZHX010000043.1 GCA_947307055.1 uncultured Selenomonadales bacterium | reverse complement strand
GCCCGATTATTTTCAAATTTGCGGCGCGCTCGATAACGTCGGCAGTAACTTTGGAGGCAGAGCGGACGATAAGCGCGTCGAACTTCGGAATGATTTCCAAAAGTTCCTCGTGAGAAATTTTATCGCGGACTTCAACATCAAAATTTTTCCTGAGCAATTCGATGCCTTCGTTGGCAATTCCGTCGGCGGCGAGGATATGGAAAATTTTATCGTGCATAATGAATCAAACTCCTTTAAAATTTTTCGCGAAATGCTTTTCATTACAATAAAAACGTGATAAACTTAAAAAAATTTTCGGAAAGGAAATCGTCCAAATGTTTAAAGTCTTAAAAGGAATAATAAAAATCGTCATTGTAATAACGTGCATAGTTATGGTGTTCTCGGTCTATTCCATTTTCAATTCGTCACTCGGAGTCATAAGCGGTCAGACAAGCGGACAAGCTGCCCAAACTTATCAGGAGCAGTGGCAAGCTAACGAAAATCATATGGCAATCATAAAATACGGTCGGAAGGCAATGGCGACTGCTGTTGGAATAGCCCAACCGATATTGGCGAAAATGGGAATCGAGATAACCGGCACTTGGACCGAAGATACGGACGAAATCACGCGGCAAATGGAAAATGCAACTCAAGCTCTGAACAACACAACCAACCAAATGAAAGCTCGCTAACTTTACAGCACTAAGCCTAAGACGCGGCGCACTTCCTCGACGGTCGTAAGACCTGCGCGGACTTTTTCCAATGCGTCGTCTTTTAGAGTTTTCAAGCCGCTGTCAATCGCCGAAGCTCTAATCTCGTCGAGGTCGTGACTTGTCCTAATCATACTGCGCAAATTTTTATCGACGCGCAAAATTTCATGCAGGGCAATTCGTCCGTTATAGCCCGTGCTGCGACAATGTTCGCAACCAATCGCCATAAATGTCCCGTCGGGGGCAATTTTTTTGCAATGAGGGCAAAGTCGCCTGACCAACCGTTGAGCCACTACCCCATTAAGCGTCGCTGCCAAAAGATACGGTTCAACGCCCATTTCCAACAATCTGAAAACCGCACTGCATGAATCGTTCGCGTGGAGCGTCGTGAAAATCAAATGTCCTGTGAGCGCGGCGCGTATCGCGATTTTGGAAGTTTCAGCGTCGCGAGCCTCCCCGACCATTAAAACATTGCAATCCATGCGCAACATCGCCCGCAATCCCGCCGCGAATGTCAAGCCCGTTTTCTCGTTGACTTGCACTTGGCTAATCCCTTCAACGTGCTGTTCTATCGGGTCTTCGAGCGTCATTATTGAGCGCGACGGCTGATTGAGTTCGCGCAATGTGGCGTAAAGCGTCGTTGATTTGCCGGAATTCATCGGGCCGGTTAGGATTATCATGCCCGCCGCCGAGTCAATCATTTGCCGGAAAATTTTTTCGTTAGCGGTCGTGAAGCCTAAATCTTTTAGGTTATGCAGTTCCAGCGATGAATCTAAAAGCCTTATCGTCAAACTTTCCGCGCCAAAGGACGGCATACTTGCCACGCGCATTTCCACGTTGCCGAATCTGATTGCGCCGTCGAGCGGCAAAAATGCGGCGGTCGTATCCATTTGCGCCAAAATTTTTATCCGCGAAGTCAACGGCTCCGCCAAATGCAACGGCAATTCTTGATGAAGTTCCTGTAAATGTCCGTCGATTCGATAGCGTACGCGCAATGCTTTTTCAAAAGGCTCGATGTGCAAATCAGACGCCCGCATTTTTATCGCAAAGTTGAAAATCAAGTCGACAAGCTCGACGATTGCTCGCGACGAACTCCCCGCAAAATTATGCCGCTCCCTGTGAATCAATTTCCGCAGCTGTTCTTTGAACTCTTCCATAAATTTTCCTTAGGTGGTTAGGTGGTTAGGTTGTTAGGTTATTAGCTAATTACTATCCACCTATTAACCTATCCACCTATTAACCTGCTCTCCAAAGTTTTCCGCATGATTTCCATATCCGGATTTTCGCCCGTGTAAAGCCGATAAGATTCCTTGCCCTGCAATAAAAGCATTGACAGCCCGTCGAGCGTCGGGAAGCCGAGTTCCCTTGCCGTCCTTAGGAATTTCGTTTCAATCGGGTTGTAAATTATGTCGTAGACGAGCGCGCCTTCGGGCAAAAGTTTAAAGTCGACCGGCGGCATGTCATCGACTTGCGGGAACATGCCAAGCGGCGTCGTGTTTATCAAAATGTCCGCCGTCTGCAACATTTCCTTGAACTCGTCCGAATGCCAATCGAATCCTTCGGCGTGACCGTAGGGCAGGAAGTCATTCGCCAAAGCTTGCGCCTTTTGCGGATTGCGTGCGCCTATCGTTATGAACTCCGCCTTTTTCTTGCAAAGCCCCCACAAAATCGCACGAGCCGCCCCGCCCGCTCCCAACATCACCGCGTGACAATCTTCCGGTAAAAAATTCGCCTCCGCTAACGCCGCTAAAAATCCCGAAACGTCAGTATTGTAGCCCGTCAACATGCCGCCATCATTCACGACAGTATTTACCGCGCCGATTACCATTGCGTCCGAGTCTATCGCGTCGAGGTATTTTGATATGGTCGTCTTGTGCGGAATCGTCACGTTGACCCCGCGAAAACCTAAGCCCCTTATCCCCTCGACCGCCATAAACAATTTGCCCGCCTGTATCGACAACGGAATATAATTGTAATTCGGGTAGCCCGCCGCTTTGAAGGCCGCCTCGTACATTTGCGGCGATAACGAATGCCCCACAGGATAGCCCAATATGCCGAAATTTTTTATTTCTAAAGAACCCATTTAAAAAGCTCCCTTCGTTCAAATTTTTACGCGGCGCAATTTTATCATAAACGCGGACGATTAACAATCTGCAACATTGGAATTAGGTAGAGATACCACGCGGCTAAAATTGATTCGATTGGCGCGGAAATTGGTGTTAGAACAACTGCGCCCGCTATCGACCACGGGATTAGCGGCGAAATCACTACGGCGGAATTTTCAATGTGAATCGCTAAAACTTCCGGGCGCGGCTCGACTTTTTTGCACAGCTGATGAGTCAGCATTATCGCGAGTGTTTGATTGCATGAAATCATGCTCGTTATAATCGCCGCGACGATAACGCTTAGGAATGGCGAAAATTTTTCACCGAGTCGAATCATAAAATTCTGCAGACTGTTAAGAAAGCCCGTCGCTTGAAAAATCCCCGCGTAACAGCTCGACAAGCATACGATAGCCAAAACATTTGCCATTGAAATCATTCCGCCGCCGCTCAAAATTTTTGCAAGCTCCACGTCTTCGGGGTAAAAGCCAAGCACAGAAATTTTCAACAGCTCGCCGAAGTCCAAACCTTGAATCGCAATCGCAATAGCCGCGCTCGCTAAAATGCTCGCGCTTATCATCAGCTGAACGCGCAATTTCATTAGCGACAACACCACGATTAAAATTGCCGGAATCAAAACGCTCGGAGCAATCGTGAACGCTTGAGCGAAAATTTCTTTGGCGTCGACATTTTCATTCCAACCGCTCACAAAAGAAATCCCCGCCAAATAGTAAAACGCGCTCGCCAAAATCAGCGGAATTAGCGACGTTCTAATCATGCCGACAATATTTTTGAAAATGTCTGTGCGCGTCAACGTCGCCACTAAAAGTGCGCTCGTCGACATCGGCGAACACCTATCGCCCAAATAACAGCCCGATAAAATCGCGCCGCCCGTCAGCCAAATCGGAACGTCTAAACTGTCCGCAATCGCCGCGCAGATTATGCCCATAGTCGCGCCCGTCCCGAATGCCGTCCCTGTCAACACGGAGATTAAACCGCACAGCCAAAACGTCATCGGCAAAATTATCGTCGGCGTAAAGAAATCTGCCGTGTAAAAAATTATCGCGGGGATGACGCCCGCCGCTCGCCAATACGCCGTGATTATCCCGATTAGCAACAGCGTTATCAAAATCGGCTTAATCGTCCGGACGCCCGCGCCCCACATCGTCAAAATTTTTCGCGGCGTATGTCCGACCTCGTGAGCGTACAACGAAAAAATTATCAGCCCGAACGCCAGCGCAAATAATATCGATTGCCCCGCCCATATGCAAATCAGCAAGCCCGCCGAAAATATCGCCATCAATAATAATTCTGTCATATCTGCCACTGCTCGAAAAATTAAGCGTCAGGAGCATTTCCCGACGCTTTTTTCATTGCTCAACAATTTTAAAACCCGCGTTGAATTTTTCAATACGCCGCTCTTTGAAAAGATGTCCGACCGCCCGTTTGAATGCCGCCTTGCTGATTTTGAATACGGCTTGAATTTTTTCGGGCGGGCTATCGTCATTCAAGCCGAGTTCGCCGCCGTTAGACTTCATGAACGCAAAAATTTTTTCGGCGTCGCTGTTCAAAGCATTTTCTTTAATCTCGCGCAGTGAGGCATCAAGTCTTCCGTCGTCGCGAATAAATGTTACTCGCGCTTCGACCTCCTCGCCGATTCTCAACGCTCGCGGAATATCTTTTTGCGGAATGAAGACAATATATCTTTCCTCGCTGAACACGAACGCGCCCGCCTCAGTGATATTGAAGATTGCGCCCTTGACCTTATCGCCGCGCTTGACATTTTCAGCACGTTTGGAGGCGCGGCGGATTTCGTCGGAAACTTTCATTGAGACGGCGAGCCGCCCCGACTTATCGGAATAGAGTTTAGCCCAGACAACCTCGCCGACTTTCGGACGCCCGCGCATTTCGGCGAATGGCATAAAAATTCCGCGTTCGGCTCCCACATCAACAAAAGCTCCGTCGCTCGTCACGTTGATAATTTTCAGGCGAGCGATTTGCCCTTCGCGCATTTTCGGCACGCGCATACTTGCCGTCAATCTTTTTTTCGGGTCGAGATAAAGGAACACTTTGACGAAATCGCCGATTGAAACTTCCGCAGTTTGTTGCGCCTTATGCAGGAGAATATCTTGGGAAGTGTTGCCGGTGCCCGCGTCGAGGAATGCGCCCATATCGTTCATGCGTGCGACTTTTAATTCAGCGACCGTCATTGGTTTGAGCCGCAACTTTTTTTCATTGCGCATTACGCATTGAGCATTACGCATTGTCTTTTCAGTCTTCATAGAGTTTAATTTCAGCCTCGTTCCAAAGTTGTTCCAGCGCATAATACTGGCGATTTTCTTCCTTGAAAATGTGCGCGACGACATCGCCGTAATCTAAAAGAATCCATTCGCCCTCGTGATAGCCTTCGCGGTGGCTGTAGTGAATTCCCTCTTTGTCTAACTCTTCCTCAATGTTATCGGCAATCGCCCGCACTTGAGTAGCAGTCTGCGCAGAGCACACCACAAAATAATCCGTCGAGAACATGACGCCGCGCATATCCATTGTGATAATTTCGCTGGCCTTCTTATCGCTGGCCGCCTTGCAAATCTTCCTAGCTAAATCGTAAGTCTTCAAAATATCATCGCCTCCAATTTTAGTTGTTAGGTGGTTAGGTTGTTAGGTTGTTAGAATTCTATCCACCTATCCACCTATTCACCTATCGCCTCGCTATCGGCATCGCCTTCCACCGATTTTGGAATAATATCTTGCAGCGGGAAAAGTTCCCTTATCCGCATTTCGAGTTCGGCTTGATTCACGACCCAAGCCCCGTCCGAATTTTCCGAGCCGGGCAACATTAACGTTGTCGGCAGTTCCGAATTCATTCGCCGCAAAACGTTCGCTAAATGCGCCGAGTCAAAAATTTCCGCGCTTGTCTCCATTCGGTTGCGGAATATGTCGGCGATTGCGGGCAACTTTGGTATCGTGTCGAGCTGAAGAACTTTGGCGTATAAAGCCTTGATAAATTTCTGCTGACGTTGCACGCGCCCGACATCGCCCAATTTCTCGCCGCGATACCGCAAATATTTTTGAACCTCTTCGCCCGATAAATGTTGATAGCCCTGCCCAATGTGAATCGCTAAGCCTGCCGCCTCGTCGTCATAGTCCATATTCTCCTCAACGTAAATATCGAGCCCGCCCAAAGTGTCAATCAGCTCCGCGAAGGTCGCCATATCAATAATTATATATTGATGAATCGGGACGCCCAACAGCCGCGAAATTTCTTTGACCATGCGATTTGCGCCGCCCCAACCG
>CAMZHX010000042.1 GCA_947307055.1 uncultured Selenomonadales bacterium | reverse complement strand
CGCAGACTACATTGAGAACTACGGCGCGAGTACGTCAATCAATGCGGGCGATGGCAATGATATTATTTTCAACTTAGCGCAATTTGATAAGGAAACACTTCTAACGAGTCCCGATAATGTCTTAATCGAAAGCGGCGCGGGTGATGATACCATTGCGGCTGAAGGTTCCAACGTCACGATAAGCGGCGGGGCAGGTGCTGATTATATTGCGGCTGACGGCGTGGCGGCGTCAATCGATGGCGGTGCGGGCAATGATATCCTTGAAATTTACGGCGACAACGCGACAATCAACGTAGCGGACGGCGACGACTTAATTAGTCTGAATGCGAATGTTAAGACTTTGACGGTGCAAGGCTTTGACGTCGGCGATTCGATTTCACTTGCGACGGCGGCGGCTCTTGAGAAAGTAGACGGCGGAATTAAAGCGGGTGATGTCACAATCACGGGCATTAGTTCTATCGCTACGGTCGCTAATAATTGGAGCGGCTTGACTTATCAGGAAGAAACTATCGCGGGCGCGAAGCTTGACGACAAGGTAATCACCTACGACACGACGAGCGGCAGTAAAGATTTGTTCATAATCGACGGCTTGAAAGATACGACGGGCGTTGAGATTGACGGCGCGCAAGTAATTTTGACGGACGCAGCTTTTGCTAATCGCGATAAGGAGACAATCACGCTGACGGATAAGGACGGCGACGCGAATTATAAATTTGCTCTTGCTGAAAATTCCAAGGTTAAGACAAGCAAAGAATCGGTGACGGCTGGAACGTTTGCGGCTAAAGACGGCGAGCACGTTTACAGCACGGCGACTTACGGCGAATGGTACAGCGTCGGCGACACGTCAATTACTTACAACGCGTCGATTGATTCCAAAAACTATACGATAAGCGGCTTGAGCAGTGCGGCGAGCGCAGATAACAACGTCACTATCGAAGAGGGCGACGATAAAATTACGTTTACATTCAAAGCGGCGGCACTGAATAAAAATTCAGTCGAGATTACGGGCGGCGATAATGTTGCAATCGTTCTGGCACAGGACGTTGACACGGACAAAGGCACGACCCATTCCGAGCAGATAAGTATAAACGACGGCACGTTGACTTACACGGCGACAAATACGAATGCTTATTACTCGGTGAACGGCGCGAAAGTTATTTACACGTCGGAAGGCGACAAAGAAGGCTTTACATTGAGCGGGCTGAAGAAAAGTTTGGCGGCGGTTGATAACAAAGTTGACGGCGTGACGATTTCGGGCAATACGGTTACGGTAGATGAAAGTGCGCTCGACATGGCGGCGACTGAAGCCTACACGGTCAAACTTGTCGGCGATTTCACGCTGAACTTTAACGCGAACACTTCAGACGCTGAAATTCCTGCGACATTGGAGAACGGAAATTACACTTCGGCTTACACGCCCGCATATTTCACGGGCAAAGGCAAAGAGTACACGTTCACGCCCGCGACGGCTCCGACTACGTTTACAATCAGCGGCTTGGGCGACGGCGCGAAGCTCGGCGAAAATGTCATCATCAGTAACAAGACGATTCAAATTTCTAGCGGCGCGTTGACTTCCTCGCACAATAAAATTTCTGTCGATGATTCGAGCTACACGTTGCAACTTAATGATTCGCTAGTCGCGGATATTCCGTTCGCGCAGTCCGGCAACAAAGTCACATTGAGCGGCACGACTGAAGGCTATAAACTTATCAACGGTGCTTACGAGTGGCAAGCGCAAGTAGGCGGCGAAGAACTCACAATCACGGGCTTGAAGAGTGACGCGACTTTGACGGAGGATATGTTCACCCGTGACGGAGATAAAATCGTCTTTAAACCGAGCGATGAACTTTTGCCCGAAAACCCGACCGAGATTAAAATTTCAAGTGGCGTGATTGATACTTCCGAGTTGGCGACGACAGAGGCGGTTGCGGCATATTGGGACGGCACATCTTACATTTCAGCTAAAACGGCGTCGAGTTGGACGACTGGCGCGAGCAGTGTCAAGTATACGGCGGCGACGGGCGGCGAAAAACTTTTCACGTTGAGCGGCGCGATTATTAACGACGCAATCAAAGTCGACACCGCTAACAAGACAGTCACGTTGACTGCCGCTAACCTCGACAAAAAAGCCGTGAGCGTTGAAGGCGACTATACTTTAACGTTGAGTGGCGTAACGACAGAGAAACCAGCCACAACGACAACCGCTAAGTTCGGTTCAGTCAGCAATGGCAAAGCGACTTACACGCAAACTGCTACGACAGCTGAATATTGGACAAAAGCCGCAGACAGCAAGTCTTACACCTTCACGGCGCAAGATGTTCAGACGACCAACTTGTTTACGCTGAGCGGCATAAAATCTACAAGTGGAATTGCGGTTGACGCGAGCAAAAAGACAGTCACGTTGAAAGCCGCTAACCTCGACAAAAAAGCCGTGAGCGTTGAAGGCGACTATACTTTAACGTTGAGTGGCGTAACGACAGAGAAACCAGCCACAACGACAACCGCTAAGTTCGGTTCAGTCAGCAATGGCAAAGCGACTTACACGCAAACTGCTACGACAGCTGAATATTGGACAAAAGCCGCAGACAGCAAGTCTTACACCTTCACGGCGCAAGATGTTCAGACGACCAACTTGTTTACGCTGAGCGGCATAAAATCTACAAGTGGAATTGCGGTTGACGCGAGCAAAAAGACAGTCACGTTGAAAGCCGCTAACCTCAACAATAAGAACGTCACTTTTAGCGCGAATGCCGGCGGATATACAATGGCTCTCAATAGCAACGTCGACACGACAGCGGAAAATATTTCCAAGTGGACGACGCTTTCCAGCGGCAACGTCGCTTACCAAGCTGACGGCACTGGTTCCTACTATTCCTTGAACAAAGCCAAAACTGCCATAACTTACAACGCGTCAGTTGCGGGCGCGAATAAGATTGAGCTAAGCGGCGTCAAAGGCACTCCGACCTTGAGCGGCTCTACCGTTAAACTTACCGCTAACAACTTCAATAGCAACGTTACAGTCGCTAGCAATGCGGGCGTCTACACCTTAGCTCTTAGCGGCGACTTCAAGAACAAAACTTTGACCGGCACAACTGGCGCGGATAAAATTAACAGTAGCGGCTCAAACCTCGTGATAAGCGGCGGCAAGGGCAATGATACTGCCACGCTCGGCAGCAGTAATACTTTCCTCTACGCAAAGGGCGACGGCAATGACGTTCTCTACAGCTTCGGCAACGACGACAAGATTAAGCTGACAGGCACGACGAAAGCTCAAACTTCGGTGAGCGGCAAAGATGTTATCGTCACGACCGACGGCGGGAAAATTACCGTCAAGGACGCCGCGCAAGGCAATATTGTTACTATCCTCAACGATAAGGACAGCGTCATTTCGGCTTACACCTACTCGGCTGACAGGATTGTCGACGGCAAATCTGTTACGCTAACTTCGGCATTTAAAGGAACGTTTAACGCTAAGAACTTTACGAAGGTAGACGGCTCGGCAGTCGTGAACGCGATTAAGATAACTGGCGGTGCTTCGGCGAGTACATTGAGTGGTGGCTCGAAAAATGATACAATCGCGGGCGGCAAGGCTAACGATAAACTTTACGGCAACGCGGGCAACGACAGCTTAAGCGGTGGCGCGGGTAATGACAGCTTGAGCGGCGGCGCGGGCAATGACAAACTCCTCGGCGGCGCAGGCAATGACAGCTTAGTTGGCGGCGACGGCGCAGATACTTTGTCGGGCGAAGCTGGCAACGACACCCTCACTGGCGGCAAAGGCAATGATACCTTCGTCTTCAGCGGCGGCAAAGATACGATTACTGACTATGCGGCGGGTGATAAAGTCAGCGTGGCAAGCAGTCTCGGTAAGGGCAAATTCTCCGTCAGCAAAAAGAACGTCATTATGACTTACGGCTCCAACACGCTAACAATCACCAACGGTTTGGACAAAGAAATAACGTTTATCAACGGCGCGACTGGCACTTACAAAACTGCTGGCATTTTCAACAAAGACAACACAGCAGTAACATTGCCCGCCGCGACCAAGACTTTCGACGCGACTAAATATTCTGCTCTCGTGACGGTCGATGCTTCTGCGGCAAATTCCACGATAAAAATCACGGGCAACGCAAAGGCAAATGTCTTGACTGCGGGCGCGAATGGCTCAACGCTTAATGGCGGCAAAGGCAAGGATACGTTGAATGGCGGCGCGGGTAAAGATTCTCTCGTTGGCGGAGCGGATAACGATAAACTTCTCGGCAATGCGGGCAACGACACCTTGAGCGGCGGCGACGGTGCAGATACTTTGTCTGGCGGCGCGGGCAATGATAAACTCTTAGGCGGCGCAGGTAATGACAGCTTAGTTGGCAGCGACGGCGCAGATACTTTGTCGGGCGAAGCTGGCAACGACACCCTCACTGGCGGCAAGGGTAATGATACCTTCGTTTTCAGCGGCGGCAAGGATACGATTACCGACTATGCGGCGGGTGATAAAGTCAGCGTGGCGAGCAGTCTCGGTAAGGGCAAATTCTCCGTCAGCAAAAAGAATGTCATTATGACTTACGGCTCCAACACTCTGACAATTACCAACGGCTTGAACAAAGAAATAACGTTTATCAACGGCGCGACTGGTACTTACAAAACTGCTGGCATTTTCAACAAAGATAACACAGCAGTAACATTGCCCGCCGCGACCAAGACTTTCGACGCGACTAAATATTCTGCTCTCGTGACGGTCGATGCTTCTGCGGCAAATTCCACGATAAAAATCACGGGCAACGCAAAGGCAAATGTCTTGACTGCGGGCGCGAATGGCTCAACGCTTAATGGCGGCAAAGGCAAGGATACGTTGAATGGCGGCGCGGGTAAAGATTCTCTCGTTGGCGGCGTGGATAACGATAAACTTCTCGGCAATGCGGGCAACGACACTTTGAGCGGTGGCGACGGTGCTGACACGTTATCTGGCGGCGCGGGCAATGATAAACTTTACGGCGGCAAGGGTAACGACAGTCTCTGGGGCGGCGCAGGAAATGATTCGCTCTGGGGTGGTGCCGGCAAAGATGTCTTCGTTTACAAACCCAACGAGGGCACCGATACTATTTTCGACTACGCTTCAGGCGATATGCTCAAGATTCTCAAGACGAACGGAAAAGAAGGCGGCTCCTTTACTAAATCCTCTTTCAGCAACAACAAATTGACACTCACGATTTCAGGCGGCGGTTCTGTTGTATTTGACGGCGTTAAATCCGGCGACTCTTTCAACATTAACGGCACAACTCACACTCTCAGCGGTAAAAAACTCAAATAATTATTGGAAAACTTTTAACTCTACAATGAAATTTAAAGTGGTCTCCTTCAGTTATGGGGGAGACCACTCTTTTCATTTCGAGATTATTACCGTTGGAGCGGGCGACCAGTTGCACAGCATATGATTCCTGTAGTTGTTCTTGCCTGTATTTCGCCGCGATAATCGTCATACAACTGTTTGAAAGCGAACAAGAGATAATTTTTGCTCATGCGATAGTGTATTTGATGATTTTCGTCGTCAGTCTCCCGCTTGCAAGGCGTTTCTTCGTAAATTTACTGCCGCCACAGAAATTTTTCGAGGATTACGGTAAGTTCGTAGCCTTTTTCCCGTTTGCAATGATTATTCCAGTGTTGCTCCTCTGGTCGCAGGAACCGTTGATTCATTCTTGGCAGGAAAGATTATCCAGATTCTATTTGCCGATTGTATTTTTCTTTTTTTATCGCCATATTCTGCTAACGACCGAGCAATTACAAGAACAAAAGCGTACGGAACTAAATTTTAAGCGAATGCAGGAGCAATTAACGGTTTTGAAAGAGTATAATCGCCTAATGCAGGAAGGTCGCGAGAAAGTAGCAATAATGCGCCACGATTTAAGGCACTCTTACCGCTTAATCGCCGTTATGCTTCAGAAAAATGAATTAGACGCGGCTAGAGACTACGTAGACAAGCAGGAAACTTTGCTGGGCAGGACTAAGGTTAAAAATTTTTGTCAAACGCCGCTTTTGAACGCTGCCTTATCGTTTTACGTAAGTCGCGCAGAGAATTTGGGCATAAAAGTCAGCACGAAGATAAATTTGCCCGAAAAACTTTCGACAGATGAAAGCGATTTGGCTTTGCTCCTCTCCAATCTCTTGGAAAATGCTATCAATGCTTGCTCAAAGCAAAAATCCGGCGAAAAAATTATCTCGGTGACGATTCAAAGTATCGAAAGACAATGCGTCCTTGAAATTATCAACTCTTGCGATTCGACGGTTCGTTTCGATGAAAAAAATTACCCGCAAACTTCTGCAGAAGGTCACGGGTTCGGTATTGCGTCGCTTAAACTATTCAGCGAGAAATACGACGCTTACACTGATTTTAAATTGGAGGGGAGGTTATTCAAGGTCGTCATGTATTGGAGGATCTAAAAATCCCGTATTTGGGATTTCGTCATTTGCGCTTTCAAACGGACAAAATTTTTGTGTTTGAGCCTTCAAAATCAGTTCAAAACGATTTCGGAGGCTTTTTTCATTGCTCAAAGGCAACTGTTAAGCAAATGACGCATATATTTGCGTTTTGAGTCTCTACTTTTGCGCTGACTAATCGGAATCAGGGTTTTATCATTCAAAATGAAGTCTTCGCCCTCCATGTACTTGATAAAATCCATGTTGACAATAATTCTGTGGTAACATTCGATAAATCGCCCGTCGTTTTGCAGTTCAGACCAAATTTTTTCGTATGAAACGCTCGGATAAAGTTTTTCTTCGGCTAAATGAATGCAAATGCGATGTTGCCAGTCAATATCTATGAATTTTATGCTTTTATACGGGATTGACGTTTCCAAGCCACTATTTTTTATCGTAACTGCAAGATTTTTCTGATTTGCAAGCAGTTTTCGGAAGATAAACGAAAAAGTTTCGTTAAATTGGTCAGCGTTGTCTGCAAATGGCTTTAGGAAGTATCCAACCGCAAAAACTTTGTATCCTTTGAGGATAAAATCTTCGCTTGAAGTCAAAAAAATGATAGAGGCATCCTTATCGCGCTTGCGAATGACTTGAGCGACTTGAATTCCGTTTAAAGGCTTCATAAAAATATCGAGAATGAATAAATCGAATTTTTTCGGCTCGAAAGA
>CAMZHX010000041.1 GCA_947307055.1 uncultured Selenomonadales bacterium | reverse complement strand
CGCCCAACAGCCGCGAAATTTCTTTGACCATGCGATTTGCGCCGCCCCAACCGTAAATTGCACCAATCCGGCTTGAATTGCTCCGCATAGTTATCCACGTGTCGCGCGGAATGGAAATAATTCTGCTCTTGCCGGTGTCGTTCGAGAAGCTCAACACCAAAATCGTATCAGCCTCTTGCCGCTCGCTGTCATCGACGCCCAAAATTAAAATATTTGTGTAGCCGTCGAACTTCGGATCAGTCACGCCGAGCCGAGCCGTTCTGCGGTCGTTGTAGCCCTGATACATTTCCGCGAACTCATTATAAACCCGATTGCCCGCGCTGTATATCCCGTAGCCGACAAATAAAATCGCAACCCCTATCAGGCTTAAAACCACAAGCGCAAAAACTAGGCGTAAGGTTTGAACTCTGCGCTTACGCCTCATAGTTTTGCGTTTCTTTTCGACATTATCTTTGGTTTCGTTAGCCATAAGGTTTCCGCTCATTTCTCATTTGTTTAGCAGAAGAAAATTTCTTGCGGCGACGGTGTCGGGGTGGACGAGCGAATTTTTCTGCACGACGAAAATTATTGTTTCACTTAACGCCGTCAATAAAATCTCGTCAAGGTCAGCGGTCTCAGCAAGTGTTCGCAACTTCTCGACGCCAGGATAATTTCTATTCGGCTCAATCATGTCCGCGAAGTAAATAATTTTGTCGAGCTTAGTCATATCGCGTGCGCCGACTGTGTGCCGGTAAATCGCTTGGGAAATCTCCGCGTCGTCCACGCCGTAAATTTCTTTAATCATGTGCGCGCCTATGTAAGGATGTAACAAAAGCGGCATAGCCTGTTCGACCTCGCCGATTTCTATTCCGCGAAGTTTAGCCTGCGCGGGTAGCTCGTCATTTTCAAATTCCCTCGCGCAATCGTGAAGAAGTCCGGCGATATAAGTTTTAGTTTCGTCGACGCCGAATCGCTTAGCCAACTTGACTGCGGTATTCGCCACGCCGATTGAGTGCGCAAATCTACTTTTCTTTAGCCGCCGTTGTAGTTCGCGGCGCATTTCATCTATCGTCATAAGATTTCCCTTCCGGTAACGTCGAACACTTACACTGTTTGGTTACTTTTTAAAAGTAACCGCATTTCATCTATCGTCATAAAGCTTTTCCCTCAAAATATATTCTTCGACGGCTTCTGGCACGAGATATTTTATCGAACGTCCGCGCCGTATTTTTTCTCTGATGTCGGTCGAAGAAATTTCAAGTCCGGGCGTCGCGACGCGGTGAATGTGTTCGACTGCCGTCGCCCCGAAAAATTTCTTGACCGCTGAAAAATCTATGTCTACGCCTTGCCGCGTCGTCGCTATGAAATGGCATTTCTCGACCAAAGTTTTAGCCTCGTGCCACTTCGATAAGTCCGCTAATGAATCCGCGCCGATTATGAAAAATAATTCCGTTGAGTCGCCGAAAGTTTTATGTAGTTCGTTCATTGTGTCGAGTGTGTATGAAAGCCCCGTTCGTTTCAATTCCATGTCCGAGACTTTGAAAAATTTATTTGAGCGCGTCGCCAAAAGCGTCATTGCTAGCCGATGTTTTTCGTCCGTAACTTTTCTGCCAAGTTTGTGAGGCGGTCGAGCGGCCGGGATAAATAATATTTCGTCGAGCATGAAAATTTCGCGAACAGCTTCGGCCGTCGCCAAATGCCCTAAGTGTATCGGGTCGAAGGTGCCGCCCATTATACCTATTTTCATTGCGCTACCTCCGAATTATCAAGAAAATTATCAGTGCTGTTAGAAGAATGATTGCGAGTGCGCGGGCGTAGTCTTTGAAGTCGTGCCGAGCTTTGGAAGTTTGAAAATAATTCCGTAGCGTCCGAACATACCCGAAGAAATTTTTCATCAGCGAATTTGTCCGTCGCCGTCGACAAGATATTTCATCGTGGTTAGAGCCTCAAGGCCCATAGGTCCGCGAGCATGTAATTTTTGCGTACTGATTCCGATTTCCGCGCCCAAGCCAAATTCAAAACCGTCCGTAAAGCGCGTCGAGGCATTGACGTAAACCGTCGACGAATCAACCCATTTCCTAAACTTCGTCGCGTTCAATTTGTCTTCGGTGATAATCGCGTCGGAATGATTGCTGCTGTACTTGTTAATGTGAGCAATCGCGGCGTCCACGTCGTCGACAATCTTAACTGACAAAATTAAATCGTTGTATTCGGTCGACCAATCGTCCTCGACGGCCTCAATTATATCGGGCAAAATTTTTCTGCAAGCTTCATCGCCGCGCAGTTCGACGTTCTTTTCACGAAGAGCCGCCGCGACTTTCGGCAAAAATTCTTCGGCAATGTCTTTATGAATTAACAGCGTCTCCATAGCGTTGCAAACCGACGGGCGCGAAGTCTTAGCGTTGACGCAAATTTTTATCGCCATATCAAAATCAGCGGTCTTGTCAACAAAAGTATGGCAGACGCCCTTGCCGGTCTCGATGACAGGAACCGTGCTGTGTTCAATGACGCGCTCGATAAGTCCCGCGCCGCCACGAGGGATAATCACGTCAATTAAACCGCGCAGCCTGCACATCACGACGACTGAATCGCGGTCGATAATCGAAATGAATTCAATAGCATTTTCGGGAATACCGTTTGCAATGCCGGCCTCGCGCATTATGTCGACGATTTTTTTGTTAGTGCGAATTGCTTCGGAGCCGCCGCGCAGAAGACATGCATTAGCCGATTTCATGCAAAGGGCAATCGCATCTGCCGTGACATTTGGTCGCGCCTCGTAAATAATCCCTACGACGCCAAAGGGCACCCTAGCACGACGAATCCTCAAGCCATTTGGTCGCGTAATGTCAATGTCGAATTTGCCGAGCGGGTCTGGGAGCTTGACGACTTGCCGAATGCTCGTCGCCATATCTGCAATCCTTTTAGGCGTCAAAGTCAAGCGGTCAATCATGTTTATGCGCGTTCCCCGCTCCTTAGCCGCCGCGACCTCTTTTGCGTTGATTTCTAAAATTTCGCCCTGGTGAGCCTCCAAAGCATCAGCCATTGCTAATAATGCGGCGTCTCTGACTTCGACTGGCACCCACGCCAATTTTCGCGACGCCTCTTTTGCACGCCGCGCCTGTTTGGCTACGTGCTCTTTCATGAATAACATAAAGATTACTCCTTTCAAGGGAGAAGGGAAATGGGAAATGGGAAAAGTCTATTCTTCTCCCTTCCCTTATCCCTTTTCCCATCTCCCTTTTCCCTTAATCAAAAATTCCCGACGCTTGTAATGCGGTCAATGATTTCGACGTTGTCTTTGTTCTTGAAGTGCAAATCGCTGACCAAAATTTTCCTGACGTAATGCTTATTCGGCTGATTGTTCTCGAACGTGTAGTAACTGCTTAGCGCGTGAATTGCGAGCGGCTCGCCGTTAGCATCGTTGCCCAAGTACATCATGACGTGACCTGGCAGGAATAACAATGCGCCCGGCTTAGACTTCTTGATAATTTCGAGGCGTTGCGCGTGATTCATATTTTGTATGGAAATGGACTGCGTCATAACTTTTTCCTGTCTGCTAGTGTCGCGAGGGAGTTCGATGCCGACACTGCGATAAACATCTTGAACGAATGCCGAACAGTCAACGCTTTTATCCATGCCGCCCCAACCGTAGTCCTCGCCTAAAAAGCGGAACGCCTGCCGAATCAAATTATTTTCGGAGCAAGCCAGCGCACCTTTGACGACGGCGTTATCATTGGGAATGTTGAAGGGCTGCTCGCTGATTGTGCCGTTTGCGTCAAGAGTCGGCATAGAAATTGCCCAAGAGCCGTCCTTTTGCAAGTCGTTAGCGCGGAGCAGAACTTTGCCGCCCATTTGATAATACGCTTTGCCGTGCGGAATAGTTTTGCGGCTCGCGATGACTGTAAGATAACTTTGCGGGTCGACGTACTTTAGCCAGGTTTGCTTATCGGTGAAGGCAAGCTCGGAAGTTTTAATCCAGCCGGTGTAGTAGCGCGAATCGACTAAAACAAATTGTTTGTCCTGGCTGTCAAGGATTACGACGAGCGGCTCGCAAGGGTCAAGGGCAGTCGCCTGCAGTTGGTCGTAATGAGTATCGTCCTTGCCTGTGAACCAACCGTCAGCTTCGGGCAAAAGTCTAAGGTTTGTGCGGTCGATAGTCAAGGCGTAGCGGACTTCGCTGACGGCGGGGACTGCTTCAAGCCCGCAATTTTTCTTAGCTTGATTGTAGCTGAATTCGGTTAAAGGTGCGCCGTTCTTGAAGAGCTTAGGAACTGCGGCGTCCTGAAATTTGCCGATAGTCAAAGTCGCGGTAATTTTATTCTTAATCCATTGCGTATAAACTTTGTCCGGGTACTTCGCTAGGTCAACGATAGTATTTGCGCTTTTCTGCTGAATCTGCATGTTGAGCCTATCCAAATCGGCAGTCGGAATGAAAACCGCCTCGCCCGATTTATTTTTGCCGACCCAATAATCAGCGGTAGCGCGATTGTCTTGGATTGCGATTGCCTGCGCGGTCGATTGAATATGGCTGAAGGGCAGAGCCGACGCGGAAAGTATTCCGAATGCGACCAGCGAACTTGCAATCAGCATTGAAATTTTTTTGCGCATTGTGACTCCTCCTAGATGTCGTTTGAAAAAATATTTTCGGTGATGTTCCCGCTTAATATGTCCGCGAAGAGCGCGATTGACGGGAACAAAGTTAAGAGCGTCGCGAATGCAACCAGCGAATTGGTGATTAACGTTGAAAATTTTTCAGTCATTTTTAGTCACTCTCCTTTGGGAAAATAGTTCCGACGACTTCGCCGCTCAAAGCTCGGCGCAAATTTCCGTTCGTGCTGCCGTTAATGATTAGCATAGTCACGCCGTGAGCCGTTGCGAATTTCGCCGCTTGAATTTTAGTAAACATGCCGCCTATACCGAGTTTCGTACCTGCGCCGCCCGCGATTTTTTCAATCTCCGAATCAATTTCCGAGACCTCGTCGATGAGCCGCGCAGATTTATCAACTTTGGGGTTGCCGTCGTAAAGCCCGTCGATGTCGCTAAGGATAATCAAAACTTCGGCATCGATGAGCGCGGCGACGATTGCGGAAAGGTTATCGTTATCGCCGATTTTAATTTCATCTACGGCGACGGCATCATTTTCATTGATGACGGGGATTGCGCCCATGTCGAGAATTGCGCGCAGGGAGTTTCTGGAATTTTCGCGGGCGTGAGCGTCGCTGGCATTTTCACCGGTCAAAAGGACTTGTCCAATAGTCTGCCCGTACTCCGCAAAAAATTTTTCGTAAATGTGCATGAGGACGCCCTGCCCGATTGCCGCCAACGCTTGATTTTCGGGAATAGTCTGCGGCTTGACTTTAATGCCGAGTTTATTCATACCCGTCGCGATTGCTCCCGAACTTACGAAAATAATTTCCTTGCCGGCGTTATGAAGGTCAGCAATCTCGCGAATCAAATGCTCTATCCTGTATAGATTTAACTTGCCGCTTTCGGCGTGAGCCAACGTGCTCGTCCCGACCTTTATGACGATTCGCTTTGCATTCTTCAAACTTTCTCTTGCCTTGCTCAAGTTAATCACTTCCTTTTTACTTTCATTATAAATTCATTTTGCAATTTGCGCAAGGGAAATTTAAGGAAAAAGAGAAAAGGGAAATGGGGAAAGGGGAAAGGGAAATGGGAAATGGGAAATGGGAAATGGGAAATGGGAAAAGTCTTTTCTTCCCCTTTTCCCTTCTCCCATCTCCCTTTTCCCTTACAAAGGAGGTATTCCGCTTGGAGAGACGCGGATTAGTAATCGTTCATACGGGCGACGGCAAAGGCAAAACTACAGCGGCATTAGGTTTAGCGTTGCGAGCATTTGGCGCGGGGTTGAGGGTTTTAATCCTGCAATTCATCAAGGGCAAAAAAGATTCAGGCGAGCTCAAAGCTTTAAAACTTTTGGGCGTCGAAATCAGACAATGCGGGCTGGGCTTCATCACCAAAGAAAATTTCGCCGAACAAAAAAAATCTGCGCGGGAAGCAATCGAGCTTGCGCAGAAAGAAATTTTGTCGGGCGATTGGGATTTGATAATCTTGGACGAAATAAATTACGCGGTGAAATTCGGCTTAGTCGACGCGCCCGAACTTTTGGAGCTGATAAAAATTCGCCCGCCGACGTTGCATTTAGTCTTCACGGGTCGCGACGCTCTGCCCGAACTCGTCGAAGCCGCTGACCTCGTAACCGAAATGAAATTGATTAAGCACCAGTTCCAAAAAGGAATCGCCGCGCAGTCGGGAATAGAATTCTGATTACTCCAGAATACAAGTAGCTGTTGCGAAGTCTAGCGAATGACTTAGGCTCAAAGAAATTTTTTCGACGCGCCTTTTATCAGCCAGAGCTTTCGCCTTGCCGCGCAGAAAAATTTTCGGAGCACCGCGCTCGTCGTTGAGAATTTCAACTTCCGTGAGTTGCGTGACAATCCCAGTACCTAATGCCTTGAAAAAAGCCTCCTTAGCGGCAAATCTTGCGGCGTAGGAGGCGGCGGAATTTTTCCCGCGACTGTCACAATAATTTTGTTCGTGCTCCGTGAAAACGTTCTCTCTGAAAAATTTTTTAGCGACGGCCTTGCGGACGCGTTCAATTTCGATTATGTCCGTGCCAAGTCCTATAATCATTTCGCTACTAAATCGGCGTCAGTTTGTGCGCGGAATCCTTCATTTGGATTGAAAGTCAAACTCCGCGCAATCAGAATCTCGACGCGGCGATTTTTCTGTTTATTCTCCGCCGTATCGTTCATGGCAATTGGGCGGTATTCGCCGTAGCCAATCGCGGAAAATCTCGCCGGATTCAAATTCTGGTTAATCGACAGCAAAAATTTCATGAACGTCAAGGCGCGGGTCGAACTTAATTCCCAGTTGGAAGGAAATTGCGCCGTGTTAATCGGGTCGGTGTCGGTGTGACCGGAAATCAAAACTCGTTCGGGCACCTCCGCTAAAAGTCCCGCGACTATCGGGCCTATGCGTTGCGATTCAGGAACCAAATCGGCCGAGCCTGACGGGAATAACGCACGCTCCTTTATCCGAATCATCAAGCCTTCTTCCTGCAATTCCGTCGACAACTCGTCCTGCAAATTGTTTTCCTTGATGTATTCTTCGAGCCGCTGTTGCAAATCCTGCAGTTGCTGATTCTCTTGCAGGTAAGCCGCGTTGCCGGCGTCTTCCGACGTTACGATTTCGCGTTGCATACTGTTGCTAGGTCCTGCCTTGTCGAAGAATGACGGCCCGCCCATGTTAAAGGCCGCCGTAAATGCTTGCGCCATTTGCACGAGCTTTGTCTGGTCGGTCTGCGAAATCGCGAACAGGCAGATAAACAACGCCAAAAGCAACGTCATCAAGTCGGAGTAGGGTAGCAACCAAGCTTCGCTGGCTTCTTCCTCATGTTTCTTTGCGTGTTTTTTCTTAGCCAACTTTATCACTCCTTAGCGGCTTCGCGTTCGCTCTGGGGAATGTAAATCATCAATTTCGATTCGATTTGCGTCGGGGAATCGCCCGCCTGCAACGACAAAATTCCTTCCATAATCATGCGCTTATGCCCGACTTCGTTTTCGGATTTGATTTTAAGTTTATTAGCGAAGGGCAACCAAAGAACGTAGCCTGTAAAAATGCCCAAAATTGTCGCGACGAATGCCGCTGCGATTGAGTGACCGAGCTTTTCTATGTCGTTCAAGTTACCGAGAGCCGCGATAAGTCCGACGACCGCGCCCAAAACGCCTAACGTCGGAGCATAAGTTCCGGCCTGCGAGAAAATCGAGCGCATTTCAGCATGACGCTGTTCCATGATTGCAAGTTCGGCATCAAGAACCGATTCGACAAATTCAGGGTCCATGCCGTCAATAACCATACTCAAGCCATTGCGGAAGAAAGGATCCTCAATGGCCTCGACGCGACTTTCCAAAGCTAGAATACCTTCGCGGCGCGCCAGTTGCGACAGGTCGACGAAAGTTTTAACCAATTCGCCTTTACTCTGTTCCTCGTTGCCGCGCAGGAGAAGTTTAAAGAGCGTCGGGACTTTCGACATTTGCTCCATAGTAAAAGCATTGAATAAACAGGCGATGGTTCCGCCGATGATTATCAGGAAGGCGGCGGGGTTATTTAGTGCCGTGAGCGGTGCGCCCTTGAGAATCATGCCGACGAAAACGGAAATTATTCCTCCGACCAGCCCTATTACTGTAGATTTTTCCAAAATAAGCAGCCTCCTTGAGGTTAAAACTTTCGCATTAAAAATTTCTGTCACGCTGAATTAATAACCTGTTCAATGCCGCAAAAAAAATTCCTGCCGCCGCAAAA
>CAMZHX010000040.1 GCA_947307055.1 uncultured Selenomonadales bacterium | reverse complement strand
TTTCTTGACGGTTTTGGGAATGGCGTTGAGGAAATGTTTGACGCTGAACGGGCGGAATAAATGAACGCTCACGACGCCAACTTTATCGCCCTGCGCGTTGAGGTAATTGGCGGCCTCCTGCGCAGTTTGACAGCCGGAGCCAATAGCAATAACTATTCTTTCGGCATCGGGTGCGCCGGTGTAGTCAAATAGATGATGAGTGCGCCCTGTGATTTTGCCAATGTCAGCCATAGCCGCTTCGACAATGTCGGGGAGTTGCTCATAATTGTTATTGACGGTCTCGCGAATTTGGAAGTAAACATCGGGATTAGTCGCTGTGCCGCGCATGACAGGGTGGTCGGGATTCAGAGCACTGCGGCGGAATTTATTAACCGCGTCAAAGTCCAAAATTTTAGCGAGGTCGGCATAGTCAATGACTTCAACCTTTTGAATTTCGTGGGAAGTGCGGAACCCGTCAAAGAAATTTATAAACGGAATGCGCCCTTTAATCGCGGCAAGGTGCGCAACCGCTGATAAGTCCATAACTTCTTGAACGCTAGCTTCAGCGAGCATTGCGCAACCAGTTTGCCGCGCCGCCATAACGTCTTGATGATCGCCGAAAATGCTAAGTGTCGAAGTCGCTAAAGCCCGCGCAGATACATGGAAGACGCCAGGCAATAATTCGCCCGCAATTTTGTACAGATTCGGAATCATCAGCAGAAAACCTTGCGAGGCCGTGTAAGTCGTGGTGAGTGCGCCGGCTTGGAGCGAGCCGTGAACAGTACCGGCCGCGCCCGCTTCCGATTGCATTTCGATTAGGCGGACTTTTTGCCCGAAAATATTTTTGACGCCCTTAGCGGCCATAACGTCAACATCTTCAGCCATAGGCGAGGAAGGGGTAATTGGGTAAATCGCGGCGACGTCGGTAAATGCGTAGGAGATATAAGCGGCGGCTTGATTTCCGTCCATCGTCTTCATTTTTCTTGCCATAAGTTATTAAGTTCTCCTCTCAAATAAATTCTAGGGATTATATCACGCAGTTATAAAAAAGTAAACCGCGTATAAGGGGGAAGGGAAATGGGAGAAGGGAGAAGGGGGAAGACTTTTCCCATTTCCCTTTTCCCATTTCCCTTTTCCCTAGCCACAATACAAAACCATTTCGCAAGGCGTGGGCACAAGGTAATTCAGCCCGAAATATTTCAAAATGGCGCGCTCTTCGTCGTTAAGCGTGTAATCGGTGCAATCGATTCGGTAATGTCGAAACTCAAATTTATAATCAGGACGGAGCGATTTTATATAAGTGGCGAGCGTGAATAAATCTTCGAGCTTATGATAAGCACTGACAGCCATTTTCGGTTTGCAATGCGTGATAGTCTTGGCCGCGCCGTGTAGCATATCGAGTTCCGCGCCTTCAATGTCGAGCTTGATATAATCGACGCGGGGCAAATTTTTTCTCGCAACGTAGGTATCTAGGTCGATAAATTTTGCAGTCAGATTGCCGCCCGAATTTTTGCGACTGCCTGTGCCCCATGAAGAATAATTTTCTTCGCCCTCCTTGTCGCTCAAGCCTAAGTTCTCAAGCGTAATGTCATAATTTTTTCCGAGCCGCGCTACGCAGTTTTTGTAATTCCTTGCGTCCATTTCAAAAGCAAAAACTTTCGCGCCGCATTTGGTAAAGGCAAGAGCCGTTGAGCCGTCATAAGCTCCGCCGTCAATGGCAATATCGCCCGCGCTCGGCGTGAAACTTTCCAAAAAATATTGCGGCTCCGGCGCAAAACGATAGTCACTTATTTTGCCAGTCAAACGACCTTTAATCGCCGCGCAGAAAACTTTTTTAGATTCGTCACTGCCGAGCATTTCGTAAACGTCGTAAAGTTCGGGCAAATGTTTCATTGTGAACGAAAATATTTGATTATCGGACGCGGTAAGTATTTCAATCCCGTAACGCGTAAAGTAGGGAATAAAAGCGAAATCTTTAAGTACAAGGTTCAAAAAAACTTCTTGGGGTTTGACGGGGAAATTTTCTTCGCCGAAATTTGGAAAGTCTTCAAGCGTAATTACCGGCACATCAACCAAAGGTCTCAAAGCATTTGCTTGAACGTCGGCAAGGACAATCGCGCAAGTAATATTCAAGCCCGTTTTGATAAGCGTTTGAACATTTGCCGCCGCATCGCTCGGCGTCATAACGAAGCCGAAAAAAATTCCGCAAGGCGTCCGATTTTCGACGAGCTGCCCCAAGTGGACATTAAATCTTTGCTCGTGGAGTTCGGAAATCATTTTGATAAATTCCGCGCTCAAATTTTACGCCTCCAATTTTTTGGCGAGCAGTTGATTGACGAGTTGGGGATTAGCTTTGCCCTTAGTGAGCTTCATGACTTGCCCGACGAGTGCGCCGAGTGCTTTTTTCTTGCCACCGCGATATTCTTCGACCGCCTTTGGATTTTTAGCGATAACTTCATCAATAACGCTTTCAATCGCGCCGGTGTCGGTGATTTGCACAAGCCCTTTGTCCTTGACGATTTTTTCGGGCGGGTCAGGCGACTTCCACATTTCAGCAAAGACCGTCTTAGCAATTTTGCCACTTATCGTGCCCTTTGCAATCAGCTGAATCATTTCGGCAAGTCTTTTTGCGTCGACCGGCGAATTTTCAATCGTGAGGCCGTCCGCATTCAAATTTTTGGACAGATCACCCATTATCCAATTCGCGGCGGCTTTAGGGTCAGCACCGCCCGCGACGACCGCGTCAAAATATTCCGCCATAGCCCGCGAGCTCGTAATGCTTCCCGCGTCATAATCGCTCAGCCCAAAACTTTCAATCAGCCGAGCGCGGCGAGCGTCAGGCAATTCGGGCAGTGATTTTCTGAACGCTTCGATTTGCTCATCAGTCGTGATAATCGGCGGCAAGTCGGGTTCGGGCATGTAGCGGTAGTCGTGCGCGTCTTCCTTAGAGCGCATTGATTGCGTAATTCCCTTCTCCGGATTCCAAGTGCGCGTCTCCTGAATAATCGTGCCGCCGTCGTCGAGGACTTCGGCTTGGCGTTCAATCTCGTAGTTAATCGCGTCTTCGAGGGCTTTGAACGAATTTATATTTTTCATTTCGGTTCGCGTGCCGAGCTTATCACTTCCAACAGGACGCAACGAAACGTTAATATCAGCGCGCAGGTTGCCCTCTTCCATGCGGCAATTCGACACGTCAATATATTCGAGAATCGATTTAATTTTCTCCATATAGGCGCGAGCTTCGACGGCGGAATGCATATCGGGTTCGGAAACGATTTCAATCAGCGGAACGCCCGTCCGATTATAATCGACATTCGAGCTGGCGGAATCTTTAATGGTGGTTCCGGAGTGTACAAGCTTGCCGGCGTCCTCTTCCATGTGAATCCGCGTAAGCCGAACGATTTTCCGTGCGCCGTCAACGTCAATCTCAACGTGCCCGCCGTATGCTATCGGCAAATCATATTGCGACGTTTGCCAATTCTTAGGCAGGTCGGGATAGTAATAATTTTTCCGGTCGAACTTGCTATACTTATTGATTTTGCAGTTGGTCGCCAGCCCAGCTTTAATAGCGAATTCGACAACTTTTTTATTGATTGTCGGCAAAACGCCCGGCAGTCCCAAACATACCGGGCAGACGTGCGTATTTTGCTCCGCGCCGAATGTCGTTGCGCATCCGCAGAAAATTTTCGTAGCGGTCTTCAACTCGCTGTGAATCTCCAATCCGATAACTGCTTCGTAATTCAATTCAATCACCTCATAATCCAAAAAGTTCCGTGACCCAAGTCCGCAAAATTTCTTGCATAACCGTCACGTTCAAAAGTAAAGCTTCGGCTCGCGGGCGCAATTTCGTATAGTGGAAAGTCGGGTTGTGCGCGACCGTGAAGTCTGTCGGGTAGGCTATCGGATCAAGCTGTTGCATTTTAAAATTCAGCATGGCGCGGCGCATGTGGAAAGCACTTGTCACGAGTAGCGGTCTTGATAAATTTTTCTCGCGCAGAATTTTAGCGGAGTAGCGAGCATTTTGCGTTGTGTTTACGCTTTTAGTTTCCGTCAAGATTTTATCTTCCGCGACGCCTAACGACTTGAGCACCCGCGCAGATATTTCAGCCTCCGCGCCCGAATCGCTATAAGTTTGCCCGCCACTTATCAAAATCGGCACGTTCAAAATTTTTTGCAAGCGGACCGCCGTTAAAAGTCTATTGGCAGGGCTAGCGCATAACGCCCCCACCCCGTCAACGTCAGGCACTTGACTTATCGCGCCGCCGCCGAGCAAAACTATCACATCTGCGCCGGAAGTCTCGACCTGCGCGGGCGGCCGGTAAATTTCTTCGAGCCAACCCATAAATTTTTCCGCGACAAGACTTGTGCACAGCAGATAGAAAATCGCCGTCCCGATTAGGACTATCAGCGAAAGTTTCCGGTCGATTCGGAAGAGCTTAGCCGCCAAAGCCAACATCAGCAGGACAAATATTCCCGGCGGCAAAATCCACGCCGCTCCGAACTTCAAAAAATATACCAAAGAATCACCCTTCAAAGGGGTAAGGGAAAAGGGAAATGGGAAAAGTTCAAAACCCTTTTCCCTTCTCCCATCTCCCTTTTCCCTTCTCCCATCTCCCTTTTCCCTTTTTCTTCACGTCGCTTTGACTTTGAACGTCGCGTCGATTTCCTCAAGCGATTTCTTTTTGCTCTCAATGCCCAAACTCAATACGATTATCGAAATGACTACGAATACCGACGCGAACATCACGAAAATAAAACTCATCGGCACGCTATTAAACAGCAACACGCCAACTAACATCGGAGCAATCATTCCGCCGATTCGCCCGAATCCAGCCGCCCAGCCCGAACCTAATGCCCTAATCGCCGTCGGATAAAGTTCGGGGGTGTAGGTGTATATGACGCCCCACGCGCCTAAGTTAAAGAAACTCATCGCCGCGCCCCAACCTAAAATTTCATAACTCGCCGTCGCATTCCCGAAGAAATACGCGCACACGCCAGACATCATCAGGAATAGCGACAAGGTATATCGCCGCCCGATTATGTCGACCAAAAATGCCGCCGTTATGTAGCCCGGCAACTGCGCCAGCGTCATTATCAACACGTACTCGAAAGTTTTCACGACCTCGAAGCCTTGCGCGAAAACTATCGACGGCAACCACATAAATATTCCGTAGTAGCTGAAGACTATTCCAAACCACGCCAGCCATAACATTATCGTCCGCACGCGGAAAGATTTCGTCCAGAGTGTGAATACATTTAGCTTGAAAATCGGCGTCGCATCTTCTACAAATTCGGTGTCAAACGGTTTGCTCGGCACGCCCAATTTTTTCTCCAATGTCAAAATTATTTGCCGCGCCTCTTCGACTTTTCCTTTCGATAGCAAGTAGCGGATTGATTCGGGCATGTGCAAGCGGATTAGGAAGACGTACAGCGCGGGCATTGCGCCGATTATGAACGCGATATGCCAGCCGAATTGCGGAATCAGCAAGTACGAGATTAACGCCGCAACTAGCCAGCCTACGCCCCAAAAACTTTCCAGCAAAACTATAAAACGTCCGCGCAGGTGACTTGGCGCATATTCGCTCATCAAAGTCGCCGCGACAGGCAATTCTCCGCCTAAGCCGAACCCAACTAAAAATCTAAAAACCAATAAGCTTTCATAACTCCACGCCACCGCGCAAAGTCCCGTTGCTACGCTGTATAAAATGACCGTCGCCGCGAAAACATTTTTGCGCCCGAACTTGTCAGCAATCGTCCCCGCTAATACCGCGCCCAATGCCATTCCGATTAAGCCAATGCTCCCTATCCAACCGACTTGCTCCGGCGTTAAGCCCCATTCTTTTGCCAAAATCGGCAGCACGAACGAGATTAACCCCGTGTCCATTGAATCGAACAGCCAGCCCAATCCCGTCACGATTAGCAATTTGTAATGGAACGAGCCGACCGGCAAATTTTCAAGCCGCTCAAGTACCAAGTCTTTCAACTCCTTAAATTACCGCAGAAAAGTTTAAACGATTTGAATTTTATTTCACGAGCAGAGAAATTGCAAGCCCGCCGATAAATTTAGTTGCGAATCTGCGCGGCGTCCTGTAAAATATGAGTGGAAGTACAAGGATTTTCTTTCTATTTGCCAAGGAGGCGATTAAAATGGATTTTGCGATTATCGGGACGCTAAGCAACTACGTCAAGACGAAAAATTTGATCTTCGCCGCAAAACACAGAATCCGAACGGGTCAAAACCTCATCAACTCGAACGGGAATTTTGTTTCGATAACAACTTCGACTTTCGAGAAACTCACCGAAGCGGCTAAGGCATCGAGCGACAAAGCTAAGCAAGCTAAGCTCCGCCGAATCAAACAAAAGCTCATGAACGGCCGGAAAATTTCTGATGAGGAAATGGGATTCTTGCGCGTCAACGACCCCAAGACTTACAAGAAGGCTAAGCACGCCGAAGAGGCTCGCGAAGAACTCAAAGCCGAACTCAAAAAGGCTAAGAGCAAATCGGAAGCTCGCGAGGCTATGACACGTGCAATGCTCAAGGCATCGACTGAGGCAATGGCGGAACTCGGCGCGCTCGGTCAATGTAATGGCGGGACTGCAGGCGGTAATTCTGGCGGCGTCTCAATGTCACCGAGCAACGACAGCGGCGCAATTACCAGCGGCGAAGTCTCGACCGAAGCCAATACAAATATTTCCGGCGCGGAAAATCAAACGCTGTCCGATGTCAATCAATCGATTGCGGAAAACAATTCGCCGGAGAAATCCGAAGACGCTAATAAAAACGCGCAAAAAAATTCGGACGACAACTCGAACACGCCCGAAGACATTATGGAAAAATTCATCATGACGATTCGCGCGCTCGAAGACGAATGGGCGCGTTTCACAAACTCCGACGAATATAAAAATTTGCCCGAACATACTTTGGACGATAACGACAAGAAAAAAATCGTGGCGGCTCCTAAACGTAAAGTCTTAAACGCCGTCGCCGATTATCGAAAGTCTATGCATTATCTGCTCTACGCCGAATAAAATTTCCACAATAAAAATTTCCCCTTGCAAAAGTCACCAGGGGATTTTATTTGCGCAAAATGTTGTAGCGATAAAAATAGCCCTCGACGAGCAATTCACGCGCCGAAGAGTCGTTCCTGTGCTTGACAATCTTAAATAAATCTTCGTGCGCCTTTTTGAGTTCGCCGCCCTTGCCGAGCTTCATCATATTGCGGATAGTGCTCATTCGCATTTCGCTAGTCAAAGTCCTGACGAGCTTGGCAATTTGTCCGAGCAAAGAATTATGCGCGGCAGTCGAAATGGCATCGTGGAAATTATCGTCCGCAACGAAAACTTTTTCCGCGTCGCCGCCGTCAATCTCCTCAAGCAATTTGTTGAGCTGTTCTTCGAGCTGAAATAAATCTTCGGGCGCGGCCTTTTCAGTCGCCAATTCCAAAATGCCAAAGTCAATCCACTCGCGCAATTCCTTGAGGCTGTCGAGCGAATCCGATTGGTCAAGAATTATGCCGTAGAGGAGCGGGTTAATCATTTTATCCGAAAAGCCATTCGCTACGAAAGTTCCTTCGGGGCGGCGGATGTCCAGAACTCCGAACGATACTAAAATTTTAATAGCCTCGCGAATGGAGTTGCGACCGACTCCGAAACTCGCTGCCAATTCCATTTCCGTCGGCAACTTGTCGCCTGGTCGCAATTCTTTATAAATCATCGCATAAGTTAAGCGGTCGATTACTTGTTGCACAATCGACGTGTTATCAATCGGTCTAAGAAAATTTTTTTCAACAACCTCGCCGACTTCCATAGGGCAACGTCCTTCCTTTAAAAGTTTGTTCTTATTATAACTTGCAAAGTTGGCTTGTCAAGTGATTTTGTCCGTAGCGATTGCGGACATAGTCGCAGAAAATTTTTAATTGTGGACATTTGCGGGCGCGATTTTAGCGCGATATGAAATTTTGTCTGCAGACATAATGGACGGTGCAAAAGTTGTTTAGCTTGCCAAGTGTTATGTCATACTTTAAAATTCAGCATAGGATTAGTAAATAGTTTTTTTGGAGGTGTTATCCATGCAAGAGGCGATGCAAAAATTTGGTCGCTTCCTCAGCGCGATGGTCATGCCGAATATCGGCGCGTTCATAGCATGGGGATTTATCACAGCACTCTTTATTCCTGCGGGCTGGATTCCTAATGAGGGTCTGGCGGAATTGGTCGGGCCAATGGCGAAATGGCTCCTGCCGCTTTTGATAGGCTTCACGGGCGGCGAGGTCGTCAACGGTCACAGAGGCGGCGTCGTTGGCGCGATTGCTACGGCGGGCATTATCGTCGGCACCGATATTCCAATGTTCATGGGCGCAATGATTATGGGTCCCATTGGCGGC
>CAMZHX010000039.1 GCA_947307055.1 uncultured Selenomonadales bacterium | reverse complement strand
CGGATTTCAGCGCGGGTATCAAAATTTTCCCGTCGACCTCGAAAACGTCATTGCTACCGGTCTTCAAAACGTTGGTGACGGTGCCAATTTTTTTATCGCCGTCGAAAACTTCGCAACCGATAATGTCGAACGTGTAAAACTCGCCGTCGTCGAGCGGCGCGGCATTTTCCCTGTCGACCGTCAAAAATTTATTCGTCAACGCCCGCGCAGATTCCCGACTGTCGACGCCCGCAAATTTCATGAAAAGTTGCCCGCCGATGTGCTTGACCTCCTCGACGCGAAAAATTTTCTCGCCGATTGAAATTTCCTGCAAGTCGTCGAAACGTCCTTCAAAGTCTGTCAGCGGAATTATTTTCAACGTGCCGTCAAGTCCGCGAGCCGCGCCGACCTTCCCAATTATTATTTCCTTAGCTCCTGATTGCAATGATTTTGTCATCTTCCACCAAAATTTCAACGTTCATAGCCTCGCGCAGGTTGTCGCCGACTTTCAATTCGACTTGGCGTTCGGTCGTGCCCTGAACAATTTCCGCACCCAATGCCAATTTCTCAAAAGTTTCCTTGCGATGATGAGCCTCGTCCAGACGGCCTTGACGCGGAGCCATTTCGCCGCTAAAGAAATTTCTGATTTGGCGTTCGTGCTCCGGACTTTTTTCGAGTTCGCGTTGCATGTCGATGTTAATTTGTTTGAGTTCGAGTTCCATTTGTTCGGCGACTTTAACTGCCTCGTCTATGAGGCGCGCCCGCAATTTTTCTGTCAGTTTTGCTTTGACCGTCACGGGCACCGTCATTGTAATTTTATTCATTTAAATTCCTCCGTTCAAAGGGAAAAGGGAAATGGGAGAAGGGAGAAGTAGGGATAAGACTTTTCCCATTTCCCTTACCCCTTGTCCCTCAATTAAAAAAGCGGCAAGCTTTGATTGCTCACCGCCCCGACTTTGTTATTCGATGTCAACTGAAACTTTTTTCTTTTCGCGAGTTGCGGCGGATTTGACTATGGTGCGAATTGCCTTAGCGATGCGCCCCTGTTTGCCAATGACCCTGCCCATATCCTCTTTTGCGACGTGCAGTTTTAAAACCGTGCGATCTTCTTCTTCGACCGCTTCGACTTGCACATCTTCGGGTTTTTCGACAAGTGCTTTTGCCAGCACGGTTACAAGTTCTTGCATGATCCTCTACCTCAACTAATTTGTGATTATTCTGCAGCCTTAGCCGCCTTGCGCTCTTCGTAGATTTTTTTCATGATACCCTTTTTGCTAAGGAGCGAGCGAACGGTATCGGTTGGCTGTGCGCCGTTCTTAATCCAACCGATGATTTTTTCCTCGTCGACGTTGACAATGGCGGGGTTTTTAGTCGGGTCGTAGTTGCCGACGATTTCAATAAAACGACCGTCGCGCGGCGAACGACTATCCGCCACGACGATGCGATAAAACGGTTGCTTCTTCGCGCCCATTCTATTGAGCCTGATTTTTACCACTATCTCACCACCTTTCGTCCGATTTATTTTTTGAAAGGAAATTTACTGCCGAGTTGCCCAAGCAATCCTCCGAGATTCGGGAGCGTAGGCATCTTCGGTTTATTATTCTTCCCTTTCTTAGTTTTTCCTTTTTTGCCTTTGACTTTTTTTGAAGATTGTTGCTGTTGAGCTTGACTTGTCTTGAACTTGCGCATCATCTTGCGCATTTCGTCGAATTGCTTAAGGAGTTTATTGACATCAGCGACTTGGGTGCCGGAGCCCATAGCGATACGTTTGCGGCGTTTTGCATCGATAATGTTTGTGTCAGCGCGTTCCTTAGGCGTCATTGACAGGATAATTGCTTCCATGTGCTTAACTTCTTTGCTGTCCATGTCGAAGTCGATTCCCATCAATTTTTTCTTGAGTCCGCCGAGACCTGGCACCATAGCGATTAAATCGTTGAGCGAGCCGAGCTTTTTGACTTGCTGGAGTTGTTCGAGAAAATCTTGCAGAGTGAATTCGTCGGCTTTGATTTTCTTGACCATTTTTTCGGCGGTCTTAGCGTCAATCGTCGACTGCGCCTTTTCAATGAGGCTGAGCACGTCGCCCATACCAAGAATCCTTGACGCCATGCGGTCGGGGTGGAAAATTTCTAACGCCTCAATTTTTTCGCCCATGCCGACGAATTTTATTGGGCAACCGGTCGCCGCTTTGATTGAGAGTGCCGCGCCGCCTCGTGCATCGCCGTCAAGTTTCGTCAGCACAATTCCGTTGACGCCCAGCGCGTTATGGAAAGTTTCAGCGACGTTGACCGCCTCTTGACCAATCATCGAATCGACGACTAATAAAATTTCGTGCGGCTTGACCGTCTCTTTGATGTCCTTTAACTCCTGCATTAGGCGTTCATCGATTTGCAGTCGCCCTGCCGTGTCGATTATAAGAACGTCGCGGGCGTGTTTGTTCGCGAAGGTTATTGAGTCCTTAGCGATTTGTACGGCGTCTTTAATGTCCTCCGTGAAGACGGGAACTTCAGCTTGTGCGCCGACGACTTGCAACTGTTTAATAGCGGCGGGTCGATAAATATCTGCGGCGACGAGCGCGGGACGTTTCCCCTGCTTTTTCATTTGCAACGCGAGTTTTGCCGCCGAAGTCGTTTTGCCCGAACCCTGTAGCCCGACCATTAAAATAATCGTCGGCGGTTGCGAGGAGATATTTAATTTTGCCGCCTTGCCGCCCATTAAGTTTGCGAGCTCTTCGTTGACGATTTTGATAACCGACTGCGCGGGCGTCAAGTTACTCAAAATTTCCGTGCCGAGTGCGCGAGCTTTAACCGCCTTCTCGAAGTCGCGAACAATTTTGTAATTGACATCGGCCGACAAAAGAGCCATGCGAACATCTTTTAGAGCCTTGTTAATGTCGTCGTCAGTTAGCTTGCCGTGCCCGCGCAGTTTGCGGAAAGCCTCCTGAATATTTTGGGATAAATCCTCAAACATGATTTTGCCCCTATCAATATAATAGGCACTCCCTGTTGCGGTAGTGCCGGAATTTACAAACTTGGAGGCGACACCCGGAATCGGACCGGGGATAGAGGTTTTGCAGACCTCGGCCTTACCACTTGGCTATGTCGCCAAATTCACGCGTCAACGCTTTAAGCCGTCAACACTGCGCATTATAAACGCTAGCCTTTTACAAGTCAAGCAATTTCTTAAAGTGACGTGATAAAAATTGTTGGATTGTTAAACATGTGCTATCCCAATATTTTAAGTATGAATGCTTGACAGCAAATTTCTGCGCGGCTATAATCGGCGTTGTTATTGTCGAATTATTTATTGGGAGGTGCCAAGTTTGAAAAGAACATTCCAGCCAAACAGTCATTGGCGCAAGAAAACGCACGGCTTTCGCGAACGCATGAAGACTAAGGGCGGGCGGCTCGTTATTAAAAGACGCCGTCAACGTGGCAGAAAAGTGCTTACAGCTTGAGAGTGCGGCAGGTCACTAATCGGAGTGACCTTTTTTTTCGTTTTATCGGCGGGCGGAGGTTATATGTTCAACCTTACCAAAAATGAAATTCTGCGCGGCTCTGGCGCCTTCAACGCGATTCATTCCAAAGGGCGTTCTTTTGCCAATCACGCGCTAGTTATTTTGGTCGTGAAAAACGAACTATACAAAGGCAAAGTCGGATTCGCGGCGGGCAAAAAGCTCGGCGGCGCAGTGATTAGAAATCGCGTCAAAAGATTGATGCGCGAGGCTTATCGGCTCAATAAAAATTCTCTCCGTCGCGATTGCGGAATAATTCTTGTCGGCAGAAAATTTTTAGTCAACGCGAAGTTCAAGGACGCGCAAAAAGCTTTTCTTGACCTTTGCAATCGTGCTAAACTTATTAAGCCATGACAGGATTTTTAATATCGCTCATAAAGTTTTATCAAAAGTGGTTGTCGCCGCTAAAGTCGCCGTGTTGTCGATTCGTGCCGACCTGTTCAAATTACGCAATCGACGCAATTAAAAAATACGGCTGGGCTCGCGGGGGATTGTTGGCACTGTGGAGAATCTTGCGCTGCAATCCGTTTTGCAAAGGCGGCGTAGATAATGCGTAATTCGTAATGCGCAATGAGGAAATTTCTTTTAATTACGCATTAGGCATTACGCATTCCTAATTGCTTTAAAGGATGTGATGTCTTGGACGAACCCGGAATTTTCAGCGGCATATTCGAGCCGATAGAAAAAGTTATGACCGTCGTGCTAAACGCGCTCTACTCGCTGACAGAAACGCTCGGCGTCCCCAGCTACGGCTTAGCGATAATTTTATTGACCATACTAATTAAAATTTTGGTCTATCCGCTCACGAAAAAACAACTCCAATCAATGAAGGCTATGCAAAAAATTCAGCCGCAAATGAAAAAGTTGCAAGAAAAATACAAAGACAATCCCAAAGTCATGCAACAAAAATTGATGGAGCTTTACCAAAAAGAGGGCGCAAATCCGATGTCGGGTTGCTTGCCCATGCTGATTCAAATGCCAATCTTAATGGGCATGTACTACACGTTGTACAGTTTCGACTACGGCGGGGCGGCTCCGTCCTTCCTATGGCTACCGAATTTATCAGAAACCGACCCGATTTACGCGTTGCCATTCCTTTCGGCGGCGACAACTTTCCTTCAGCAAAAAATGATGTCCAATTCAAGCGAAGCCAATCAGCAAATGCGCGTTATGATGATAATAATGCCGATTTTTATCGGTTGGATAAGTTTACAATTTCCGGCGGGGCTGGTGCTCTACTGGGTTACAATGAATATCGTCCAGATTATTCAGCAATGGTGGACGAATAGGCAAGACGACAAGGAGGCTGCTTAAATGGCTACAGTGATTGAAAAGACCGGCAAGACGATTGAAGATGCAATCAACGCAGCGGTCGCGGAACTCGGCGTCGAAAAGAGCGAGCTTGAGATTGAAGTTTTGGAGGAGCCGTCTAAAAAATTTTTGGGACTGTTCGGAGGAACGCCCGCTAAAATTCGCGCAACAGTTAAAGTAGTTGAGCCGCCGCCAAAAATTATAGTTACGCCGCCTGTTGAACCCGTAGAAGTCGAAGAACCTAAACCGGTCGAAGAAGTTCCCGCAGAAAACTTTGAGCCGATTTTAGAGCCGTCGCCCGTCGAAGAACCTTCCGAACTTGAACCCGTCGACCGTGAACAACTTATCGCGGAGGCTCAAAAGTTTTTGCAAGATGTCTTCGCCGCGATGAATATTGAAGTCGCAATCACGGTTGAGGATTCGGAAGACGGTTGCCTACTCGACCTAAGCGGGAAAAGTTTAGGAATTTTAATCGGCAAGCATGGTCAAGCCCTCGACTCGTTGCAATACCTTCTGAACTTGGCGGTTAATCGCAAAAACGCCGAGAAAATTTATTTCACGCTCGATGTTGAAGACTATCGCCGCCGCCGCGCAGAGACCGTTACCAAATTGGCTAAGAGCGTCGCCGAACGCGCTATCAAAACGCGCAAGGAAGTTAAGCTCGAACCCATGAGCCGCCACGAACGCAAAATTATTCATACTGTCTTGCAAGATAACCATCGCGTCGAAACGCACAGCGCGGGCGAAGAACCTTACCGCTATGTTATCGTCTCGCCTAAACGCGGCAGGAGATAAAAGTAATTAGGAATGAATAATGAAGAGACTATAAGCGCGATTGCAACGGCGGCGGGTGCGGCGGGTGTCGGGATTATTCGTTTAAGCGGCGCAGATTCAATCGCCATTGCTGACAAAATTTTTTTCGCCGCTAATGGCAAGTCACTCGCGCAAGTCGGCGACAGGAAAATTATCTTCGGGCACGTGAAAAATTTTTCGGGCGAAGTCGTCGACGAGGTTATCGCCCTAATCATGCGCGCACCCAAATCCTACACCAAAGAAAATGTCGTTGAATTGCAATGTCATGGCGGCAACGTCGTTTTGCGCGAAATTTTAAAGCTGACCTTCAAAGCCGGTGCACGTCCTGCCGAGCGCGGCGAATTTACTAAACGCGCCTTCCTCAACGGTAGAATCGATTTGACGCAAGCGCAAGCCGTCCTCGACGTGATTCAATCCAAAACTGCCGCCGCATTGAAAATTGCTCAAAATCAACTCGCCGGCAAAACTTCCAAAGAAATTCGCGAGATTCGCCAGGCAATCATAAATTCCGCCGCGCATATCGACGCCATTATCGATTTCCCTGAGGACGACCTTGACGACGTGACTTTAGCCCAAGTCGATAAAAATATCTCTGCGCAGATTGAGCGACTTGAAAAATTTTTGGAGAATCAGACGACCGGGAAAATTTTGCGCGAGGGTTTGAACACTGCGATTATCGGCAAGCCTAACGTCGGCAAGTCGAGCCTGCTGAATTTTTTCGCCAAAACCGAACGCGCTATCGTGACTGAAATTCCTGGCACGACCCGCGACAGTATTGAGGAATTCGTCAACGTCGGCGGCATTCCTCTGAAAATTATCGACACGGCGGGCATTCGCAATTCAAATGACATGGTCGAGCAAATCGGAATCGCCCGCGCTAAAAGTTGCGCTCAAAATGCCGAGTTGATTCTCGCGCTCTTCGACAGCTCGCGCCCCCTCGACGATGAGGACGACGAAATTTTTAAGCTCCTGCCCAATCGCGACGCAATTATTATCCTAACTAAAATTGACCTGCCGCAAGTCACGACCGCAAAAAAAATCCCCGCCGCGCAGGTGATTGAAATTTCACTCAAGAGCGGCGCGGGTACCGATAAACTTTTGTCCGCGATAACTGAACGCGTCGGCAAAATCGATTTTGAAATGAGTTTCGTGCGCGACGAGCGCGAAGCCAATCTGATTCGCCAAGCCGTCGGATATTTGCGCGAGGCTCAAGAAACCGTCCGCAAAAATATCGGGATTGATTTCGTGTCGATTGATTTACGCGCCGCGCTGGAAAATCTCAGCGAATTGACCGGCGAATCAGTCAGCGACGACGTTATCAACGAAATTTTTTCAAAGTTCTGCGTCGGCAAGTAAATCATCGCACATACTCTGCCACTGTCGAAAAATCTTGTTGCAATGCTCGCGGCGTCTCGAATAAAATTCCGCGCAAATCGCTCGCCAACACGTCGAACAGTAAAATTTTTTGATACGGTTCCAAAAATCTGCGCCGCTCGTAAAGGTCGCGCCGGTTCAAATGCTTTGTGACCTTCGTGACTATCGGCGCGGATATTTTTTTTAGCAATTTTCGTCCGCGCTCGTTGAAAGCCAAAACTCTCGCGCAAGTCGCCCTGTCCAACTCCGAAATTTCTTCCGCCGTCACGTTCAACAAAAAGTATAACAGCAAGCGTCGGATTCGGCTCGCGGGATACCTTTTGCCCGTCAAGCTCGCTACCAACTCCGAAAAATTTTTAGCCGCCGCCGCTCTTATCAAACTGAATTCTAAGCCCTCGCCCATGCCGTAAATTTTTCTAAGTTCATCTGCGCGGGACGTTAAAATTTTGGCTACTATCGGGCGGAATAATAAATTCTCGTCAACCAAGCCCGAAAATTTTTCTGCGCGGAGTGCTTTTAAAGTTTCGCTACTGACTTGCGCCGAAATTTTTTCCCACAGCGGATTTGCTTCGTAAAGTGTCGCTCGGATTGCTGACGCGCTCGAAAATTTTTCCCGCAAAGTCAAATCGTCGTAAGCCGCGCCCAATCGTTTTATCAGCAACGGCGAAATTTCTTCCGGCAACGCTCGCAAATATTCTATCGCTAAAATATTGTTCGGTCGCCGCAAAATTTCTTCGCCAAGCCCGCTTTCCTCCGATAAAATTTTCGTCGCCGCCGCCGCATACGATTTCCCGCAATTCATCTGCTCCAAAAGTTTTGCCTTGAAATTTTTTTGCTCGAATGCTCGCGCCGCCAATTTTAAGCCCGCTAAGTCATCAATCTCCGCACCGAATGCTAACTTGTCTACTACGCCGAGACTTTGCAACAATTTTATTCCGCCACGAGCAAAATTTTCCGCGCTCCGCACCGCCTTTACGAACGGTAACTCAAAAACTAAGTCCACGCCGCCTAAAATTGCTAACTTTGCCCGCGTCCATTTGTCCAAAATCGCCGGCGAGCCTCGTTGCGTAAAACTCCCGCTCATCACCGCGACTATCTCTTCGCCGGTAATTTTTTTTATCTGCGCTATTTGATACGCGTGCCCCGCGTGAAACGGATTGTACTCCGCGATTATCCCGACCGTCATTTTTTACACCTCGATTCTTTAAAAATATTCGGGGATTAACTTTTTGTCAATGATTCATTCTTCCTCAAAAAAAACTTGACAAAAATTTTGTTAGCCCTTATAATGCCGCTTGTGTTAGTCAAGCGACTGATACGAGCGGAAGTAGCTCAGTGGTAGAGCACAACCTTGCCAAGGTTGGGGTCGCGAGTTCGAGCCTCGTTTTCCGCTCCAGAATGTGCGGACATAGCTCATCTGGTAGAGCGCAACCTTGCCAAGGTTGAGGTAGCGAGTTCGAGCCTCGTTGTCCGCTCCAATTTTTTTGAAGGTGGTTACCGGTTGGACCCGTAGCTCAGTTGGTTAGAGCAACCGGCTCATAACCGGTCGGTCCTAGGTTCAAGTCCTAGTGGGTCCACCAAATGGCCTTGTAGCTCAGCTGGATTAGAGTATTTGACTACGAATCAAAGGGTCGGGGGTTCGAGTCCCTCCAAGGTCACCACATTGGGTAGGTAGCGAAGTGGCTAAACGCGGCGGACTGTAAATCCGCTCCCCTTGGGT
>CAMZHX010000038.1 GCA_947307055.1 uncultured Selenomonadales bacterium | reverse complement strand
AATATTTTGCTCGCGAAGGGCTTTACGGCTACGACGACGACGCGGAAAGATATTCATTCTTCAGCCGCGCAGTTCTGAATTGCTTGCCCGCGATTGACTTCTGGCCCGACGTTATCAACGCCAACGATTGGCATAGCGGTCTTGTGCCCGTCCTCTTGAAACTTGAACATCAAGGCGACGAGCGTTACGAAAAAATTAAAACCCTCTACACGATTCACAATTTGAAATATCAGGGCGTCTTCACTAAAGACATTATGGGCGACGTGCTCGGCCTCGACTGGAAATATTTCAACAACGGCGACCTCGAATTTTATGACGCGGTCAACTTCATGAAGGGCGGCATTATTTACGCCGATTACGTCTCGACCGTCAGCAAAACTTACGCGCAGGAGATTCAGTACGAATACTTCGGCGAACACCTCGACGGGCTACTTCGTAGCCGCAAAGATGATTTGTATGGCATCGTCAACGGCATCGACTACGACAAATTCAATCCCGCGACCGATAAAGATTTATTCGTTAACTACGACGCCTCCGACGCTTATTCCGCGTTCGATAAGAAGTGCGAGAACAAAATTAAATTGCAAGAGTTGCTCGGACTTCCGCAGGGCAGAAAAATTCCGATTGTGTCAATGATCACTCGTCTTGTCGCGGCAAAAGGTCTTGACCTTGTTGTCCGCATGATGGACGAACTCCTGCAGCACGAAGACTTCCAATTTGTTCTGCTCGGCACCGGCGATAAAGTTTACGAGGATTGGTTCAAAGGTTTGGCGTGGCGTTATCCGCAGAAAGTTTCGGCAAATATCTACTTCTCCAACGAACTCGCGCAGAGAATTTACGCCTCGTCCGATATTTTCCTTATGCCGTCGAACTACGAACCCTGCGGCATTGGTCAGCTTATTGCGATGCGTTACGGCGCGGCTCCGGTCGTCCGCGAAACCGGCGGCTTGAAAGATACCGTTCAACAGTACGACAAGTACACCAAACAGGGCAACGGCTTTGTCTTCTCGAACTACAATGCGCATGAGATGATGTACGCTCTTAAACGCGCCCTCTCGACCTACGCGCAATTTGAAGTGTGGTTGCAGATTTCCTCCAACGCTATGAATAGCGACTACAGCTGGAAGAATTCCGCGCACGAGTACATTGAACTCTACAAGAAATTGATTAACGGCTAAACACTTTCAGAAGTAAAAAAGAATCCGGCGTAGAAGATTACGTCGGATTTTTTTTGTCAGTTCGGGTCGAAGGTGATAGTCTCCAGAATTTTATCGCGGCGCGCTTTCGACTTTGCAAAGTAATCGTGGACGGCTTGCCGGTCGTGATTCTCAATCGCCGTAATGACGTTGCCTAAAATGTCTTGCAGGTCGCGCAGATGAGTCGCAATCGCCTCGCCGTTGGTCATGCAAATATCAGCCCACATGTCAGCATTGGAACTGGCAATGCGCGTGGTGTCCTTAAAACCGCCGCCAACTAATTTCAGACAAGAATCTAAATCGTTGCCCGCGTCGTTGAGGAGAGTTACCAGAGCCGCCGCCGTCAAGTGCGGCACGTGACTTATAATCGAGGCGCAGCGGTCGTGCTTGGCAATGTCTATCTCCAAAAAATTCGCCTCAGTCAATTTTAGAATGCTCATCAATTTCTCGTGAGCCTCAGCGGACGCGCCCGTATTCTCCGCGATGACATACGCCTTGCCCTTAAAAAGATTTTTGTCGGCCGCCTCGACGCCCGATTTCTCTTTGCCCGTCATAGGGTGCCCCGCTATGTAGAAAATGTCGGGCGGGAGAATTTTTTTCAATTCCTGCCAAATGTATTGCTTTGTACTTCCCGCGTCAGTCAAAATCGCTCCGGATTTGAGGAAGGGCAAAATTTTTTTCACCATCGGCACAATCTGCAAAACCGGCGGGCTTAAGAAAATTATGTCTGCGTCGTCGACGACTTTTTTTAGGTCGGAAGTTGCTAAATCGACCGCGCCGAGTTCCATTGCCCGCCGCATTGATTGTTCTGTCCTGCAAAGCCCCGTTATAAAAATTCCGTCGCCGAGCTTGTCTTTCAAACATAAACCTAGCGAGCCGCCGATTAGCCCGACACCAATTATCGCAAGTTTCATATCGATTTATTCATCACCTTTGCTATGCCGCCTAAACTTTCCATGAGTTCTTTGAATGCTTCGGGCGTCAATGACTGGTCGCCGTCCGATAGTGCCTTTTCGGGGTGCGGGTGCACTTCTATTATCAAGCCGTCCGCGCCCGCCGCGAGTGCCGCCCGTGCCATTGGCGCAACCATTTTCCAACGCCCTGTCCCGTGCGACGGGTCTACTACTATCGGCAAATGCGACAGCTCTTTGACTGCCGCGACCGCTGATAAGTCTAGCGTGTTGCGCGTGAACGTCTCGTAAGTTCGGATTCCGCGCTCGCAGAATATGACTTGCTCGTTGCCGCCGCTCATGATGTATTCCGCCGCGTTTAGCCACTCCGATATTGTCGCACTAAGTCCGCGCTTTAACAAAATCGGCTTTGAACATTTCCCCAACGCCTTGAGCATTTGGAAATTTTGCATATTCCTTGCGCCGACTTGCAATATATCCGTGTACTCGCAGAAAAGGTCTATGTCGTCTTTGTCGACAATCTCTGTCACGACGCGCAGTCCGAATTCGTCCGCTACTTGCCGCAAAAGTTTTAAGCCGTCCTCGCCAAGCCCTTGAAAGTCATACGGCGAAGTTCTCGGCTTGAACGCTCCGCCGCGCAGGAATTTTGCTCCGCAAGCTTTGACTGCTTGAGCGGCCTCGCGAAGTTGCTCCAAATTCTCGACCGCGCAAGGTCCCGCCATAACAATAATTTCTTTGCCGCCGATTTTTATTCCGCCCGCGTCGATTATCGTATCTTCTGGGTGAAAGTCGCGGCTCACCAATTTATATTTTTCGGTTATCCGAACGGTTTTATCGACGCCCGCCATCATTTGCAATTCCAAATTTGCGATAATTTTTTTGTCGCCGATTACTCCGACGATTGTCACTTCCTCGCCTTTGGAAAGGTGCGTCCTTAACCCTGCCGATTCGATTTTTTTCACGACCGCCGATAAATTTTCCGTCGTCGCGCCCGGTTTCATCACTACTATCATAAAAACTTCTCTCCTTAAATCGTTAGTTAATATTTGGTATAAAATTTCTAGTCAACGTTCCTTATAATTATCATTCCTTCGCGGCAATGTTAATCGAAATAGGATTTACTGTCAATAAAAAAGCGCGGTTACCCGCGCAGAAAATTTTCATTACGAATTACGCATTGAACGTCTTGAGGCGTTCACAAGCCTCGATGGTATTTTCTCTACTATTGAAGGACGTTAGGCGCAGATAACCTTCGCCACAAGGTCCAAAGCCCGCGCCGGGCGTCCCGATGATGTGTTTCTCGTGCAGAAGTTTGTCGAAGAAATCCCAACTCGACGGAATATCATCAGGAGTCTTGAGCCAAATGTAAGGTGCATTGATTCCGCCGTAAGTTTTAAGTCCGGCCGCGCTCAAGCTTTCGCGAATGATTTTGGCGTTGTCAAGGTAGTAGGTGATGAGCTCTTTGACTTGCGCTTGACCTTCGTCGGAGTAAATCGCTTCCGCGCCGCGTTGCGTGATGTAACTTGTGCCGTTGAATTTGGTAGTATGACGACGCGCCCAAAGATTTTTAAGCGGAACGCGTTCGCCGGTCGAAGTGGTGCCGGTCAAGCCTTTGGGGATAACGATATAGCCGCAACGAGTGCCCGTAAAGCCGGCGGTCTTGCTGAAGGAGCGGAACTCAATCGCCACGTCGCGCGCCCCGTCAATTTCGTAAATCGAGCGCGGAATATTTTCTTCGGTGATGTAGGCGGCATAGGCGGCGTCGAATAAAATTACGGCGTCATTTTCTTTGGCGTAGGCAACCCACTTTTCAAGAATAGCTTTGTCGAGCACGGTGCCGGTCGGGTTGTTCGGCGAGCACAAATAAACCATGTCGACTTTCTCTGCGGGCGGTTCGGGCGAGAAATTATTTTCGGCGGTGCAGGGCAGGTAAACAATACCCTCAAAATGCCCGTCGGGTTTCAAAGCTCCAGTACGACCGGCCATGACGTTTGAATCGTTGTAGACGGGGTAAACGGGGTCGCCGAGCGCGATTTTGCAATCGAGCGAAAAAATTTCCTGGATATTGCCGCAGTCGCATTTCGAGCCGTCGCTGATGAAAATTTCGTCCGCGCTGACGTTGAGACCGCGCCTTGCGTAGTTGAAATCGGCAATCTTATCGCGCAGGAAACTGTAGCCTTGTTCGGGACCGTAGCCACGAAAAGTTTCGACCTTACCCATTTCGTCGGCAGCGCGTTTCATAGCGTCGATACAAACTTGCGGGAGCGGGCGGGTCACGTCGCCGATTCCGAGCCGAATAATTTTGGCGTCGGGATTTTCTTTTTGGAATTTGGCGGCGCGTTTACCGACTTCGGAAAAAAGATAAGCTCCGGGGAGTTTCAAATAATTTTCGTTGATTCTTGCCACTAAGAAAAACCTCCTTAAAACAATGCGTAATTCGTAATTCGTAATGCGTAATTGAGAAGTGGTTTTCATTGCGCATTTCGCATTGCGCATTCCTAATTAAACTGTAAATCGCCGCACGGACTACTCCGCACGACGATTTCTAAAACCGCTCATTAAGAGCGAATGATTTCATTATGGCGGAGTGGAGAGGATTTGAACCTCCGCGCCGCTTTCGCAGCCTGCGCCCTTAGCAGGGGCGTCTCTTCACCACTTGAGTACCACTCCCAATAGTCCTCAATTCAGAAGCTTTGCGTAGGTTATCATAACCTTTGCCGCTTGTCAACATTTTTTCGACGGTATATTGAATACACTTGGCACTAAAAAAAATCCCGCCTTTCGACGGGAGTTACTTTTAAAAAGTAACCAAACAGTTAGTGCTGAATTTATTTAATCGTCCTAAAAAATTTCTTTACGGAATGGGAACGCCTTTAACCAGAAGTCGCGCCTTAGCTCTGGCGAGTGCCGCCTCTGCGCGGTCGATGTCAATTTCTTCGTGAGTTTTGGGCGATTGTTTGTAAGTCGTGATTCGTTCTTCGGCGCGCTTATAAGCTTCCTTTGCGCGGTCAACGTCGATGTCGTCGGGAGCCTCTGCCGCGTCCGCGAGGATTGTAATTTTTTCGGGCGTCACTTCCATAAAGCCGCCGCTGATGAAAAGTTGCGTTTCGCCGCTACCTTCCTTAATCCTCATGGCGTGCGGGATTAACTCCGTCAAAAGCCGCGCATGTTTCGGCAAAATGCCCAGCTCGCCGCAAATCGAACGAGTTATCAGCATGTTAATTTCTTTGGCGTAAACTTCGCCTTTATCGGGCGTGGCAACCTCAAGCAGGATTGTGGCCATAAATCACGCCTCCTTGAGTTTCTCAGCCTTTGCAACGGCCTCCTCAATGCCGCCGACCATGTAGAACGCATTTTCGGGAAGGTCGTCGTATTTGCCGGAAAGAATTTCCCTGAAGCCGCGAATAGTATCTTTGAGCGCGACGTATTTGCCCGGCGAACCCGTAAACGCTTCGGCGACCGCGAACGGTTGCGATAAAAATCTTTGAATCTTCCTGGCGCGGCTGACCGTCAATTTGTCTTGGTCGGAAAGTTCTTCCATGCCGAGAATCGCTATAATGTCCTGCAATTCCTTGTACTTCTGCAGAACTGCCTGCACGCCGCGAGCTACTTCGTAATGGTCGCGCCCAATGACGTTCGGGTCAAGAATACGGCTTGTGGAGTCGAGCGGGTCAACTGCCGGATAAATTCCCAGCTCTGCAATTTGACGGCTTAAAACTGTTGTCGCGTCCAAATGTGTAAAGGTCGCGGCGGGCGCAGGGTCAGTCAAGTCGTCGGCAGGGACGTAGACCGCTTGCACAGAAGTTATCGAGCCTTTCTTAGTCGAAGTGATTCTTTCCTGCAACGCGCCGACGTCCGTAGTAAGCGTTGGCTGATAACCGACAGCGGACGGCATACGGCCTAAAAGCGCGGACACTTCCGAGCCGGCCTGTATGAAACGGAAAATGTTATCGATGAAAAGCAGAACGTCTTTGCCCTGCTCGTCGCGGAAATATTCCGCCATAGTCAAGCCGGTCAGGCCAACGCGCATACGAGCTCCAGGCGGCTCATTCATCTGCCCGTAAACCAGCGCGGTTTTGTCGATAACGCCCGACTCAGTCATTTCCGTCCAAAGGTCGTTGCCTTCGCGAGTTCTTTCGCCGACGCCCGAAAAGACCGAGTAGCCGCCGTGCTCCGTCGCGATGTTGTGGATAAGCTCCATAATCAAAACGGTTTTGCCGACGCCCGCGCCGCCGAATAAGCCAATTTTACCGCCGCGAGAATATGGCGCAATCAGGTCGACAACTTTTATGCCCGTCTCAAGAATTTGCGTTGAAGTCTCTTGCTCTTCAAAGGTCGGGGCTTTGCGGTGAATCGGCAGCCAATGTTTATTTCCGACGGGCTTTGGGTTATTGTCGACGGTTTGCCCCAAGACGTTGAAGACGCGCCCTAAGCACTCCTCGCCGACAGGAACCGTGATAGGTGCGCCGGTGTCTTCGGCCTCCATGCCGCGAACAAGTCCGTCCGTAGAACTCATAGCAATGCAACGCGTGACGCCGTCGCCTAAATGTTGCATGACTTCCGCGACGAGGTCTATTTCGACGCTGCCCGACTTGCCTTTTATTTTTACTGCGTTCAGAATTTCGGGAAGTTCGCCGACGGGAAATTCAATGTCGACGACCGCGCCGATTACCTGAACAACTTTTCCTTTCGCCAAATGTTTTCAGCTCCTTTACTCCAGCGCATTGGCACCGCCGACAATTTCGTTAATCTCATTGGTGATGCCCGCCTGGCGGACTTTGTTATAAAACAGATTGAGCCGCCCGACGAGTTCTTGCGCGTTATCGGTCGCATTGCTCATAGCGTTCATACGCGAACTAAGTTCGGACGCGGCAGAGTGCAACATTGCGCCGTAAATCCTCGTAGCGATTCTGCGCGGCAAGAAGTCATTCAAAATAGAAACAACGTCGGGCTCGTAAATGTATTCCTCTTTGAGATTCGCGCTCGCCTTGACGTAATCATCGGTGACAATCGGAAGTAGCGTCACGTCATCGGGCGTGCAACTTATCGCCGATTTGAATTGCGTATAAATCAAAGTCACGTCGATAATTTCGCCGCTCTCGAACCGCTCCATAACCAAATCGGTAATTTCTTTGGCGTACTTGTATTGCGGCCGCTCGCTTATGCCGTGATAACTTTTGATGATGTTATAGCCGCGCTGTTTGAAATGGGTTGTGGCCTTCCTGCCGACCGTGATTAGTTCAATGCCGTCGATATAATTTTCGTCGTGGTATTCGCGAGCCTCCGAAGTGCCGCCCGTTGAAGTTTTGCCGCCACCGCGCCCCGTCGCCTTAGCTATACCGCCCGTCGCAGTCATTTGCCGTTGTTGCTTAGGCGTTCGTTTAGCTATTGGCTTGATGCCTTTGAGCGCGTCGAAATTTTTCTTATGGAAATTTTCTTCTTCGCCGTCGTCGTCAAGAGAAGAATTTTCGCCGGTGCCGTCGTATTCGATTACGTCATGCGCCTCTTTGAAGACGTTGCTTGAGAACGAACCGGCAAGCCCTTTGTCCGACGCAATCACTACGAATAAAAATTTCCCTGCGCCTTCCTGCTGTTCGGCGATGAGTTCGTCGCGCGTTTTAACGAATGGGTGTTCGTATTCCTGCCCGCGCATTTGCCCCATGATCCGCCGCGTAATTTCCCTAGTTTTAGCGACGTAGGGCACATTTGATAGCAACGCCTCGCGAGCCGCATTGAATCGCGAACGCGCTATCATGTCCATTGCGTTGGTTATCTTTTGGATATTTTTAACGCTTTTGATTCGGCGGCGTATGTGTTGTAAATTTGCCATTTACCCCACCGCCTCAATCCGCAGTCTTGTAGGTGACTGTCTCTTTGAATTCCGCGATTGCCGCTTTAATTTCGGCTTCGAGGGCGTCGTCGAGTTTCTTTTTCTCAACGATTTTCTTGCCGATATCGGCGTGGCTCGCGTGCATGAACTTGATAAAATCGTTGTGGAACGTGACGACTTTATCAACGGGAATATCCGCCAAAAATCCTTTAACCGCCGTGTAAATCGTCAAGACTTGGTCTTCGACTGGGAGCGGCGAATATTGCGACTGCTTAAGGGTTTCGACCATGCGCGCGCCTCTGTCGAGCTGAGCTTTAGTCGCCTTGTCGAGGTCGGAGCCGAATTGCGCAAATGCTGCCAGCTCGCGATACTGCGCCAAATCCAAACGCATAGTGCCCGCAACTTGTTTCATAGCTTTAATCTGCGCGGCACCACCGACACGCGAGACGCTCAAGCCTACACTGATAGCGGGACGAATGCCGCTGTAAAAAGAGTCGGTCTCAAGCATGATTTGCCCGTCGGTAATTGAAATAACGTTTGTCGGAATGTAGGCCGAAACGTCGCCGGCTTGCGTCTCGATAATCGGAAGAGCAGTTATCGAGCCTGCGCCGAGTCTGTCAGAAAGTTTAGCAGCGCGTTCGAGTAATCGGGAGTGCAAATAGAAAACGTCGCCGGGATAAGCCTCACGACCGGGAGGACGCCTCAACAGCAAAGACATTGCACGATAAGCCGCCGCATGTTTCGTCAAGTCGTCGTAAATGCAGAGGCAATGCCCGTGCTTTTCATACATAA
>CAMZHX010000037.1 GCA_947307055.1 uncultured Selenomonadales bacterium | reverse complement strand
ATCATTATCCGCAATCAAATCGAAAATCATTTCGCCAGTCAATTCTTCGGGCGGCGTACCTAAAATCTCCGCGCAATTTCTCTGGAAGGCAACTGCGCCAAAGTCTTTGCCGTAAAAATTATCGTCAGCGATTTTGCCCTGAAGATTTTTCAGCTGGTAAGAGACTTCGCCCGCGCAAAAGTGACTGCCGCGATAAAGTTCGCCGTCGTGAATCACTGCGCCGCCGACCGCCGTCCCGAATACTAAAACAAGCGCGTTCTTGACACCGACGAGACTGCCCGATTTAATTTCGGCAAGAGCCGCACAATTTGCATCGTTCTCAACCGTGACGGGCACGCCGCACATATTTTGAAGTTCTTCGGCTATGCAGTGACCGTTGCTGAAGTCCAAAGCCCCGCTCGAAATGCAAACGCCCTTGAACGTGTCGATAAGTCCCGGCATCGAAACGGCAATCCCTTGCGCGTCGTCGTGAGCATTGAAAATATTTGCGAGCGCATTCAAAAGTTCTTCGTGATTCGTTTTGGGCGTCGGGATTTTGTTACGGGCGGTGATTTTGAAAGTGCGCGTCCCAATCATCACGGCGTGCTTGATGAAGGTGCCGCCTATATCAATGGCTAAAATTTTTCTCACGTTAAAACCTCCTCGACAAAATTTATGTCAACGATAAGTCAAGACTAAATGTTTTGTCAACATTTGCGGCGAAAAATTTTTGGAACTTATTACGTTACGGAAATCAAATTTCAGATAAAATCTTCGAGCTTAGTCCCTAAACCTTGACATTGCAAAAAGTTTTTGTTATTATCGGCGCGATTCGGAGAGGTGTCCGAGCGGTTTAAGGAGCCGGTCTTGAAAACCGGTGATGCTGAAAGGCACCGTGGGTTCGAATCCCACCCTCTCCGCCACAATGAATTTTATCCCAGTTAGGAGCTGTAAATATATTTTCGCCTTCGGGCGATTATTTTTAGGGAGGCGATTATTATGGACGAGCAAGAAAGATTGCGCGTATTGATAACGGACGACTCGCGACTTTTGCGCAAAAAATTGCGCGAGGAACTCGAACATCAAAATTGCGAAGTCATAGAGACCTTGAACGGCAAAGAGGCAATTACAGCGGTTTTGGAACAAGAACCCGACGGCGTCATTTTGGATATAGTTATGCCGGTGGTCGGCGGAATTGAGGCGTTGCAATTTATTCGCGAAGTCGCGCCCGATGTCCCAGTCGTCATGCTCAGCTCCATGAACACGCCGCAAAAATTAATGCAATGCCTCAAAATGGGCGCAATCGATTTCATAAGCAAACCCTACACCAAAGAACAAATCGCTCAAACGGTCGAGCGTTTCAGAAAAATAAAAATCAAGCGTATGGAAAAGCAATTAGAAATGCGCAATGCCTAATGCGTAATTAGATTTTGATAATTTTCTTTTCATTACGCATTACGAATTACGAATTACGCATTGTATTTGAGGAGGGTTTAATATGCCGATTATGGAACCAAAAACAGTCTCGGCAATGAACAAAGCCGGCGGCAAGGGCGAAATGTTTATTACGCACCTTTTGACGCCAAATGAAATGGTCGGGAAATGCGAAATGCTCGCCAAAGTCCGAATCCCGGCGGGTTGTTCGCTCGGAGTTCATCAACACGTCGGCAATAACGAAACTTATCACATTATCAGCGGCAAAGGCCTTTACACTGATAACGGCAAAACTTACGAGGTCAAGGCGGGCGATACGACTTTTTGCGCCGACGGCGACACGCACGGCATCGAAACTATCGGCGACGAAGACTTAATTTTCATCGCTCTCATCATCAGCACAAAGTGATTTAACTATTGCGCCGCTGTTGTTGTTGTGCTAAGATACGGGCGACTAAGGAAAGGAGTTGGCGACAATGGATATGGCAATCGCGGCACTGTCGGTCGATATGAACGCGGCAAAAGTCCAACAGGAATTGGGAATTTCGGTTTTGAAAATGGCAATGGAGGCAGACACCTCCGCAGCAGAAGAGGCATTGCAAGTCCTCGAAAGTCTCGACCCTGCGCTCGGAAATAATTTAGACGTGACGGCGTAATAAAAAGTACTTGATTTTTCTATAACATTCTGCTAAATTCTGCAGGTAATTTTTGAAAGGAGGAAATCTTTCTTATGACGAGAGCTGAATTGATATTGAAGGTCGCCGAGAAATCGGAAATGGATCGCAAAGCCGTGGAAAAGGTAATCGCGGCGACTTTCGAGGCGATTAAAGGCGCGCTCATCGAGGGCGAAAAAGTTCAAGTTTTGGGCTTCGGCACGTTCGAGAACCGCACACGCGCACCGCGTAAAGGTCGCAATCCGCGCACCGGCGAAGAAATCGAAATCAAAGCCTCAAAGCTGCCGTCCTTCAAAGCCGGCAAAACTTTGAAAGAGGCAGTCAATCATTAAGAATTTTTTTCGCAGAGTCGAGTTCATTTGCTCGGCTCTGTTTTTTTTAAGGGATAAGGGAAATGGGAGAAGGGAAAAGAGTTGGGACGGCGATAATTACGGGCGGCACGTCGGGTATCGGGCTTGCGACGACGAAAAAATTTTTGGCGAACGGTTTTAATTGCGTCTTAGTCGGCAGAAGTCTTGCGCGCTTTGAAAAGATACGCTCGGAGCTCGTCGGGCATTTTGAATTCATTTCGGCGGACGTCAGGAAAGTTGCTGATTGCGATAAAATTATTTTGCGGACGATCGAACTTTTTGGCGGCGTCGACGTGCTGATAAATTGCGCGGGGATTTACCACGAGGGCGCGATAACTTCAACCGGCGAGGAAATTTTCGATGACATTTTCGACACGAACGTCAAAGGGACATTTTTCTTGACGCGGGCGGCAGTCGACGAGCTGATTAAAAGTCGCGGCGCAATAGTCAACGTGGCGAGCGATGCAGGGCTTAAGGGAAATTATTTATGCGCGGCGTATTCGGCGAGCAAAGGCGCAATAGTCGCTTTCACGAAGTCGCTTGCTTTGGAGCTGGCGAGCTTTTCAATCCGCGTGAATTGCGTCGCGCCTGGCGATATTTTGACGCCACTGACCGAAGCGCAATTAAAAAAATCGGGCGGCACTATCGAAGAGCTTGCAAAATTTTATCCGCTCGGCAGAATCGGCACGCCTGAGGAAGTCGCGGAGGCGATTTATTTTTTGTCGTCGGCGACTTTCATAACGGGCGCAGTCTTGAGCGTCGATGGAGGTTTGACTTGCTGAAAATTTTAATCTTATCGGCGTCAATCGGCTCCGGACATACCAAAGCCGCACAAGCTCTGCAAAAAATTTTCGGCGAATCCGCGCAGGTCGTCGACTTCATGGCCAAAGAAATTTCCCTGCTGAATTGGCTGACAAAAAAATTTTACCTCGCCGCACTGCGATTTATCCCCGACCTTTACGACAGAATTTACAAGCTCGCGGACGGCAGGAAAGTTGGCGTCTCGACAAGATTTCTAAGTTCCGCGCTGATGTATTTGCCGTTCGCCCGCCTGATGAATAAATTTCGCCCCGACATAGTGATTTGCACGCACCCATTCCCAGAAGCCGCCGCGTCATTGTGGAAATTTCTGCACGCGAAATCGGAGAAAAATTTTTTACTGGCGGCGGTGCTGACTGATTATTCACTGCACGAGATTTGGATTTTCGGCGAGGTCGATGCATACTTTGTCGCGACGGAGGAAATGCGGCAGGAATTAGCGACGCATTGCAGAGCAGGACAAAAAATTTTCGCGACGGGCATTCCGATTGATGAAAAATTTTCCCGCACAGAAAAATCTTTGGACGCGACGCATACGACAATTTTAATAATGGGCGGCGGCTTAGGGCTAGGCTCGATTGAGGAAACGTTATCGGAGCTTGACAAAATCAGATTGCCGCTGAAAATTTTAGTCGTGGCGGGTCAGAACGAAAATTTGCTAGCGCGATTGCGCCGGACAAAAATTTCGCACCCAATGAAAATTTTCGGCTACGTCTCGCAAGTCGATAAACTCATGGCGGCGGCGGATTTGCTAATCACGAAGCCGGGCGCGCTCACCATGACAGAAGCCTTTGCAATGGGCTTGCCGCTGATTTTGCACGCGCCGATACCCGGCCCCGAATTCAAAAATGCTCAATATGCGGTCGCACATGGCGCGGCGATTTCGGTCGGCGATAAAAAAATTTCGGCAGTCGTCGAGGAACTTTTGAATGCCCCTGCGCGGCTCGCCGAAATGAAACTTAACGCGCAAAAAATCTCTAAACCATTTGCGGCAACGGGAATCATTAAAAAGTTGCTTGACGAAAAATTTTATCTGTGATAGTATTCGGCGCAGTGATTCGGCGCCTTCGTCAAGTGGTTAAGACACCGCCCTCTCACGGCGGGTTCAAGGGTTCGAATCCCTTAGGCGTCACCATAAAATTGAAATTTACAAAGGGCGTTGCGTGCGGTAACGTCCTTTTGCGTTTATCTATCAAATTTAGGAGTAATCAATGAACGATTTTAATTTGCCGCAAATCCTTTTCAGTAAAATTTTTCGAGCAGTCGTTGAGTTCGAGATGATTGACGACGACGACAAAATTTTAATCGGGGTGTCGGGCGGCAAGGACAGTTTGCTTTTGACTTACGCGCTTGCCTGTCTTAAGTACCGCACTAAAAAAAATTTCTCGCTGACCGCGCTGACTATCAATCCGAAATTCAGCGACGACTTTGGCGAGAAAATTTTTGCCGTCAAGAAATTTTGCAACGACTTAGGCATTGACCATCAAGTTCGCGAAATTGACATTGCCGGCTTGATTCGCGACCAAAATAATAAAAGCCCGTGTTATACTTGCGCCTATTTTCGCCGCGCCGTCGTGAATCGCTTAGCCAACGAGCTCGGCGCAAACAAAGTCGCTTACGCTCATCATCTCGACGACGCCGTTGAGACTTTTTTTATGAGTTTGCTCTCAACCGGTCAGCTCAATACTTTCCAACCCAAAACTTTTCTCGACCGTACAAATATTACTGTGATTCGCCCGCTAGTTTACGTCCGCGAGTTTGAAGTTGAGAAATTTGCGCGGCGGCAGGGCTTTGACGTTTTGAAGTCGCCTTGTCCATTCGACGGCACGACTAATCGCCAGCGCGTCAAAGAACTTATCCGCGAGCTTGAAAAAGATTTCCCCGACCTGTTCAACCACTTGGCGGCGGCTATGCGGAAAAATTCTATCGGCGAACTTTGGGACGCCCCTAAAACTCGTGACGATATGCGCCGGACGTATTTTTCTTTCAAATAATGTGGTACAATGCGCGGTGAGGTGATTTATTTGAAATACGAAATTTTATATCCCGAAGCGTTCCCAATCGTCGAATGCTATCTTGAGCGCGGCGAGAGTATCAAGGCCGAATCGGACGCGATGATTGCTATGTCGCCGACGATTGATGTTGAGGGCAAAATGGACGGCGGGATTCTGCGCGGCTTGGCTAGGAAATTTCTTTCGGGCGAGAGTTTATTTTTTCAAGAGTTGGTAGCGCGTCGAGGTGCAGGAAAAATTTTATTTGGACATTCGCAAATCGGCGGCATTATGGACGTTGAGCTTGACGGATCCTACGGCTTGACGATTCAGAAGAACGGCTTTTTAGCGAGCACGCAAGGCATTGATGTTGATACGACGGTTCAGAATCTTTCGCGTGGCATTTTGAGCGGCGAGGGTTTTTTCGTACTCAATGCCAGAGGGCGCGGCACGATTTTTGTTTCGAGCTACGGCGTGATTCACCCGATAAACCTTGACAACGGCGAGGAAGTCATAATCGATAACGGACACCTCGTCGCCTGGCCCGATTATATGAATTACAAAATCGAAAGGGCTTCTAGCGGTTGGATTTCAAGTTTCACTTCGGGCGAAGGGCTCGTTTGCCGCTTCAAAGGTCCTGGCGTCGTTCTGATTCAGACGCGCAACCCCGACAGTTTCGAGAAGCAACTTGAGCAACGAATCAAATCTATTGTCGGCTAGATTCTGACTTCAAAGCGTTTGCCCTTATCGGAATCCTTTTTCGGGAGGCGAGCGGGTTTAGGCGGCAGCGATTTAGTTGCCGTCGTTTTTTTGTCGTCGTCGAACAGTTGCGACTTTGTGAGCGCGGGCTTATCGGTCAGCAAAAATTTTTTGACGATAAAAATTGTCGCGACCGCCACGAAAATTATCGTGAATATCCAGAAAGCTACGCCGTTGCCCTCGTGATGATTTAATTTTGGCGCGGGCGTTCTTAATTGCTCGGTGGAAGTCTGCGCGGGGGGATTGTAATTCGATTGAGATTCGCGAGCGTCCATTTCCCTAAATTCGCGCAAAACATCTTGACCTTTGTCGTAATCTGATTGAGTATCTTTGACGAGCGGCGCGTCGGGCGGAATGACTGTGACTGTTTGATTGTCGGGGGAATTTTCGTCGCCCCTATTGACTTCGCGCTTAGTCAGAGGTCCGGAGCCATGCGCGACGGCGTCTCTTGCCATGTCCTCGTAAACGTCGTTGGAAGTTTTTTCCGTAGTGCCGGAATCACTTTTAGCGAAAGGAGCTTTATCGATGCGCGGCGGCGTCGGGGGCGTAGGGCGGATTGCGGGTGCGGGCGGTGTCGGTGGCATTGGCGGTTCAAGTTTCATTTAAATTGCTCCTTTCTTTCGATTATGCAAAATTATAAGGCAAGTTCATTACAAAAGCAAACGCCGCCTCCACTCCGCTTGGGAGCTTTGGCGGCGCGTTTATTCAACTTACAATTTCCTGATTCATTGCGCATTACGCATTACGAATTACGCATTGCCCTTACAAAAGGTGAGCGCGAAGTTCTGCGCCGTCCTGAGCCGAAAGGTACGCGGGCGCAATGTCAAAGACCGTCTTGCAACCGTTATTGCCTTCCTTATTGAGGCGGCACGCGGCGCGAGCGTAGGCGACTAAAACGCTGGTCGTGAATTCGGGATTGGAATCGAGCTTGAGATTGAATTCGATAATGTGCTTGTTTTCCTTATCCATACCGGTTTTGCCGGAGCGAATCACGAAGCCGCCGTGAGCAAGTCCAGCATGTTTGGTAAGGAGTTCTTCCTCGCTGATGAAGTTGACGACCGTATCATAATCTGCGAAATAATTCGGCATAGTCTTAATCGCGTTTTCGACTTCGGCGGCGTCTGCGCCTTCCTCCAAAACTACGTAGCATTCGCGCAAATGTTTCTGACGCGTCGTGAGTTCGGGATTCTGACCGCTACGAACGGCTTCAAGTGCGGAATCAATCGGGACGGTGTACTGCTTAGCATTCTTGACGCCTTTGACGCGGCGAATTGCATCGGAATGACCTTGACTTACGCCCTTGCCCCAGAAAGTATAGTCTTGACCGTCGGGGAGAATCGCATTGGCGTAGGCGCGCGCAAGGCTGAAAAGACCGGGATCCCAACCGACCGAGATAACTGCGACGTGACCAGATTTTTTCGCGGCGGCGTCGACTTTGGCGAAGTGTTCGGGGATTTTAGCGTGCGTATCGAAACTATCAATGACGTTGAACATCTCAGCGAATTCGGGCGTCTGCGTGGGCAAATCGGTTGCGCTACCGCCGCACAGAATCATCACGTCGATTTTCCCAACCCAATTTTTTGCGTCCGCGACGTTGAGCACGGGGACATTCGGAGTCTGAATTTTAACCTTAGAAGGGTCGCGACGAGTGAAGACCGCTACGAGTTCCATATCGGGATTTTCTTTGACCGCGCATTCGACGCCGCGTCCGAGGTTGCCATATCCAACTATTCCTATCTTCATGATTATTGCCTCCTGTGAATAACTTTCAATTACGTTGCGCATTATAACATAAAAGTTAGGGTTTGCAATGCTTTTCGTTAATGAATACAATATTATTCGTCGGCTAGATAATTGATAATTTTGTCAAGCTTGATTTCCGCATTCCTTAACAAAAAACTTGCAATAAAAAACCACAGGGCGTATAATGCGTCTTGCGCGGTTTGCGCGTCAACTGTTTTCAAAGGAGGGTCTAGCATGAAGGAAAAAATTCATCCGCAGTACTTCGAGGCAACAGTTACTTGCGGTTGCGGCAATACTTTTAAAACCGGCTCTACGAAAAAGGAATTGCGCGTAGATGTCTGCTCGAAGTGTCATCCGTTCTTCACGGGTCGTCAGCGCGACGTTAAAGCGGGCGGTCGCATTGAGAAATTTAACAGACGTTACAAAAAAGGTTGAGCCAAAATTTTCAAGCAGGGTTGAGCAATTTGCCCTGCTTGTTTTAATTTTTGAATGGGCTTTATTTTTTTGTGGAATGTGATATAATGCGCGGGCGTAAAGGAGGAAGGCAGTTTGAAATACATGACAGGGAAGCAAGTCGCGGAATCGTTCCTGAAATTTTTCGAGGGCAAAGGGCATTTAGCAATGCCGAGCTTTTCGCTGATACCGGAGAACGACCCGACACTTTTAATGATAGGCGCGGGAATGGCACCGTTGAAGCCGTTTTTCACGGGGAAATTGAAGCCGCCGTGCCCGCGAGTGACGACAAATCAACGTTGCGTGAGGACGGGCGACATAGAAAACGTCGGGCGAACGGCGCGACATCATACGGCGTTCATGATGCTGGGGAATTTTTCATTCGGCGACTATTTTAAAGCTGAGGCGATACCGTGGGCTTGGGAATATCTAACGGAAGTTTGCGGATTGCCACGCGAAAAACTTTGGGTGTCGATATATCCGAATGACGACGAGGCAAAGGAAATTTGGCTGAAACAGCCGGGCTTGAATCCGGAACATATTGTTAAGCTTGAGGATAATTTTTGGGAGATAGGCCCTGGACCGTGCGGTCCCGACAGCGAAATTTATATAGATTTGGGCGAGGAGCGCGGTTGCGGCAAAGATACTTGCGCACCTGGTTGCGATTGCGACAGATTTTTAGAGATTTGGAATTTAGTTTTTACGCAGTTTGACAAGACTGAGGACGGCGAATATAAACCGCTTGAGCATAAAAATATTGATACGGGTTGCGGGTTGGAGCGTTTAGCGAGCGTTTTGCAGCAGAAAAATTCCAATTTCGAGACGGATTTGCTTTTCCCGATAATTGAATACGTCGAGGAAATCAGCGGTATAAAATACGGTACGGACGCGAAAAAAGATATTTCCATGAAAGTTATAGCTGACCATGCGCGGTCTATGGCGTTCATGATTATGGATAAAATTTTGCCGTCAAACGAGGGGCGCGGTTATGTTTTGCGCAGAATTTTGCGGCGTGCAATTCGTCATGGGCGCATGTTGGGCATAAAAAATGCATTTTTGGAAGGCGCAATAGAAAAAGTCGGAAAAATCTATTCTGAAATGCCCGATTTCGAGGAAATGAGCAAAAATCTGGGCTACATAAAAAAAGTCG
>CAMZHX010000036.1 GCA_947307055.1 uncultured Selenomonadales bacterium | reverse complement strand
AGAGCTCCAGCCTTCCAAGCTGATCACGTGGGTTCGATTCCCATCACCCGCTCCAAAATGCCGGGGTGGCGGAACTGGCAGACGCACGGGACTTAAAATCCTGCGAGAGTAAAATCTCGTACCGGTTCGATTCCGGTCCTCGGCACCACCTTTTTAAGGAGTGATTTTCAATGTCGGCTTTCCTCGTAGCGTATCAACTCGACGATGATAACTTGGAAAATCAAAACTACGATGACTTCATTGAGGCCTTGCAAGATTACGACGGCTATTGTCAAGTTTTTGATAATCTGTGGATTGTATGCTCGGAAGAGTTTTCGGCGGATGATGTGCACGAAGATTTAGTTCAGCATCTTTATGAAGGCGATTTCATTCTTATTACGGAAATGGGCGATGATTATCGCGGCTTTTTGCCCGAAAGCGTCGTTGATTGGATAAACGAGAACATTTGATAGTTATGCGGTAGTGGCGGAATGGCAGACGCGCTAGCTTCAGGCGCTAGTAGGGGCAACCCTGTGGAGGTTCAAGTCCTCTCTGCCGCACCAAAATTGAATATGCGGTCGTGGTGGAATAGGCAGACACGCTGCTTTGAGGGGGCAGTGCTCACAAGGCGTATGAGTTCAAGTCTCATCGACCGCACCATCACGCGGTTGTGGTGGAATAGGCAGACACGCTGCTTTGAGGGGGCAGTGCTCGCAAGGGCGTATGAGTTCAAGTCTCATCAACCGCACCAATAACGAAATTGCAAAGTCTCCGACCTGTTCGGGGGCTTTTTCCGTTGTAGAGGAGGAATTCTTTTGAGTGAAATTTTTTCCGACTCGGCTCGCGGCAAATTCCCCAAGAATCAAAACGAATTGATTGCACGGCTGAAAAATATCGAAAGCTGCATAAACAACGACGAAAATCTTCTGGAAGTCAATATCGAGTTTTGTAGGCGCGCGTTCAGATTGTTGACTGATTGCGGTTTGATAAACAAAGAGAACGTCCAATTTTTGAGCAGTGCGGAGGCTTGCAGAAATTACGACCCGAAATTGAAATTTCCCTACAATCCTTCCGAAGGCGTCTTGCGAAAGGTCAAGCATTCCGACGATATTTACGACTCAAAAGGCGTTCAGAGATTTTATCACGAAAGCAATATGTGCGTACTTTGCGGCGGCTCGGAATATTTTATCGCGAATAATTGGTTTGCGGATGGCGATGGGCTTCCTGCCAATAAGCGAGCATTTTATAATTGGTTGGTCGCGCAAATAAAAAGCTTGAATCAATAAGAAGGTAATGACGACTTCGCTGACGGCAAACCCGAAGACGACACTCAAGAAGGCGGCGAAAGTAACAACGAGTTCGCAGGCGGCAAGGATAGAATGCCTTTCGCGGGTGGCAAACCTGAAGACGGCGAGCAAGAAGGCGTCGAAGGTAACGACGAGTTCGTAGGCGGTAATGATAGAATGCCGTTCGCGAGTGGCAAACCTGAAGACGACGAACAGGAAGACGGCGAAGGTAACGACGAGTTCGTAGGCGGTAATAATAGAATGCCGTTCGCAGGCGGCAAACCCGAAGACGACGAGCAAGAAGGCGGCGAGGGTAACAACGACTTCGCAGGCGGTAACGATAGAAATCCCTTCGCAGGTGGCAAACCTGAAGACGACTTCACGGGCGGCAATGATAGAATGCCGTTCGCAGGTGGCAAACCTGAAGACGATGAGCAAGAAGAGACGTTCGCTGGCGGCGAAGGTAACACCAATACAACCAAGAATTATTTCGATAATCACGCGATTTTGGATGGCTCTAGGAAAGGCGCAACGTTACAATCGGCGGCAACTGAATTCTCAGCGGAAAATTATAAAGACCTCAAGACAATCGATGCGAAAGGCGTTGAAGGGGCAGTAAATATCGTCGGCAATAGAAAGGCGAATCGGATTTACGCAGGCGACGCAGGTTCGACACTCGACGGCGGCAAAGGTAAGGACACGCTCGTTGGCGGCGGCGGCGCAGATATTTTCCGCTACGAAAATAAGAGCGGCAATAAAGTTATATTCAACTACGAGGCGAACGATACCTTGAACCTTAACAACGCGAAGGTCAGCGACGCTTTTGCCAAGGGCAATGGCAATGTTGTCTTCGAGGCGGGCGGCAAGAAAATTACGTTCAAGGACGCGGCGGATAAAGAAATCACGTTCAGCGAGGACGGCGAGACTAAAACTTTCTCCGACGGCGCGATTTATGACGCAGATAAAACTTCTGCCACACTTACCAAGAAATTTTCTTCCAAGAAGGAGAAAATTTTCGAGGCAACCATCACGAATATTGACGCCTCCGAAGCTAAGAGAAAAACAAATCTCGTTGCAACCTCCGAAGATAATACGACGATTTTTGGCGGCAAAGCTAAAGACACTTTGACGGGCGCGAACGGCGACGACTATCTGAGCGGCGGCAAGGGTAACGATTTTATTCAAGGCGGCGCGGGTAATGATAAGCTCTGGGGCGACGCAGGCAACGACAAGCTTTACGGCGGCGACGGCGATGATACCTTTTTCTACAAGAAGGGCGACGGCAAAGACGTTATCTTCGGCTTTGAAAATGGCGACATGCTTAGCCTTACTGACATCACGAACATTACGGGCAAAGTCAATGCGGCGGGCACCGAACTTTCAATCAACGCGGATTCGACAAACAAGGCGATAACGTTTAAAAACTTCACGGCGACTGAATTCAATATCAGCATGGGCGGCGAGACGAGCACTTACAGAATCGACGGCGGCGAGTTCGTCAAGAGTAACAAATAAATACTGTTCCGATAATGCAACAAAAAATCTCCTTCCAACTTCGGAGGGAGATTTTTTTATCTCGAAAAATTTTTTTGTCTTAACGAAAAATCAAGCGCAAGGATTTTTATCCCCGCGCCTTTCTCATAAATTTATTTGAATAACTCGAAAACGATATTGTTAATCGTATTTTAAATGATTTTCAATCCAGATATTTGCGGCGGCGATTTGCATTTGAACTTGCTGAGGAGAGGTGCCGCCTTGAGAGTTGCGAGCGGCTACGCAAGTTTCGGGCTTAATAGCGTCGTGAATATCGGCGTCGAAGAGCGGCGAGAATTTTTTAAAGTCGGCAAGCGTCAAGTCTTTGAGGTAAATATTTTTTTCAATGCAGAAGTGAACGAGTTTTCCTGCGACTTCGTGAGCTTGACGGAATGGAAGATTCTTTTTGACGAGATAGTCGGCTAGGTCTGTAGCGTTAGAAAAATCTTCTTCGACGGCGCGGCGCATATTTTCCTTGCGAACCTTCATGCCCGCGACGATTTGCGCGAAGACCGCTAAAGAAAATTTCACGGTGTCGAGCGCGTCGAAAACGCCTTCCTTATCCTCTTGCAAGTCTTTGTTGTAAGCTAGCGGCAATGCTTTGACGGTCGTCAGTAACGCCATTAAATGCCCGAACACTCTACCCGCCTTCCCGCGTACCAATTCCGGCACGTCGGGATTTTTTTTCTGCGGCATCATCGAAGATCCCGTGCAATGTGCGTCGTCAAGTTCGATAAACGAAAACTCGCGACTGCACCATAAAATTATTTCCTCGCTGAACCGCGACAGATGAACCATCAAAATCGACGCGGCGGATAAAAATTCCAGCAGGTAATCCCTATCGCTGACGGCGTCGAGGCTGTTGGAGTAAATCTCGGCAAAATCCAATTCGCGAGCGACAAAATTTCTGTCAATGTCAAAAGTCGTGCCAGCCAACGCGCCCGCGCCCAAAGGCATAATGTCTGCGCGGGTGTGAACGCCTTCAAAGCGCGCAAAATCTCTCTGCAACATCGAGAAATACGCCAGCAAGTGATGCGCAAATAAAATCGGTTGAGCGCGTTGCAAATGAGTATAGCCAGGAAAGATTACGTCGGAATTTTTTTCGGCGGCTTTGACAAGTTCCTTTTGCAGGTCGACAATTAATTTTTGAATCTCGCGAACTTGTCGGCGCATGTAAAGATGAGTATCGAGCGCGACTTGGTCATTGCGACTGCGTGCGGTATGAAGTCTGCCGCCCGCCGCCCCGATTGAATCAGTCAACGCCTTCTCAATGTTCATGTGAATATCTTCGAGCGCAACACTAAATTTGAATTCGCCCGCGTCAATCTGCTCCAAAATTTTTTCAAGCCCCGCGCAGATTTTTTCGCAATCGTCATCGGAAATAATTTTCTGCGCGGCTAACATCTTTGCATGAGCAATCGAGCCTTGAACGTCTTCGCGGTACATGCGCTTATCAAAATTTATCGACGCTTGAAACTCGTTAATCATTTCGTCGGTCGACTTCTCGAAGCGGCCGCCCCAAAGTTTTTCGCTCATTTTTTGTTCACCAATGCGCGAACTTTCAGCGGCAAGCCAAACAGATTTATAAAGCCGGTCGCGTCCGCCTGGTTGTAAACGTCATCATGCTCAAACGTCACGAACTCTTGACTGTAGAGCGAATAGGGCGACTTGCTACCTGCCGAAATAATATTGCCCTTGTAAAGTTTAAGCTTGACGGTGCCCGTAACAGTTTTTTGCGTCTCGTCGACGAAGGCCGCTAAAGCCTCGCGCAATGGACTAAACCACATGCCGTCGTAAACCAATTCGCCATACTTAATCGCGACGTGCTGTTTGAAATGGAAAGTTGCGCGGTCGAGGCAGAGATATTCCAATTCGCGGTGAGCGTAGTAAAGAATCGAGCCAGCAGGATTTTCGTAGACGCCGCGACTTTTCATGCCGACTAAACGATTTTCGCAGATGTCGACTATGCCAACGCCATTACGCGCACCGATTTCGTTGAGCTTAGTGACGAGTTCGACCGCGCCGAGTTTATCGCCGTTGACCGCGACGGGGATTCCGTTTTCAAAATTGATTAGAACTTCTTCGGGGATATCGGGCGCATCTTCGGGCGCAACGCTGATAAGGAACATTTTATTTTGCGGCGCGTTCCAAGGGTTTTCTAGGTCGGAGCCTTCGTGCGACAGGTGCCAAATATTTCTGTCCATGCTGTAAGTTTTGTTAGCGGTGGCAATCGGGATGTCGTGCGCTTTAGCGTATTCGATTTCGGCTTCGCGGCTATCGAGTTCCCATTCGCGCCACGGAGCTATAATTTTCAATTCGGGCGCGAGGGCTTTAACGGTGAGTTCAAAGCGGACTTGATCATTGCCCTTGCCGGTCGCGCCATGTGCTACGGCGTCGCAACCTTCAGCCAGCGCAATCTCAACGAGCTTCTTGGCGATAATCGGGCGAGCAAACGACGTGCCGAGCAAATATTTTTCCTCGTAAGTCGCGCCAGCCTTGAGCGTCGGGAAAATGTATTTCTCGATAAATTCTTTGGTGAGGTCGGCGATAAAAACTTTCGACGCGCCGGACTTCAAAGCTTTGTCGTGAACGACGTTAAGTTCATCGCCCTGCCCGACATCAGCGCAGACCGCTATGACTTCGCAGCCGTAATTTTCTTTGAGCCACGGAATAATAACTGAGGTATCGAGGCCGCCCGAATAGGCAAGCGCAACTTTCTTGACGGTGTTTTTCATTTGAAAATTCCTCCACAAAATTTTTTGCTTATAGCGAAATCATTTTAGCGTTGTGGTTGGAACTTGTCAATTTTGGCGTTGACAGAAAAGCCGCCGTTAATTATGATTGACGAACTTAAGGAGGTAATAGACTTGGAAACATTGACAGGAATGGAGCGTACGAATAATTGCGGCGAGTTGCGCATTTCGGACGTCGGAAAAGAAGTTAGGTTAGCGGGTTGGGTATCGCGTCGCAGAGATCATGGCGGCTTGATTTTCGTAGATATGCGCGACAGGAGCGGGCTTGTTCAAGTTGTATTTGACGGCTCGACGCAAGGGCTTGACTTTGCTAAGGCTGAAACTCTCCGCAATGAATTTGTTTTGGGCGTGCGCGGAAAAGTTCGTGCGCGCTCTGAAGATACAATCAATCCGAAGATGGCGACCGGCGAAATTGAAATTTTGGTCGAGGAACTCCGGATTCTCAACCGCGCCAAAACTCCGCCGTTTTACATTCAAGACGGCGTCGACGTGGACGAAATGGTTCGCCTGCGCTATCGCTATTTGGATTTGCGTCGCCCCGAAATGCAGAAGAATATTATCCTGCGTCACCGCGTCACGAAAATTATGCGCGACTACTTGGACGAGCAAGGCTTTTTGGAAATCGAAACGCCGATGCTTTGCCGCTCAACTCCGGAAGGCGCAAGAGATTTTTTGGTACCGAGCAGATTAAATCCGGGACAATTCTACGCGCTACCGCAATCGCCGCAAATTTTTAAGCAGTTGCTTATGGTGTCGGGCTTTGAAAAATATTTCCAGATAGTGCGCTGTTTCCGCGACGAAGATTTACGCGCCGACCGTCAGCCTGAATTCACGCAGCTCGACATCGAAACTTCCTTCCTCAATCAAGACCAACTGTTGACGATTATGGAAGGGCTTATCAAAAAGATTTTCGAGACGACGCTTGATGTTAAGGTCGAGACGCCATTTTTGCGCATGAGTTGGGACGAGGCTATGACGCGCTTTGGCTCCGATAAGCCCGATTTGCGCTTTGGCATGGAATTGCAGGATATTTCGGAATTCGTCAAGGGCTCGGACTTCAAAGTCTTTAACAGCGTGCTCGAAAATGGCGGGCAAGTCAAAGTTATTCGCGTCGACGATTACGCCAACATTCCGCGCAGAGAACTTGACAATCTGGTCGAGTACGTCAAGATTTACGGCGCGAAGGGGCTGGCGTGGATTCAATACACCGAAGAGGGCGTTAAATCTCCGTTCAAGAAATTTTATAGCGACGAGACTTTTGACGCGATTAAGCAGGCGACCGGTTGCAAGACGGGCGATTTGCTTTTGGTCGTGGGCGATAAGGCGTCGGTTGTGGCGCAAGCTCTTGGGGAATTGCGTTTGGAAATGGCGCGGCGCAGAAATTTGATTGACGCTGATAAATTGTGTTTCCTGTGGATTGTCGATTTCCCAATGTTCGAGTACGTCGAGGAGGATAAACGCTACAAGGCGATGCACCACCCGTTCACGTCGCCGCGTGAGGAAGATATTGACCTTTTGCTGACTGCGCCCGAAAAAGTCAAGGCGAATGCTTACGACATAGTTTTGAACGGCGTCGAGGTCGGTGGCGGTAGTTTGAGGATTTATCGTCGCGACGTGCAGGAGAAAGTTTTCGAGGCAATCGGCTTGACGCCCGAAGAAGCTTACGCGAAATTTGGATTTTTAATGGACGCCTTCGAGTTCGGGACGCCTCCGCATGGCGGCATTGCGTTTGGGCTTGATAGGTTGATAATGCTAATGGCGAAGCGCAAATCGATTCGCGACGTGATTGCCTTCCCGAAGACGCAAAGCGCGATTGACCCGATGAGCCATGCGCCCAGCGAGGTCGATGATAAGCAACTGCGCGAACTTTCAATCAGAACTGCCGTCAAGAAAAAATAAAGCAACATAAATTTCAATCGGCTCTTTCTACACGCTCGCGATTTTATAAAAAAACCCCCTCAAATCTGAAGGGGTTTTTTCGTGTTGGCTCGGCGATAACATCCGAATTCCCAACATTATTCGGGCAGGCGGTCGAGCAATTTTAAATTCGAGCCGTCCGCGAAAATTATTTCCGTAACCTCAATGTGAATATCTTTTTTGCGCAGACCGTGCCTCATAGCGTCGACATCTGCGCGGATAAACGGATTTAAAGTCTTAGTCACGTCGAAATTCTGAACGCCCTGCGCCGCGCCAATCATATCAATCGCGAACGGAGTAAAATTTTCTTTGCCGCTCTTGTCGACGATGATTATATTCCCGACGACCTTCGCGAGAGGCTTTGCGGAGTAAACGTCAGCTTTTAGCGTGATGATAAGATTTTTAGAAAAGCCGTATTCGTCGCCGTCCGAACTCTTGACCTTGAAACTTTTGACTCTGAAAACCTCGTCCATTTGGCGACCAATCGGCGCGTTGAGTGAATCAAGTTTGCGCCGCAAAGCACTGCGATAGGCGTTGTAATAATCGTCAAAGCCGGTCGCGCTCGTTATGCGCCAATTAACTTCGGCGGAAGGTTCAAGTTGCAATTCAAGCTCGAAACTAAATTTTAGTTGCGTGTTGTAGAGAATAGCCGACGCGGTCATCACGTTGCCGACAAGGTACGGCGTGCCAAAATCTTTTATTTCGCAGGAAGTCACAGCTGATTTGATAAAAAATTTTTGCGCGTCGCTTAGGTTATCGGGGAAAGTAACTTTGCCGGTCGAAATGTATTCGTCGAGAGCCGCCCGCGCAGTTTTCATAAAGTCGGGCTTGAGTTGATTTTCGTAGCGCGTCTGGAGCTCATCCATTGAATAAGCCGTCGGCAAAATCTCGGAGTTGATTTGCACAGTCAAAATTTCTCGCGCCGCATTCTCGATAATCGCGTCGGTGTCGACGTACTTTTTAAAAGTCGCTAGGTCGTGACTTTCAATCGCCTCGCGAGCGGCTCGTAGTGAGTGGACGGGCTTATTTCCGAACTTCTGCAGATTGTAATAAATTCCAAGTCCCATGACGCCAATCAGAATCAGGAAAATTCCAATCGCCGTCAAAAAATTTTTCGTGTTCATTTAATTAAGTCTGGTCGGCGCGTTTTAGTCAAGTTCAACGCTTGAGCCTCGCGCCATTTTTTTATGTTCGCGTGATGTCCCGACAGCAAAACTTCCGGAACAATTTTCCCCTCAAAATCTCGCGGGCGCGTGTACTGCGGATAACCCAGCAACCCGTCGAAAAATGAATCGGTTTCTGCCGACTCCGCCGAGCCTAAAACATTCGGCAACATTCGCGCCACCGCGTCGACAATAACCATTGCGGGGAGTTCGCCGCCCGTCAACACGTAATCGCCAATCGAAATCAATTCGTCTGCCAAATCGTAAATCCTGGCGTCGAAGCCCTCGTAATGCCCGCAGATAAAAATAATTTGGTCGAGCGCGGCGAGCTCCTTAGCTTTAGCTTGCGTGAAAACTTCGCCGCTTGGGTCGGTGATAATCACCTTGCGAGAAAGTTTTTCGTCCGACCTGCTTAACACGTCGCGGACTGCGCGGTAAACCGGCTCCGGCTTCAAAACCATACCCGCGCCGCCTCCGAAAGGCGAATCGTCAACCTGCCGATGTTTATCAAAAGCAAAGTCGCGCAGTTGAGTAAATCGTATCGCTAAAATATTTTTCTCAACCGCGCGTTTGATTATGCTTTCGCCGAAGACCCCGCCGAACATTTCCGGAAATAATGTTATGATGTCAATAAGCATTTGGATTAACCACAATTTTTTTGTCGGTAACGTCAATCGATTTGACAACGGATTTCAGCGCGGGTATCAAAATTTTCCCGTCGACCTCGAAAACGTCATTGCT
>CAMZHX010000035.1 GCA_947307055.1 uncultured Selenomonadales bacterium | reverse complement strand
TTCTCAACGGATATGGAATACATTTCATCAGAACTCGGAGAAAATGACTTGCGGCGAATATTCAGCAAAGTATGTTGCCCCATGATTTTCCGAGCCGCGCAGATTTTGAATTGTTCGCGACCATGAACGCGGCTAAGGAAGTCGACGGCGATTTCTACGATTTTTATATGCTCGACGAAAATCATTTAGTCATTACAATCGCGGACGTGTCCGGAAAAGGAGTGCCCGCCGCGCTGTTCATGGCGATTTCAAAAGTCATTCTGCAAAACTTCGCGCTGAGTATGAAAACGCCCGATGATTTTTCTGCGGTGATTCTGACATATCGCGGGCAATGATTCTAGAAAGTTTGATTATCTGCTGCTTAGCCTCTTCGCTGTAGCCCATGCCGTCTAACCATGATTTTGCAAGCGTCTCGTAAATGGAGCCGCTTTTTTTGTTTAAGGTCGCGCTTTTACTCAAAGCCAATGCTAATACGTAATGCTCCTTGTTTTGAGTGAGGCTCAAGGGCGGTTCGGTTTCATTGTCGAGGCCTTCCACGTTCAAAATGTATAAGTTTTCATCGGGCAGAGTGATTAGCATTTTATTGGCGGTGAGGTCGTCTTCCGAAACGGTATTCACGGGCGGCAGAATATCATCAAAATCAAATTGATTTGTAATCTTCGCGGCGAAATTGTCTGCAGAAATATCATCGTCAACGCTTTCCGTGCTCAAAGGCTCGTTGTGATTTAAACTGTGCGAGAATTTATCAAGCTGACTGATTGTCCGCGTAGTGAAATTGTTTGCCGGCGTAGCGTTAGCAGGTTCCGCCGAGTTGATTACGCTTGGCGTGTTCAAAGGTTCGTAGGTGTTCGTAACGGGCGCGGCTTCATTAGTCGGAGTTGTTTCCGTAGATGATTGAGCGGGGGAATAGTAACTGATATTGCTGTTGGTATTCCCGTCGGCACTCTCCGGACTGCCCGCCGCATCGTGTTCAGCAATATAAACGTGTTTTGCTTTGGACTCGATATTGTCGGCAAATACGATGAGCGGAAAAGACCTCGTGCCGATATTTTTAGTCGCAATGAGATTAACATTCTTAGCCCTGATGGAAGAATTTTTGTCCGCCATAAAAATAATTTTGGCGTTGAGGTCGCCCGCGCCCGCGTAAAGTTCAATGTCCTTTGCGCTAATGCCACTCATCGCGTCGATACCGTTGCCGGTCATCAGCACGACTTTTTTATTGCCCGCGTTTATCGGCGTGTTCACATTAAATTTAGTTTCGGTGGTGCCGCTGATGAAAGTATTGCCCTGCGTCGTAATGTTCAATTTGTCTTGCGCCGCTATTTGAGCGATAGTTATTGGGCTTTGCGCTTTGACGGTGATAGAGCCGTTGTCGTTTATCGTTACGTCGCCGCCCTTGACGCCCGCCAATTTCTCAAGCGTTTTAATGTTCGAGAGGTCGGAATAAGTCACCGGCTCCAATTCCTTGCCTAAGCTTTTGGCAGTGAGCGTGATGTTTTTGCCGGTGATAATCGGGTCGCTTATGCTGGCAGTTATGCCCGCACTCGGATTGAGCAAATTTTCTTGAACGGCGTAAAGCAGCTGATTTTTACTGAAGCCGTAATCGGTCGAAGTTTGAAGGGTTTGGTAAAGTTCAAGCTGATTGATTTGCTCGTCGGTGAGTTTAGTTTGGTCGGCGGTGTTGTTGATGAATTGTCTGTAAAGGGTTTCGTCAACGGTGCCGTCGTCTTTTAATGCCCAACGCTTGAAGAGATTTTCCAGCCCTGCAAGGCGAATATTTTTTTCTGCCTGCGCGGAGTTGGTCGCGCTGTTGTCGGAGTCCTTATCGCTTATAAGCCCTGCGGCTTGCCACGCGGCGATTTTATCGGCGGCTCCAGTCATGTTGACCGCAGTATCAACGGAATTGACAATCGCGCCATTTGAGGCGGTGAGCGTGACATTGCCTTTGCTCGCGACTTTGCCGATTTTAATGTCGCCGCTAGTCTGCGTCACTTTGATTGATTTATCGCCTTGAGCTGTGAGGGTATCGCTGATTTGCCTCGTGAGGTCGATATTGCCGGGCGTCGTGACTTCCAGATTTTTAGCACTAATCTTGCCGCTTACGTCATCTAAGCCGACTATGTTGACATTTTTGTTGCCGGATATGTCGAGATTTTTAATCGGCGTGTTTGCAGTTATCTTGGGATTGTAATACAGCCCGACGACTTTATCATAAACGCCGGTTTGCGAGTTGTAGACGGTCTCAGCGTCGGTAGTGTTGACTTTGAATCGATTGTCGCCGATTACCGCGTCATTATCCAAATTTTTATTCCCGTTGCGTTGAAGATTGGTAATTGCTTGGGCGTTGATGGTCGCGACGTAGTTATTGAAGCCGCTTTGAATCAAGCCGTTAATGTTTAGCGTTTTGGCGATGACGGAGACTGCGCCGCCCGATACGATTGCGCCGGTCGGAGTAGTCGAGGCGGTGTCGTATTTGGCGAGCATTAAATTTTTCCAGCGTGTCCAATCGGCATTGAAATTGCCTTTGTACCAAGAGGAAGTTCCCGCCGCGTCGGAAAGATATTGTCGGTGCGTGGCAAGGTCGGAGGTGTCATACTTCAACGCCATATTGTAAACAAAATTCAAGTAGTGTTCGTAGTTCTTGAATGTGAGCGTTTCAACGTCCGAATCATTTTTGTAGCCGTCGAACCACGAAGTTTTTTTAGTGACAATGGCTTCCTGCAACCAATCGGAGAATTTCTGACTGCCGAAAGTATATTTAAGCATGGGGTCTTCGCCGGCGTTCTGCAAGCCGCGAGTGTTGTTAATGATAGTGCCGTCGATGTTGACGAAATTATTTGCGGTCTCGTAGGCGTTACCCTCGCGCCCCGTCGTCACGATGACATTGCCCGTGCCGCCTTCGCCGCTGTAAATATTATACTCTTTCGCGCTCTCGGTGATAACTTCGGTGCCGCTTTGGGCTTTTATGTTGACGTTGCGAGCCGCGCTAATCGTGCTGCCCGAATTTATGTCGACGGTGTTATTGATTTTGAGGTTGTCTTTAAGAGTGGGCGCGGTGGAGAGTGGCAAAGCGGTTTTGTTGTAAACGTCGGCAAAGGTCATCATAGTGAGTTTGCTTTCGCCGCTGTTGAGGTAAACATTATTTGCGGCGTCAATGGCAGAGTTGTTGAGCTTGACCGCGTTTGAGCGATTGAGCGTGTTGTCGGTATTGGCAAGCCCTATGCCCAACGCGCCGCCTTGTATGTTGGCTATGGTATGATATTTTTGCTCGGTTAAGTCGCCCGAAGTCAATTTGATAGCTGATTCGTCGCCTTCAGTCGCGAGTGTCGAAGAGTTGATGTTAATCTGATTGTCAAAAGTCGTATTGATTTCGGAATTGCTTATGACGGTTTCGACCGCGCCCGCCGCCTCCAAGTCCAAACTATAGCCCAGCTCGTTAATCGCGGTGTAGTTTTGCGAGCCTGCGGTTTTAATGTCAGCGTTGTTGAAATTGATTGCGGCTTTTGAATCGGAACTGCGTTTGAGTTCGACGCCCGACGCCCCGATAACAGCCGCGCCGAGTGCATCTGCCTTATAAGTTCCCGCGTCGCTAGTTTGGACGTTGACTTTGACAGAATTTTTGATATTGAATGTGCCGTCGAGATTGACCGCGCCGGATTGCTTGAGGGTGTCATTGAGGACGGCCGCCAAAGGTGCAACGCCTACAAGCCCGCCGCCGTCGCCATTGACATTGAGATTGGGCGCGGAATTCGTTTTGGCGTTGATGTCGAGACTGTTCAAGGTCGCGCTATCGGCTTTCAATTTGGCGTCAACATTTACATTGCGAACGGATTGTATAAGATTAGAGCCGCTCGCAATCGCGCCGACCGTGAGACCTTTAACGGAGATATTAGGCGTGCTGTAGGCAGTCGCAGTCAGTTTCAAATCATCGGCAGTAATTTCTTTCGCTGACATATTGGCGGTCGCTGAAGGATTGCTAATCACGCTCGCGATAGAACCTGTCGCCGCCAAAAGTCCGCCCGCACCCAACGAGACCAAGCCAACTTTTTGACTAGGCGAGCTGTTGACATTAACAGAAGTGTTCGGCGCATTGACCGTCGCATTTTGGAAATCGACAGCGGCCGCCGCGTTGCTATTGTTTAAAATGCCCGTCAAAGAGCCGCTCGCTAAAAGGGAGCCGTTCGCCGAATTCGTACTCGTCTTGACGGTGGAAATATTTTCGGCGTTGATATTGAGGTCGTTACTCGTGAAGGTCGCGCCGTTGCCGATTATCGAAGCCGAGCTGTCATTGATTGAGCCGGCAAAAAGTCCGCTGCCTGCAAACGCCGCCCCCGCCGATAATGCCAAAGCGTCAACGTTGACTTCGGGAGCCGCTGTAGCTTTGATTGATATTGTGTCGCCCTTGAGGGTCGCGTTATTGATTTCGATTTCGTTCTTGCCTTCGAGACTGCCTTCAGCAATCAGGACGCCGATAGCTCGCCCAGCCGAGACCGTCACGCCCTTAGAGTTGACATTGATTTTGCTGGCGTCGCTGTTGGAAATATTTAGGTTGGTCGTGTCGAGGGTGCCGCCCGCGATTGTGATATTATTTTTGCCGGTGACATTCAACGCGCCATGCGAAACATTAGCCGCCGCCAATAAGCCGAAGCCGCCTTGCAAAATTTCCTGCTCCGAGTTCCCGTCGTCTTGATTGTTGATAGTTAAATTTTTAGCGGTGAGGTCGCCGGTTATATCGGTCGTGGCGTTGCGATTTAAATTCAGAATCCCGACCGCGCCATTAACACTTATGCCGCCCGCGCTGCCCGTGAACAATCCCTGACTAAGATTATTTGTCCCGACGTTGTTGACGGAAATTTTATCGGCATTGAGCGCGCCGCTAATATTTATATGGGGGCCGCTATTTTCAGCTCCGCCCTCAGTGACTTGCTTATCGGCGTTGCTTACCAGTTCAATATTCATTCCGCCAGATTTCAAATTGTCGCCGTCAACTAATTTGTTTATGGAAGCGTCGTTTGCCTTTTGAAGATTTTCGTTAACGTCGACTTGCGAGCCATCTTTGTCTTTGCGGTCTTTATTGGTCGCCGATTCGTAGCTAGAATCCAATTCCTTGCCGACATTGGTTATCATGACGTTAGCAGTGGCCGCGCCTAAGCCACCTGCGGCAACTCCGACGCCTTGATTGACATTGCGATTTTCGGTGCTCTTCAAGTCGATTTCGCTAGCCTTGAGGTTGCCGCCGTTGACGTTGGCATTGACCGATGAATCAATCGTATTGACCGAGACGCCGACACCTACGCCGCCGCCTAAGCCCGCTAAGCCGCCGACCGCCGCTTTGTTCTCAAAGTCAAGATTATTCTGCGCGGCTATATTCATTTTGCCGCTACTGGTCTGAATTGTGGAATTAGTCAAATCGGTCGTGACGTTATTTTCGACGTTGGCAACGCCAATCGCGCCGGCAAGTCCTGCACCAATCGCCGCCGCGCCCACGTCGTACATTTGGTAATTGACGTTGGCATTATTCGTAGCGTTGATGTTAGCATTTTTAGTCAGCGTAATATCCGAATTATTAACGGCGGTAGTAGTCTTATCCTTAGTCTTGAGTATGTCGACACTTAAGCCGACACTTGCGCCCGTAATCCCTGCGCCAAACGATACGCCTAAAGTGTTGAGGTTATCAAATTTCCCCTTAGTATTCGAGATTGAAGCATTAGTCGTTCCGTCAACGAGACTGACACCAACGCCATTAGACGCACCGACGCCCACGCCCGCGAATGCTACACCTGCAATCAGCGAGCCGACGCCTTGCTGACTTACACTCTTAATGTTGACATCTTTAGCTTTGTTATCAACTTTGCCGTTCATGTCGAGCGAGGCATTGACTTGGCGACTGATGACCGCGCTATCCGAACCGACGCCGACACCCGCGCCCGTACCAGCCGCACTCGCCGTGCCGACTAAGCCCGCCGCGTTTGAAAAGTCATTCGCTAAAATATTTATATTCGAGGTGATATTAAAGCCGGTGTTCTTGACTTCGGACGAGGTCGCGCCGTTAATGCGATTGATATTGACAGTGCCATTAACCGCCGCGCCCGTACCCGCAACGCCTATATTGAACAGCGCAGACTTAATGTCATGCGTGGCATTCGCGTCAATAATTACTCCCGTGTAAGTGTTATTAACGCGGTGAGTAGCAAGCGTATCATTTGGCAGGAAGGTTTCCTTTTCGACGACCGCATTTAGCAGAGCATTGTTATCAATGGAATCATCAACCGTGAATGAGCCGCCCGTAGTCTTATCGAAAGCGGAATTGTTGACGACGTTTTGAACATTGGAGTTGATATTGTTGACGGAAACTGAAAGTCCGACGGCCGCGCCGGAGCCGCTCGCCGAGATAGTGCCCGCATAATTGGCAATAGCCTCGTCGCCCTTCGCATTGATTAGGACGCCCTTTGCCGCGTTGATAGTTGAGTTATCCAAATCGTTTTGTGTGTTGGTGTTGAGGTTATTGATTGCGACTGAACCATTTAGCGCGGAAGAATTCCCAGAGACCGCTACGCCCGCACCGACCGCATAAACTTTGCCTGACGAATTGGCATTGATATTTACGTCAAAATTTCCTATCAGTTCAGCGTTTTTGAGGTAAGTTTTAGTGTTATCGTTGAGGGCGTTGTAAGCCATAGCCAGACCCGCCGCAGTACCTTTACCGCCGCTGACTTGTCCGCCGACGTTGATTTCCAATGCGTGATTTTCGGTCGTTACGTCAAGCCCAGTCGTCGTGAGGAATTTTTTATCGGAGCCGCCGTCGAAGCCTGCAGTAACTTCGTTGTCATTAGTCTGCCAAGAAATTGAGCCGCCCGCGCCGAATCCTTTAGATGAGATTGCCGCACCCGCCGCCGCGTTTATGTCAAGAGTATTTGACATGGCGTTGATATTGGTTTTGTTTGTGATATTCAGCTTGGAGTTGGTGACTTCCGATTTGAAATCGTTATCAACGTCGCTGATTGCCAAAGAGGCTTGAGCCGCGCCGTCACCTGCTCCCGCGACTGCCAACGCCGCAGTTATAATTTTGTTGCCGTAATCGCTATTTTCGTAACCGACAGATTCATCAGCCTCGACGCCTTCGCCGCCGGTCAACTGACTTTCAATAGATTTTTGCGTTGAATCGGTATCGCCGACTTTGGCAAATTCGGAATAAGAATCGCCGCTGACATCAAGCCCCGCGCCAGTCAAAGTTTGGTCGTAAGCTTTAGCGGCGTTTTTGTTATCGCTTGAGGAGTTGACGAGCGAACCGGCTGTAATATCGGCATTTTTAATATCGGCGTGCGCATTGTTTATGACTTTGTTATAAGTGAAGACGCCTTGAAAACCGTAGCTTGATTCGGAACCTTGAGCGACAGCGACGCCCACTCCGCCCGCAATATCGGTTAGCGTCGTGGAGACGGTGTTATTGATTGCGCCGGTCAAATTTTTATTCGCAGTTATATTAGCCTCGACAGTTGAATCAACATTATTGACGGCAACTGCGCCGGTCATAGCGACGGAAGTTTTGCCCGAATCGGCTCCGCGGAAGTTTAGAGCACCTGCGCCGCTCCAAGCTCCCGTGAAATTCTTATCGACTGCCTCGACATTGACGGCGGATAAATTGCTTGCGTTGAGATTAGTCAAAGCCGATTGAGTATTGCGACTGCCCAAATTTAATGAAACCGAGCCTGCGCCGTCGAAGGTGACTTTCGGTTGAGAGTCTTGGCTTGACAGGTCATCGGTTTTATTGATATTGACGTTATCGGGTTTTGAATCGGTGAACTTTGAAGTTTTTTCCTCAATGGCCTTGTCGATTTTTTCTTTCGTTTCGGTTATGGTTGACTTGGCGTCGTATAACTGAATCATAAACCTTTTCAAGTTGCGGCTTAATCTCCAGAATATCTTCCTTGACCTGTTCGAGACGCGGATTATCTAGGGCAAGATTTGATTTAACGTTAATGCTTTTGGCGGGTAGGGATTCTGTCGTCGCTTACCTTGATTAGCGAGTTGTTGTTAATCATCGAAAAAGCTACAACGGGCGTAATGCTACCGCCTTCCTCTTGAACGGGCACAACGGAAATTGCTCCGATTTGCGGGTCGTCGATAACGTCAGCCGCCTCGATATTTATATTGCCCTCTGAAGTCGCCTTGCCCAAGTCGAGAGAAGCAGTATTATTGGCGATAACTACGGTGCCGTTGGTCGTAGTACTATCTTGCTGAGTTTCTTCTTCGTCTGAGCCGCTTGAACTGCTTGAGCCGCCCGAACCGTTTATAAGTTCGCTAATTGCTCCGCCCGCCTCTTTAGTTTTTTCGGCTTCCTCTTCGGTCTGCTCCATGCCCGATACCGGATTTCTAACCGAAATTTCGTTTTTGACTTTGAAAGTCGGCGCGGAATACTTTGACGAAATGTTAATATCGCCTTTCGCGGTCAAGGTGACTTCGGAATTCAGCAAGGAAGAAGAAGTTATTTGATAATAAGTCAGAGCCAATGCGCCTAAGGCGTTACCTTCGCGCTGAACATTTGTTTCCATATTCACGGGGCTTTTGGCAAGGGACGAAATATCGAGCTTGCCGCCGGCATTTATATCCGCAGATTTGGAAATAGTGAGTTGCGATTGATTTTGCCCAAGAGCCAAATTGAGTGCGAGCGAAGCGGCAGTATTATTACTTTGGTCGAAATCAAGTTTGATAAGGCTTGAGAGGTCAACTCCTGCAGTCGATTCAAGGTTGATATTTTTCGCTTTAATGGAGCCTGCCACATCAAGTTTAGAATTAAAGTAAAGAGAACTAGTTGCTTCAGTATTGCAATTAGCGTTGACGGTTGAACTCAAAGTAACGTCGGAATCAGAAATAATTTCCGCGCCCTTGCCGACATTTATCGAGGCAGTAAAAGTTTCGCTAAAGTTAAGAATAGCACTACTACTTGTGTTCTCTTCGATTGTGGTATCATCGACGCGAGCCGTTATGTAAACTCCGCCGTTATTGTCAGCTTTAAGAACTAAATCTGAATCGAGACCGGCAGAAACTTCTTCGCCCGACGAATCAACAACGTTGACGAGGTTTGAAAAATCAATCTTGCTGGTATTTAGGAGTTTTGCGCCGGATTCAATTTTAATATCCTGCGCGGCTAAAGTTATGCCGCTGGGCGCGTTGATACTTCCTTCAATCGCGATTGAGCCGTCGTAGTTTAGCGGAATCTGATTGAGATTTTCTTGCGAGAACGTGGAATCGGAGAGGTTATCCATTTTCAGCATTTCTTTATAAGAATTTTTAGTTGGGACAATCAGCCCGACTTGACCGGCATTGATGACGCCGCTTGAGCCAACCGCTATTCCGTTCGGGCTTAGGAAATAAAGATTGCCGCCAATTTTGTTATCCTTGACGGCGTTGACTATACCGTTGATACTCGCCTTTGAATCGACAAAATTAACGAGGGTATTAGCTTTTTGCAGATGAAGGTTGGCGATATTGCCGCTGTCTAGTTCAAATTTGGCGAACTGATTGATAGCGGTTTTGCCGCCGTTGACGGTTCTATCCGGAGTGATATTTGTGACTTTACCGTCGACAGTAATTGTACCGGCTTTTGAAGGGTTGGTTTTAGTTATGTTTTGAGCTTGAGTAGTTGAAGGGGTAAAGAATAACGAAGCCGCCGCCAACATTGCCAGTATCTTTTTTTGATTTTAACTTGCATTATCAGGCACCCTTCCTCAATCGTCTTTTTTCTGATGATAGGCGGGCAACAAATTGACGAACTCGCCACGCGCGGCTATTACATTTGCAGCTTGGTCGTCGTCCAGTTCGTCGTCCGAAAAAATCATATTCAGCTTGTTGCTTAACCGTTCCTTAAAGTTCGTCTCTTTTGAGAAATCGGCTAATTTAAGTATTTTATCAATGTGCATGATTTACCCGTCCTACACCAAAAGCGAGGTTAAGGCAACGACCTAAACCCCGCTTTTAATACGCTTTTGTTTGTTTCAATCCACGCACCCGACGGGCGCGACATCTTAGAATTAGTGTTCATAAACGATTAAGCAAAGTGTGAATATGAGAAATCTTAA
>CAMZHX010000034.1 GCA_947307055.1 uncultured Selenomonadales bacterium | reverse complement strand
CGGATTTGCGTAGAGCATGATGAGCGCGACGACCGTAGCGATAATCGCCATAGCCTCAATCAAGCCGACAGAAATAAGGGTGTTAGTGAAGAGCGTATTTTTAGCTTCGGGCTGACGGGTGATGCCGTCGATGAATTTGCTGGTGACTAAGCCGTCGCCGACGCCCGCGCCGATTGCCGCTAAGCCCATTGTAATTCCTGCGCCCAAAAGTGCTGCTGCTACCATAATCGCATGTTCCATTTTAAAAAGTCCTCCTCAATATTACAAAAAAATTCTTGAATTACTCCGCATGGTCTTCCCTGACCGCGTTGGCAAGATAAGCCATGCTGAGCATAGTGAAAATAACCGCCTGCACGCAACTGATAAAAATACTGAACGCCAGCCAGCAAACAGATGGTATCGGCATCCAAATCGGCATCAGCTTAAGCAGAACGATGATAAGAATTTCGCCCGCGAGAATATTTCCGAATAGACGGAAGGCAAGCGTTATCGGCTTTGCAATTTCCTCAATCGCGTTGATGATGACGAAAACCGGCGTAGGTTGGAAAAAGTGCGCGATATAATGACCGCCCTTGAAATAAAGTCCAAGACAATGAACGATAACTACAACCATTAGCGCAAGTCCAAGCGTCGTGTTGAGGTCGTTAGTCGGCGACGCCATGAGCGGCACAAGTCCAATTAAGTTACTCGCCAGCAAAAACATAAATAGCCCGACGATTAGCGGCGCAAGCATTCGGCCGCGTTTACCCATCATTGCATCAATTTGGTCGTGGAGCCAAAGTATTATCATCTCGACGAAATTTTGCCAACCTTGCGGCACGACTTTTAAATTTCTTGTGGCTAGGCACGCGACTAAAATAACTATGCCCATTGCCAGCCACGTCATTTTCAACGTCTCGATATTGAACGTCAAGCCGAGAAAATTTACCGTCTCGCGGACACCAATTTCATGCATAAATTCACCTCCCTTCTATCAATGCGCAATTATAACACGCGCAGATTTTTTTGCAGTGATAAATATCCCCAAACTAAAATTTTCTTTTGAGTTCGGAGCGAGCCAGGATAAACAGCGCGGCAAAGTAGAACACGCCAAAGCAAACTGCCGTTGCCAAGAAAAGTTCTGTGGAAATGTGGACGGCGACCGCTAAGACCGCGAAAACCATTCCGAGCCGCAAGAGCAATCCGACTAACATAATTTTTTTAGCTTGAGCGGCCGGAGCATTCGCGGCGGCTTCGAGGCGTGCGGCTGTCGATAGGAAATAAAAAAAATTTAACAGCGCACCTATCAGAACCGCCCCGCATAATCGGAGCTGCCCTGCCGAAATCAGTTGCAACGATAAGACTGCCGCTACTGCCAAGAAGATTTTCCAATTTTGGGCGAAAACGCCTAGTACCTGTCTCATGCCTTCAAACTTCGACGCCATAAGCATTTTCCCTTTTGGATTCGGAAATTTTTATGATAAAAAAAGACCTGTGCAAATTTCTCTGCACAAGTCAAATAAAACAAGATTATCTCCTGCCGAAGGAAATATCAGCCTCGAACATTCTATTCCACGGGAAGCGGACGCGGATATTGTCGTTGCCCGTGAACTTCGGCAAATTCCTCTGCGCAAAGTCCACCAGCAAATTCGCGCAATTTTCTTCGGCGTAGTCGCGCTTGTCGTTCAAAAATTCGTAGCGACCATCGCCGGCAAGCCAATCCAATTCGCTCGCGCCGACGGCTCGAACGTTTGCTTGATATGCCCAGTCATCAAGATAGCGATTCAAAAGCAATTCGTCAACGGCGTTATCTTTCATGCGCGACGATAAAATTCCGGTGCTCAATGCAAAGCCGCTTGAATTGGTCGGCGTATTCCAGCCCGCATAAGCCCGAAGTTTGAAGAGTAAGCCGCGCCGCCTCAACTGATTCATCAGCGCATTGTCCGAACCGTTTGCAAAGGCGATGTCGGCCACGATGACTTTTTGTTTGTTATCGATATAATCTTGAATGGTATCGACGAAAAATCTTGTGCCGTCGCGAGATTTGCCGTTGTTAATGGCGTTATCGGCCTCGAAGGTTACGCCGTCGGGATTCGTGTTGACCGCTAAAATAAAATCTGCGCGATTGTCATCAAGAATCAAAGTAGAGCCGGTCGCCTGAATCGCCGCGTTGATAGATGTTTCAATGGGCTCGTCGGAGTAGGAAGGGACGGTCTGCCCGCCGCGCCCCCAGTTGTATTTGACGAAAACTTTCGGCGAGGTGTTCGACTTCTTATTGACGGCGCGAGCCAGTAGCACCAAGCCGATTTCATCAATGCCGGCCGTCGTGATGTACTTATCGCCGCCAAGCCCGCGCCCGTATTCTACGAGCTTGCGCCCTTCGTTATGAGTTTGGGAGTAGGGCGCGTTATCGTCGCGACCAAGCAACAAATAATCAAAGGTTTTGTCGCGGGCGTAGTCGATTAACTTCTTGTTAGCGTCGAAATTTTTTTCGCGGCGTCCCATCCAATCTTCAAGAGCCTTTTGCGGGATAAGACGTTGCAGGAAATTAAATTCCTTAATCTCGCGCGGCGTCAAGCCTTCAAGCTCCTGTTTGTCCATAAGTTCAGTCAGTCGGAAAATATTTGTGCCGTAGTAGCGATAATAATCCGGTTCTTCGTAGCCCGATGCCAAACCAGTTCGCGGCGTGCGCATGACCGAGCCGAAGACGTAAAGCGGGATTTTTTTATGCTTGCGGCGAAACTCTCTGAACAAATCAGCCCGCGCTAAAATTTCGTCGCCGTCGTACTCATGCTTGCGCGAGCCGACTAAACTTCCGTAAAGCAACGAGTCCGCCGAAATGACAGCCGCAGTTACATCTTTCCTAGCGTTTTGATTGAGCCAATCCCAGAGCAAATCGGGGTCGCCTAAATTTTCGCGATTGCCTAAGAGTTCTGCGGGCGGCGACACGACTACCCAGCCTGCCTTTTCCAAAACCTCAATCGTTTGCTTGTTGACTATGGGGCGGCTGTCGTGCGGTATGTACAGAACTTTTTCCTGAACCTTTTTCTTAGCGGCCGCGCAGTCTTGCGAGCTCGTGAATAAAATCATGAAGCTAAGCAACACGCAAGTCGCGACCTTCCAAATTATTTTTCTCATTTCTACTTTCTACTTCCTACTTCCTGATTGCTTTTTCGCGTCGCGTATGTCTCGCCATAAATCGCGCGCCTTGTCGTAAATTCGGGGGTCGGTCTGTCTAAGCTCTTTATCGTTAATCAGTTGCGAAAGATAAGTCGTCGTCTTTTGTTGCTCGCCGAGCCGCCAGTAAATTGCCGCTAAAACGTAAATAACTGTGTTATCGGTCAAAGTGTCGATAGGGAAACGCTCCGTCGCCAGTGCGTCCTCGTAGAATTCCGCCGCCTTAGTCAGAAATTCCGTCTCCTGAACTTTATCGCCGGCTTCGCGGAAAATCCATGCCAGCTGATGAGCATACTTTGCGCGCTTGGAAGATTTCCCTTTGAGAATCTCCAGAAATTTCAAAGCAAGGCGGAAAGATGTTGCTGCATTTTCGAGGGTGCGCTCTTCGGTGAACGGGATTTTGATATTGCGATTTAGAAGGGCGTTGCGCAGAATTTTTAAATGGCGTTCGGCGAAAGTAGAAGTGAAAGTTTTTTCGTCGGCCGCGTAACCGCAATGCTCGCAAATCCAAACGGTGTAGTAGCAGGGATTAAAATTTTCAAATTGGACGTAGCCGTCCTCGTCGCGCCTTAGAAGGTTTAGGCGGGAGCGCGTCTTTACGATTCGCGTAGGCTTTTCGCAGACGGGACAAATTTTCTCGACAACAAAAGTATTCTCGGACATAAAACCTCCTTAAGGGAGAAGGGGAATGGGAGAAGGGAGAAGTAGGGATAAGGTTTTAGACTTTTCCCCTTTTCCCTTTCCCCTTTCCCCTTTCCCTTTTCCCTTACCCCATTTCCCTTACCCCTTATAACGATAAACTTCAGACCAGTAGCGGTTGTAGGCGTCGTAAAAATCAATTTCGCCGCCCTGATCGCCGGTCTCATAACGCCCGCGCCCCGTCGGATTATTGACGCCGCGAGCCTCGACGGTTTTCCCATCGCCCATATAAAACGCGACGTGATGTTGGGGTATGCAAAGAATGTCGCCGCGCTGAAGATTGCTTTTAGCCTCTGCCCACGAAATTTTAATCCAACCTTCGCCCAAGTCGCTCCAAATCGTATCGGCATCGCCCGAATATTGTTTACCATTATAGCGGCGCATGTATTCGGGATTTTTATGCCAATTATCGATTGTATGAAAGCCGGCGTGTTGGAGCGAATGATAAATCAGCGACGAGCAATCATAATCGGGACTTTCTCGCGAGCCTTGATAAGGATAAATGCCTTGCGAGTAGCCGTGCGAATCATCGTTAGCAATGTTGATAGCAAATTGGACGGCGTCTTCGATATTAGCGGCCTGCGCGGAACTAAAAGTTAGACAAGCCGCCGCGAGCGTCATAAAAAACTTTTTGAACATAAAAACACCTTTCTAATTCCTGGAAAATTGGTCGCGCAGAATGACATCATGCGAGCCGCCCTCGACGATTGAAACTGACGAGACCAAAGTAATTTTAGCTTTGTCGCGCAATTCGGCAAGAGTGAGCGCACCGCAATTACACATAGTCGAACGGATTTTGGAAAGCGTGCTCTCGACGTTATCTTTGAGTGCGCCGGCGTAGGGGACGTAAGAGTCAACGCCCTCCTCGAATGAAAGTTTCTTATCGCCGCCCAAATCGTAACGTTGCCAGTTGCGCGCGCGATTGGAACCCTCGCCCCAATACTCTTTATAATAAGTGCCATTGATACGAATTTTATCTGTTGGGGATTCGTCGAAGCGCGAAAAATATCTGCCGAGCATTAAGAAATCCGCGCCCATAGCAAGCGCAAGCGTCATATGATAATCGTGGACAATGCCGCCGTCGGAGCAAATCGGAATGTAAACGCCCTTTTCCTTGAAGTATTCGTCGCGAGCGCGGCACACGTCGATAACCGCAGTAGCTTGCCCGCGCCCTATGCCCTTGGTCTCGCGAGTAATGCAAATCGAGCCGCCGCCTATGCCGACCTTGATAAAATCCGCGCCCGCGTCCGCTAAAAATCTGAAGCCTTCCGCGTCAACGACATTGCCCGCCCCGACTTTGACATCTTCGCCAAAAGTTTTGTGAATGTATTCGAGCGTAATTTTCTGCCACTCGCTGAAGCCTTCGGAAGAATCAATGCATAAAACGTCCGCACCGGCCTTGAGCAATGCGGGGACGCGCTCGGCGTAGTCGCGAGTATTGATACCGGCTCCGACGACGTAGCGTTTTTTCTTGTCGATGATTTCAAGCGGATTGGTTTTGTTGTCGGTGTAATCTTTGCGGAAAACCATATAGCGCAGGCGTTGTTTACTGTCGACGAGCGGCAACATATTAAGCTTGTGTTCCCAAAGTAAATCGTTCGCCATAGGGAGAGTAGTCGTATCGGCGTCGGCGTAAATCAGCTTTTCAAAGGGCGTCATAAAATCTTTGACAAGTTCATTGCCGGTCATGCGGGTGATTCTGTAATCGCGGCTGGTGACTATGCCCAAAAGTTTACCGGTCGGTTTGCCGTCGTCAGTGACTGCCATAGTTGAATGGCCGGTTTTCTTAAGCAGTTCCAACATATCGTTAAGGGTGTCAGTCGGCTTTAAATTTGAATCGCTGGAGACGAAACCCGACTTGTAATTTTTGACTTTGGCGACCATAGCGGCTTGGTCTTTGACAGGTTGCGAGCCGAAGATAAAAGAAAGACCGCCTTCTTTGGCGAGCGCGATAGCCATAATGTCATTCGAGACCGATTGCATGATAGCCGAAGTCATAGGGATATTGATAGATAATTTTGGGGATTCGCCGCGCCTAAATTTGACAAGCGGTGTAGACAAGTCGACGTTAGAGGGGATGCAGTCAACGGACGAATAGCCCGGTACGAGCAGATATTCTCCGAAAGTGTGTGACGGTTCCTGATAATAAAATGCCAATTAAAGCCCTCCTTTTTTAAGGGGAATGGGAAAAGGGAAATGGGAAAAGTCTAAAACCTTATCCCTACTTTTCCCTTCTCCCTTCTCCCTTTTCCCTTATTTTCCAAACTCTTTATTCATGTCGACGTATTCAATCAGCTCGTCGACGCTGTAACACTCAATGACAGTCTCGAAAGTTTTCTTGATAAGTTTCTGCAGATTATGAAAGTCGCCGTTAGGCGGGAAGGGTTCTTCGTCGTTAAGGATAGCGGTAGAGGATTCCGGACGGACATACGCGGCGGGATAAAAATTATTATACAAGACGAGATTGCCGACAATACCCGTAGCGACGATTAAAATATTTCCGTAAGTTTCGTAGTGTAAAGCGTGACAAGTACCGGTCGGAAAATTTTGGTTGAGCACGGCTTTCAAGTCAGCATTCATGTAAACACCTCCTAATTCATTCCTAATTTCTAACTCCTAACTGTTTTTTCGGCGGTGTTGCGATTATTCCTGCAAAAAAAGCCCCGACTTTTGCCGAAACTAAATTCAGCTGTCAAGGCGTTCCTAAAGTTTTTATTTTTAGACCTCAAGCTACTTCTCACCAAAATTTTAAAAGCCATATTATTTTTCAGTGTCCAGATTTTTTAAATCGTCCGCCGACAATATCGTTGACGGGATAAATCGTAATGAAGGCGTGGTCGTCCATCTCTTGAACAATGCGCTTCAACTTGTCGACCTCCAAGCGCGTCACGACACAATATAAAATTTCTTTACTCTGATGAGTGTAGCCGCCTTCGCCGTGCAAGAGAGTCACGCCGCGTCCGAGTTTTACATTTAGCTCGTCGGTCAGTTCGTAGGGGACATTCGACACAATCATTACCGCGTACATTTCGTCTAGCCCTTTTATCACAACGTCAATCATTTTGGAAATCACAAAGTACGCGAACAGCGAATACATTGCCTTATCCCAACCGAAGAGAAGTCCTGCGCCGCTCAAGATGAAAAGATTTATAAACATGACGACTTCGCCGACCGACCAGATAGTTTTTTTGTCGACGATGATTGCGACAATCTCTGTGCCATCGAGAGAGCCGCCCGCCCGCATGATTAGCCCGACGCCTACGCCGTCAATTATCCCGCCGAATATCGCCGCTAAAAACGGGTCGTTCGTGACTTTGGGATATTGCCCGACGACTTCAGACCAAATGCTCAGGAAAATTATTGCTACAATCGTCGCGATGACAAAATCCTTTCCGATTTGCTTGTAAGCCAGATACAGGAACGGAATATTGAACGCGATAAGGAAAGTGCCCAGCGGTAAGCCCGTGAGGTATTTCGCCATAATCGATAGCCCGACGACGCCGCCGTCAATGACTTCGTTAGGAATTAGGAAAAGTTCGAGGCCAAGTGCGGCAATCACTGCACCGATACAAAGTTGAATGTACTTCTTGACATAAGCTGAAATGTTACTGCGCGGAATTTTTTTATCAGTCAAAGTTCTCACCTCGAAAGGATTATAACCTTTTGCAGGGAAATTTGTAAACAACGGGAAATAGGTTAATAGGTTATTAGGTGGATAGGTGAATAGAATTCTAACAACTAATAACCTAACAACTAATAACCTAATTTCAGTTTGGGGGGGATGGGATTGTTAAGAGCGTATGACATAACCGAATTGCGTTCGGGCATGAAGGTCGGACGTGCGGTCAAAGATTTCGACGGCAAAGTTATCATCAAAGAAAATGTCAAGCTGACTTCGGAGCTACTCGACCGATTGCGCGGGAAAAATGTTTTCTCGGTTTATATCGACGTGAGCCACGAAGATTACGCGCCGACTAAGGCTAAACACGAATTTTTACTCGACACGGACTTTATCAGCTGCTATAAAAATTGTTTCACGACGACGCAAAATCTTTACTACGGCTGCGCCAATACCGGCGAGCTCGACATGAAAGAATTGGCCGAACTTATCCGCGCCGAAAATGTTTCCGAGCTTTGCGACGACGGAGCCAAATCCATTACGCAAATTCACAACATGAAACGCGACGGCGATTACGTAATTCATCACGCGCTAAACGTTGGGATTTTGTCCGGGATTATGGCTCATTGGCTCGACTTCAGGGCGCAACAGGTCGGCGAATTGATTATGACCGGACTTTTAAGCGAGATTGGCAAAATGAAAATCTCCAAAGGAATTCTGAACAAAACAGAAAAGCTCGACGAGGACGAACTCGCGGAAGTCAGAAAGCACGTTGTTTACGGCTACGCGATTTTATTGCAATCGCCGGTTAAGAAGTTGAAAAACGTTTTGCAGGGCGTATTGCATCATCATGAACGTTGCGACGGCTCCGGCTATCCTAGCAAGTTGCCCGCAAATAAAATCAGCGACTTTGGCAAGATTATCGCGATACTCGACATTTACGACGCTATGGCGACCAATCGCTCCTACGCAAAAAGAAATTCGCCGTTCGACATCATCAAAGTTTTGTACGGCGACGCTCTGGCGGGCAAACTCGACACGCATTTTGTAGTTGTCTTCGTTAAACATCTTTTGCAGGCGATTAACGGGAATTGGGTAGGGCTGAGCGACGGGCAACGCGCTAAAATCGTTTACATTGACGATTCGCGAGTTACGGCATTGCCTGTCGTGCAGACCAATAAAGGCGAATTCATTGATTTAAATCGCCGCACCGATTTGAAAGTCGATTCCATTCTCACTGTCAACGAGGTTTGATTTACTTTTTTCGGAATTGGCTGGGGAAACATTGAAAATTTTTAGTAAAACTTTAGCAAAAAAATCCCAACTTCGGTTGAGATTTTTTTGTTGAAAGTCCCGCGATTAGTGCTATAATGACGTGTATTTTGTTTCGGGAGTTTCTCTCTAATATTTGTTGCGAAGGAGATTGAAATGGAAAACAAACCACAAGGTTCACTGGCGGGCTTTTTAGTACCGTCAATCATCGGGATAATTTTATTCATGATTCCGGTACAATACGACGGGAGCTGGACAATCGTCGTCAAAATCATCGCGGATTTGATTTCGGGCGCGATTGGCGAATATCTGCCGGCTTTATGTGTTGGAATAGTAACGTTGTCGGCTATTCTGGGCATAATTTTTTTGGGCAGACCAAATTTCATCGCGACTTACCCGATTGTCGCAAATACTTTCTCGACCACCGCAATTTGGGTCGTGATTAGGATATTCGGCGCGATTTTCATTTGGCTGACTTACTTAGGCGTTGAATCTGGCGAAGACGGCGAAGGCGTCATAAGTCTGATAACTAGCGGCGATAATGGCGGATTCGTTCTCAACGACTTATTAAGCGTGCTCGTCGTCATTTTCCTTTTAGCCGGATTGTTACTGCCGCTTTTGTTGGACTTCGGACTTTTGGAATTTATCGGCGCAATGCTGACAAAAATAATGCGGCCGCTATTCACGATACCAGGCCGTGCGGCGGTCGACTGCATAACTTCTTGGATTGGCGACGGCACTTTAGGCGTCATGCTCACCGCTAACCAATATGAAGGCGGCTACTATTCAAAGCGCGAGGCGGCTATCATCTCAACGACTTTTTCCGCCGTCTCGATAACATTCTCAATCGTCGTTTTGGCGCAAGTTGATTTAATGGAATATTTCGGGCTGTACTATTTGCTAATCTGCGCGATAGGGATTGTCTGCGCACTGATTTTGCCGAGAATCCCGCCGCTTAGCTTGAAGAAGGACGAATACTTAGTGCCGGGCAAAGCTATGGGAGAATCACTGCCCGAAGGTTATACAACGTCATTCCAATACGGGCTTGCGCTGGCAAAAGAGCGCGTCGCAGAGCACAGAGGTTTTGAACAATTCATGGAAGGTGCGTTCAAAAATGCGGCGGGCATGTGGTTTGGCGTTTTGCCGGTCGTCATGTGCATAGGAACTTTGGCGTTAGTCTTAGCGAACCACACAACGATTTTCGACACGCTAGGCTTACCGTTCTTGCCGCTGTTAAATTTACTTGACGTGCCGCAAGCCGAAGCCGTCTCGAAAACAATGATAGTTGGCTTTACGGACATGTTCACGCCGTCGGTCTTAGCGGCGGGCACCATAACCAGTCCAATGGCGAAATTTATCGTGGCGGTTATCTCGGTCACGCAACTAATTTATCTGTCGGAGGTCGGCGGCTTGATTTTGGGCTCGAAAATCCCTGTGAACCTGCCCGAACTTTTTATCCTCTTCCTTGAGCGCACCATTATCAGTTTATTAATCGCAGTACCGGTCTCGCATATGTTTTTTACTAGCTAAAGTCGAATAGGAACGCATTTTTAAAATTTATTCCACACCGCCGCGATTTTTATACTACGTAAAAGCGCGGCGGTTTAATTATTGAAAAACGCCGACCAAAGCCGACGTTTAGAAATTTCAATATGGTGGGCAGGGATGGATTCGAACCATCGTACCCAAGGGGAGCGGAT
>CAMZHX010000033.1 GCA_947307055.1 uncultured Selenomonadales bacterium | reverse complement strand
AAGTGCGTAGCACAAAACTTTTGCAATGCCCATGCGCGAAAAAACCGCTCAGTGAATCAAAAAATTGTCGGTTTGCTGTTTTTTTGCAAAAATTTCTTTCTCAATATCATAAAGCACATTTATAACTTTAACAGTTGCGGTATCAAGATTTAGTTGACAAAATGGAAATTATTGCTTATCATTAGCGGACATTGAATTGAATAAGAAAATACAGGTGATTCGATAACGAAAGCCTGCAAGCTCAATGCAAATTTGGGTTTGCGGGCTTTTGGCGTTTATTGGAGGTTTTACATCATGTTTAAATTCAAGAAATGGGCAAAAGTTTTTCTGGTAGCAGGATTGATTTTTTCAGCAGGGATAATTTCCGGTTGCGGGAGTGATTCGGCGTCGAACTCAGGCAAAAAAGAATTTCTGAACGTCTCCTACGACCCAACGCGTGAACTTTACGCTGCTTACAATGAAAAATTTTATGAACATTGGACAAAAGAACTCGGCAAAGGTGAAGTGACTTTGACGCAATCACACGGTGGCAGCGGTAAACAAGCTCGCGCAGTAATTGAAGGGCTTGAAGCTGATGTTGTGACGCTAGCTTTGGCTTACGACGTGATTGAAATTAAAAATGCCGGACTGATTCAGGGCGGTTGGCAAAACGAATTTCCGGATAACTCCTCGCCGTACACTTCGACGATTGTTTTTCTTGTTCGCAAGGGAAATCCGAAAAATATCCGCGACTGGGACGATTTGATTCGCGATGAAGTTGACATTATAACGCCGAATCCGAAAACTTCCGGCGGAGCACAGTGGAATTACCTCGCAGCTTGGGAATACGCTCGTAGAAAATTTAACGGCGATGAGGCTCAAGTTCGCGACTTCATGAAAAAATTATTTGCCAATGTTGTCGTGCTCGACAGCGGCGCACGCGGCGCGACTACTTCCTTTGTGCAACGCGGGCAAGGTGACGTGCTGATTGCGTGGGAAAATGAAGCGTTGCTCTCGAAAAAAGATAATCCCGACGCTTACGAGATTATCACGCCTAGTTTAAGTATCCTCGCTGAACCTTCTGTTGCCGTCGTCGATAAAATTGTCGACAAAAAAGGCACTCGCTCCCTTGCTGAAGAGTACATCAATTATTTGTATTCGCCCGAAGGTCAAGAAATCGCCGCGAAGAATTTTTATCGCCCGCGCAATCAAGAAATCCTTGCAAAATATTCTGATACGTTTAAACCGCTTGAATTGTTCACGGTCGACGAAGCATTTGGCGGTTGGGTGAAGGCTCACGAACATTTCAAGGACGGCGGCTCCTTCGACCAGATTTATCAAAAGTGAGTGATTGAAGATGTTCGGAAAAAGCGACGTGATACCTGGTCGACGTTTGACGCTGGGCATTACGCTGACATTTGTAAGTTTGTTTTTGTTCATACCGCTGGCGGCATTTATGTTGTACGCGAGCGGCATGGGCTTTGAAAAATTTTTCGCGGCAGTGACGGATTGGCGCAATGTTCATGCTTACGGAGTCAGTTTTTTCTGCGCATTGACGGCGGGAATAATTAACGCGCTGTTCGGATTGATAATCGCATGGGTTTTAGTTCGCTACGACTTTCGCGGCAAAAAAATCATGGACGCGCTGATAGATTTGCCGTTCGCGTTGCCGACAGCGGTCGCCGGTATCGCATTGACGACGCTTTACGCCCAAAACGGCTTGCTCGGAAAAATTTTCTACGGCATCGGAATCGAAACGGTATTTTCGCCAATCGGAATCACAATCGCGCTAACCTTCGTCGGTATTCCGTTCGTCGCGCGAAGTGTTCAGCCCGTGCTGAAAGAACTCGACCCGCAACTTGAAGAGGCGGCAAATTTGTTCGGCGCGGGTAATTGGACAATCTTCAGCAAAATAATTTTTCCGGAACTCATTGAGCCGCTTTTGACGGGCTTTGCATTGGCGTTCGCGCGCGGAATCGGCGAATACGGCTCGGTCGTCTTTATCGCGGGCAATATGCCTTACGAAACGGAAATCGCGCCGCTGATGATTATGACGAAGCTCGAACAGTTCGACTATCAAAGCGCGGCGGCAATCGCAATCGTGATGATGTGCTTATCGTTGGCAATTTTGCTGGTCATTCACGGTTGGCAAGCGCGGCAGTTGAAACGGATTGGGGGCGTCGTCGGTGCGTGAATCAATTTGGCTCAAGCGGACATTGATATTTTTGGCGGCAAGTTTTCTGTTCGTGATGTTGATAATGCCGTTGATATTGGTCGCGAAGGAGGCGTTGTCTAAAGGTGTCGATTTCTATTTTGCGGCACTAACTGACGAATTCGCGCTCAAGGCGTTATATCTCACAATCGAGGCGACAATCTTGGCGGTCGCGCTCAATACGATTTTCGGATTGGCGTCGGCGTGGCTTTTAACGAAGTTTGACTTCTGCGGGAAAACTTTTTTAGGTTCGCTGATAGATTTGCCGTTCGCGATAAGTCCAGTCGTGGCGGGGTTATTTTTCATTATGCTTTTCGGGCGAATGAGTCCGCTTTATCCGTTGTTGCAAGAATACAATTTGGCAATCGTCTTCGCAGTGCCAGGAATAATTTTAGCGACGGTCTTTGTGACATTTCCATTTATAACGCGCGAATTGGTGCCGGTTATGGAAAGTCAAGGACGTTCGGAAGAAGAAGCCGCCGCCACAATGGGCGCAAACGGTTGGACGATTTTTAGGCGCGTGACTTTGCCGAACATCAAATGGGCGTTAGGCTACGGGATAGTTTTATGCTCGGCGCGGGCATTGGGCGAATTCGGAGCGGTCAGCGTCGTGAGCGGACACATTCGCGGCAAGACGAACACTTTACCCTTGCACATAGAAATTCTTTACAACGAATACAATTTCACGGCGGCATTTGCGGTCGCGTCGGTATTGGTTTTGCTCGCGATAATAATTTTGATTCTGCGCAATCTGATTGAAAATGCCGGCAAAGCTTCTCTGCAAGTGTCGAATTTGAAAGCAGGTGTCGCCAATGATTGAAGTCGAGGTCAAAAACATCAACAAGCATTTTGGAAATTTCAAGGCGTCGGACAATGTGAGCTTTGCGATTGAGCGCGGGAAGTTAATCGGATTGCTCGGACCTTCTGGTAGCGGTAAGACGACGATTTTGCGAATGATAGCGGGGCTTGAAACGCCCGATAGCGGAGAAATTTTTATCGGCGGGCGAAAAGTAAATGACTTGCCGCCGGGCGAACGCGGGATAGGATTTTTATTTCAAAGTTACGCGCTGTTCAAGCATATGACGGTTTTCGACAATATAGCGTTCGGCTTGACTGTGCAGAAAAAATCTGACAGCGAGATAAAAAGCCGCGTTGAGGAATTGGCGGAGTTAATCGGGCTGAAAGACTTCACGAGTCGTTATCCGTTGCAATTATCTGGCGGTCAACGTCAACGCGTGGCATTTGCAAGAGCACTTGCGCCGAATCCCGAATTACTTTTGCTTGATGAACCGTTCGCGGCGATTGATGCTAAAGTCCGGCAAGAATTGCGCGGCTGGCTAAAGCAAACGATTCACAAGTTGGGAATCACGGCAATTTTCGTGACGCACGACCAAGACGAGGCAGTCGAAGTCGCCGACGAAATAATCATCACAAATCGCGGGAGAGTTGAACAATCCGGAGCACCGATTGAAATTTATCAGTCGCCGAAGACGCCTTTTGTCGCGAAATTTATCGGCGAGAGCGTGCAAGTTCCCGACTATACTATTTTCAAGGGATTTGATGAATACGAGCCCCGCGAAGGAATTTTGCGCCCTGAATTTTTGGAAATTGGAGCGACGATAGACGAAATGCCGCAACCTATGCCCGTCACGACCGAACGTGGGATTGTTCGCGGAACATATTTTCGCGGCAGTGTGATTCAAGTCGACGTTGAGATTAAAGAGCAACTGCTGAAAGGTTTTCGCGGCTTAGAACAGGTTCCTTTGCACGAAGGCGACGAGGCTTTTGTTTTCATTCACAAAATTTACGGCTTTGACGGCGATAAAACGCAGGTTATCGAAAATGCCGCCAAGCGCAAGGAGTCGGTGTTCATATGACGGAAAAATATTCTGTGGACGTACTGATAATCGGCGGCGGTGCGGCTGGTTTATTCGCGGCGATTCGTTTGAGCGAATTCAATCCCGAAACAAAAATTATCGTCGTTGAGAAAGCAGACGTTCGGCGGAGCGGTTGCCTTGCGTCGGGAGTCAACGCCCTCAACGCTTACATCGGCAAAGGTCACACGCCCGAAGATTATGTCGAGTACGCCGTCAACGACGCGCACTCAATCGCCCGCCGCGATTTGCTCCTTACAATGGCTCAACGCTTAAATCACGTTACAAAAATTATTGAACGGCTCGGCTTGGTGATTGAAAAAGATTCTGAAGGCAATTACGTCGAACGCGGCTGGCGCAACGTCAAAATTAACGGCGAAAGCATCAAGTTGATTCTTGCCGCCGCCGTCAAAAAATTTCCGAACGTCGAGATTCTCAACCATGTCAACGTTGCAGATTTTTTGCTTGACGGAGATAAAGTTGTCGGGGCATATGGTTTCGGAGTTCGCGAAAAAATTTTTTATAACTTCGCGGCGAAAGTCACGTTGATTGCGACGGGCGGCGCGAGCGGAATTTATTTGCCGAATCATTCGGGCGGTTCGCGTCATCAAATTTGGTATTCGCCATTCAACACGGGCGCGGGCTATGCGATGGGAATTCGCGCCGGAGCCGAGATGACGACTTTTGAAATGAGATTCGTAGCTTTGCGGTGTAAGGATACAATCGCGCCGACGGGGACTTTGGCTCAAGGCGTCGGGGCGGCGCAAATCAATTCACGCGGCGAGTTTTATCAAAAAAACTACGGCAACACAACGAGCGAACGAGTTTTTGCTGTCACGAGTGAAAAATTTTTTGGACGCGCTCCTTGCTATTTGAAAACGATCGGGATTTCTGCCGAACAGGAAAAATTTTTGCTTGATGCCTATCTGAACATGTCGCCGGCACAAACATTGCGCTGGATTGAAACGAATCAACCGCCGAGCAAATTCAACGTAGAAATTTGCGGCACCGAACCTTACATAATCGGCGGACATACGGCGGCGGGTTATTGGGTTGATAAAAATCGTCAAACGACGCTGAAAAATCTTTTTGCGGCGGGCGATGTGGCGGGAGGCTGTCCTCAAAAATATGTCACGGGAGCTTTTGCCGAAGCTGAAATTGTAGCGGAATCGATTTTGGAGACGTTGGCGGAAATAAAAATGCCCGCGCCGATTGACTTTAATACGGGCGAGTTAAAAAAATTTTTTGCAAATGATTCGGCGTTCACGATTGACGAATTGGAAATTGCAATGCAAACGACAATGGACGAATACGCCGGCGGCTTGACGCAAAATTATCGTTTCAACGAATCGCAACTGAATTTGGCGGCAAAAAATATTGAGCGCATTGAAAAACTTTCCGAAAATCTTCACGCCGCCGATATGTATGACTTGCTGAAAATTTTTGAGTTGCGGGAGCGATTGACAGTCGCAAAAGTTTTGATTGAACATTTGAAAGCGCGTCGCGAAACACGTTGGGCGGGCTTCGCTCAAAATCTGGACTACCCGAACCGCGACGATAAATTTAATTTGCTCGTGAACTCGGTGACGACGGGCGGCAAGACCAAAATTATTTTCAGGAGTTTGAATGATGATTTGCATTGATAAAGAAAATTGCGTCGGTTGCGGAAAATGCGTTGATATTTGTCCTGGCAACTTGCTGACGCTGAAAAATTCTTGCGCGGCGATTCGGGACGTGCGCGATTGTTGGGGTTGTTGTGCTTGCGTGAAAATTTGTCCGCGCAATGCGATTGCTTACCAACTTTCGGCGGATTTGGGCGGCGCGGGCGCGAAACTTTTTGCTGACGATTCACCGACAAAATTAACGTGGCAGATTCTCAAAACCGACGGCGAAAAAATTTTTCTCGAAGTCGACAAGCGGCAATCGAACAAATTTTAAGGAGGCAAAATTTATGGACAGACTCGACGAGCTGGAATCGGAAAGCATTTACATTTTGCGGGAGGCGTATTGCAAACTCGGCAAGTTGGGAATGCTCTGGTCAATCGGCAAAGATTCTACGGTATTGCTTTGGCTGGCGCAGAAAGCGTTTTTCGGACACGTTCCATTTCCGTTTATACACGTCGACACATTGAGAAAAATTCCGGCAATGATTGAATATCGCGACCGCGTGGCAAAGGAACTCGGCATAAAATTAATCGTCCACACGAATTGGGATGCCGTAAAACTCGGAGCAAGTCCCGCTCTCGGACGCTTGGAATGTTGTCGGTTGCTCAAAACCGAAGGTTTAAAACAGGTCGTCAAGCAATACGGCTTTGACGGCTTGATAGTCGGTGTTCGCCGCGATGAGGAAGGTTCGCGCTCAAAGGAAAGAATTTTCAGCGAACGAAATGCCGAGGACGCTTGGAACTATACGAATCAGCCGCCGGAATTATGGAATCAGTTCAAAACGGATTTCCCGAAAGGTCATCATATCAGAGTTCACCCGCTGTTGTCGTGGACGGAACTTGATATTTGGCGGTACATACGCCGCGAGCAAATTCCCGTGATTGATTTGTATTTCGCCAAAAACGGCAAGCGGTATCGCAGTTTGGGTTGTGAATGTTGTACGGGCAAAATTGATTCGGACGCCGATACGCTCGAAAAAATTATCGCGGAGCTGAAGTCAACGAATATCGGCGAACGTGCCGGACGCGCTCAAGACAATGAAGACTCCTACGCTTTGCAAAAACTCCGCCGCGAAGGCTACATGTAAAAAAGCCGTTAAAAGCCGTTTTTAGGGGTCAAAATCCTCAAGACGGAAATACTCGTAAAGTGCTTTGAAAACGCGTTGTAGGCGATTCTAGGGCGTTTATGAGGCATATTTGCAATTCACTTACACGTGAATTTTGAGGTGAAATTATGAGCGAGTTAAAAATTGTTTTCGTCGGGCACGTAGATCACGGTAAAAGCACGATTATCGGGCGATTGCTCTACGATACGAAATCATTGCCGCAAGGTGTCGTCGATAAAGTTCAACGCATTGCCGACGAGACCGGTAAAGATTTTGAGTTCGCCTATCTGCTTGACGCCTTTGCCGAAGAACGTCAGCAAGGAATTACAATCGATACGACGCAACTTAAATTTTCGACGACAACGCGGGATTATCTGATAATCGATGCGCCGGGGCACAAAGAATTTTTGAAAAACATGATAAGCGGCGCGGCAAATGCAAATGCGGCGTTTTTAGTTATCGACGCTCAAGCGGGCGTTCAGGAACAATCGCGGCGTCATGCTTACCTGTTGAGTTTGCTGGGTATCAAAAAAATTTTCGTCCTCGTCAACAAAATGGATTTGGTCGGTTATTCGGCGTTGAGGTTCCTTGAAGTTTCCGACGACATCAAAAATTTTTTGGCGACGATAAAAATCACGCCGCAAAGAATTATCCCGATAAGTGGCTTTGTTGGCGATAACGTCACGGAACATTCGGAAAATCTTTCGTGGTACGCGGGCGAAACACTGATAGAAACTTTGGATAAAATTTCCGGCGTCGAGGAAAATTTTTCTGCGGCATTGCGCTTGCCGATTCAAGACGTTTACAAATTCGACGAGCGACGAATCATTGCAGGGCGAATCGAGTCGGGAAAATTGAACGTCGGCGACAAGATAAAAATTTTTCCCGAAGGTCGCCAAACTGTTGTTATCGAGTTTGCTCATTGGCAGAAACGAGATAAAAAATTTTCTGCGCAGACGGGCGAAAGTGTCGGAGTTATTGTCGCCGATGAATTTTTCAACAGGCGCGGCGAAATTATTACGCTTGCAAATGACGTGCCACCTAAAGTTTCAAATCGATTGCGAGCCTCGGTATTCTGGCTCGGAAAAAATTTTTTAACGGTTGGCAAAAGCTACAAGCTCAAATTGGCGACGGCTGAAGTTGAAGCGACGGTTGAAAAAATAATTCTCACGGTCGATGCCGCAACTTTGCAACGTCAAGAAAATTCTTCCGCGCTCAAATTGAATGATGTCGGCGAAATTATTTTCAAGCTCAAAGATAAAATTGCCTTCGACGAATTCGGAACATTTCAAGCAACGGGGCGATTCGTTCTTGTGGACGGCTACGACGTTGCGGGCGGCGGCATTGTTCTTGACGCGCAAACTTCCGAGGTGGACGGAACGATTTTCACCGACGGCAAGCTGACATTTTGCGCCGAACTCTTCAACGAATTTTATTACGACGTGGAGCAACGCAAGATAACTCAAGTTGCCGAGATTGAAAACGTCACTTACAAAATCGGCGATGAGATTCCGACCAAAGGTTTCAGCTACGAATACCCTGCCGACTTCAATTTGATTTTACTGCGCGAAGGCGGCTTCGTAAAGATTCGCGGTGCAAAAGTTATTTCAATCGGTCGCCTTGAAAATTACACGTTTGAAAAAGTTCCGCTCGTCAACGGTCGCGGCTTCGGCGTCAAAGTCAACGGCGCGGAAAGTTTTGCCCACTTCCTGAATGAATTTGCCGCCGTTGAAAATTCCCGTGACCTTGCCGACTTCTCGAACAAATATTTTTTCCTGAATCAATTCCGTGAGCTGAAATTTTACTTTGACTACGTGATTTAAGAAGGTGCATGATGACTAAAAAAATCAAAGCAGGAGCAATTCCCGATGAAGTCATGAAGTTCGCGCTTGACGAAATGCAAAAAATTTTGAGCGGCGAAATTGTCTTCGTGGCGCAGGACGCGCGGCTTATGCAAGTCGAAATTACGCAACGGCGACGATTGGTTGATTGGTCGGAAAAAGTTTCGTTGTGGAGCGAAGAAACTTTGTTGACGTTGCAAACTCAAATCGCCCGCGAATTTTCGACGCTCTCTTATGGGCGACTTGTCATCAAAATTCAAAAAGGTCGCGTGTCACAAATGGAACGCACAATTCAAAGCCGTTTCACAGGTCTCGACGGCGAAGGAATTTAAAAGCAATTAGGAATGAGGAATTAGGAATGAAAAAAATCTACAGTCAATTTCAAGAGCTTATCGGCAATACGCCGCTGTTCAGGTTGCAAAACTTTGAGCGCAAAAATAATTTGTCCGCGCAGATTTTAGCGAAGCTTGAGTATTTCAATCCGGCGGGCTCCGTCAAGGACAGAATTGCTTGGGCGATGATTGAACGTGCCGAACGCGAAGGTAAACTCAAGCCCGACTCGGTGATAATCGAACCGACAAGCGGCAATACCGGCGTTGGATTGGCAGCGGTCGCGGCGGCTCGTGGCTACAAAATTATTATCGCAATGCCCGAAACCATGAGCATTGAGCGCAGGAAAATTCTCCAAGCTTACGGCGCACAACTCGTTTTGACGGCGGGGGCGCAGGGTATGAAAGGCGCGATTGCCAAAGCTAAAGAACTTGCCGCGCAAATTCCGAACAGTTTTATGCCGAGTCAATTCACCAACGTCGCCAATCCCGAATGTCATAAACTCACGACTGCCCGCGAAATTTGGGACGCGCTCGACGGCAAGCTTGATATTTTTGTGGCGGGCGTTGGCACGGGCGGGACATTGAGCGGCGTCGGCGAGTTCCTCAAAGAAAAAAACCCCGCGATTAAAATTGTTGCGGTTGAGCCGGATTCTTCGCCGGTTCTCTCCGAAGGGAAAGCCGGTCCGCATAAAATTCAAGGCATTGGCGCGGGCTTTATTCCCGACACGTTGAACACGCAAATTTATGATGAAGTTTTTCGCGTAACGAATGAGGAGGCTTACGATACGGCAAAGGAGATTGCTCGCGTGGAAGGTCTGCTAGTCGGAATTTCTTCGGGCGCGGCGACTTTTGCGGCAAAAAAGATTGCGGCGGAAAATTCCGGCAAAGTTATCGTCGTACTTTTGCCCGATACGGGAGAACGCTATCTTTCGACGCTGAACGCATGATGAAGAAAAAAATTTTTGTGGCGATGAGCGGCGGCGTTGACAGCTCGTTGACGGCGGCACTTCTGCTTGAACGCGGCTTTGAGGTCGAAGGCGTGACCATGCTCCTTGAAGACGGAAATTTTCATGAGCGAAGTTGTTGCAATTCAAGAGAAGTCGAAGACGCCGCAATCATCGCAGAAAATCTCGGCATTAAACACCATGTGATTGATTTGCGCGATGACTTCAGAAAAGCTGTAGTGAATTATTTCGTTGCGGAATATTTGAATGGTCGCACGCCTAATCCCTGCGTCCGATGCAACCGCGCAATAAAGTTCGGCAGGCTTTTTGATTTCGCAATGTCACTAGGCGCGGATTTTTTGGCTACGGGGCATTACGCGCGAATTATTTTTGAGGACGGGCGATTCAAACTCAAGCAGGCTCTCGACGTTAAAAAAGACCAATCCTACGTCCTCTACAATTTAACGGCGGAGAAATTATCGCGAATTATTTTGCCGCTCGGAGAGTTTTCAAAGAACGATACGCGCCGCCTTGCCGCGCAGATGAATTTAACCGTTGCCAATAAGCCCGACAGTCAGGAAATTTGTTTCGTGCCCGA
>CAMZHX010000032.1 GCA_947307055.1 uncultured Selenomonadales bacterium | reverse complement strand
GGGACTGAAAATCCCCGTGTCAGTGGTTCGATTCCGCTCTGAGGCACCATATATGAAAATTCTAAAGCCCGCTATAATGGCGGGCTTTTCTCATTTCAGAAATTATTCTTGAGGTAAGCAGAGATAATCTCGCCCATAATTTTTTTGCCGCGCAACGCAGGATGTAAACCGTCGGGCGTCAACTCCGCACGAAGATAGCCGAAGTCGTCAGTCAAATCTTTGGCAACGTCGATAAAATACGGCGTGTTCATAATCCAAAAATTGATTTGCTCGCGAGCCTCGCGCCAATCTCCGTCAGTCAAAAAAATTCCGCGCCGAGCAATAATTTCGGGATTCATGGAAGTTATCGTGCAAAAGACCGGCGTTATCCCATTTGCCAAACATTTATCGCGCAAAGCCTTAAGGTTGTCGATAACTTCGTCGGCACTCTTACCTGTGCGAATGTCGTTGACGCCCGCCATGATAACCAAAACTCGCGGCGCAAATGGCAAAACATCATTATCAAAGCGCGCTAAAATTTGCTCAGTGGTATCGCCGCTTCGAGCCAAATTTTTTATCGGGACATCGCAATAAGTTTCCCATTGGCAAGAAAGTTGACCGGCAGGAATGTAACTTGCGCCGCCGTGAGTTATGCTATCACCTAATGCGGCGAACTCTACTGGCGTTTCGACCTTGAAAAATTTTTGCTCCGACCAATCGCTCAAGGGCTTATGTTTTTTATCGACAACGCGCACTTGCCAATAATATTCGCCCGCCTCCGTGAATGGCGTCCAATCCGTCACGCGATTAAAGCCCTCGTCGTTGAACAATTCGCGCACAACTCTATTTGTTGACATGTTCACGACGCGCACTTGATAAAATTCCGTCATCGGCAACGGCTCCCAAGAAAAAGTCGGGTAGAGTTGCATGAATGCCATTTGCTCAAATTCGGCCGTCAAGACTGGCGGTTGAAATTTCATTGCCTCGACGTTCCCGCCTAAAAAAATGCTTGCCGATAACAGCAACGGCAAAAATCTTTTGAACTTCATAAAATCACCTCGAACACATTATAGCAAAAAAAATCCCCGACGCGAAGTCAGGGATTTTTTTTTATCAATCTTCGATGATGTACAAGTCAATCCATTGCCTCCCGAATTCATAGCACTCGCCGATAGTATCGAACGCGACATCAATTTTATTACCGACAATCGCGCCGCCCGTATCCTCCGCAATCGCGTAGCCGTAACCAGGAATGTAAACTTTGGTGCCTAGCGGTATGAAACTTGGGTCGGTTGCGATAACTCCGTAGCGGCAAAGGGTTCCGGTCGCGGTGTAAGCACTCATGCCGGGCTCCATGCTGCTGTAAGCCGTCGCCTCGACGCGAACAACTCTGCTGTAATTCGGGAAGCCGTTAGTATAGCTGTTGCCTTCCTCGTAGGAATTGCCGTCAAAAGCTAAGTAAGTTCTTCTGCCGCAAATGCCGTCCGCCGCAAGTCCGCGACTGCGTTGGAAATCTTTGAGCGCGTCGACTGTATCCGCGTCGCAAATGCCGTCGACCTCGCCGTCGTAAAAGCCGTGCTCAATCAATTTGTTTTGCAAATCGATAACGCCTTCGCCCTGCATACCCATTTTGATAACGTCGCCAACGCCCGCATATTGTATAACATCTTTGACGGTCGAAATGGCACTCAGAACCGAACCGACTGTCGTCGTGCTCGTACTAGGAGTGTCAATTTCAACGCCCGAAATCTCAAGCTCATATTCCGGAACGTAATCGCCAAGCTTAAAAGTTGTAATGTCAATTTCGTCGAATGCAGCTGCCCGTAAAATTCTATAAGTCATATTTCCGCACACTCCGTCGACTTCAAGACCGAGCGCGCTTTGAAAATCTTTGATTGCATTGACCGTTTCCGTGCCGTAAACGCCGTCCGCCGCCACATGCAAGAGATTTTGTGCGATTAAATAACTTTGTATCTCCTTAACCTCGTCGCCTCTGTCGCCGTAGTGTAACGCTGCCGCCGAACAGAGACTCGATAGACTCACGGCGAAAATCAGAATCAGCGTCGCAAGAACTCGCCTCAACCTCATTTCCTCCACCTCGTTTAATCGTTTCTTAAGTTTGGGCGATTATATCAGGCGTCGCTGAAAATCTTATGGGAAATGCAAAAAAATTTTCTGCAAGCTTGCAAAAAGTTTTAAAGCAGAATAAAATCTTGCCGATATAAATTTTGTAAGCACAGCATAAAATATAAGGAGATGTTCCGGTTATGATGAGGTCATTATGGTCGGCGGCGTCGGGCATGAAGGCGCAGCAGACAAATATGGACATTGTGGCGCATAATATTTCCAACGTAAACAGCTACGGCAATAAGAAAGTCCGCGCCGAGTTTCAAGATTTACTCTATCAAACCTTGCGCGACGCGGGCGGCACTTCGGGCAACGGCACGCAATACCCGCAAGGCTTGCAAATCGGCTTAGGCGTCAGAGTTGCAGCGACTCACAGAGTTTTTACGCAAGGACCTTTGCAAACTACTGATAATCCCAGCGACGTTGGCATTCAAGGCGACGGCTTCTTCCAAATTCAACTTCCGGACGGCACGACAGCTTACACTCGCGACGGCTCGTTCAAACTTGATTCAAATCGCCGTCTTGTTACGAGTGATGGCTATCTTCTTATACCAAACATTACGCTTGACGAGAACGCGCCGATTGATAGTGTTGTTATAAGTTCGGATGGACGCGTTTCAGACACTCCTGCGGGCGGTACGCAAACCGAAATCGGGCAAATAACTTTAGCGCGCTTCGTCAACCCCGAAGGCCTTTACGCTTACGGCAAAAATCTTTTCCTCGAAACTACCGCATCGGGCGCACCGATTGAAAGCGAGCCTGGAGCCGACGGCGCAGGCGTTTTGGCGCAGAATACTCTTGAGATGTCGGGCGTGCAAATCGTCGAGGAAATGGTTAATATGATTGTCGCCCAACGCGCCTACGAATCGAATGCAAAGGCGGTCACGACTTCCGACTCGATGCTTGAGACCGCTAACCAGTTGAAACGATAATTTAACATGAAGAAAATAATTTTACTCGCGGCGTTGATTTGGATTAGTTTGATGCCGCGAGCTTTTGCATATACGATAACGGGCGCGGAAATTCATGCAATCGCGCTTGACGCTTTGGAAAAATCTTTAGCCGAGCGCGGCGAATCTCGGCGGCACGAAATTATTTTCAGGCAATACCCGACCGATATAAAATTGCCGGAAGGTACGGTCGATGTCAGGGCGGAAATTCCGACCGCGATTAGTTATGTCAGCTTGACGCCTGTGCGCGTGATACTTTTCGTGAACGAGCGACCGTATCGCACGATGAGTTTTACGGCGAGCGTCAAAGTTTATGACACGGTACTTGTAGCCACGCGTGATTTGCGGGTTGAAATGCCGGTGTCGGAAGACGATTTCAGATTAACTGATGTCGCGGTCGACGGGCGCAATGAGTACGTCAAAGAAATTTCGCAAGTCGTAGGGCTTGTGCCGCAAAGATTTATCCGCGCAGGTTCGCCGGTCACGCTAAGTCATTTTCAACAGCCAATCGCCGTCAATCCAAGTCAGCGCGTCACGATTATAATAAATTATCGCGGGATAAGGGCGACGGCGCAAGGGATTGTTATGACGCGCGGTCGAGTCGGCTCGCTAGTCAAAGTCAAGAACGAAACTTCGGAAAGAATCTTGACGGCAAAAGTTATCGATTCTCATACAGTGGAGGTGAAGTTATGAAACAATGCGTAATGCGTAATGCGCAATGCGTAATGAAAAAAATTTTTGTTGCATTGGCGATTATGGCATTTATTTTGGCGGGCGGCGCGGTCGAGGCAAAATCTTTATGGGTCGACAGCGGCAGGAGTTGGTATTCCGACAGAAAAGCTCGCGATGTCGGCGACATTTTGACGGTTGTAATCAGCGAATCAACGACGCAAACCGCTACGAAGGCTCGCACGAATTCAAAATCAGGCTCGATAAACGTCGGAACTGGTACGGGCATTTTCGATTTTATACGGGCGTTTTCGGCGAGCGGCTCCGATAATTGGCAGGCTGACGGCTCCGCAACAGATACCAACAGATACAGCGGGCAAATAAGCGTTACGGTCGTCGAAGTCCTGCCCAATGATAATTTGGTTATTGAGGGCACGCAATCCATTTGGCAAAATCGCGACGAACATAAAATCACCCTGCGCGGAGTGATTCGCCGCGACGATGTCACAATGTATAACACGGTGCCTTCAAACAAAGTCGCCGACGCTACGTTGAAATTCGACGGCAAAGGACCTCTCAACGCTAAACAACGGCAGGGCATTTTGACGCAACTTTTCAACTTCCTCTTCTAACGAGGTGATGTCATGAAAAAATTTTTTACAATAGCGACGCTTATCGCGTGCCTCGCGCTTATGACTTCGACAGTCTTTGCGGAATCGGCAATCACGCGAATAAAAGATATCGCCAAAGTGCAGGGCATGCGCAATAACCAACTAATGGGCTACGGGCTTGTAGTTGGCTTGCCAGGCACCGGCGATTCGGACGACACGTGGCAGATGATTCAATCAACGGTATCACTGCTGAAAAATTTCGGGATAACGATAGACTCCGCGCTATTGGATACCGATAACGTGGCGGCGGTCATGGTCACTGCGACTTTGCCGCCATTCGTCCGCGAAGGCGATACCATTGACGTTACAGTCAGTTCAATGGGCGATGCCGATAGCATTCAAGGCGGCGTGCTCCTCCAAACGCCATTGAGAGCTGCTAACGGTGATGTTTACGCGGTGGCGCAAGGTTCTGTTTCGACGGGCGGCTTTGTCGCGGGCAGAGGCAATAACAATCGCGCACAAAAAAATTTCCCGACCGCAGGTAACATTCCTAACGGCGGAATCGTTGAGCGTACTTTAGAGGACGAACTCGGCAGGAACGGGCAAATTTCTTTGAGCTTGGCCAGTGCCGATTTTACTACGGCTTCGAGAATCACAAATGCTATCAACGCGGCTTATGGTGGCAACGTCGCGCACGCCGCTAATCCCGGTCGCGTCGACATAGATATTCCAGGCTACTATCAAGCTAACGTCGTGCAATTTGTCGCGTCGATTGAGGAATTGCCCGTTATGCCCGACACCATCGCCAAAGTTGTCGTAAGCGAGCGCACTGGGACAATCGTCATGGGCGGCAATGTTTCCGTCGACGAGTGCGCGATAACTCAGGGCGGCTTGTCGATTCGTATTCAGCGCGAGGAAGATGCCTATCAGCCCGCACCTTATTCCTATGGCACGACAATGGTTGTTCGCAACGTCGAGACCAATGCCCGCGAAGAAATGTCAAGTTCGGTCGTCCTGCCCGCTACGACCAGTGTTAGCGATGTCATCGGCGCATTGAACGCAGTAGGAGCGACGCCGCGCGATTGCATTTCGATTTTGCAAGCTATGAAGGCGGCCGGCGCGATTCATGCCGTATTGGAAATTATTTAAGGGGCGATTGCTATGCAAATTGGCGGCGATTACTTATTACCACAAACGAGTTTAAGGAATACCGGCACGGCCGGAGCTAATGTCATTGACGACGAGGCGAACTTTCAAGCGCAACTGAAAGCGGCAACCGATAAGCTTGACAAGTCTAGTAGCGTCAAAACTATGACGGAAGATGAAGTTGCTAAGCGCGACAAGGAGATAAAAGACGCGAGCGTCCAACTCGAAGCAATTATGTTAAAGCTGATGTACAACGAGATGTGGAAGACCGTCCCGAAAAACAAACTTTTCGGCGACGATAACGCTATGGATATTTATCGCGACATGTACAACGAGGAGCTGACGAAAGTTGTAGCGGAGGGCGGCGGCATCGGCCTAGCAGATTTTATCTACAAGCAACTCACTCAAGCCAAATAAAAAATTTATCCCCGATTGCGCGTCGGGGATTTTTTAATGCGTAATTCGTAATTCGTAATGCGTAATGAATTTAGGCGAGCAACTTGCTTTTGAGTTCGAGATATTTTTTCGTGAAGTAAACGCCGTTTTGAGATTCAAAGATTGCGCCGTATGGTTTATCGGTGACAGCGAGTATTGGCGGCGATTGAATTCTTTTGGCGACGCCCATACCTTTGAATTGCTTCCACCAACGCTCCAAGTCGGAAATGAATTCCTGCGCGGTCGGGAAATATTTTTCGACGAGACCCGCCTCGCAACCGATATTCTTTTCGACCTCGCCAGATGAATACCACTGCAAAATATCTTCGGGCGTCAAATTGCTTTCGGCGAAGGCGCGCAATAAATAATCGTGATAAGGATAGCGGAGCGGGTCGCCCTTACCCTCGTCGACATTCTGCGCGGTCGACAGCTCGGCACTCGGCACAATATCAATGATACCTTGCGGAATCGCCTCGAAGCCGTAAATTTTTTCGTTCAAGTATCGCGCCAAATCGTAGACTTGATATTTCCACAGGTCAGCCAGCGCAGATAAAAATCCTGCCGCGTCGCCGTACAAAGTCGCGTAGCCGACGGTTGATTCAGCTTTATTAGCGTTGCAGGTGAAAACCCCGCCGACACTCGCCGCAATCGCCGCCAAAATTCTTGAGCTGCGGTCGCGAGCTTGAATATTTTCCTTGACGAAATTTGAGACGTTCAAACCGACGCTTTCGAGCTGTTTGACCGTCCAATCAACAGATTCTTGAATCGGCACAACGTAATATTTGCAACCGAGATTTTTGGCGAGCTGTTCGCTGAGATTTTTAGTCGTGGTGGAGTTGAAGACGCTTGGCATGTTCACGAGCAAAACATTTTCCGCGCCGATAACTTTTGTATAAAGCGCGACGGCAACTGCAGAATCAATCCCGCCCGATACGCCGATTACAACTTTTTTAACGCCGATTTGCTCAAGGAAAGTTTTGACGCCGTAGCTTATCGCGCGATAAATTTTTTCTGCCTCGCTGACTTCGGGGATTTCAAGCGCGGGCATTTTGTCAATCTCTTCAAACTCGATAAAGTTCAGACACTCCGCGAACGGCTCGGCAATCTGAACGACTTCGCCGCGTGAATTGAAAACTGCGCTCGCTCCGTTGAAAATGTAAATCGTTTTGCCTGTGTTCTGAATGCCAACGTTGCCGACGTAAATTGTTTGGCGCGTAATTTTTTTGTCATAAATATTTTTATCGAGGCTGAAAGGTTCGGAAGAAAATATCACGTCGAAACCTGCGCCGGAAATTTTTTCGCCGATGACGATTTTAATATCTTTGGCGGTCGCGATAATTTTTTCTCTGCAAAGTTCGCAGTCGCGCACGAAAGATTTTTGATTTATCATATCGCCCAACATTTTTCCTGTAATGGCGTACTCAGGGAAAATCACGACGTCCGCGCCACCTTCGCGAGCCTCGTCGATGAATCGCAAAATTTTTTCCGTGTTCACGTGGGGATGTCCCGCCGCGATTTTCATTTGCGCATAAGCTATTCTCAAATCAATCACCTTCTTTAAAGTTAGTTGCATGATAAATCATTTTTGGGAATTGCACAACCGCGATTTTTTGAATACAATAGCGGAAAACTTTTGGAGCTGAACTTTTTGGGCATTGGTAAGATTTTGGAGCGCGTGAAGAAATTTTTCCGCGAGGATACCGGCGAAATAATCGGCGCGTACTTCGACGGGGATAAAATTTTCGTAGCGCGATTGACTGAAAAATTTGAGACGGTCGAAGTCGACGCGGACGGCTCGGAGGTTGAACAGCTCGCCGAAAAAATTTCGCTCGTGTGCAGGCAAAAGGCGTGGAAAACTTCGACGGTCGGCTTTTGTCTTCGAGAGGGCGATGTCGTAACCTACCAGACCGAAACGACCGCCATATCCGAAAAAGATTTCCCTTCTATGGTTAAAAGTTGGGCAAGGGCGCAAGCCGGAGATGACTCGAAATTTTCATTCGTTAAGGTCGGCGAGGAACTTTGGATGGAAGCCATGCCGAAATTGACGGCGGAAGAATATTTATCGGCGTTTAAAAAATTCGGGCTGAATCTGCGCGGCTTATCGGTTATGCCGGTCAACATGCTGGCGAAAATTCACCCCTACGACCGAACAGAATTTATCACGGAAATTATTCGCGACAAAAAAGCCCCGAACATTTTAGCGCGGGGCAGCGTCTGGAATTGGGAAAAAATTTCTTACGCGGCGACGATTGGAATTTTAATCGGGGTGATAATCGGCTCGGTGAACCTTTTTCTAGACTACAACGCGGCGACCGATAAGCTCGACGCGGCGAAAATTTCCGTTGAGAGCTTGAGCGATGACCTTGCCCTAAAAAAATCCCTCGACGAAAATATTGCCGAACTCCATAAGCTCAACAAACTCGCCGCGCAGGTCGAGGAGAATAAAAATTTTAATCGGCTGGTCAATCTCGGCAAAATTTCTGACAGGACAATCCGCTTGACGAAAATCCGCGCCGATGAAAATCTTTTGGAGCTCGAAGGCGTAACGGAAGATTCCGGCGCATTGAAAAATTATTTGGGTCGCGTGAGGAATTCTGTTGCGAATAGTGCGCGGCTTGAGAGTTCGACCGAGCGCGACGACGGCGACATTGCCTTTGTGATTCGTGCGTCGCTCAAATGAAAGGGTGTTTATATGATAGAAATTTTTGACGGGGCAATGGGTACGATGCTCCAAGCGGGCGGGCTCAAAGCCGGAGCTTGTCCCGAACTCATGAACGTCGAGGCGGCCGAAGTCGTGAAGAAAATTCACCGCGCATATATCGAGGCGGGTGCGACTATCATCGAGACGAATACTTTTGGCGCGTCGAGTCTCAAGCTCGAACATTACGGGCTTGCAAGTCGGGTGCGCGAATTGAATTTTGCCGCCGTGCAAGTCGCAAAGTCCGCCGCGCAAGGTCAAGCTAAAGTCGCCGGCTCAATGGGTCCGACCGGGAAATTTATCGCGCCGCTCGGAGATTTGGATTTCGATGACGCCTACAAAATTTTCCGCGAACAGGCAGAGGCTTTAGCGGAGGCGGGCGCGGATTTTTTGATAATCGAGACGTGCATTGACATTCAGGAGATGAGAGCGGCACTTTTGGCGGCTAAAGACGCTTGCAACTTGCCGATAATTTGTCAGCTGTCTTATTCTGAGGACGGGCGAACAGTCACGGGCACCGACCCGCAATCTGCCGCCGTGATTCTTGAGGCAATGGGCGCGTCAATTATCGGGGTGAATTGTTCGTTGGGACCGGAACAGCTCGTGCCCGTCGTGAAAATTTTGGCGCAGAATTGCCACGTGCCAATCAGCGTGCAACCTAATGCCGGTATGCCCTACCTCGAAGGCGGCGTGACGAAATTTCCTATGGACGCGAAAACTTTCGGCAGTTGGGGAGCTAAACTCGTCGAGGCAGGCGCGACTTATCTTGGCGGCTGTTGCGGCACCACTCCAGAACACATTCGAGAACTTGCAAAAGCAATGCGTAATGCGCAATGCCTAATGCGTAATGAAAAAATTCGTCCGCTCATGTTGGCTAGTCGCAGTAAAACCGTCGTCATTGATAAAACTTCCACAACGCTAATCGGCGAAAGAATCAATCCGACCGGCAGAAAAAAATTGGCGGCGGAGATTCGCGAAGGCTCGCTACTCGGCGTGAAGAAGGACGCGCTTAATCAAGTCAAGGTGGGTGCGAAAATTCTTGATGTCAATATGGGCGTCGGCGGCATTGACCAGGCTAAGATGATGGCGCAGGCCGTCCGCGAAATCGCTCGCATAACCGACGCGCCTCTTGCAATCGATACCGGCGACGTTGCGGCATTGGAGGCGGGCTTGAAAAATTTTCCTGGTCGCGCTTTGATAAATTCTGTGAGTTTTGAGCCAGAGCGCATTAAAAATTTCCTGCCACTCGCGAAACGTTATGGCGCGGCGATTTTGATTCTGCCCTTGACTGAACACGGCGTCCCTAAGACTGCTCAAGAACGCGTTGACGTTGCCGCAAAAATTCTCGACGCGGCTAAAGCTTGCGGACTAAGCGACGGCGATTTTTTATTGGACGCGCTCGTTATGACAATTTCCGCCGACAAGGACGCTTGCCTTGAGGTTCTAAAGACGTTGCAACTTTATCGCGAACGCTTCGGCTTGCCAACGACTATGGGCTTGAGTAATATTTCATTCGGGCTGCCCAATCGCCCGCTGATTAACTCGACGTTTTTCGCGATGTGTCTTGCCGCCGGTCTCGACGCGCCTATCATGAATCCCTACGACGAACTTATGCAAAACGTTTTGAAGTCGGCGGCGGCGTTGCTAGGTCACGACCCGAATGGATTAGATTTTAGTAGGGAAAAGGGAAATGGGAAATGGGAAAAGTCCAAATCCCTTCTCCCTTCTCCCATTTCCCTTCCCCCTCTTGACGCAGTCAAGCTTGCGATTCGCGAGGGCGATAAGGACGAAATTGCCGCGCTGATTAAACGAGCCGTTGACGAAGATTTTTCAGCCGATGAAATTACAGAACGCGCTCTGACTGCCGCTATGAACGAACTCGGCGAAGATTTCGGCTCTGGGAAAATTTTCCTGCCACAAGTTTTGCTGAGCGCGGAAACGATGCGGCTTGCCTTCGACGAGCTGAAAAAAATTCTGCCCGCTCAACAGACTAAGACGCGCGGAACTTTTGTTATCGCGACGGTCAAGGGCGACGTTCACGACCTCGGCAAAAATATCGTCGGCGCGTTGATTTCAAACAGCGGCTTTAAACTCGTCGACTTGGGCAAAGATGTCGACTCGGAAAAAATTGTCCGCGCCGCTATCGAGCATGATGCCGATATTGTCGGACTTTGCGCGCTCATGACAACGACGATGATTCAAATTGACAAAGTTATCGCGGACTTGCACGCGGCAGGCTCTTCGGCAAAAGTCATGGTCGGGGGCGCGGCTCTAACTCAGGAATATGCTGACTCGGCCGGCGCAGATGCTTATGCCAAAGACGGCGTCGAGGCTGTGCGGCTCGCGAAAAATTTGCTTGGTGATTAAAATGATATACAACGCGCAGATTTTGGAAATAGACGCGGCGGAGGTTCGACGATACGCGGGCTTGCGCAAGGCTCAAAACTTCGGCGAGAAAAATATTTTGGACGCCTGCGCGGAAGCTCTGATACTTTCGGAGGTGCGCGGCGTCTGGGAGCTTTACGACTACAAGAATTGCACGGTTCAGAGCGAGCCGCCCTTTACAATCGCGGGCAATTCGATTATAAAACACCTTGACGGC
>CAMZHX010000031.1 GCA_947307055.1 uncultured Selenomonadales bacterium | reverse complement strand
CGACGGCACCTATACCGCCACGATTAACGGCGACACGACCGTCACGATTGACGGCTACCCGAAAATCGCGGGCGTCAACTTCGACAGCGCGACCGACAAATACATTATCGCCGACACCGCAGATTTGCTTATGCTCGCGTCTTACGTCAACGGCGGCGGCGACATCAGCGGCTTGGAATTCAACTTCACGGCGACCGAATACGCCATCAACGACCTAAACGAGTTGCGGGCTTTGGCTGATTACGTCAATAGCGGCGGCGACACGTCGGGCTTAACCTTCAAGCTCGCGCAAAATATCAGCGGCGTCAACTTCCACATCGGCGACAGCGACGCTCACAGATTCAAAGGCACGCTCGACGGCAACGGCTACACAATCAGCGTCAACTATAACACCTCAGCTGAAAATTGCGCCCTGTTCAATTACGTGGACGGCGCGACGATTAAAAAGCTCAACGTCAACGGCTCAATCACCACCTCGAAGAAATTCGCCGCAGGTATCGCCGCACGAGTTTACGGCACGACGAACATCACCGATTGCCGCTCAAGCGTGACGATTAACAGTTCTGTCAGCGGCGACGGCACTCACGGCGGATTTACGGGCACAGTCGAAGGCAGTTCCACGCTCAATATCAGCAACAGCATTTTTGACGGCAAACTGCTGACCACGAACGGCACTACACATTGCGGCGGATTCGTCGGCTACAACGGCGGCTCGCTCAACATCAGCAACAGTCTCTTCGCTCCGGCAGACGTATCAATCGGCACGAACAACAGCGCGACCTTCGCTCGCAACGGCGTCAACAGTCTCAGCGGCGGTTACTACACTCAAACTTTTAACGACGCGCAGAACGGCACGCAGGTTTACAGATTTGCGGCGACTTTGCCCGATGACGTGACGACTGACACGTCATTCGTTGAAATCGGCGGCTCGAAATTCATCAAGGCGGGCACAATCAATTTAACTCACAACGACATAACTTATTCTTACAACGTCAACTCTAATGTCACGTCAATCACGACGACCGACAGCGGAATCAGCATCAACGGCACGGCACTGGAAATGCCTTACCCCTACACACTTGAAACCGACGCCGACGGTTATAAACTCATCACGAGCGTGGAACAACTGTCGGGGCTTGCGGCTTATGTCAACGCGGGCAACAACTGCGCGGGCTACAAGTTCAAGCTCACGACGGACATTGAAAATTTCACCGACCACATCGGCGACAGTAGCAATCACAAGTTCGCGGGCACGCTTGACGGCGACGGACATAAAATCACCGTCAACTACAACTCGACGACTGAAAATTGCGCCCTGTTCAATTACGTTGACGGCGCGACGATTAAAAAGCTCACTGTCGACGGCACGATTAACACCTCCGCGAAATACGCCGCAGGTATCGCCGCGCAGACTTTCGGCACGACGACAATCACCGACTGCCGCTCAAGCGTAACGATTAACAGCACAGTCAGCGGCGACGGCACGCACGGCGGACTTGTCGCTGGGGTAAGCGGCACAACCAACATCAGCAACAGTATTTTCGACGGCAAATTGCTCGGCGAATCAACCAACAGTTGCGGCGGATTCGTCGGCTGGAATGGCGGCACGCTCAACATCACGGACAGTTTGTTTAATCCGACGTCAGTTTCAATCGGCGCAAGCAATTCAGCGACCTTCGCTCGCAACGGCGTCAATAAACTCGACGGCGGCTATTACACTCAACTTTTCAACGACGCGCAAGGCGGCACGCAAGTTTACAAGCTGACGTTGCAAGGCGTCACTGCGACGGGCGATAACGTCAAAATTTTCGGCAATGACACTTACGCGGCGGGCGCAGTCAATTTTTCGGCGAAAACGGGCTACACAGTTCAAAATACTGCTGAAATCAATTCCGACACGACGATAACCGCGACTCTCGACGAAAATAATCATTACGTCATTGATAACGGCGACGGAACCTATCAACTTGCCGACGAATCGAACACGACCGATTATCCTGACTTGATTCAGGTTTACGAGCTTACATTGAACGGCGTAGAAGTCAGCGGCGGCAATCCTTTAACTTTCAACGGCAAAAATTACTACTTCGGCGGCTCAACAGTCACTTTTACGAAGAAAAACGGCTATAATTACAACGTAGACAGCGAATCAATCACAATCGACAGCGACAAGACGATAACCGCGACCCTCGACGACACCAAACATTACGTTTTCGATAATGGAAACGGTTACACGCTCGCAACAGCCGAGAACACGACCGATTATCCCGACTTAACGCAGGTTTACGAGCTTACATTGCAAGGCGTCACTGCGACGGGCGATATTTTGGTTACCGACGGCGGAAAAACCTATGCAACGGGCGAAATTACACTTGCGGCGAAGACCGGCTACAATTACACGGGCGAAAACTCCGCCACAATCGACGACTACGCGACTTTTACCGCGAATTTCGACGCCGACCCGAATAATCATTACGTTTTGGCAAGTGATACGAGCAAATTGGCAACGGCGGCGGATGTAAGCGACTATCCCGACTTAATAAAAGTGTGGAAAGTCAGCGGCTTGCCTGTCAGCGATAATATTTACACGATTGACGGCGAAATTTACATTGCGGACGGCGCGGAAGTCACAATCGGCAGTCAAACCTTCAAAATCAGTGCGGACAGTCAATTTGTCTCTGCAAACTACGTTGATAACGGCGGCGCAACTCAAAACGGCTATGCAATCCCGATAACCGACGCCACGACGACAATTAGCGACGGCTGGTATGTGGTAAACGGCGATGTTAATCTTGCAATGCTCACAATCAGCGGCGATGTGCATTTAATTCTTGCCGACAACGCCAATTTGACGATACAAAACCGCGACGCAAGCACAATTATAGAAACTTCCGACTACGGCAAGTGCGGATTCGGTATTTTCGGCGAATCGGGAGCAAATCTTAATATTTACTGTCAAAATGGCGGCACGGGCACGCTTACAGCCAATTATATAAGAGGTTCCGACGATGAAGGCTATGATATTGTTAGTCGTTCGTTCGGAATTTACGCTGACAACATAAATATTTATGGCGGCAACGTAAATGCCACGAGCAACGAAGGTATCCGCGCAGAAAACGGCGATATAAAGGTTTATGGCGGCACATTAACCGTAAATGGCACCAATGACGTTGCGATTAGTGCAAATAACGTTGAAATCAGCGGCGGAACAGTCACTGCGACGGGCGATACCGGTATCAGTGCAGGTAGCGGCACCGTCAAGATCACCGGCGGAAACGTAAATTTGACCGGAACTGGTTGCGGTATCAATGCAAACAACGTAAATATCAGCGACGGCATAGTAATTGCGACCGGAAATGGCGACAGCGGTATAGATTCAGGCGGAGACGTAAATATCAGCGGCGGAACAGTCATTTCGACGGGCGACAGCGGTATAGATTCAGGCGGCAACGTAAATATCAGCGGCGGAACAGTCGAGGCTACTGGAATATACAGCGGTATAGATTCAGACGGCAACGTAAACATCACAGGCGGCAAAATCAAAGCGATTAGCACCGGTGAAGATGATTATCCGTGGTATCAACCGGGCATAAAGGGTATTTGCGCAAATTGGGACGATGGCACAATCAATTTAAGCTGGACAAATGCCGATGATTACATTTACACGAACAGTTACAACAGAAATGTCACCTTCGACAAGGAATTTTATGATATAAACGGCAAACTTTATGCTAAATCAGGCTCAATAGTTGAGTTACCTGCGGGCGTCTCGATTGAAAACGTTCCGAAGATTGACGACGCGAACAAATACATAGTTCCTGCAGGCGATTACACGCTGACATTGGCTGACGGAGTAGCGATTAACGGCTCAACCACGTTGACTGTCGAAAATAACATGTCCGCAGATGATTTTAACGTTTATTATGCAGTCACTCCGCCAAATGGTTACGAAATTGCAAGCGATGACACCTACGACGGCAAATATCGCGGCGATATAACCTTAAAACCGAGTACAGGCTACATCGGCGAAGAATTTTATACAGAAATTACCGCTCCGAATCAAGAAATTAAAGGCGGCACGCTGAATTTGGACGAGAGCAAGCATTATGTCTACCAAACCGATAACGGATACACAGTTGCCGACGCTGAAAACGTTAAAGAGGCGAATTATCCCGCCTTGATTCAAGCTTACACGGTTGAAGGCACCGAACTCACTGCCGGCGGCGATGTTTATTGCGTAAAAGACGGCGTTGCATATGTAAAAACTGGCGGCTCAGTCACAATCGGCGGCGAAACCTACGAAGTTAGCGCGGATTCGGCTTATGTCAGCTATAATGACGGCTCGGAACAACAAACGCTTGCCAAAATCCTCACCGACGCTGATATTTCGCTTGATTCGGGCAGTTACGTCGTAAAATCAGACCTCACAATCGATAATACGCTCGAAATTAGCGGCGAAGTTAATTTAATCCTTGCCGACGGCGTGACACTCAATTTAAACAGCGGAATAAACGGAAATAACGATTCCACGCTAAATATCGTCGGCACTGGCACGCTTTCAGTCGGCGACATTACCACAGAAGGCGGACTCAACATTAAAAACGGCAATATCGACGCCAATAACATCACTGCTAACACGATTAACATCAGCGGCGGCAATATCAGCGTGCAAAGTGAAATTAAAGTCACAAACAACATTTATGACGCTATGATAATCAGCGGTGGAACGGTTAATTGCTATAATATCTATGTTGGTGGTGAATATAGCGACGGCGGTATTAGAATCAGCGGCGGCGAAATTACAGTTGAATCTTACATTAACGCTTACCCAATCCACTTTGACGGTCGTTTTTATGACTCTGACGGCAATATTTATACCGACTACGCCGAATCAGGCTATATCGACCACGAAATCACCTTAAAACCGCTTGGCGATAATTTCATCGTGACAATTCCCGACGGAATTACGCTTACCAGCGGCACTGCGACCAAAATCGGCACAACGAACAAATATATCTGCGCGGCTGAAGAAGAATTGACGTTATCGACAGGCGAAAATGCTAATTTTGCCAAAATCACGGGCATAAAGGGCTTGACGGCGGAAAATGGCACTTACACCTACACCGTCAACGCGGATTCGACGCTTGAACTTGAAGGCTATCCTAAAATCGACGGCTTAAACTTCATCAGCGACGGCGATTATTACAAAATTTCTTCCGTTGAGGATTTTCAGACGCTTGCAAGCTATGTAATCGACAATCACGACTGCGCGGGCTTGAAATTTAAGCAGACAGCCGACATCGACTTAAGCAACGAGACTTTTACGGCGATTGAGGGATTTAAAGGCACATTTAACGGCGACGGACATTTAATTACGTCGAACAATGCGATTTTCAGCGGCAATACGGGCGAAATCAGCGGCGGATATTATTACGGCACGAGCGGAAACGGTTTCACGCGAATTTACAAGCTGAATGTTCCTTCAAACGTGGAAATCGTCGGCGCAATGAACTTTGGCGGGCAAAATTACGCTAAAGACGGCGATAAGGTCACAATCAGCGGCTTTAACGGCGGAGAAATTACTTTTGACGACGCGATAACCGAACTCACGACGAGCGGCGACGATATAATTGCTAAAGGCGATGATTTAAGCATTACAATCAGCGGTTTAACGTTCCCAACGTCTACAGACGGCTTTAACGACGAAAAATATCAACGTACGACGGCGGCGGGCGCAGTTGTCGGCGAAAATAAAATATCCTACGCCGCGCAAACTGTTGAAGATCTCTTTACATTGTCTGGCGTCGACACGAGCAAAGTCACAGTCAACGAAAACGCCGTTAATATTTCCAAAGACGCGCTCAAAGGCACGGACATCACGTTGACACCTGCGAGCGGGCAAAATTATTCGCTGGAATTGGCAAGCGACGTTCCGCAACTCAATAATAACGTTCCTCCGACGACTGCTGCGGCTCAAGTCAACGATAATAGCTACATTGGCGCAAGTTATAGCGACTATTACACGCAAAACGGCAACACGGCAAAACATTATGCGGCGTCAGGCGGAGAAACGATAAAAACCGACAACGAAAACATCACGGGCGCAATGATTGAAGGCGCAATCACTCAAAGCGGCTCACTTATCGACGGTCAATACAAAATCAGCTACAATTTGGCGGTCGGCAATGATATTCTCGACAAAATTGGTTACGGGCAGACGATAACTTTCAGCGGCGCAGACATCACGGTTAATTTTGTTGACAATTTGCCTGCCGATTATCATACAGCGGCTTGGGGCAGTGCAGATGCAACTTGGAACGGCAACACCTACACCGCCGCAATCACTACGCGCGATTATTTCAGCAACACGAACGGCACGATTAAGCACGAGTATCAACAGGGCGGCACGACGTTTGAACTTAGCGGCGCGGACACTTCCAAAGTCACGGTTGACGGCGCGACGGTTAAATTGAGTGCGGATTCGTTCACGAGCGACGAAATCACATTGACTGACGGAACTGACGCGGCAGTTTCAGAGCAAATTGACTATAAACTTTCGATTGACGGCTTGACGACGGCGGAAGAGGCTCCAATTACGGCTGGATTCAGCGACTACAGCGACGGTAAATATATTTACACGTCTGCGGGCAATAAAACTTACTATACGCTCGACGGAAACAAAGCCACGCGCACGAATCAATCCGGCGGCGATACTTTTGAATTTGGCGGGCTGAATTTGGGCACGTTGACAATCGACGCAAGCGGAAACGTCACGAGTTCCGAACTCAACGCGATTATCGGCACGCTGAACGGAAATATTTTCACGCTGAATAATCTTGACGTGCTCGGAACCTTATCGGCAGGCGCGACTAAAGATTTTACGTTTAACGGCGGCGGAAAGTTTACTCTCACGTTGGGCGAAGCGTTCAAACTCAATAACAAACAAACTCTCGGCACGGGCGGCAAACTTTCTCAAAAGGGCGACGCGGTTACCGGGCTTGCGACTTACGAATACATTTCCAATCACGATTCAGCATACACGGAGCAAAGCGGCAACACTTATACTTTCCACGCGGAGGCGGCGCACGACGAAGTTACAATCAGCAACCTCAATGCGGGCGTGACGGACGAATACAAACCCGACAACAAAGTTTTTACGCTTGACGGAAATATTTTGCCCGACGCTAACACGACGATTGAAATCAGCGGCGGCTATTCGCTCTCTCTCGGCGACGTGACAAAATCGGCTTATCAATCCGACGACAACGGCAAATTTGAGAACGGCACATTGACTTTGCCCGCGTTCAAGGCTTATTACGAGCAAAGTGGAGATTCAATCACGGCGCACGCATCGCAGGCGGCAAAGAATTTGTTCACGTTCAGCGGTTTAGGCGATTACGCCACGACTTACAGCAACGACGTTTTGAATATCGGCGACATCGGCTCAGTCAACGTCAGCACCGGCGCAGTCACCTTCGACAAAGCAAAACTCGAATCACTCGGCACGAAAACTTACACGCTGGATAAACTCGGCAATAATATTACCTTTACGATTAACGGCGTCGATTATCAGAGTTCCACTCCCGCCGCGCAAACCAAGTGGCTCGACTTGGGCGGCGGCTCCTACTCTTATAACAGCGGCGTGGTTGATTCTTACTGGACGAACAGCGGCAACGAATACAAATTCACCGCGCAGGACATCGGCACCGCACAAGTCACAATCAGCGGCTTGAATTCCGAACCGTCTGCCCCGAATAACGGCATTATAACTCTAACTGAAAACGCCACAGTCAGCAACAACACGGGCGGCTACCTGTTCGACCTTTCCGACGGCAAGACGTTCAACGGCAACGCTAAGATTGGCAGTCTCAAGTTCGGCTACGACGGCGCGTCTTTCTACGCAGTCAATTCTGCGGAAGATTTCGCTCAAATCAGCGGCGGCGGACGCTTTAAACTTTCTGCAGACTTGACTTTAAGCGATGCAATTTCCTCAAACTTTACGGGCACGCTTGAGGGTGGCGGACATTTCGTCAACAACTTTAACGGCACGCTCAACGGCACGGCAAGCAATTTGTATTATCGCGGCGCGGGCACAATCAGCGGCGGCACGAAACTTTATACGGTCAATTTGCCCGAAGGTGTCACTGCCACCATAACTGAGGCGACCGCAAGCAAGGCGCACAAATTTGGCGATGTGACTTATTACGAGAGCGGCGCGACGTTCAACTTGACTATCACCGACACGGACATTGCCGCGAAGGATATCACCTTCACGATAAATGACAGCGACTTGACGGCAAATAATTTCTACTATGCAGTAACTCCGCCCGCAGGTTATAAAATCAGCGGCACTCCCGACGAATACAACGGCAAATATCGCGGCGAAGTTACTTTCAAGCCCAAAGCGGGCTACACCGGCTCCGATGTAACCGCGACAATTAACGCAGTCACCGACCTAAGCAACAATGCGGCTGGTTTGGACGGCACGAAGCATTACATCTACGGCACGGAAGGAAATTACACACTTGCAACTGCCGAGAACGTCAAGACGAATAATTATCCCGACTTGACAGAAGTTTACGCGCTGACTTTGCCGAGTTTTATCACCATTACTGAAAGCCCGCTCATCACCGACGGCGGCACCCGCTACTACGCGCCGAACACTACGGTTAATCTGTTGCTTGCGAATGGCACGGTTGGTTACACGCTCACTTCCGACAGCTTGACCATGAACGGCGACAAGACTTTAGCTGACTTGCCGATTGAACTTGCGGCGGGAAATTTCATCTACAAGGCGAACAGCACGAATTATCTTGCTACGGTCGATAACGTTAAGAATGCAGGTTATCCGACGTTGACGCGAGTTTACGAAGTGACTTTGCCGAGCGGCGCAACTGCAAGCGGCGGTATCGTCATTGACGGCAAAACCTACACGTCGGCAAATGCAACGCTCACAATCAGCGGCTTTACAAGCGGGGAAATTTCTTTCGACGACGCGATAACTTCCCTCACGAATAGCGACGACAAAATCATTGCTCACATCGACGAGAACACAAACTTTGCAATCAGCGCACCTTTCCCGACTGACAGCGCGGCTTGGACGGTCAACGGCACGAGCGCAACTTATAACGAGACGCACACGGGCGGCGCAGTCGTTGAGGATAAGAAAATTATTTATAAAGCTCCTGCAGGCGACAATAAAAATTTCACACTGGAGAATTTGTCGGGCAGTTTGGACGATACAAAATTAAAAGCGGCTGTCGACGTTTCTGGCACGGAAATAACTTTCAAGTCGGACGCTGTGCTTGATTCGAGTAAAATTATCACAGCTCCGAGCGGCTACACTTTGAAATTGGGCAACGATATAACCCAAAGCGAATCCAAAGGACTTTCTTGGACGCAAGACCAGACCGACAAGGATAAATATGTTTACGTTGCGGCTGGCGACACGGAAGGTTATCGCGTCGCCAACAATCAAATCGTGCACAAGTCGGATAATCGCGAGACATTTACAATCAGCGGCTTGAAAAATACTTTGACAACGAACGGGGCGACTTTACCGAGCGGTGTGACGGTTGAGAGCGGTACGGTAAAAATTTCGGACGACGCGCTGAACGGAAAAGATGTTACACTTGACGGCAACTTTGCTCTTGAGCTTAACGGTGTTTCAGCCGCGACGACCATCGGCGAAGGCTGGAACGGCACAACTTATAAGTCCGAATATGTCAGCGTAGCGGGCTACTCTGCGAGCGGCAAGAAGATTATTTACACACCGACGACGCCGGCGACCGAATTGTTCAGCTTAAGCGGCGTTGAAAGTGCGAGCGGCTTTACTGTCAGCAAGAGCGGCGACAAGTACATAGTCAACATTTCCGCCTTGAATTACGACGCGGCGAAGACAATCATGCTTGATAAAAAATCTTCCGACGTGAGTTTTGCTTATGCGGAAGGATTCACGGGTAATAAGTCACAGACGGTTGCAAGCAACGCGAGCTTGACGAATGGCACCTACACTTCGACGGCTTATCAAGCGTGGAGTGATTTGAACGGCGAAACTTTAACGATTCACCCCGCGACAACTGCCAAAACTTTCACAATCACCAACTTAAATTCGGCGGCAAGTCTTAATGATAATCTCATAGTTAAGGACGGAGATACGACCGAATTTGAATTCAAAGCGGCGGCTCTCGATAAAAAATCGGTCAGCATAACGGGCGATAATTTCTCCGTCAAACTCAATGGCGATGTTGATACGACAGCCGAGACGATTAGCGAATCAAAAACTTTGACGAACGACACGCTTAGTTATCGAGCGGCGGGCATTGGCGAATACTACACGGCGATGGCGACGGGCGTCACTTACACGGGACAAGTCGGCGGCGAGACGTTCACATTGAGCGGCATTGCAAAAGCGGACGGCGTGACGATAAGCGGCAAGCAAGTTACCGTTGCCGAAAGTGCTCTGAACATGGAGGCGACAGCGGCTTACACAGTCGAACTTAACGGCGACGATTTCACGCTGATATTTACCGGCAATACGAGCAACGCAGAAACTTCTGCAACATTGGTTAATGGAACGTACACTTCGGCTTACACGCCCGCATACTTTACGGGTAGCGGCAAGAAGTACACTTTCACGCCCGCGACGGCTCCGACGACGTTCACAATCAGCGGGCTTGGTAGTGGTGCTAAACTTAATGAAAATGTTTCGGTCAGCGGCAAGACGATAACAATCAGCGACGGTGCGTTGACTTCCACACACGATAAAATTTCCGTTAAAGATTCGAGCTACACGTTGCAACTTACCGATTCGCTTGCCAAGACGATTAACTTCAATCAAACAGGCAATGCGGTTACGTTGAGCGGAACGACGGCGGGCTATGCCAAAGTCGGCAACGCTTACGAGTGGCAAGAACAAGTTGGCGGCGAAACGTTGACGATAACGGGCTTGAAAGACGGCGCGACTTTGACTGCTGATATGTTCACCCGCAACGGCGAGCAAATTATTTTCAAGCCGACGCAAAATCTTTTGCCGAGCAATCCGACGACGATAACGATTACAGACGGCGGCGTGATTGATACTTCGGCGTTGACTGTGACGGGTAAGTTTGACGCGCATTGGAGCGGCACGACTTACATTTCCGAGAAGACTGCCTCAAGTTGGACGAACAACGCGGCAACGGTCACCTACACGAAAGCGACGGGCGGCGAGGAATTATTTACGCTTGATAATTTAAAAGCGGGCGTGACAGTCGAGGAACTTGCGGCGGCGATTGATGTTGATAGCACGAAGATAACGATAAAATCCGATGCGATTTTTGATACGAGCAAAAAAATTACCGCTCCGAACGGATATGCCTTTAAAATTGCCGACACGAGCGGGCATTACGTCTTTCAAGACGGCAACAGTTACGCATTGGCGGCGACTGACAACACAACCGGCTATTCTAATTTAATTCGTGTTTACGAAGTAACATTGCCCGCATTTGTGACAGTCACGGGCGGCATTTCTGCGAAAGACGGCGGCAAAACTTATGCGACCGGCGAAATCACTTTGTCGGGCACGAAAACCGGCTACACAGTTGCGAACACCGCCACAATCACGGGTGACACGACGATTAGTGCGAGTTTCGACGAGACTAAGCATTACGTTTTCAAAGAGAGCAATGATTACACGCTTGCGACCGCCACTAACACGACCGCTTATCCGGAATTGACGCAAGTCTACAAAGTCACTTTGCCGAGCGGAATCACTGTAACGAGCGACAAGTATGCGGTCGGCAATGATATTTATGTTGCGGCAAATGCTCAAGTTACAATTGCGGCTAGCGACGCCAACAAGCTCATCAAGAGCGCGACGGTAGAGGGTGGCACGCTGGTAAATGGTGTTTACACTTTAACCGCCACGAAAGATTTGGAAGTTACCGCGCCGATTTTAATTTGGGACTTCGCAAAAGTTTTCGCAAGTGAGGACGGCACGTCAGATAAACCTTACACTCTCGACACGGCGACCAAGCTCGGCTATTTGACAGATAATATATCTGTCGGCGAAGATTACAGTGGGAAATATTTCAAACTGACGAGCAACATCGGTTCCGAAGTGAAAAATATCGGCGACGCAACGAATAATTTCAAAGGAATTTTGACTTTGGGAGCGGGCGTTAAGGTTTCGTTCAATGTCGGCTCGACAATCGAGGCAATCAGCGGCGAAATTACTTTCAACGCAAGCACTTCGATGTTTGACAGCTTGGACAGCGGCGACAAGTTCAAAGTCGGCGATACCGAGTACACCGTTGGCGACGGTTGCATTTTGCAGAGCGGAAAAGTTTGGCTCAATCCTTCGACGGTCACTTTAACCGAACTTGGCACAGAAAATAATTGGACAGCTACAGTTGACGGCACAATCACGCTTACTGCCGCCGCTCAAGATTTTTACAGCACTGACGGCAAGAAAGTCGCGAGTTTCAACGGCACGACACTGACTAAAGCAAATGATTCAGCTACGCAAATCACAGCGATAAATGCAAGCGCGTTGACGACTGCGATAACGATTGACGGATTCTATAATTCGACGACGACAATCACGGCGGGCAGTGGCGGCGTCGATGTAAATGTCAACAGCAACAAGTTCAGTATTGTTGGCGGTGCTTTCAAATTTGACGGGACGAAACTCCTCAGCGGTACGGCGAAACTTTCTGCGGCAAATGACGCTGTAAAAGTCGGTGACAACTTTATAACGCTGACTGCAGGCGATGGAATAACGGTTAATGTAACTGATTCGACGATTGGCGGCTTAAATTCTGGCGACAAGTTTACAATCGGCGCGGACAGCTACGAAGTCACGGCGAACGGCATAATCAAGAATAACTCGGCGATTCATGCGACAGCGGAAAGTCTCGCAATTAGCAGCGACGACTGGACAGCGGCGACAATAATCGCTGACAATGCAATCACGCTCGGAAATGATACGACTTACGTTGATTCGACTGCCAAAAAGATTGCGAAACTTGAAAGCGGAACTTTGACGGCATTTGACGCAACCGAAGCGGCGAATTTAACGGTTGATGTCGGCACGGGCAAGGAATACACGCTGGGCAAAGAATTCATCAACCTCAAGAGCGGCGATAACTCCTTCAAAATCACTGCGACCGGCGACTACAAAGTCAACGGCACAACGATAACGCTTGCCAACGTCACCGGTGTAGAAATTGGCGGCGTAAATTACTCTGTCGACACTGAAAAAATCAGCAAGACGCTTAGTGGCAATACTTATCACTTGACAAAGAGCGACACGGTTACGACCTCTGCTTTGACCGACGATGATAATTGGAAATTGTACAGCGGCACGGTCACAGTTACTAATTCGTTGACAACGACCGACGGCAAGACGCTCACAGTTGCTGGTGATTCGGACGGTGTGGAAGTTGCGGTCGCAAACGGCTCAATCACTTCGATAACGGGTTTGGCAAGTAGCGGCTCCGCCACTTACGACGGCAAAACTTACACACACACAATCAACTTGCCTTCGAGCGCAACTGCGACGGGCGATAAACTCGTAATTGACGGCAAAGATTATTACGCGACGGGAACGACCGTCACGATTTCGGGATTCACGGGTGGAGAAATTAGTTTCGATTCTTCAATCACAAACCTTGCCAAGAGCGGCGACAGCATTGTTGCCAAAGTCGGTGAAGATGTTGCCCTGACAATCAGCGGCTTAACTTATCCGACCGAAAACGGCAATGATTGGACAGTCAGTGGCAATTCCGCGAGTTATCTCAAGAAATTCACAGCCGGAGCTATCATTTCTGACAAAAAAATTACTTATAAGGCTGAAAACAATAAAACTTTAGTCACTGTTGAAAATATTCCAAATGGCGCAACTGTTAGCAACGATACCATTGATGTTTCCGGCAATACCGTCACAGTCAAGAGTGCTGATTTGGTTGGTGCGAAGATTACGGCATCGGGTTACAGCATTGACGTTGATTCAACTCTCAAGAGCGATTCCAACATCACGGCTGGTTGGAACGGCACAAGCTACTACACAACGGCAGGCTCTTCGAAAGACTACTACACGATAGCCACAGACGGAACGGTCACGAAGAATGATGCGGCTAAAGCGGCTGTCACGGTTGCCGGCTTGAACGGCACGCCGAGCGATACAAACATTACTGTCGCCGAGAATAAAATCACTATCAACGATTCATCTTTGCTCAAAGACGGCAACACGATTACGGCGACTAATAATTACGCGGTCGAATTGTCCTCAATACTTGCTCCTAGTAATCAGGTTAGCGCAGGCTGGGACGGCAACAATTACTATTCGACAGGCGGCTACAAGACAGCTGGTTGGACTCTCACCGACGGCAACGTCGCTCAAGTCAATGCGACAACTCCGGCGTTTGAGATTAGCGGCTTGAACGGCACACCGAGCGATACAAACATTACTGTCGCCGAGAATAAAATCACTATCAACGATTCAT
>CAMZHX010000030.1 GCA_947307055.1 uncultured Selenomonadales bacterium | reverse complement strand
TCGCTGTCGCTGTCCGAATCGCTATCGCTGTCAGAGTCGCTGTCGCTGTCCGAATCGCTGTCGCTGTCGGAGTCGCTGTCGCTGTCCGAATCGCTTTCGGAGCCATCCTCACCGCCGTCCTCGGCAAAACGCTGCAAATCGAAAATGAGTTCTTCCTCTACTTCATTCTCACCTCCTAATTCCTGTAAGATTTCAAGTTTTTCATCGAACATTCTAATACGTCCTTTCCTCTTAGAATAGCCCTAAGCCACTAAATTTATACTACAAGAAAAAATTTCTTGCAATAGGCAAATATTAAAATTCCCTAAAAAAGTTTTGCCGCTCGTGCTAAAAATCGTTACAAAGCTAAGCGGGACAAGGCTTTAAGGAACAGGGGAAAAGGTTAAAAATTTTTTCTCCCCTGCTCCCATTTAAGCCTCAGGTTTCAAAAATCAATCAAGGTTTAGCAACAAATTGGCCATTGCTGACTTGATAAATTTGACTTTGATCTCCTTGAACCAAAGCAATGTCGCAATTCGCCGCGTCGCCGATAGTGAGCGAGCCGCCGTCTTTGAAGCTGATAACCGCCGTGCCGTCACTGACAGCCGTAGTTGCAATCTGTTCAAGGGTGACTTGCGACAGGTAAACAACGTCGCCGCTGCGCGTGCCGCTGATAGTATCGTTGCCGTTGCCGTTGGTGTAGAAGAAGACGTTGGAACCGGTGCCGCCTTGCATGTAGTCGTTGCCGTCTGCACCGTTGCCGCCCCACAGGCTATTTTGACCTGCGCCGCCGATAAGGATGTTGTCGACGTTCTCGGAACCTACCAATTCGGCTTTGCCCGCGAAGTTCGTAGCATCAGCAGTCTTGATGTCGCCGACGAAGTTTTTGCCTATGCCGTTGCCCGGTTTGCCGTCGAGCCAGAGAATTGCCTCGCCGTTATTGGTGTTGTTGACGGTGATTGAAGCATTAGCACTCGTTGCAACGAAGAAGTTTGCTGTGCCGTCGTAAGTCAAAGAGGTGGTGTTGACTTGCGCCACGACGCTTTCAGTGACGTAGAAGTCTTTGCCGACTGCGCCCGTAACTACTGCGCGTTCGGTGGCGGTGCCTGCGCGGTTGCTGACTTCGAGAATAACATCGCTACCGTTGACTTGCACGCCGGAGACCAAGTTTGTATTAACGTCGACTTCGATAACGTCCGCGATAGTTTTATCTGCAACGTCATCGACGAAGCCGAAGCCGCTAATAGTATTCTTCGCGCCGGCCGCATTGCCCAAGACAAAGAATGTTGTACGCGAGTCTTTATCTTCGCCGGTGTAGCCGTAAAGGACGTTTTTGCCGCCCGCGCCGTAGAGCGAAGTTTGACCGATGCCCGCATGGAGTGATTCATTGGAGGAGGAGCCGACAAGAGTTGTTTTGCCTTGACCCGCGAAGAATTCGTTAATGCCTCTGAAGGTAACCGCGTTGCCTTCGATTGAGCTACCAAAATCGCCCGCCGGTAAGCTGACGAAAACTTCACCATCAACATTGCTGAAGTTAACAGCGGAACCATTGCCTTGGAAGAAGTTCGCGCCATTAGCCGCGTCGATTGTGACTGCGCCGTTTGCGATTGCCGCATTGACATCTACGCCATTGCTATTGAAACGTTGTTCGACATAGCCGCCGCTTACTTCGTTTACTGCTGCTTGAGCGCGGAAGCTATTGCTCTTGATATTGAGCGTGCCGTTGCCGTCGTAGGAAATTTCAGCGTTGGAGAGGTCGGCAGCAATAATATCGCCTTTTTCTTCGTCGAACGGGTTATCAGTATTGTTGTTGAGACCGGTGATAGTCGTGCGGCCTGCGCTGAGTGCAATGGTTGCGCTGTCGCGAGTGGTAATGGCGTTGAGTTCGATTTGGTTATAACCTGCGCCGCCGTCGAGGGTATCGCCGGAGCCGCCAAGCAGAATGTCATTACCTTTGCCGCCGACAACGTATGAGCCGTCGGTATTTTGTTCCCACCAGTTGCCAAGAAGGATAAAGTCATCAGTGGAGTAGCTGACGTTGAGCGTGCCGCCGCCTTTGTGCGTAAAGCCGACCGCTTGCTTGTCGCCGTGAGTGTCAAAGAAGTAGAAAGTAGTTGCACCGACTTCGCTTGGATCGTTGAAGGTGAGATTAGCTTTGCCGAGTTGGATTTTGCCGCTGCCGACGGTGATAGCCTGGTTTTTGATTGCGCCCTGAATTTGTGTCAAGCTGGTCGCGCCGGTGACGATGCCGCCGCCATTAGCCGCATTGTAGCCTTTGAGCGTGACGTTGATTGGGTTGGGCGCGCTGTCGGACAGGAGATAGACTTTATCTTTGCCACCCTTGCTCATGTCGAAGGTTACAGGGGAGCTATCGCGCACGACGAGGGTATCGGGACCTGCGCCGCCCGTGACGGTTACTTTAGCATCGGAGCTGTCGACAACTGCCAAGTCACCACCGCTGCCGAGTGCTATTGTCTTATTACTGCTTGCGCCGCCGGAAACATAAGCCGCATTGCCGCCGCTGTTGCCCTTGAACGTAGCGGATTGAACTGAGGTAGCAGAGAGCAAAGATTCTTCGCCGGAAGCTCCGAATTGGTCTTTAAGTTCGCTAAAGGTTTTATCTACTATATCAGGATTTTGCGGAATTTCGTCGCTATCGGAATCAGAATCGCTATCAGAATCGGAATCGCTATCGGAATCAGAATCGCTGTCGCTATCAGAATCACTATCGGAATCGGAATCGGAATCGGAATCGCTATCGGAATCAGAGTCGCTATCGGAATCAGAGTCGCTATCGGAATCAGAGTCGCTATCAGAATCAGAGTCGCTATCGGAATCGGAATCGCTATCAGAATCAGAGTCGCTATCAGAATCGGAATCGCTGTCAGAATCGGAATCGCTATCAGAATCGGAATCGCTATCGGAATCAGAGTCGCTATCGGAATCAGAGTCGCTATCGGAATCGGAATCGCTGTCGGAATCGGAGTCGCTATCGGAATCGCTGTCAGAATCGGAATCGCTGTCAGAATCAGAGTCGCTGTCAGAATCGGAGTCGCTATCAGAATCGCTATCCGAATCGGAGTCGCTATCGGAATCGCTATCCGAATCGGAGTCGCTATCGGAATCGGAGTCGCTGTCGGATTCTTCACCGCCAACAACTTCAGCACCGCCATCATCAAGACCGACGATAACTTGACTGTCGTTGTCAATCGCAAGTCCTGATACGCCGTTTACTGTATAAACTCCGCCGGCTTCAGCTTTAAGCGAAGCTCCTGCGTCGAGGCCTGTAATTTCAGTTAATGATGTGACGCCAGATTCACTGCCGAGCACAAATGTAAGTAAGTTTTCGTCAAGGTCGCTGCTTACGTTGAAGTTATTGCCGAGAAGAGCAACGGACATTCCGCCGGTCATAGTTTCGTTAAAGTCGACATTAACGCCGCCGATTGATTCAACGGTCTCGCTACCTTTCTTCAAAAGGTGAACGGTTGTAGAATCTTCGCCGACTTCATAAGCAAAGCTGCCGCTACCAATCTTAATGTAATCGCTTTCAATGGCAATGCCGCTGCCGCCCGCTGCGCCCGTGACTAAAATTCTGTCGCTGTCGTAGGTGCCGGTGACTTTGGTAATGTTACCGCCCTTATTGAACGAGACAACAAGCGGAGAATCTTCTGCGCGGTCGTCGGCTGTGCCGTATTCCGTGACTGTGATTGCGGGATTTTGGTTATAACTTTCAACCATCGATCCTTTTCGCAAGCCGCTGACATCAATCTCATCGCCATTACGCTCGTAAGTTACGGTGCTGGATAGACCGCTGAATGTTGCCATACTAAAACCGGATATTGTGGTGATGTTGGCGTTTGTCGTGAAGGCATCGCCGTCAGCCATAGTAGCACCGGTAATCGTGCCCTTATAGATAAGAATGCCGCTGGAATCGGAGCCGAAACTTACATTGGTGAACGTCGAATCGAGAATGGTTGCGCTGTCACCGCCGATAGCAACTCTGGTTGCGTTGCCGACTGCGGAAAGCTTGGTTCCGTCTTCGTCAATTTGAATGAGAGTTTCGGCGAAATTTCCGGAGGCGCTCTTAGTGTAAGTGAAGTTTTGATTTGAAGTTATAAGTGAATCATTAACGTTAACGCTGGTAGTAGCGGAGCTTATGCCGTCAGTGGTAAAGGAGGTGTATGTCGGTGCTTTGATGTTGCTAAGCGATCCTGTGTCCGCAGTGAAAGTAAGTTCTGCACCGGAGCCGACAGAATCGAAGTTGTAAGCGACGCCGTCAAAAGTCATAGCGTCGCCGTTAGACAAGCCGCCGAGTTTGAACAGGTTAGTATCTTGATAAGTAAGAGTGGCCGCGGAATTGCCTGCAAGCCCTTCAAAGAAAGTAGCAAAAGCAGTGCTTGCGCCGCCAAGTGTTTCGCCATTGTATTTGAGAACGATATCGGCACTTTGCCCGCCGAAGTTGGAAAGATCACCGGAAATTTCACTGCCGTCGTAGAGATTAACTGCTGTCAGTTCGCCGTCTTGGTTGATAGTAATAACATTTGATGCACCTTCAATGGCAAGTGAATCATTTAACTGAAGTTTATTATTAGTAATGGGCGTAATGTCAATGGTGTAGGTGTAGTCGGTGATCGCTGACGCGCCGGAACTGGTAGTTGAAGAACTTATGCCGCCGTTCAAAGATGCCGCGTAACCGCCTTTTGAAAGATTCGCGAAGTCTACATCGTTGCTTGTAATGATATTAGTAGAGTCTTTGATATAGCCGACACCAAAGGAACTGCTGCCGCCGCCATAAACTACGGAGTCGCCTTCTTGCCCGAATGCAAAGCCGTTAACGCTACCATTTGCGCTGTCGACAATTACTGCTGCCGAGCCGCCGCTTTCATAAATCAAGGCCGTATCACCAACAGTAATAAATTTACCCCCTGATGAAGGGATAATTTGCGTTGCGTGGTCGAACTCACTAACAAGAGCACTGCTCGCGCCAAGTTGAATGATAGTTTCGTCGCCGGTTACTTTATAAGTAAAAGGTTGATTGATACTTAATTCGGCCGCCTCGGAGCTACCGTTGTTGAAGAAAGCACCACTTAAAGAAGCGTCGACAGAAATTGTCGTATTAAGCCCAGCAGAAACGGTTACGCCTTCGGGAAGACTTGTAGCGGATAAAGACCCTGTGTCGAAGTTAATTGAAGTGATTGCTTTGTTTTGGGTGTCTACAACAAAACTGTCGAGTGCGATTGAATCGCCGCTAAATTCAAAAGTGCCAATATTGACTGCAGAAGCGGAGCCATCGAGCACCACAGGAATTTCGGAAGAGATGACGATTGAAGTTCCGCCATTTTCCCAAAAACTGGAAACTGTCATTGCATTAGACGATACGGGGACAGTTTCGTTTTCTTCCGATACGTAAGAACCTTTAAAATCTATGCCATCGATTCCCGTTATTTTATAGAAAGTGTAAACAGAAGTAGACGCACCGCCATCTGCGAAAGACATTCCTGTTATTTGATAGGTGTCATACTTAACTTGAAATTGAACGCCGTTTTCTGTTTTGAAATCAAGACCGCTAACAAAAGTAGCAGCAGTGTCGTCCCAAAAATATCTTCCTTCAAAACTGCTGTCACTGCTGTTCATAACGTCGCTGAAAAGATAGGAACCGGAAGCATTGCCAATTTCGTCAACATTTATTGGAGCTGTAAGACCAGATAGGCCTGGCACAATATAATAATCTGGGTCGAAACGTTGCAAATCAAAGGAAAAACTCTTAGATAAATCGCTCATATAGAGAAAACTCCCTTCTTAGAAGTCACGCTTTTTGTCAGTCGAGACTTTGTTTAAAAAATGAATTAGTTAAAGGTCCGGCGCAGATTGTTGAGCGAAAAAATCTGTCGCGCTGACCATGCGAGTCAAATCCCAATAGAAACTTTTTCAAAAATAAAAGTTCGCGAAACTAAAACAAGCGTTGAATTTACAAATTACGATTTGCTAAATTCTAACGCCACAAAAAATTTGACTTTAACCATCAGTCCCCCAACTTAGGTCAAAAGCCCCCCTTTTGACGAATCGGCGTCCACCAAACGCCTTTGATTGTCAAGCGCATAATATTGCAGCGTGATATTTTTGTCAAGCCGCTTAACATACTTTCTTTTGGGCTTTAAACTAATTCTTGACATTTTGTTGAATAGGGATTATGATACCGCTTGCGATTCGGCTTTGAGCCGAGCAAGTTTGAATTTCCTATTGGGAGGCAGATTTATATGATAAAGCCACTTGGAGACAGAGTTGTAGTTGAAGTTGCCGAGGTCGAGCTCAAGACCAAAAGCGGAATCATTATGCCTGAGACTTCCAAAGAGAAGCCGCAAAAAGGTAAGGTCGTAGCAGTCGGCACAGGCAAACTCCTCGACAACGGCACCCGCGCCGCTATGGAAGTTAAAGCCGGCGACGAAGTTATTTTCAACAAGTACGCGGGCAGCGAAGTCAAGGTGGACGACAAAGATTATCTCGTTATTCGCGAGAGTGACATTTTGGCGATTCTTTAAAAAGGGGAATGGGAAAAGGGAAATGGGAAAAGTCTTTTCCCTACTTCTCCCTTCTCCCTTCTCCCTTCTCCCTTTTCCCTTAAAAATTGGAGGTAATTATTTTATGGCAAAAGAAATTTTGTTCGATGAAGAAGCTCGTCGCGCATTAAGTCGCGGTGTAGACGCATTAGCTAACGCTGTCAAAGTTACGCTCGGCCCCAAAGGTCGTAACGTCGTTCTTGAAAAAAAATTCGGCGCACCGTCAATCACTAATGACGGCGTAACTATCGCTCGCGATATCGAACTCGAAGATCATTTTGAGAACATGGGCGCGCAACTCGTTAAAGAAGTCGCGACTAAAACTAACGACGTTGCCGGCGACGGTACCACGACTGCGACTTTGCTTGCTCAAGCTATCGTCCGCGAAGGTCTTAAAAACGTCGTGGCTGGCGCAAACCCCATGATTATCAAAAAGGGTATCGAGGCGGCCGTTGCTAAACTCGTCGACGAAATTAAAAATAACGCTAAAAAGGTCGAGGGCAAAGAGGCTATCGCTCAAGTCGCGTCCATTTCCTCAAGCGACGCCGAAATCGGGCAACTTATCGCCGACGCTATGGAGAAAGTTGGCAACGACGGCGTTATCACCGTTGAAGAGTCAAAGACTATGACGACCAATCTCAAAGTCGTTGAAGGTATGCAATTCGACCGCGGCTACATTTCGCCCTACATGGTCACCGACGCCGATAAAATGGAAGCCGTCATGGACGACCCCTATATCCTTATCACCGACAGAAAAATTTCTTCGATTCAAGACATTTTGCCGATTCTTGAGCAAGTCGTTAAACAAGGCAAATCGCTCGTCATCATCGCTGAAGACGTTGACGGCGAAGCCCTCGCTACAATCGTAGTCAACAAACTGCGCGGCACGTTCAAAGCACTTGCGGTTAAAGCTCCTGGCTTTGGCGACAGACGCAAGGCCATGCTCGAAGACATTGCGATTTTGACGGGCGGCACGGTTATCAGCGAAGAACTCGGACGCAAACTCGACAGCGTAACTTTTGCAGATTTGGGACATGCTCGCCAGATTCGTGCGACTAAAGAGGAAACAACGGTTGTCGAGGGTAGCGGCGATAAAAATGAGATTACTGCTCGCGTCGCGCAGATTCGCAAGCAAATCGAGACCACGACCAGCGACTTTGATAAAGAAAAACTTCAAGAGCGTCTCGCGAAATTGGCGGGCGGCGTCGCTGTTATCGAAATCGGCGCGGCTACCGAAGTCGAGATGAAGGAAAAGAAACTCCGCATTGAAGACGCACTCAACGCGACCCGCGCAGCTGTCGAGGAAGGCATTGTCGCTGGCGGCGGCACGACCTTTATTGACATTCTGCCCGCGCTCGACGAAGTCAAAGCCGAAGGCGATGCCAAAGTCGGTGTCGAGATTGTCAAACGCGCAATCGAAGAACCTGTCCGCCAAATCGCTAACAACGCCGGTCAAGAAGGCTCGGTCGTTGCTGAGGCCGTCAAGAAAGCGGCTAAGGGCGTCGGCTTCAACGCGCTCACCAATGAATATGTTGACATGATTAAAGCTGGTATCGTCGACCCGGCTAAGGTTGTCCGTTCTGCTCTGCAAAATGCGGCGTCAATCGCGGCGATGATTCTCACGACTGAAACGCTCGTTGCTGACAAGCCCGAACCCACTCCGCCGCCGGCACCCGGTATGGGCGGAATGCCTGGTATGATGTAAGGCAATGCGCAATGCCTAATGCGTAATTAAGATAAGATTTTCCCATTACGAATTACGCATTACGAATTACGAATTGAATAATGTCACTGTCGAAAAAATTTTTTGGCGGTGACTTTTTAATTTTGCTTTAACGTATTATGTGTTATAATCAGCAAAATTTTGACGCTAAGGGAGCAGATGATATGAATGTCATAAAAAAATTTTTAATCGCGGCGAGTCTTAGCCTAGTGCTTTTGACGGGCAGCAAGGTTGAGGCCGTCGACTACTACAGCGCGATTTATCAGACAATCAATCGCTACAACGGCAACGAGGTCGAATGCGATTGGATAACGCGCGCGATTTTGTATGCGTCGAGCGAATATCAAGTCGACCCGATTTTGATTACGTCGATAATGCAGGCAGAGAGCGAATTTAATTTCCACGCGAAAAGTCCGGTCGGTGCGATTGGGCTTATGCAGCTTATGCCGTCGACAGCGGCGGGCTTAGGCGTCAATCCTTACAACCCGCTAGAAAATGTCATCGGCGGCACGATTTATATCAAGAATCAGCTAGGACGCTTTCAAAATTGGGGAGCCTACTCCGTGACTGATGCGGTTGCCGCGTACAATGCGGGGCCTGGCGCGGTCGAAAAACATGGCGGCGTTCCGAATTACTCCGAAACCGTCCACTACGTCATCAAGGTCGCTAATAATTACAAAAATCTTTTGACGCTGATTCAGTCTTAAAAATTTTTCATCGGTGATTATTATCACGTACAAAATTTTTCCGCGTGATAAAATATTAAATATTCTCCGAGCGAAAACGTCTAAAGCTCAAGCCATGACGTTTAGCCGGGGTGGCGAGGGAAACTTCGTCGCCTTCCCTGTTTGAAAAGGAGATGCCATAATGCGCAAGCTATTTTTTGGGCTATCTTTTTTGTGGGGTAGTCCTTAAACTTTTCATGGAGGCTTTGACATGAAAAAATTTTTAACAGCAATCTGCGCGGTGACTTTGTTAATGACGGGTTGTGGCGGCTCTGAAAAGTCCGTTGAACTGCATGTATCAGCGGCGGCGAGCCTTACCAACGTTATGAATGAACTTGCCGAAGCTTACAACAAAGACAATCCCAACGTCAAAATTGTTTTCAATTTCGGGTCGAGTGGTGCGCTTCAACAGGCAATCGAGAACGGCGGCCAAGCCGATTTATTTTACTCGGCCGCGCAAAAGCAGATGAATGCTCTCGAAAAGGCTGACGAACTTGCCGAAGGCACGCGCAAAGATTTGCTCCGTAATGAAGTCGTGTTGATTGTCCCGAACGATAGCACTAAAGACATTGCGAGTTATGATGACGTGGCGACAGCTAAGGTTGAGAAAATCGCGCTCGGCGAGCCAAAAGGCGTACCTGTCGGGCAGTACAGCGAGGAAATTTTTACAGCGTTAGGAATTCTCGACGCGGTTAAGTCTAAGGCGGTTTACGGCTCGGACGTGCGACAAGTTTTGGCGTGGACGGAATCGGGCGAAGTCGATTGCGGCGTTGTCTACGCGACCGACGCGGCCATTTCCGACAAAGTTAAAGTTATCTGCGCGGCTCCCGAAGGTACTCACAAGCCCGTTATCTACCCCGCCGCCGTCATCAAGTCTTCCAAAAATCTCGACGCCGCTAAAAAATTCCTAGACTTCACCAGCTCCGACGCCGCTAAGAAAATTTTCGCGAAATATGGATTTAAGAGTCTCAATTAGAAAGAAGTTGCGCGACTTCGTGCTTGATGTTGACTTTGAGGTTCGCGACGAAATTTTTGCTTTGTTAGGTGCGAGCGGCTCCGGCAAGTCCATGACGTTGAAATGTATCGCGGGGATTGAGACGCCCGACGAAGGAGCAATTATTTTAAACGGGCGGACGCTCTTCGACAGCGCGAGGAAAATTAACTTGCCGCCACAACTCCGCCGCGCAGGTTATCTTTTTCAAAATTACGCGCTGTTCCCGAACATGACTGTTGCCGAAAATATTTTGTTCGCGGCGGTCGGCGATAAAATTTCAAAGCTCAAAGAAAATCTTTCGCGCTTCCAACTCGACGGCTTGGAAAATGTTTATCCGCATGAACTCAGCGGCGGTCAACAACAACGCGTCGCCTTCGCGAGGGTTCTGACTTCGCACGCAGAAATTTTGTTACTGGACGAGCCGTTTTCAGCACTCGATAGCTATTTGCGGTGGCAGTTGGAACTTGAACTTGCAGAGGTTTTCAAAATTTACGGCGCGGCGATTTTAGTCAGTCATGACCGCGGCGAAGTCTATCGGCTGGCTGATAAAGTCGCTGTCATGCACAACGGAAAAATTGATACGGTCGACTTAAAGCGCGAAGTCTTCAAGCACCCTAAAACTTTAGCCGCGATGATTCTGACGGGTTGCAAAAACATTTCGCCCGCTAGGAAAATTGCCACCGATAAACTTTTCGCCGCCGATTGGAATCTGACTTTGACCGCCGAAAATATCCCCGACGATTTGAAATTTGTTGGGATTCGCGCTCACGACTTAGAACTTTGCGACGAGCGCGGCGAAAATATTTTTGATATGGAGGTCGTGCAAGTCATCGAGGACACGTCTTCTTATATCGTAATGGTTCGGGCGGACGGCGGCAAGCCGATTCGTTTTGAAGTCGACAAAAAATCTTTCATTCCTAATTCTAAATTCATTACGCATTGCGCATTACGCATTACGCATTGCCTTTTGGCGAGGACTTAATATGGAACTTAGCCCGCTAATCGTGACGCTGAAAACATCAGCAGTCGCGACGACGATAACATTTTTCGCGGGGATTTTCCTAGCGTATGTCGTGAGCAATCTCAAGCGCGGCAAAAGTTTAATCGACGCGCTGATAATGTTGCCGATGGTCTTGCCGCCGACGGTCGTAGGATTTTTCCTGCTATTGCTACTGGGCAAGCGTAGCGCGATAGGGAAATTTTTATTGCAGTTCGATATAAATTTTGTGTTCACGTGGAAAGCGGCAGTAATCGCGGCGGTCGTAGTGAGTTTGCCTCTGATGTACAGGACGACGCGCGGAGCCTTCGAGCAGCTCGACAAAAATATAATTTACGCGGCGCGGACATTAGGCGTGAGCGAGTGGAAAATTTTTTGGCGAATCCTCTTGCCGAATGCACGCGGCGGAATTTTAGCGGGATTAGTCTTGAGTTTCACGCGGGCAATGGGCGAATTCGGAGCAACGATAATGTTCGCGGGCAACGTGCCGGGCGTGACGCAAACTATGTCCACAGCGATTTACGCGGCAGTTCAGGCGAACGATTACGATTTAGCGTTCAAATGGGCGGTCGTGCTGTCGATTTTCTCGCTGGTATTCATCTGCGCCATGAACGCTGTCATATCAAATAAAGCCTCCGCGTAGGGGGCATTTTTGATTTGCTTTAGCCGCCCGAAACTTTTATAATCTGGTCGAAAGGCGGTGGGTCATTGTCAAGCAGGAATGACGAACAAAAAAATTTCGGCGAAACGATAATCGTTACGGCGAGCGGCGTCCACATTCAGGCGAAAAGCGCGGGGCAACAAAGTTATATTGAAATGATGCGGCGACACGTCGTGACATTTGGAGTAGGCGTCGCGGGCACGGGCAAAACATTTTTAGCGGTAGCTTTAGCGGCGTACTATTTGCGGGTCAAAGAGGTTCGGAGAATAATTTTGACGCGACCGGCAGTCGAGGCGGGCGAGCGGCTTGGATTTTTGCCGGGCGATATGACCGAGAAATTAGACCCGTACTTGCGCCCGCTTTACGACGCGTTGAAAGAAATTTTAGGGCTAGACATGTACCAGAAATTTTCAAATCGCGGCGTGATAGAAATTGCGCCATTGGCCTACATGCGCGGCCGAACTCTCAACGACGCATTCATAATCCTCGACGAGGCGCAAAATACAACTTCCAATCAAATGAAAATGTTCTTGACGCGACTGGGCTTCAATTCGCGAATGGTCGTGACGGGCGACCTAAGCCAAATAGATTTGCCGCGCAATGTGACTTCGGGATTAGCGGAGGCGGTCGGGATTTTAAAGGGCGTCAAGGGCATCGGGATAACGGAATTGGATACGGCGGACGTTGTGCGTCATGAAGTCGTTTCGCGAATCGTCGAGGCTTACGCAAAACACGAGGGAAAAGGGAAATGGGAAATGGGAAAAGTCTAAAAGCTCCCCCTTTTCCCTTCTCCCGTTTCCCTTCTCCCTTAAACGAGGTGACAACTTGAATACGACGATTAGTTTTGAGCCGGAGACTTTGACGGTCGAAGGAAATTTGCTTGAAGAAATTTTGCGGGCGGCTGATATTGTCGGCGAAATTTACGGCGTGGAGAATTCCGAGCTTAGCATAACGCTGACTGACGACGAACATATCCACGCGCTGAATAAAAATTATCGCGGTATCGACAGGGCGACGGACGTTTTATCATTTGCCTTCCGCGAGAGCGATGAGCCCGAAATTATCGGCGCGAACTTTGAAATTTTAGGCGACGTGATAATTTCGTTGGAGCGGGCGAAAGTTCAGGCGCAGGAGTTCGGACATACCTTTTTGCGCGAAGTAATTTTCTTGGAAGTGCATGGGCTATTGCATTTGCTGGGCTACGACCACATTGACGACGACGAGCGCAAGGAAATGGAATCGGAGCAAAAATTCATCATGGCAAAATTGGGGATTGGTAGGTTGTTAGGTTATTAGGTGGTTAGGTTGTTAGTACTATTAACCTATCCACCTATCCACCTATTAACCTAAAAAAAGAAGGTGAGCAACTTTTGTACATAATCGGCTTGACTGGCGGCATATCTTGCGGGAAATCTTCCGTCGCGGAATCTCTAAGGCGTTATTGCAAGGCGGTCACTCTCGACATCGACACCGTGACGCATTGGCTATCCGAACCCGGCGGCGAGCTCTTTGAAATTTACGTCCGGCACTTCGGCAAAGAAATTCTCAACGACGCGGGCACCTTGAATAAAAAGGCAATCGCCGAAATTATTTTCAACGACCCCGCCGAGCGCGATTGGATTAACTCTGTCGCGCACCCAATCCTTTTGAATCATGCGCGGCAATTTCTGGTTGACTGTTGCGAGAGCGGCGCGGGACTTGTCGTGTTGGAAGTGCCGCTACTCTTCGAGGCGGGTTGGGAACATTTATTCGACGAAATTTGGACAGTCTACACCCTAAAGCGATTGCAAATCCAAAGGCTCATGAGCCGCGACAAGTTGACTAAGGAAGAGGCTTTAGCGCGGATAAATGCGCAGATGTCGCGGGAGGAAAGATGCGCTCGCGCTGACGTTGTGATTAGAAATGTCAAAGGCTATCAGGAAGTTCGCAAGCAGATTCGCGCCGCGCTCAAGGGCAGAATTTTTTAGCGGCTTGCAGGAAATTTTCATACGCGGCAGAATCAAGAAGCAAACTAACTTTGGAGGAACGAAGATGGATAAAAGTTTCAAAATGAAAGTCGGCGCAGGGATAGCCGCGCTGGCATTGGTCGTGACGGGCGGCGGCTACTACTTCTTCCACATGAAAGGCGATGGCCCCGACTCCGCGATAAAAGCTGTCACGCGCTCGATTGAAAAGCACGACATCAAAGAATTTCACCGCGCAGTTAATGTCGATAGCTTGCTTGATTCGGGCTACGCGGGCTTCGTCGACGGGCTGACCGCTTTTGATAACTCTATGACGTCCGACGCTCGCGAGGCAGTCAAAAATTTTACGGAAATGCTCCGCGCCCCGCTCATGCTAAGCTTGAAGTCCGCGATTGATTCTTACGTCGCGACCGGCGACCCTAACTTGAAAGAAAATGTCGGCGTCGCAGAAATTCTTCAGCGCACGGGGCTAAATGATATTGAAATCCGCGACGTTAAAAATATTCAAGTCAACGACGCCAACCGCAACGAAGCTTTTGCCGACGTGATAGTTTTCCAGCCCGAACTCGGCAAAGAATTCCCAATTCAAATCGTAATGACGCATAACGACGACAAACAATGGCAAATCGTCCGCATACAAAATTTTCAAGAGTACGTCTCGGAAATAATCGAGGCGCGGCGACTTCAACTCGATGACTACTTGGCGAAGGCTGGTGAAATAAATTCTCGACACGACGCGGCAACTCGCGAGGCGGAACAAAAATATGGCACGATACTCGCGACCGGCAATTTGGGACAGGATAAAACCCGCGCCGATTTGAAAGCACTTATTACCGACGTAATCCAAAAAGATTGGGAGACGCGCAAGCAGGAACTTTTTTCATTGCGCGTGCCTAAGGACGCCGAGACTTTGCATAATCTCTACATGAAAATTTGCGACTTGGCAATAGCCGCCGCGCAGGATTACGCCAAATGGATGGACGATAAAAACGCCGCCACGATTAAGGCCGCAGAAGATAAAATTCATCAGGCGCAAACCCTCAAAAGCGAGGCAATGGCAATCGCCAAGCGCATGACCAGTCAAGGGACAAGGGACAAAGGATAAGGGAAAAGATTTATGAAACACGTTTTATCAGTCTACGTAGAAAATCAACCGGGCGTCTTGGTGCGCGTGGCTAGCATGTTCAGCCGCAGGGAATTTAATATAGACAGCCTGTCGGTCGGGATAACGCAATCGCCGGAGTTTTCGCGGATAACGGTCGTAGTTCACGGCGACAGCAATTTGATAGACCAGATGATTAAACAGCTGGAGAAAATGCCAGTCGTGCAAGCGGTGCAACGTCTCGACTCGGCAACGGCAGTCACTCGCGGCATGACGATGATAAAAGTTTCGGCCGACGACAGCACGCGCCTTGACGTTCTGAAAATGGCGGAACTGTTCCGCGCTCACGTCGTCGACGTTCAACCAACCACGCTCATTTTCGAGATAACCGGCAACGACGAAAAAGTTACGGCGTTCACGCGGCTCCTTGCGCCCTACGGCATTTTGGAAGTCATCCGCACAGGACTCATTGCCCTTGAACGCGGCGAAAACACTATCGACGATTATAAGCAATCAAACGAATATTACGCTAAGAACCTGCTGTAATCACCCTTGATAGTGGAAAACTCCTTCGCTAAAAATTTTAGTATATATGTATTGTAATCCTACAATCAAGCAAAAAAAATTTTTAAAAAGTACTTGCCAAAAATAAAAAGGTATGGTATATTGCGGCATGTTGTTAGTGATTCGCTAGCTCAGTCGGTAGAGCACCTGACTTTTAATCAGGGTG
>CAMZHX010000029.1 GCA_947307055.1 uncultured Selenomonadales bacterium | reverse complement strand
AGAGCACTACCTTGGGGTGGTAGGGGTCGTGAGTTCAAATCTCGTCGTTCCGACCAATAAAGAAATTTCAAAGCCTCCGACCTATTCGGGGGCTTTTTCCCGTAAAGGAGTAAGTATGAAAAAATTTTTCGCGGCAATAGTTTTCGTTGCAACGTTTATAACAAATTCTTTAGCGCAAGCCGTCGCCGAACCAAAAATTTTAGCTGACTCGGCAATTTTAGTTGAGGCGTCGACCGGCAGAATAATCTGGGAAAAAAATCCCGACGCCCTTCGCGAGCCAGCCTCTATGACTAAAATGTTGACTTGCGTTCTTGCACTCGAAAAGCTCGACCCAAATAAGGAAGTCATGATGAGTCGTGAGGGCATTTTTGCCGAAGATAATACGTTGAGTTGGTCTGAAAGCGATTCAATTTCCGCGCACGATATGATTACTGCCGTCCTGCTCGTCAGCGAAAACGGCGGCGCAATCGCTTTGGCTCAAGCAATCAGCGGCTCCACTTTGCAATTTGCCGACCTCATGAACGATAAGGCTAAGGAACTCGGCTGCAAAAATTCCAACTTCGCTAACCCCAACGGACTGCCCGACCCTAATCACTACTCGACCGCTTCGGATATGGCGCGCATTGCGGTCTACTGCATGAAAAATCCCGCCTTCCGAGAAATCGTCGGGACGCGCCGCACTTCTATTCACTGGCTGTATCCTAAGGACAAATGGAGCGAGCTCAATAACACCAACGAACTTTTAGGCAAGTACAAGGGCGCGAACGGCATCAAAACCGGTTGGACAAAAGCGGCGGGCGGTTGTCTTTCGTCAAGTGCTAAGCGCGGCGACGTTGAACTTATCGCGATTGTAATGCACTCGCCCGACCACGATACTCGCTTCGACGACGCGGCGAACCTTTTTAATTACGGCTTCGAGCGCGTCCGAATGGTTGATGCTATTGATAAAAATCGCGTCGAGAAAACTATTTTCGTACGCGGCGGTAGGCAAGCGACTGTTACTGTCGGGGCGCAAGACGATTTGAAATTTCCGTTGCTGGCGGGCGAGGACGCTAAATTTTTCAAGATAACTTACGACCTGCCAAAGATTGTTGACGCTGGCAAAGGGATTAAGATTGGGCAAGTTTTAGGCGAAGCTGTCCTGCGCTACGATGGGAAACCTGTTGCGAGGGTGCCGCTTGTTGCTCGCGAAAAAGTTAAGGGCGGCTTCAGTCTCAGCTCGTTTATTATCTCAATCCTCGCGCCGCTCCTTACGTAAATTGATTTTCCGCGCCGTCATGAAAAACGAAATCGCCAATGGTATCAAGCCGCCTATCCACGCCATAGGAGACGCTAGGCACGCGCCCAAATACCCTAGCCAATCGACTAAGAAAATTGCCGCCGCGACCCTCATAACCAATTCAACTATTCCGGCTATCGTCGGCACTAAACTTTGTCCTAGCCCTTGTAACGTGAACCGGAAGATAAATAGCAAAGCCAATGCCCAATACGATAAGCCCGTTATGATTAAAAATAATCGCCCGTACTCTATGACTTGTGTAGCCTCCGCGCCCACGAAAAGTTCAATTATCTCCGCGCCTAAGTAAATGTTGAACAGCGCAACTATTATGCTGAACGTGCACGACATAAAAACGCATTTCTTGACGCCCTCGACGATTCGCCCGAATTGTTTTGCGCCGAAATTTTGCGCCGTATAAGCCGCCATAGCTATGCCAAAGGACATCATCGGCATAACTGCAATCCCGTCGACCCTGTGAGCCGCCGCAAACGCCGCGACCGCTACCGAGCCTAAACCGTTCAGCGCGATTTGCAACACCACAGCTCCTATCGCTATGATTGACGATTGAAAACCCATTGGCAATCCGATTCGCAAATGCTCCTTGAGAAATTCTCTGTCAAATTTGAAATCCTCGCGTCTCACGTGTAAATATGGGACGCGCTTTTTTATGTAGACGATGCAGAAAATATTTCCGAGCGTCAAAGATGCAATCGTCGCCAATGCCGAACCAGGTATCCCTAAGCCCAACCAAATTATCGCGACCGGCAAGAATAAAATATTTATGCAAAGCGTCGTAGCTTGAATGACTGTCGGCATTTTGCTATCGCCTAGTGCGCGGATTAAATTTGTCAGCATTTGCAGGAAAATAAACCCCGCGACGCCGCCATAAATTATCGATATGAATGAGTGCGCACCGTCTAAAATTTCGGGCGGGGTGTTCATTGCAATCAGCAGGTCGCGACAAAAACTCACGCCCAATATCATCAGCACAATCGAAGCTATAAAACTCAAAGCAATGCAAATCGCCGCGCTTCGCCTCACACCGTCGAAATCTTTCGCGCCGAATCTCTGACCAGTACAAATCGAAAAGCCGCTCGTCATTCCGCCGACAAAGCCCAACATCAAAAACATCATCGGCCCTGTGCAACCGACTGCCGCTAATGCCTCGACGCCTAAGAATCGCCCGACAATCAGCGTATCGACAAAGCCGAAGAGTTGCTGAAAGACATTTCCAGCTAATAGCGGCAACGTGAAGTATAATATCAGCCGCGCAGGTTCCCCGACCGTTAAATCTTTAACTGCGCCGTTCTTTACTTCCATAAAAACTTCTCTCCTAAAAAATCTACGCCGATAATATGACGTAGAAATTTTTATGTCAACCGCATTATATTTTTGGAATATTCAGTTGCTCGCGCAACAACGCCCAAAATTTTTCAATGATATAATCAGCAAAATTTATCGAAAGGGGGCACGGCTTGTGCGGAAAAATTTTTTAATAGTCTTGCTCGTCGGCTTCGTAGTCTACGCCGGATTTAATTTAACTCAAAACGTCACGCCTTACGTCTCGATTGCTGAGGCGCGCGCGTCTTCAAATAGCGTCCAAGTCAAAGGTCTTCTCGATAAAAATTTCCAGCCCATTCAGCGCGGCGACAAATTTAACTTCAGCCTGCAAGACGAACAAACCGGCGAAACTATGCCCGTTATCTTCGACGGCATTAAGCCCGACCAGTTCGACGAGGCTTATCATATCGTCGCGATTGGAAAATTTCAATCGGCGGATAATTCCTTTCACGCTAAAAAACTTTTGATTAAATGTCCGTCGAAATACGAATCGCAGAAACCGAGGTGAAGTCTTGACGGGGAATTTACTTTTAGGCGGCGGCTTGATTGCGGCTCTGGCGGCGATGATTATCTGTCTCGCTCAAAAAATTCCTTCTGCGCGGACAGTCAAAATCATTTCAATCGTCTCGGCAAGTTTCATCACCGCAGCAAGTTTGCTCCTATGGATTTTGCTCTTTGAAAACGATTTCAGCGTCGAATACGTTGCAAGTTACTCGTCAACGACGCTACCAACTATTTATAAAATTTCGGCGTTCTGGGCGGGTCAGCAAGGCTCGTTCCTGCTATGGCTTTTGATTCACGCGATAACGGGCGCAGTCTTAACCTTCAGACGAACGCCCGCCGCGTCACTAGGGATTTACTTCCTGATTCAAAGCGTGCTAATCTTCCTGGTGCTCGCGAAGTCGCCTTTTGCAGAACATTCCGCGCAGGTCTTCGAGGGCGTCGGACTTAATCCGCTCCTGCAAGATTTCTGGATGGCAATTCACCCGCCAATAATTTTCGTGGGCTACGCGCTACTATCTGTACCTTTCGCGCTAAGTTTGGGAACTCTCCTAACTGAACCGGCTTCCAAAAGTTGGCTCGAAGAGGCTAGGCGTTGGACGCTCGCCGCGTGGAGTTTCTTAGGCGCAGGAATTTTTATCGGCGGCTATTGGGCTTATAAAGTTTTAGGTTGGGGCGGCTATTGGGGCTGGGACCCTGTCGAAAATTCTTCGCTGGTGCCTTGGCTCTTAGCGGCAGTCCTTTTGCATTTGATAAACCTTGCCAGGAAAAAATCTGCGGTCTTAGCTCAAACGCACCTCGCCGCGATTTTCACCTACTCGCTTGTTATCTACGGAACGTTTTTAACGCGGTCTGGGATTCTGGGCGATTTCTCGGTTCACTCGTTCGCGGGCACAAGTATCGGCGTAACGATTGCTCTTGCAAATGCGCTCGTTCTAATCGGCGGGCTTGCTATCCTCTTCGCGAAGGCTAAGCAACTCCCGCAAGGCGAACTTTATAAATCATACTCCGAACCAACTTTTATAATCCTGTTGAGTTGCCTGCTACTGATTTTCATCGCGACGATTGTTTGGATTGGAATGTCAATGCCGCTACTAACTCAAATGGTCGGGCAAGCCGCTGCTGTCGATTCAGATTTTTATATCAAAAGCACTTCGCCCATAGCTTTAGCCCTCGCCGCGCTCATGATTTACGCCTTTATAAAATTCGGGCGCGCGATAAGTTTAGGCGGGAAGATTGCGCACGCAGGATTCTTGATGATGTTAGCGGCGATTGTCATTTCCGCGCAGGGGCAAACTGTTACTCAAGAATTCCAAATCAATCAGAAAATTTCAGTCGCGGGGCACGATGTCACCTACGAAGGGCAAGTTTTCTACGAGGACGAACGCCAAAAATTTTACGTCTACAAAGTTGACGGCGAAATTGTCCGCGCCCTTACCAAACTTCGCGGAAATGGTGAGGACGCCGCTCGCGAACCCGCTATCCTTAAAACTTTCGGCGGCGATATTTACATAGCTCCGCACGCGCCGCAAATTGATGACGTTCAGGAGTTAATGCTCACTAAAAATCTTTTCGCTATGGACGGCGAACTCGGCTACATTTTCAGCGACGCCCATATCGATTACGACGAAAATAATAAGCCGACCCAAGCAACCGCCGCTATAACTATCACCGACGGCGAGGTCGAAGAGGTCATTCACCCAACGATTATTGTTACGCCCGACGGCGGCTCGTCGAAGTCTCTGGAAGTTTTCAACGGGAAAAGGCGCGTCAGGTTGACGGGCATATCGGGCGATTTGGAAAAGGCGCGGCTAGAAATTTTGCCGACGCTCGATAAGCTCTCCGCTATGCCGGTCACCGCGACCATTTCCACTAAGCCTTATATCTGGTTGCTTTGGTTAAGCGTCACAGCAATTTGTTTTGGAACTTTGATAACAATTAGGGAAAAGGGAGATGGGAGAAGGGAAAAGTAGGAATTAGGTTTTAGACTTTTCCCATTTCCCTTTTCCCATTCCCCTTAGAAAGGAGGTCAAGTGATGTGCTTAAAATCTTTGTTTGAAAGGCATACGCTCAAATGCCTAATCGGCGGCTTTATAATCGGCGTTGGTGCAGTCGTCGTAGGAACGGGAGTATTGCACGCCACCGGCACTAAGGAATTTTGCGGGCAATGCCATTCAATGAAACACGAGGCCGCAACCTTTGAAATGTCGAGCCATAGGAATCAAGATTGCGTCGAATGCCACCTGCCGCACGATAACACCGCGCATTATCTGTTCGAGAAGGGGCGCACAGGTATGGTCGATATGTATCATGAGGCAATGCGCGATTACCCCGAACGTATCAAACTTGATGCCGACGCTCGCAAAATGGTCGCTGAAAATTGCGTGCGTTGTCATGGCGCAACTATGTCCTACGTCGAGACCGCGCCCGAAGGCTCGCAGGACGATTGCTTGAAATGCCATAGCAAAATCGCTCACGGCACTAATCATTTGGAAGGGGGTATAAAAGTTGAGTAAGATGCAAAAATATATCGCGGGCGCGCTCGTCTTATGCGTTGCGTTCTTTGGCTTGATGTTCGCCAGAGTTATCGCCAAGCCCGCCACTAAATTTGAACTAAAACAAATCCCAGAAGACCAAAAATTAACTCGCATGGCTTACGCCGAAGCTTACCCGTTGCAATTCAATTCCTACAAAATGACGATGGACAAATCGCCCAGCCCGACGGGTTTTGGCGGCGCAGATGCTTATTCCCACTTGACCGAACAGCCCGAACAAATCGAATTGTTCAAAGGCTATAAGTTCTCGATTCAGTACGACGACGACAGAGGCCATTGGTACGCCGGCGAAGACATTCTGAATTCCAAACGCCGTCCGGGTCAGCTCGGCTCGTGCATAGTTTGCAAAGGCTCGTATATGTACGACGTGTACTTCAAGGAAAGCGGTTGGGAATTTGCCTCCAAACCGTTTGACGAAGTTGTCGCGCCGATTAAAGATGATGAGTGGTTCGGTTGCTCAAGCTGTCACGACCCCGACACTATGAAGCTTAGAATTTACAATCAAGGCTTTGTCGAGTCAATGGCGGAAATGGGCGTTGATGTCAGCAAGGCGACGCATAATGAAATGCGCGCTTATGTCTGCGGTCAGTGCCACAACGAATATTATTTCAAGAAAAAGGAAGACGGCCGCGTTCATATGCCGTTCGCAAATGGTCTTGGCCCCGAAGAGGAATGGAAATATTATCACGACGGGCACGACCCGAAATTTGATTACGATTGGATTCACCCCGACAGCGGAGCCGCAATGTTGAAAGTTCAGCACCCCGACTTTGAAGTTTGGACGGATTCAGTGCACGCGCTCAATGGCGTTACCTGCGTCGATTGCCATATGCCGTACATGAGAGCCGACGGGCAAAAATATACTTCGCACTACATGACGAACCCGCTTAAACATTACGATACGGCTTGCGCCAAATGCCACGACGAATCCTACGAAACTATGTTACACCGCGTGCAGACAATTAACGATAACACATTTAAGCTTTTGCGCATGGCAGGACAAACGACGGCTCGCGCCCATAAAGTTATAAAAGCCGCGCACCTTGCAGGAGCGACTGACGAACAACTTGCCGAATCCCGTCAGCTCGTCCGCGAGGCGCAATGGTATTGGGATTGGGTCAGTGCTGAAAGCGCAATGGGCTTCCACAATCCTGATAAGTGCATGAAGGCGTTGGGCATTTCGATTGACGCCGCGCACAGAGCGATTGAATCTGCAACGGCGGCAGTAAAAGGCGGTCATCTCGCGATTGAACCTATGCCGACCGAACCTTTCACGGATACAAAATTCCCCGACGCGATTAAGCCTGGTATGCCCGCACCGGCTAAGTAGTAGTTAGGTGGTTAGGTTGTTAGGTGGTTAGGTTGTTAGACTATTAACCTATCCACCCATTCACCTATCAACCTAACTACTATTTTTTTCTGCCTTTGCAGGGGATTTCGATATTGCGGCGAATATTGCCGAAAAAGTGGTATTTGCCATAGTTAATTAGGAGGGTCACTTCATGGATAATGAAAAAGATTTAGTGAAAAGCGATTCTGGGCTCGGCGCAATAAAAATCGCTGACGAAGTCGTTAGCATCATTGCGGGTCTTGCTGCAACCGAAATCGACGGTATCGCGGGTATGAGCGGCGGCGTTGTCGGCGGTATCGCTGAAATGCTCGGCCGTAAAAATTTCTCCAAAGGCGTCAAAGTCGAAGTCGGCGAACGCGAAGCCGCTGTCGACCTTTTCATCATCGTTAAATACGGCGCACGCATTCCCGACGTTGCACTTGCCGCGCAGGAGAATATCAAACGCGCTATCGAAACTATGACCGGTCTTTCTGTCGTCGAAGTCAATGTTCACGTTCAAGGCGTCAGCTTCCCTGAAGAAGAAGAAAAAGCTGAGGAAACAAGAGTTCATTAAGGGAAAAGGGAGATGGGAGAAGGGAAAAGTAGGAATTAGGTTTTAGACTTTTCCCATTTCCCTTTTCCCATGCCCCTAAGGAGGTTTTATGGGGATTTTTCGTCGCCTTATTTTGCTTTTTTATGTCCTAATCGTGCTAGCGGTTTTGGTAATCTGCGCGGGTGTCTGCCTCGACCTTATCCCTTCGACCGTCTGGCAAAAATATCTTAACTTCATTATCGCGCAACAAGAATCCTTAGCGGTCTTGGCGGGCATGGCGATTGCAAGTCTGATTCTGTTGACGGGCATTTTCTCGCGCTCGAATAAATCCGCGTCGCTCCTGTCCGATGACGTTCACTTGGAAATTGGCAAGCCCGGCGAAGTCAAAGTTACTGTCCCCGCGATTGTCGGTGTGGTCGAAAGGGCTGCCGTAACGGTTGGGGGCGTGCGGGCGGCTGAAGCTTCTGTTTATCGTCAGGACGGCGCAATTCCTATCAAAGTTCGATTGACTATCACGCTTAGTCAAGGCTTTTCGGCTCCGCGCGTCAGTGAAAATGTCGTCGCTATCGTCAATGATGCTTTGGGTACCGCGCTCGAACTCGATAATGTCCCCGTCGAAGTCAAAGTCAACGAAATTACTCATGCTATCGTTGAACGCGATAAGCGCGTAATTTGAGGTGATGTTATGCTTAAAAACTTTATCAAGAAAATTTTCTCTGTACCTAGCACGGCAAGTAAATTCGTTCGCAGTTCGGGCGGCGAATTTTTATTGAAGAAAACCGACTTCGGACTTGTTCGCGTCGATTTCGCTGTCATTGAAAAAATCGCCAATCGCGCAATCCAAAACGTCAGCGGCATTCAAGATTCTGAACTTACCGTAGAAAAATTTTCAACCGCTAATCCCTTCCGAATCCGCTTGACGCTCACGCTTGCCGAAGGACATTCCGCGCCCAAAATCAGTCAGGCCGTCGATAGCGAAATCAATTCCGCGCTCAAAGAACTTTTGCAACTGGAATTTTATGTGCCCGTCGAAGTCAAAGTCAAACAGATTGCGCAAACCGCCGTCACTAAACGTCGGCGCGTCCGCTAAGGCGGTGTTACTATGCTCGACGCTATCAAAAATTTTATCATCGACCTTTTCGAGTCGCACCGCACTAGGAAAATCGGTTTCGTTACCGGCTTAATCACGGGCGCGGCGATTCTTATTATCGGGTTCTTCAATACCTTTTTCATTTTCATTTGCGGCGTTATCGGATTGTTTGTCGGCTCGCGCTTCGATTCCAAAGATGATTTGGTCGAAAAAATTCTCAACAAGCTTGACCAACTTCTCCCCGATAATATTCAACGCTGGTAAGGGGGATAAGTTATGAGCCGCACACTTGCTAGGGAAGCCGCCTTCAAAGCCCTCTTTGCTCTCGACTTCAATCCCGACGACATCGACCAAGAAATTAAAACCATGTTCGACGACGAGCCTAAACTCACTTCCAAAAAAGATTTCGCATATATCGACGTGACTGTCAGGGCTACTCGCGACAAACTCGCCGATATTGACGCCGTGATTATTTCTCACCTCAGGGAAGGTTGGCAACTCCCGCGCCTTATGTCCGTCGACAGAAATATTTTGCGTCTCGCGGTCTTCGAGCTTCTCTTTGCTCAACCGCCCATTCCTAAACCTGTTGTCATTAACGAGGCTGTCGAACTCGCCAAACGATACGGCACAGACGATTCCGCAAAATTCGTCAATGGCATTCTCGATTCAATCTCAAAAACTTAGCCCCGACAATCGGGGCAATTTTCTTTTAGGAGGTTTTCCTTTGATTGCATACCTGCGCGGCAACGTAATTTCAATCCGCCATGATTTTTGTATTATTGATGTTGGCGGCGTCGGCTATAAAGTTTTCACCGATTCAAGCACGCTGAACGCTTTGCAACTCAATTTCCCCGCCGAACTTTTTATTCATACCGCCGTTAAGGACGACGCTATAAATCTTTTCGGCTTCCAAAGTCAGGAGACCTTAGACCTTTTTGAATTGCTCTTGACGGTTTCGGGCATTGGGGCGAAAGGTGCGCTCGTTATCATCTCGAACATTTCCCCTGCGCAATTTGCTCAAGCTGTCGTTCAACAGGATTTGAAAACGCTAATAAATTTGCCCGGCGTCGGTAAAAAATCTGCGCAACGTATCCTCTTGGAGCTCAAGGACAAAGTTAAATCGCTCGGCTTTAAAACTTCCGCGCCCATTCAAGCCGCCGCGTTCAATGACGCTTACGACGCTTTAGAGGCTTTGGGGTATACGTCAGCGGAAATTTCTACGGCTCTCGAAAGTGCACCGCCCAATTCCTCTACCGACCAGCTCATTAAGTTCGCGCTCAGTAAGCTAAGCTTTGCTATTTAAGCCGGCGCAGTGTATAATTCAGCAAACACTTTATGTTTGGTGGTGGAGATTTTGTTGAGTTCACTTGAGGCGTTGCGCCCGAAAAAAAGATTATTCTTGGGGCTGTTGTTGGCGTCGGAATTTTTTGTCGCGCTCGTCCTCTATGCTTTTTGGCGCGTTTCATATCTCGGACTTGAAAATATTTTTGAATATCTGCCCGCGCTTTTTGGCGCACTTTTAATTTTGATTTCGGGCATAAGTTTCGGCGCGGTCTGCAATATGGTCTTAGCAATCAAAGGCTTGCCGACTCTCAAACTTTTTCACCGCTACAGCGTCGGACTAATCAAATGGCTATTCCCGCTCGCCGTGAAAATCGGGAAGCTTTTCGGCTTTAAACGCCGCCAGCTCGAAGGCTCATTTATCGCGGTGAGCAATCTGATTTTCTTCAAAAGCGGTATCAAAGTCCCAGCTAAAAAATTGCTCGTGCTTAGCCCGCATTGTCTGCAACTGTCGAGCTGCCCACATAAAATCACCCGCGACCCCAATAATTGTAAACGTTGCGGGCGGTGCAATGTCGGCGACTTGATGAAGTTGTCTGACGAGCTGGGCTTTACATTTTTCGTAGCGACCGGCGGGACTTTGGCTCGGCAAGTCGTGAAAAAAATTCGCCCGCAAGCAGTCTTAGCAATCGCCTGCGAACGCGACTTGATGAGCGGCATTCAAGATGTCTACCCATTGCCGGCGGTCGGCGTCCTGAACATTCGCCCGAATGGTCCTTGCAATAATACGCGAGTCGATATGGACGAGGTGCGCCGCGTTCTCAAAAACATAACGAAGGATGATGACAATGAGTAGAGAATGGCCGCAAGCTATCGAAATGGAAAAAAAATTATTGTCTGCGATGATGCTAAAGGAATCGACGGTGATTCCGACGGTGGCAACAATATTGACTGCCGCCGATTTTTATCGCGAGGAACATAAATTGATATACCGCGCGCTGTTGGAAATATATGGACGTGGAACGCCGCCGGATATTTTACTAGTGGAAGAGGAATTGCGTAAGACGGGCGAACTTGTCAAAGTCAATCGGCGATATTTGTTTTCGCTGGTGGATTACGAATTCACAACAAGCCGCGCCGAAACCTACGCCAAAACTATAAAAGATAAAGCGATTTTGCGGCGGCTGATACAAGTTGCCGAAGAAACTATTGAGGACGCCTACGAGGAATCAGAGGACGTTGAAGACATTTTGGAAATAGCCGTAAAAAAATTTTTCGCCATAACAACGCAAAACAAAACGACGGACTTTGAAGCCCTGTCCTTGATAACGCAAAAATCTTTGGACAGGATTCGAGACATAAACAATCACCCCGAAAAAATGCAGGGAATCCCAACGGGATTTTTAGACTTGGAACGGGTGCTAAACGGCTTACAGCGGTCGGACATGATAATTTTAGCGGCGCGCCCTTCAATGGGCAAAACTGCACTAGCTTTGAACATAGCAAAAAATGCCGCGCGTAAAGGAAATGTCGTAGCGATATTTTCATTGGAGATGGGCGCGGGACAATTAGCTAAGCGATTGCTAGCGACCGAAAGCGGCGTAAACAGTCAGAGGATAAATCGCGGAGAACTCGATTATAACGAAATGGAGCAGTTGCTATTGGCGGTGGATAGGCTTTCAAAATTAAAAGTTTACATAGACGACAACGGCGGGCAAACGATATTGGAAATCCGTAGCAAGGCGCGGCGATTGGCTCACGAGGTCGGACTAGATTTAATCGTTATAGATTATTTGCAGCTGATGACGGGCAGGCGCGCGGAGAATCGCCAACAGGAAATCTCGGACATTAGCCGGAACTTGAAAACGTTAGCACGGGAATTGGACGTGCCGATATTGGCGTTAAGTCAGCTAAGTCGGAGCGTTGAGCTTAGGGCAGAAAAAAAGCCGCAATTAAGCGACTTAAGGGAATCGGGCTCACTCGAACAGGACGCCGATATTGTTATGTTCTTGTACCGCGAGGAGTATTACAATCGCGAGGAAAGCGATAAGGCGAACGTCGCCGAACTAATCATCGCGAAGAATCGCAACGGCCCCACTACGGCTATAAATTTATTCTTCGACAAGGAAACTATGCGCTTTGATAACTTGACTAGAGATTAGAAATTATAACGTCGGTGACTTGAGTAGTGCCGACTTTTTTAGTGCCTTCGGTGAAAATGTCCGGAGTGCGCCAACCGTCAGCTAAAGTTTTCTCAACAGCTTTTTCAATAGCCTGCGCGGCGTCCTCGCGATTGAGACTGTAGCGCAACAACATAGCCGCACTTAAAATCACGCCCATAGGATTAGCAATATTTTGTCCGGCAATGTCGGGCGCGGAACCGTGAATAGGTTCGTAAAGGCTAGTGAGTTCGCCAATCGACGCGGAGGGCATAAGCCCAATAGAGCCGCCGATAACGGACGCTTCGTCACTCAAAATGTCGCCGAAAATGTTATTGGTAAGTATAACGTCAAATTGCGCAGGGTTGAGCACAAGTTGCATAGCCGCATTGTCAACGTAAAGATGATTCAGTTCAACGTCGGGATAATTTTTAGCAACGTCATTAACGACCTTGCGCCACAGTCGCGACGCCGCTAAAACATTCGCCTTGTCAACCGAAGTGACTTTGCCGCGACGTTTTCTAGCCGTCTCGAAAGCAAGTTTGGTAATGCGCTCGATTTCGGGCACAGAATAAATTTCGGTGTCCCAAGCTTGCTCGACGCCCTCTTTGATTTCCGATTCGCAACGAGGTCCGAAGTAAATTCCGCCGACGAGTTCACGAACAATCAGCAAATCAGAGCCGCTAACGAGTTCAGGCTTAAGCGGCGAGGAATTGATGAGTTCGGGATAAACTTTGGTCGGGCGCAGATTCGCGAAAAGTCCTAAGCCCTTGCGCAATCCGAAGATAGCCTTTTCGGGGCGCAGGTGCACCGGTAATGAATCCCACTTCTTGCCGCCGACCGCACCGAATAAAATGCCGTCAGCTTTTTTGCAAGCGTCAAGGGCTTCGTCGGTGAGCGGCGTCCCAAATTTTTCGTAGGAAGTGCCGCCCGCGTCGCGATAATCAAACTCAAGCCCGATATTGAATTTTTGGTCGATAGCTTTAAGGACTTCGACGGCGCAAGAAGTAATCTCCTGCCCTATGCCGTCGCCTGGTATGACGATAATTTTTTTCATGGTATCACTTTCCCGCTAAAATTTTATAACCGTTAATGCGTTCTTCCGCGTCGTGCTGCGTTTTCTCGAAAAGTTCCTGCGCGGCGTCGGGGAAATTGCGCTTTAACGACGAGTAACGAACTTCGCCCATCAAAAATTCCTGGAACTTGCTAAAATCGGGCTCCTTACTGTCGAGCGTAAATTTCTTATTGACCGGATTATAACGCCAATTAGCCCAGTAGCCGCATTGCACAGCGAGTTTCGCCTCAAGCTGACTGGAGCCCATGCCCTTCCTAATGCCGTGATTTATGCAGGGCGAATAGGCGATAATCAGCGACGGCCCGTCATAAGATTCCGCCTCGGTGATAGCCTTGATGAGTTGATTTTGGTCGGAACCCATAGCGACTTGCGCGACGTAAACATAACCGTAACTCATAGCCATTCTGCCCAAATCTTTTTTCTTAGTCTTCTTACCAGTCGCGGCAAATTGAGCAATCGCGGCGGCAGGTGTAGCCTTCGACGCTTGCCCGCCCGTGTTGGAATAAACTTCCGTATCAAATACGAAAACGTTAATATCTTCGCCGCTCGCCAATACATGGTCAAGCCCGCCATAGCCAATGTCATATGCCCAGCCGTCGCCGCCCAAAATCCATTGCGAACGCTTAACAAAGAAATCGCGATTGACATAAATTTTATTCAGTAACGCGTCATCGCCCTTTTGAGCCTCAAGCAACGTAGTCAATTTATCCGCGCGGTCGCGAGTGTTTTCGCTGACATTGAAATTATCCTTCCAATCAGCAAGCGCGGCTTTGAGTTCGTCGGAAATATTCAATTCAAGCGCGGTGGCAACGTCAGAGGCGAGCGAATCGCGAATAGCTTTGACGCCTAAGAACATGCCCAGCCCGTATTCGGCGTTGTCCTCGAAAAGCGAATTGCCCCAAGCAGGACCTCTACCGAAAATATTTTTAGTGTAGGGCATAGCAGGAGCAGACGCGCCCCAAATCGATGAACAACCCGTAGCATTTGCAATCATCATTCTATCGCCGAAAAGTTGCGTCAAAAGTTTCGCGTAGGGAGTTTCGCCGCAACCCGCGCAGGCTCCGCTAAATTCAAACAACGGCTTCTCGAATTGACTGCCAATGACCGTCGTTTTCTTAGTCGGATTAGCTTTGGGCGCGAGCTTGACGCCGTAATCAAAAATTTTCTGGCGAGCCTTAGCCGCGTCGTCGAACTTGACCATAGTCAACGCTTGCTTAGGACAAACTTGGGCGCAATTCCCACAGCCTAAACAATCATAAGTCGAAACGGCAATCGTTAAATTATACGCGCCACGAGAAATTTTAGACGGGATAGCCTCCATACCTTCGGGAGCGTTCTTGAGTTCTTCAGGCGTCGTGAGGATAGGACGAATCGCCGCGTGCGGACATACGAACGAACATTGATTGCAACCAATGCATTTAGACTTGTCCCAAGCCGGAACTTTTATAGCCGTGCCGCGCTTCTCGTAAGCCGTGCCGCCAAGCGGGAAAGTTCCGTCGGCAAGCTGAGCAAATTTGCTAACAGGTAAGTTATCGCCCTCTTGACGGTTCATGACGTTTTGAACTTCGGTAATAAATTCGGGCGGATTAACCTGTTGGGTTTTCTGATTCATGCTCGTATCGTCAACGTCCCAAGTGCTCGTGTCGACCTTGTGCAAAGCCTCAATGCCCTTATCAATCGCGCCCCAGTTCATATCGACGACGTTTTGACCCTTCGAGCCGTATGACTTCTCGACCGCGTCCTTGAGATATTTAACCGCGTCATCAATCGGGATAATGTTCGCGAGCTTGAAAAACGCCGCCTGCATAACCATATTGAAACGCCCGCCTAAGCCGAGTTCGCCCGCAATCTTGACCGCGTTGACCGTGTAGACGTTTATATTATTTTCCTTGATGTAGCGTTTCATGTAGGGTTTGAGCTTGTGCCCTAATTTTTCGTCGCTCCAATCGGTGTTCAAAAGGAATGTGCCATTGGGTTTCAAGCCCGCAATCAAATTGTAGTGGTGGACGTAACTTTTCTGCGAACAGCTTACAAAATCGGGCTTAGTGATGAGATAGGGCGAGGTGATAGGCAATTTGCCGAAGCGCAGGTGGCTCATAGTAATGCCGCCAGATTTTTTGGAATCGTAAGCAAAATAGGCTTGCGCGTAAAGGTCAGTGTTATCGCCGATAATTTTAATGGCAGACTTATTCGCGCCGACTGTGCCGTCGGAACCGAGACCCCAGAATTTGCAAGCGGTCGTTCCTTCGGGCGTCAAGTCAACGTCGTGATGAGCAGTCGCCAATGATTTATGGGAAATGTCGTCGTCAATGCCGATAGTGAAGCCGTTAAGCGGCGAATCCTTTTTAAGCTCGTCGAATACTGCTAAAAGTTGGTCGGGCGTAGTGTCCTTGCCGCCGATACCGTAGCGACCGCCGACGATAACAGGATTTATATCAGCGTCATAAAAAGCGGATTTAACATCGAGGTAAAGCGGCTCACCGACTGCGCCCGATTCTTTGGTGCGGTCGAGGACGGCAATTTTCTTGACGGTTTTGGGAATGGCGTTGAGGAAATGTTTGACGCTGAACGGGCGG
>CAMZHX010000028.1 GCA_947307055.1 uncultured Selenomonadales bacterium | reverse complement strand
CATACAATTTCATTCGCGCTGGCGTTTTCGCTGATAACTTCCATGCACATAATCTTGGGCGAGCTGACGCCAAAAAGCATGGCAATCGCCGCGAGCGAAAAAATTTTGCTGACAATCGCGCTGCCCATGCTGATTTTCTGGAAGGTCATGTATCCTTTCGTGTGGTTGCTCAATAAGACCGCAAGTTTCGTAAGTCACCATTTAGGCTTGAGTGTCTCTGAAGGCGAAGTCGCGCACAATCCCGAAGAAATTCGCCTGCTCATGAAGGAAAGTCGCAAGCAGGGATTAGTTGACGATACCGAAGTTGATTTCGTCGATAACGTTTTCGACTTCACCGAGCGCAACGTTAGGGAAATTATGGTGCCGCGCCTTGATATGGTTTGCCTCTATCTTGATAAAAGTTACGAGGAAAATCTCGCGACGATTCTGGAAGAGGAAATGACGCGCTACCCGATTTGCCTTGAGGATAAAGATCATATTGTTGGCTTCCTGCACATAAAAGATTTGAATAGGGCGATGTTGCAAGGCAAAAAAAAGCCGAGCTTGAAAAAGTTAGCTCGGAAAGTTTTTTTTGTTCCCGAAAGTATGGACGTTAGCGTCCTGCTCAAGACTATGCAAACTAATCGCTCGCAACTGGCGATAGTCGTTGACGAATACGGCGGGACGGCCGGCATGGTCACCATTGAAGACATTATCGAGGAAATTGTCGGCGATATTCAAGACGAGTTCGACGAGGAACGCCCCGATGCCGAAAAGCGCGATGAAAATCTTTATTCGGTCGATGCCAAGATGTTGCTTGAGGAATTGGAAGACGAGTTCGACATATCGATTGACGAGGAGGACGTTGACACGGTCGGCGGCTGGCTCAATGACAAACTGGGCGGCGAGCCGAAGGTTGGACAATCCGCCGCGTTCGAGGGCAATACTTTTTACGTCGAGGAAGTCGAAGGTTTAAGAATCACGCGCATTTTGATTCGACTTGCCGCGCCAAAAAAAATTGACGACTAAGTTATCAGGGGGATTTTCATGAACGAAAAAGACTATTTCACTTTCAATTTAATGAGCATGTTCGATGAGCGCATGAAAAAGGCGGTAAAGAAAGCCAAAAAGCGCGGGAAAATTTCTGCGGAAGAGGCAAAAGAATTGGAACAAATGAATTTCGCGGACATATCGTCTATGATGGCACTTGCGCTCGGCGAAGTCGATATGGCGCGAGACTTTCAAAAATTCGGCACGGTAAAAGTCCCGGAAGAACAGCTCGACAAATTAAAACAAACTATCGAAAATAAAAAGCCAACTCAAGACAAAGCTTAAAGCTTTTAGTCTTTATTCTTCCTGCCTTTAGTTATGTTCTGGGCAATGTCGATAAATAATTTGCCGTCGAGGTGGTCGAGTTCGTGCTGAATGCAACGCGCTAAAAGCCCTTCCGCCTCCAAAGTTTTTTTCTTATTGAAGCGGCTGATATATTCGACGCGAATTTTTTGGGCGCGTTCGACATCGCCGAAAAGGTCAGGGCAAGACAGGCAGCCTTCCTCGCCAAGCTCTGAGCCTTCGCGATAAGTTATGACAGGGTTTATCAAATCGTAGCGGCTTTTCTTGTCAGCGTCGCTGTTGTTGCGGGCGGAAACATCGACGACGCAAGCCCGAATCGAAACGCCAACTTGCGGCGCGGCAATCCCTACGCCCTCGCTAGCGTACATCGTCTCGGCCATATCGTCTAAAAATTTCCTCAAGCGTTTGTCAATCTTCTCGACCGGTTTGCAAATTTCTTTCAAGACGGGGTCGCCCGCCTTTTTTATTTCAAGCAGAGCCATAAATCAACCTCCTAAAAGCAATGCGTAATGAAATGAATTTTCCACAACGCGGAAATTTTTCCTGCTATTGCTTAAAGAGTGTCGGCTGATTATAATAGTCGCAAAATTTCGGAGGTGAAATCTATGACGACATTTACGCCCTTGAAAAAAAATCAGCGCGTGGAATTGGCTGACGGAAGGACTGCTACTGTAATCGACAAGCTCGGCGACGGCGGTCAAGGAATCGTTTACAAAATTCGGCTCGACGACACCGGCGAAGAACGCGCCCTTAAATGGTTTTTCATCGGCTACATAAAAGAGCCGCGCAAATTTTATAGACATCTTGAGGCAAATATAAAAGTCGGCGCGCCGTCAGATGCATTCGTTTGGCCCGAACAGCTCACCAAGTGGAATGACGGCGAAACTTTCGGCTACGTTATGAAAATTTTCCCGAAGAATTATCAGCCCTTTTCAAAATACCTCATGGCGCGTGTGCAATTCGCATCTGCTCGCGCTATGGTCGACGCCGCGTTGAATATGGTCGCCGCGTTCAAATCTCTGCACAACAAAGGCTATAATTATCAAGACCTCAACGACGGGAATTTTTCCATTGACCCGAACAGCGGCAAAGTTTTAATCTGCGATAATGATAACGTCGTCGGGCACGGCGAATACTCTGGGATTTTGGGCAAGCGCAGTTACGTTGCGCCGGAAGTCGTGCGCGGCGATAAACAGCCTGATAAATCTACCGACAGATATTCTTTAGCGGTCGTGCTGTTTTTGTTGCTGATTGGCAATCACCCGCTCGAAGGCATCAAGACCAATTACCCCGCCCTTACCAATAAGTACGAGGTCAAAATTTACGGCACGGAGCCGCTTTTCATTTTCGACGAAAAAAATCCGGCTAATGCGCCGCACCCCGTCCTGCATAGGAATGCGCCTGTTATGTGGAAATTTTTCCCAAGCTTCATCAAACGCGCCTTTCAACAGTCGTTCAGCCAAGAAAGTTTACTCGGCGGCAAGGGTCGCTTGTTGGAGCAGGATTGGTTTAATATTTTGATGCGGCTCAAAAGTTCGATTGTTCGCTGTCCGCATTGCGGCGAGGAAATGTTCATCGAAAACGATAGCGCGACAACTTGTCAGAGCTGTCAAAAATCCGTCAAGGCGGTCGGCTATCTGAACTTCGCTAGACGCTCAAATCAGGAAGTCACCGTCCCGATTTTCAAAGACGTTGCCCTTTATGATTACCATATGAATGCGACTTCGGAAGATTTCGAGACGCAAGCCGCAATCATTTTGGAAAAGCCCGGCAAGTTCGGCTTGAAAAATAATTCGCGCTTTAATTGGACAATCAAAACGCCCGAAGGTAAAATTTTAACTAGGCAGCCCGGCGAAGTGCTCGTACTCGGCGCGAATGCTCAAATCGATTTCTGCAATAAAAATATCGCTCAAGTTATTGTCAACAGGTGAGGAGGAATTTAAATGGGAATGCTCGATAAGGTTGAGATACCGCGCAAGATGTGCCCCGTAATTTTTATGCTCGATACTTCCGGCTCAATGAGCGGTGCTCCGATTGGCGCAGTCAACGCCGCGATTGAAAATGTTCTGCCCGAATTGATTTCGATGAACGATTCAAACCCCGACAACGAAATTAAAGTCGCGGTTATGACGTTTAGTTTCGGCGCGGATTGGGCTATCGGCGGCGAGGAATTGTTATCGCCCGAAGATGTCCGCAATTCCTGGAACGAATTGGACGCGGGCGGCCCTACGTCTATGGGCGCGGCGTTCAAAACTCTCAACGATAAACTTTCAGTCACGCATGGTTTCATGAAACGCGCTTCGGGTTCGGTCGCGCCAGTACTCTTCCTTTTGTCTGACGGCGAGCCCACTGACGATTATCAAGACGGTTTGCAGGAACTCAAGAAAAATAATTGGTACAAAATCGCGGTGCGCGTGGCGGTCGGCTACGGCGATTCAAATGATGATGTTCTGCGCGACTTCACAGGCAATCCCGAAACCGTTTTGCATACCAATGACCCCGCCGAGTTGAAGAAGATGATTAAATTTATTGCTGTCACGTCGTCGAAGGTCGCAAGTCAAGGCGGTGGCGCGGCGAACTCGACAACCACCAATCCCGATGACAATACGCAGAAAACCGCTGAGGCTATCGCGGCTCAAGGCGGCGCGCTCAATGCTTCATCCGAAGAAGCTTGGTAAAAATTTTTTATCGACGCTTGCATATAAAATCCCTTGAAAATTTTTCAGGGGATTTTTCTAAGTTAGGAGCGTGAACTTTTATGCGATACAGTATGTTTGCCGCGAGCGTTCACGGCAGGAAGTATCAGGAACGCGGCTTGCCCTGCCAAGATAATTCTTCGGCTATGGAATTTAGCGGCGTTCAGGCGATTGCGATTGCTGACGGGCATGGCGGCAAAGATTATTTCCGTAGCGATACGGGCTCGAAACTCGCCGTGAAGACCGCCTTCAATCAGATTAAAATTTTCTGCCGAGAACTCACCGACCAATTTTCCGACAACGGCATAAGAAATTTTGAATTCAGCATTTGGGACGAGTGGCTTAAGGCAGTCAAGGGAGATTGGCGCGAACGTTCGACCGAAATTTTCAACGAGCCGCGTTGGCAAAACGTCAGCGACAAGTATAAGGCGCGATTCACTTCAGGCTATGAAATTTATATTCCGGTCGCTTACGGCACTACTTTAATTTGCGCGGTGTCAATCGGCTCGCAAGTTCTGATTGTTCAAATCGGCGACGGGACTTGCGTAATTTTGCAGCGCAATGGCGAATTCAAAGTGCCTGTGCCGCCCGATAACGAAACTTTCGCCAACATAACGACTTCGCTTTGTGACGCCGACGCTTATAAAAAATTTCGTCACGTCGTCCTGGATTGCGATGAAAATTCGCCGCTCGCGCCCGTCGCAATTTTTTTGAGTACTGACGGCCTCGACGATTGCTACCCGATTTACGAGAACGAAAAGCACCTCTACAAACTCTACGATGAGGTTATCCTCGACAGCGTGATAAGTAACGGCTTTGCTCGGACGCGCGACGAATTGCGAAATGAATTGCTGCCGTATCTGACGGCGCGGGGCAGTAATGATGATATTTCTTTGGCGTACTTCGTGACGAGGGATTTAAATTTGCTCAAGCGGATTCTTGGCAAGGAAATCGACGACACCGAAAAATATTTGCAAGCCCGCAAAGAAATTCTTAAACGCCGCGCAGAAGGGAAATATAATCATGACTAACAGCCTCGAACTTTACAAAGAAACGCTCACCTTCGCGAGGAATAATCCGACCGCGCAAGCCTTCTACGTCTTGAAGAATTTTTATCTGCAACTGGTGACGATGACTTTCTACGAGCTGACCGCTAAAAAAACTTCGCCGCTAATGTCGCTATTCTGCCAGATGAATTGTGCTGACTTTGCGCCGAAAAATTTCAAAATCACGCCGCAACAACCTATCAACTTGCCCACAAATTTTGATATGTATATGGTTGTCGACGGGCTAAACTACGCCTTTTCGGAAAATCTCGATTCGTCGCTGAACATTTTCGAGCCGTATAAAAAAGACATCTTTCGCGGATTGCCGCTCAACGGAAATTATTTCGAGGAGCTGTTTAATAATCTCGCGAAGTTGGATAATCATCTTGGAAAATTTTCCTCCGCTGAAATTCCAGCCGCTGACGATAAAAATTTTCTGCAGGATTTGGTTCAAACTCGGCAAGCCGACGACGAAAAAATCATCGGCGAAATTAAAAACGTTCAACGCGCTCTGCAAGACGAATTGCCGCGCCTCCAAAGCACGCTGAAAATAATTTCGGAGATTCGCGACGGGCTTGAGTTCAAAACTCTTGAGGAGCCGATAAATCAGCTGCTTCAACTTTTCGACAAGGTCAACGAAACTTTGCAAACTCACCCCAAGCCCGATGCCCAAAAAGGTTACGAAAATCTCATCAAGCGTTGCAGAACTTTCGCGCGATATATCGAGCAATCGTTTGGAATGCTCGGTGCCAAACTCATCAACGAAATAAATATTCCGGTCGACTTCGCCAAGCATGATGTCATAAACATTGCGCGCCCGCCCGATTCCGCGAAGGTCTCTAAAATTTTGCGCGTCGGACTGATTTACAAAGGGCAAATCCTCCGCAAGGCTGAAGTCGAAGTCACTAGGAATTTTTTCGGGAGGTGACGCGCTATGAAAATTGGAATAGATTTCGGCACGAGCTTTTCCCTACCCGCCGCGCTGATAAATGGTAACTCCGAAACGCTTCTGCCCGGCGGTCAATACGGCATTCCCTCCGTCTTTTACTACGACAGCAAGCGCAATATTTTAATCGGCAAGCCCGCCGACGATAGGGGACACAATCGCCCCGAAAACGTCGTGCGCAATATCAAAATGGAAATCAGCAACGCCGATAAAAAAAATTTCCGGCTCGACGGCAAAACTTTCACCAAAAAACAAATCGTCGGGCATATCCTCCGCGAAGTCAAAAAAGTCGCGCTGACCGGCATTGAACATAAGCAATTAGTTTCGCAGAAAATCGACGGCGCAGTTATCTCTGTTCCGGCGGCCTTCAATCTGCGCGAACTCAATTTCATACGCGACGCCGCGCAGGACGAAGCCGGCTTGAAAGTTCTGGGCTTTATTCGCGAGCCGGTAGCCGCTGCTATCGCCTACTTCAACGCGCCCAGTGCCGAAGACGAGAAAACAATTTTGGTTTACGACTTGGGCGGCGGCACTTGCGACGTGGCTATCGTCCGTTCCGATAAAAATTCCAAAGAGTGGTACAAAGTCATTAACTCGGATATGAAACGGCTCGGCGGGCGCGATTGGGATAAACTTTTAGTCGAGCTGATAAAGCGCAAATGTCGCGACCAAGAACCCTATATCAAATTCGATTCGCGGACGGAAAGTAAAATTCTTAAAATGGCAATCGACATCAAACATAATCTTTCGACGCAAGAAAAATTTATATCGGACATAGAGATTGACGACGAAGTTTACGACATCGAAATCACGCGGGCGGAATTTGAAAAGATAACGTCGGAGCTGTTGCAGGAGACAATGCGCATGGTCGACAAACTCAAAAGCACTTGCGCGACTAAGATTGATTATATAGTTTGCGTCGGCGGTAGCTCGAATATGCCGCAAGTCAAGAAGGCTTTTAAGGAAAATTACCCCGACATTGAAACGAAAATTTACGAGCCGGAAAAAGCTATAGCATTTGGCGCGGCGATTTACGCTGAACACTTGACCGAAGAAAATTTCCTGCAAGACATCTGCAAATTTTCCTACGGCGCACGATACATTCAAAGTTTCGAGAAGTACAGAGATTACAAGCGGCTCAGGATTTTCAATATCATTTACAAGGGCGACGCCTTGCCGACGAGCGGCACTTCGACTTCCCACCATATCGACGACAATTCCGACACCTACATTGCGATTTACGAATCGGAATGCACCGACTACATTTATCTGCCCGAAAACGGAACGCATATCGGCGAAATTGAAATTCGCGGGCTCAAAGGCAGCAGGAAAGATGACGAAACTATTTTGACTATGACGATTGACCAGAGCGGCTTGATGCAACTAAATGCGGTCGACAAACGCACGGGCAAATCGGTCGACGTTGAAATTCAGCTCAAAGGCTATTGAGGTGCGCTCATGCAAAACAAAATAATCGTCGCGGGAATCGGTCCTGGCAATCCTGATTACATTACGCCCGCCGCGCTTAAAAAAATTCAGGCGGCAAAATTTTTAATCGGAGGCCGCCGCGCTCTTGAAGAATTTTCCACGCCGAATCAAATCACGTGCCCCATAACTCGCGACCTCGACGCGCCTATAAATTTTATCCGCGAAAAAATTCGGCTCGGCGAAGTCGTCGTAATGGTCAGCGGCGATCCAGGTTATTATTCAATGCTCGACCTGCTCCGGAAAAATTTTCCACCCGAACTAATCGAAGTCATTCCGTCAATCAGCGCAATGCAACTCGCCTTCGCTAAACTCGCATTGCCTTGGCACGACGCAACCCTTTTAAGTTTTCACGGCAGACAACCTGCGCGGGCGGCTCTTGAATTCTCTACGGGGAAAATTTTGGGACTTCTCACCGATGCCCAATTCAATTCCGCGACTATCTCTAAAATTTTGCTCGATTGCGGTTGGGATAAAAATTCTTCGGTGACAATCTGCGCGCGCCTCTCCTACCCCGACGAAAAAATTTTCACGACGACCCTAGCCGCCGCCGCTAATGCCGAACCCGTCAAGCATTGCATTTTGATTGTAAAGAAATACTCATAACAAATCTTTAACATCTGCCCGAATGATTTCTTGAAAAAAAGTTTTGCTCGTAATATAATTTCGCCCGATTGAGGCGATTTTTTTTTGGAGGTGGCAACGTGAATAAAATAAATGCTGTACTCGTCGTGCTGGACAAGAACTATTTTAAAAAGACGGTAGGCACTTTAAATTTCAACAAAGTAAATCTCGTCGCGATAATCATTGACGGTATTAAAGAACCAATTTTGTCATTAGGCAGTAAAGAAATTCCGCTTGTTCCCTTCTCGATGATACAAAAACTTTTGGACGCAGGTAAGAATTTTTTCTGGTTGATAAACGGCTTTGTCAATGGGGTCGGCGACATTTGGCAGATGAAAAAATTTTTGATGAACAACGGTATCCCCGACGAAAATATTGTCAACTTTGAAGTTTTGTCGCATGTATCCGGCGAATGGCTTGCGAATCTGGATTACATTAAAAATCACGGCGCGGATTTTTTTGCAACGGGAATCAGCTATACGGAAGTCGGCTTGGACTTGAATTATATTCCACACCTGCGCGGACGCGGAGTTAATCTTTCCGGCTCCAATCAGGATTTGCGCCAGAGTTATTTGACGGCAAGATATGTCTTTGAGCACGTTGCGCCCGGCACGATTAAATTTGTTTTCATCGGACTTGCGCCCTATTCCTTCCGCTACGACAACGCCGAATCTTTTTCTGTCTGCTCGCGCAATCTTCAATACATGCTCGGCTTGAATCTTCCCGACAAAACGCCGCATGACTTCCTGCTGAAAAATTTGGCCAACGACACAATGAAAAAATTTTTCATGACGATAACGGAGCAAGACGCGGATTTAAATATCGACTTCGTGAAAAAAGATAATGACGCCGAACTCCCCGCCAAAGCCGTAGTGACTTGGGAAGACGAGCTAGACAATTTGACTAAAAAATTTCGTCCGGAGACCGTAGAAAAAAATATTCAGATTCTCAAGGACTACATTAAGCTTTGCGTTGACAATGGCGCGAAACCTATCGGGATTGTTTTTCCGTTCGCGCCGATGATGAGGAAAAATTACGACGCGGAACTTTTAAACAATTTCCGTGCGACGATTCGCCAACTCGAAGAGGCTTCCGACTTCAAGTGCATAGATTTATTTGACATCGGGTTTGGTTACGATTGCTTTTACAACATGGCGCATTTAAATTTGAAGGGCGCGGCTTTGGCGAGTCTTTTTATATCCTTGCAGTTGTATGATTGGAAAATTTTATCGACGGAAAATTTTTGCGACGCCAACTACAGCTACTTCAAGCTCTTGGCAAATAACATTTCGACTAAAAATTACAACGCGTTCCTTGAAGAGGTTTTCAAATTGTCCGCGCAGAGGATTAGTCGCAAAGAGAAAATCGCTATAGGCTTTGTACTTTTTGATTCGTCGATGTGGTGCGGCGATGACTTGTACAAATTTTTTGCCGACGACGAGCGATTTGAGCCGACAATTTTTTTATGCCTGCGCGGCGACCGTTCAGAGCGTGAACTCATCGAGAAAGATTTTTGGCACGGCGTCGAGCAATTTAAATCGCGCGGGTTGAATGTCGTTGCGGTGAGCGATGAAAATTTTTCCCTTCCCGAACAAGACTTGCTGATTTTCTTGACGCCCTACTTTGAGACTTTGCCGAATGCTTTCCAACTGTTGAACTTGACGGCGCGGACGTTGTTGCTTTACATTCCCTACGCCTTGAACTTGACGAACTGGGGCATTTACAACACGCCGATTTATCATATTGGCTGGAAACTTTTTTTCGATACGCGCTTTCACGTCGACCTGCTCAAGAAAAATTGTCGGACGGGAATGGCTCGCGGACTTTACAGCGGCTACCCGAAACTCGACGCGCTTTATAAAAATCTCCAATTCGATTGGAAGACCTCGCAGCCCGATGCGAAAAAAATTATTTGGGCTCCGCACTGGTCGATAAATGACGGCGTCAGATATTCAACCTTCCAATGGAATTATCAATTTATGTACGACTTCGCGAAGGCGCATCCCGAAACGTCGTGGGTAGTCAAGCCGCACCCGAATTTATTTTTCTCGGCGATTCAGTCTGGGCTTTTCGATTCGGCCGAAGCTTTTGAGGAATACCTGCAGGCTTGGAACGATTTGCCTAACGCGCAGGTTTACACGGGCGGCTACTATCAAAATTTGTTCGCGACCTCCGACGGCATGATTTTAGACTGCGCGTCGTTTATCGGCGAGTATCAGTACACGCATAAGCCCATGATTTATTTGACGCGCGATACGCAAAGATTTAATCCGCTGGGCGAAGAGATTTTGAATGTCTCGTACCTTGTCGACGGAAAAAATTTGGACGGGATTGCCGAGCTCCTGCAGAAAATTTTCGTTGAGGGCGACGACTACAAAGCTGACGAGCGCAAGAAATTTTTCGACGAGCAACTGAATTACTTTGCGCATAACGGCATGACGGCCAGCGAATTCATTTACAAGAGCATTTCCCAAGCGTTTTTATGACGACATTTGCATTTGATTTGGACGGGACAATTACGAAAGTCGAGACGTTGCCGTTGCTTGCGAAAGAATTGGGGCTTGCGGACGAAATGCAGCTCTTGACGGACTTGACTTTGAACGGACGAATCTCATTTGAAAAATCATTTCGGCTACGTTACTTTATCTTGCGAAATATTCCGCTGAAAAAAATTCAAGAGATAATGTCCGGCGTGGAGCTTGACGAGGCGATAACAGAATTCATTCGCGGGCACAAGGAAAATTGCGCTATCGTCACGGGCAATTTGGATTGTTGGATTGCGCCGATTATCGCGAAGTTAGATTGCAAAAGTTTTTCCTCGAGCAGCGAGCTTGACGAAAAAAATATTCCCGTCCTGAAAGAGATTTTGGACAAGGGCGCGGCTATTCGCGAGCTGAAAAAAATTTCGGGCAAAGTCGTCGCGATTGGCGAAAGTTTTAATGATGTGCCGATGTTCGAGGCAGCAGACATTTCCGTAGCTTACGGCGGCGTTCATGAGCCTGTTAGCGCGGCGATTGCCCTTTCCGATTATTTTGTTTCCGACGGCAATGCCCTATGCAAACTTTTAAAAACTTTGTGACGAAAAAATCCCTTCGATTGCCTCGGAGGGATTTTAATTTTAACTTATGTACAATGAATCGCCACATAAATTTGTTCGATTATCCTTAGTACTTTGCTAATCTGCCTTGAAAAAATGTTTTCACGATTATAAAATAACAACGCGACACTGTCAAAAGGAGGTTCGACGCTTGAAGAAAATTCTTTCGATAATTGGCGCGGCGATTTTGATTAGCGGTTGCGGCAATGCCAAAACGACTTTCGACACGCAGGAACTTTTGAACGTCTCCTACGACCCGACCCGCGAACTTTACGCCGCTTACAATGACCGATTTAAAATTCATTGGGAAAAGGAACTCGTCAAAGGCAAAGTGGTTCTAAATCACACGCACGCGGGCTCCGGCAAGCAAGCGCGCTCTGTTATCGAAGGCGTCGAGGCTGATGTCGTGACGCTCGCGCTTTCCTACGACGTGACCGCGATTAAAAATGCGGGCTTGATTCGCGGCGGTTGGCGTAAGGAATTCCCTGACAACTCCTCGCCTTACACCTCGACGATTGTTTTTCTTGTCCGCGCAGGCAATCCCAAAAATATTCGCGACTGGGATGATTTGATTCGCGACGACGTGGAGATTGTCACGCCCAACCCGAAGACCTCTGGCGGTGCGCAATGGAATTACCTTGCGGCTTGGGAATTTGCCCGCAGAAATTTGAGCGACGACGAGGAAGTTATCAAAGACTTCATGCGGAAAATTTTCGCGAATGTCGTTGCGCTCGATGACGGGGCACGCGGCGCGACTAAAAGTTTTCAGAGCGGCAAGGGCGATGTCCTAATCGCTTGGGAGAATGAAGCATTGCTGTCTGAAAAAATTTCGCCCGACGCTTACGAGATTGTCACGCCAAGTTTGAGTATCCTTGCTGAACCGTCCGTCGCGATTGTTGATAAAGTTGTCGACAAGAAGGGCACGCGCGAACTTGCTGAAGAGTATTTGAATTATCTTTACTCGCCCGAAGGTCAGGAGATTGCCGCGCAGAATTTCTATCGCCCGCGCGACGAAGAAGTTTTGAAACGCTACGCCGATATTTTCGAGCCGCTAACATTGTTCACGATTGATGAGGCTTTTGGCGGTTGGGTCAAGGCGCATAACGACCACTTTGCCGACGGCGCGACTTTTGATAAAATAATTGGACAACGGGATTGAGGTAATGTTTATGGTTGATAAGAAATTTTTTTTGCACGAGCTGTCAATTGTAACGGTTATCAAGAACGAGGCGGCATATCTTGAGGAGTGGCTGAATTATCATTTAGCGGCGGGCGTCGACCATTTTTATTTATACGACAACGACAGCACCGACGAGACCGCCGAAATTTTGGAGCCGTATATTGAGGCGGAGATTGTCGAGCATTTTCCGGCGACGGGTGCGAATGTTCATATTCCGGTTTACAATGACGCGGTGCGCCGTTTCAAATTCGCTACGAGATATATGGCGTTCCTCGATTGCAATGAATTTATTTTCCCGAAGACCGGGCAGAGCATAGTCGAGTTCGCCGACGAAATTTTTTCTCGCGACGAGAACATAGCGGGCTTGACGGTTAACTGGCAAATATTTGGGTCGAGCAATTTGGAGTCGCCTGACTTGGAAAAGGGCGTGTTGGAGCAATTTACTTGGCGTGCGCCGCGAAATTGGTTTGAGGCTCCGACAGATAAAAAGCCACCCGCAGGAAATATTTTCGTCAAGACGATAGCCAACCCGCGCTATATTCGTTCAGTTATCAATCCACACTTTGCATTTTATTTTGACGGGAAATTTGCTGTGAACTCTTCGGGCGGACGCGTGCCCTATTGGGGTTGCGAGCCCGTGACGGATAAAATCGTCATCAACAATTATTTCACCAAGTCTAAGGAAGAATTCCAGAGCAGGGCGGGCGATATGGAAATTTTTGACAAGAACAATCGCAATGACGAATTTGACGACGACATTTTGAGCTATCAAAATTTGCGCATAGAAAAATACGTTCAGCCACCGACTTTTGAGCGCGAAAGGTATTACAAGTTGCTTGAGGAGACTTTGTTACCTGCGGTGCGTTCAATCGATTCGGACGGGAATTTTCAAGGCAAGTTGGAAACTTTCATGACGTGCCGGGCATTAGCAGGACTTTTGAAGCGGAACGCGCCTAAAGACAATCGCGGGAAATTTTTAGAGGAAGCGGCGTTGCGGGTAGTGAATCGCATTTTCTTTACGGAGCTGACATTCGCGGAGACGATGATGATAATAAACTCGTTGCCGCCAATAGTAACTTTGCCCTATCCGATTGTCGCGGAGGTTCGGGAAAATTGCGTGGGCTTCATACGGCAAATCATGGATAACTTTCGGGATAATTTGCGTTGGGAAGAGTTCGTTGAGTTGGGGAATTATTTGGAATTGCTCATGGCGTTCGACAGGAAAAATCCCTAATCACTTTAAGGAGATGATTTTATGATTGACAAGAAAGATGTTCTCCACAATTCGCAGAACATCTACTATCGCTCGACGATTGGCGCGGCGGAGGCCGGCTCAACTGTGCGGCTCGGCATTCGCATAAAAACTGCCGCCGTCATTAAGCAAGTCCTCCTGCACACTTGGGACGAGGTCGCGGGCGAAAAATGGTCTAACCTCTCCACTCGCGACGGCGATAAGTCAGAAGAAAAATTTTATTCACTCGTGACCAAAATGCCCGATAAAGGCGGTCTGCTCTGGTACTATTTCATAATCGTTTCGGAGGGCAAAACCTATTACTACGGTAACAATCCCGAACTCTTAGGCGGCGTCGGCGAACTCTATGACCATCAGCCGCCCGCCTTCCAAATCACGGTTTATCAGAAGGGCGCGAAAACTCCCGATTGGTTTAAACATGCCGTCATGTATCAGATTTTCCCAGACAGATTTTATCGCGACGGCAACGAGATTATCGAGAAAGAAGGCGCGGTTTTCCACGCGAGTTGGAAAGATGACCCGATTTACTTCAAGGACGTTGACCGCGACGAAATAGCTGCTTACGACTTTTTCGGCGGCAATCTGCGCGGCATTGAAAAGAAACTCGACTACCTCAAGGAGCTGGGCATAACAGCGATTTATTTCAATCCGGTTTTCGAGTCGGAGAGCAATCACCACTACGACACCGGCGACTATCACAAAATTGACCCGATACTCGGCACCAACGAGGATTTTAAGCACCTAATCGACGCGGCGAAGGCTAAGGGCATTAGAATTATAATTGACGGCGTATTCAGCCACACCGGCTCCAACAGCATTTATTTCAATCGCAACGGCAAATACGATTCTGTCGGCGCGTTCCAATCTAAAAATTCGCCCTACTACGATTGGTACGACTTCAGAAATTATCCGACCGATTACGATAGCTGGTGGAATTTCCCGACGCTCCCGAATGTCCGCGAAACTACGCCGTCTTATATGGATTTTATTATTCGCGGCAAAGATAGCGTCTTGAAGCATTGGATGCGCGAGGGGATAAGCGGTTGGCGGCTCGATGTCATTGACGAATTGCCCGCCGAGTTCAGTCGCCTATTTTTTGCCGAGCTGAAGAAAATCAATCCCGAAGCCGTTATGATTGGCGAAGTTTGGGAGGACGCCTCGAATAAAATTGCTTACGGCGTTCAGCGGCAATACCTCTGCGGCTACGAAATGGATTCGGCGATGAATTATCCTTTGCGGGCGCATATCTTTGATTTCATATTGGGCGCGATTGACGGCGAACTTTGTATGCGGCGCATGGAGAGTTTGCGCGAAAATTATCCTAAAGAAAATTTCTACGCGATGATGAATCTGATTGCCAGCCACGACATTATGAGACCCATGACGATTTTCGGCGAGGCTCCCTACTACGACCAAATGCCCTATTACGAGCAATCGAAATTCAGACTCGACGAGGCAGCTGAAAAACTCGGCAAGGCGCGTTTGAAAATGGCGGCTCTGTGGCAGATGACTTATCCAGGCGTGCCCTGCATTTACTACGGCGATGAAATCGGAATGCAAGGTTTCAAAGACCCGACCAATCGCAGACCATATCCTTGGGGCGGCGGCGACCAGGAACTTTTAGCGACGTACAAGAAATTTATCGCTATGCGCAATAAGAATTTAGTTTTCCAAACGGGCGAGCTTTTGCCGTTGCCGAGCAAGGGCGATATCGTTGCATATGCTCGCGTGATTCGCAACGGTCACGACGTTTTCAATCACGAGGCGAAGAACGATATTTATCTTGTCGCGTTCAATCGGGCGAAAACTCGCGCTAAGGAAGTTTCGTTCGATGTGAGCGACTTTGCTAACGGGCTTTTCGTCGACGCCTTCGACCCCGATAACCCGAAGAAAAAATATCCTGTGACGCGCGGCCGAGTCACTTTCACGATTGCGCCGCTCGAAGGAATTCTTTTGCACCACGTCCCGCAACAACAAAATTACGACCGCCGCGCAGGCATTATCCTGCACCCGACGAGCCTTCCCTCCAAATACGGCATAGGCGACTTGGGCAAAGAGGCTTTTGAGTTCGTCGACTATTTAAAAGCGGCGGGGCAATCCATTTGGCAAATCCTCCCGCTGAATCCCGTCGGCTACGGCTATTCGCCTTATCAATCGCCGTCGGCATTCGCGGGCAATCCGATGATAATTTCAATCGACGCGCTGATTAAAGACGGGCTTCTTAACGAGGGCGATATAAAAGTTCCGCTCAAACTTGGCAAATCGAAATTCGTTGAATTCGAGGCCGTCGCGAAGTTGAAAGACGCGGCACTTGCCAAAGCTTTTGAGAACTTCAAGGCGAAAATCAAAACCGATTCCGAACTTGATAAGGCGTTTAAAAATTTCTGCGCGGCGCAAAAATATTGGTTGGAAGATTACGCATTGTTCGCGGCGATTAAGAAGAAGAATGGCGGCGCGTATTGGGTCGAGTGGGATTTGAAAATCAAGCAGCGCGATAAAAAAGTCCTTGCCGCTCTCAAGAAGGAACTTGCCGACGAAATTTTATTCACGGAGTTTGAACAATTTATTTTCGCGGAGCAGTGGCAGAAACTCCACAACTACGCCCTTGAGCGCGGGATTCAAATTATGGGCGATATGCCAATATTCGTTTCGGCTGACAGCGCGGACGCTTGGGCTAATCAGCAAGAATTCAAGCTCGATAAGGAAGGCCATCCGGAAAAAGTCGCCGGAGTTCCGCCCGATTATTTCAGCGCGACCGGTCAACTTTGGGGCAATCCGCAATACGATTGGGACGAAATGGCCGCGACAAAATACAAATGGTGGAAGTTGCGCTTCAAGCGGATTTACGAGCTTGTTGACATAGTGCGCGTTGACCATTTCAGAGCGTTTGAGTCTTATTGGTCGATACCCGGCGACGCTAAGACCGCAATTAACGGCGAGTGGATTAAAGGTCCCGGCTTGAACTTCTTCAAGGAGATTCGCAAGGAGATTGGCGACGCGCAGATTGTCGCAGAGGATTTGGGAATCATAACGGACGCAGTCGACGCGCTAAGGGAGGATTGCGGCTTCCCAGGCATGAAGGTTTTGCATTTCGAGTTGCACTTCAACGAGGATGGGCGCATGGGCTTTGTGCCGCCCGAAAACTCTATAACCTACACCGGCACGCACGATAATAATACGACGGTCGGCTGGTTTATGGAGGACGTCGACAACGACAGCAAGGCGACCATTGCCGCGCTTATCGGGGCTGATGTTCGCCGCCCTGATGACGTTTGCAAAAAGCTGATTGAATTTGCTTA
>CAMZHX010000027.1 GCA_947307055.1 uncultured Selenomonadales bacterium | reverse complement strand
CGGCGAGTTGAGCATTGAGATTGTCGAGTTCGTTGACCAATTCGGTTCTACGTTCCTGCAAGGATTGGTCGTTAGGAGCGTGCGCGATGTGGTTTTGGTCAAGGTCGTTGATAGAGCCTTCGGTGTAACGAATTTCCCACTTGAGGTCATTGATTTTCGCGTTGTTAGCGGCTTGGATTTCGGCGTTGACGGCGACTTCGAGAGCGTCGGGGTTGACGGCGTAATCGCTGATAACGTCGATTTGAGCTTTGCGGTTAGCTTCGCATTCAGCTTCGAAATTGTCGTGAGCTTGCCAGGCGAGCTCCATGTAGCAATCTTTGTAAGCAACGCGAGTTTTGTTGCCGTTTTCGTCAACGCGGTAGTAGAGTTTTGCACCGTTCTTGGCGATTTTCATTTCGATTGTCTTTTTCATTTTAGGTTCCTCCCAATTTTTGGTTGTTTCGTAACTTCCTGCGTTATTATATAGATAACTATATAACCTGTCAATAGGTTTGTAAAATTTTCTTCGCGCCGCTATTGACTTTATCTAAAGCTAACATTACACTAGAAGAAAACATTTAGGAGGTGGATTTTATGCCAGTCTCAAAAGCACAACGATTAGCCCAGCAGAAGTACAACGCAAAGGCTTATGACCAAATCCTGTTCCGAGTGTATAAGGGTAAGCGCGACGAATACAAGCAAGCAGCCGAAGAGCGCGGAATAGGTTTTATGGAGCTGATAAGGCTTGCTATTGAAGAATATATTGAGAATCACCCCGTAAAGGAAAGCCCCGCCCGTCAAGCAGAAGTGGTTTAGGCGGAGCATATGCAGATTAACGGCTAAGAGCCGAAATAACGTTGTCGTAGTTATCGGCGAGTAATTGAAGTTCGCGGCGTTGTTTCTGTTCGTCAACTTTAACTTCGGCGTAAATCTTTTCGTCAAAGTAAGGTCGGATAGCATCATCAACAAGCTTCTCAACGTAACCAGGCTTAAGTGCGTCGAGCTCCCAACAGGTGTCGCCGTATTTCTCAATGTAGCCGGAGCCGCGAGTGTCAGTTGCCTTAACGTAAGAGGGCGGCGGATTGAATGTTTGGATTTGCTCCATAGTCAGAGCGATTCGGTGAATCTCGACCTGTGCGCCGAAAAGTTTCATACGGTCGGCGATATACTCTGGCATTTGCAAGCCGCTGGCGTCGTGGTCACCGAGATAAATGATATGGCGTTCCTTGCAATCTTCGCGCTTAATGAAATGTTGAGCGGCGCGGTACAATTCAGAAGCCGAACAATATCCGCGACAGCAGAAATAGGGCGTGCCGGTAGGTCGACAGCCCCGCGCGATAATCGGTTCCATAGCCTGTTTCTCAAGCCAAACTTCAACGTAAATCGGCTGGTTAGTCCACTTGTCTAATTTGAAAAAGTCAGCGGCATATCTTATTTCGCTAGCCGGAGTGGAGTTGTATCTGCTACTGCCGCAATAGTCGCGTGTTCTGTCTTCGATAACGTCCCAGTCAATCAAGCCAGCGTAGCGAGCCTGACTGATAAGGTTGCCTAAGTTTTTGTATTCGCGCTGTGAGTTCTCGATAAAGCCACGAGCGACGAGCTGATAAAACATTTGGCGCAGAGTGAGTTGCTGTTTTGCGTACTCGTCGATAATGGAGTTTATGCGCTCGATTTTGGCAAGGCTCTTGGCCTTGAAGTCGTGATTCTCGAATTTCTTTTTCATAGTGTTCCTCCAAAATTGGTCAAGACAGATTTTTGCGAGTGGAAAATTTTCGTGCGCGAAGGAATTGATTGCGCCGGAATGGATAACGTTCAGCGAACTCAAGGACGTAGAAATTTTTTCTGTCGTTAATTGGGTAGCGGCCGGAATCAGAACAGGTATCGATAAGCAAACAGGCAAGCTCAAGGAACTGTTCCTTAGAGCGACCGCAGTAGTTGATACTGCGGCAGATATGAGCGCGGTGACGTTTAGCAAGTCGCTTCATCTGCGTCGCCAAAATATTTCTGTGATTATGCGTCCACATGGCTTTATCTCCTGTTGTCACGTTGCCAAGCCTCAACACTTTTCTTGAAAGCTTTCCACTTTCGAGAATGCTTGCGCGGTTGAGTCTTCAAAAATTCTTCCATGCCGTGAATAAAATCTTTATCGAAGGAAACGAAGACCGAACTATCAGCGGCGAACTTGAGAAAGTCTTCAAAGGGAGCTTTCCATTTCTGAACGACTTCGCCGTTAGAGTTAACGCGGGAGCAACTGATATATCCCATAACAATACCTCCTTAAAAATTTGGGCGCGACCACTTCTCCAGAAAGCCTCGTAAACGCCGCCAGGAGCCCCGTAAGGGGCGTTTCGAGCGGTGAGCGATAAAATCTATGGCTCGGAGAAAAAAGCGGTCAAAATCGACGTATACGGCTTCGTCAGCGATAAGCTTGAAGAAGTGAGTTGCCGGAGCGCGGAACCGTTCAATGATTCGTCCGTCATCGGCGCGGCGCGTGCAGTTGAGATAATACATAGCGCGTTCTCCTGTTAGTGGCCGTTGTGTTTAAGGTATTGTTTGATTAGCGGCAGCAGGTTTATAACTTTGTCATTGGGCGGGAACTTGAATTCAGGCAACTTATCGGGTGGAGCAGGTTTATCTTTCCAAGACCGGACGAACTCTTTGCAGCTGTCGATAGCGGCTTGAGCGTCTTCGGTCGTAGCGTAAACGGCGCATTGAAAATATTGATAGCCGCGATTCACACTAACGACATTACAGCACCCGTCCTGCCTAGTTTGTCTAACATACCAATTAGAAGGGTGATAAGGGTCAATGCCGTTCATGCGACGCCTACCTTCGTCAACGGTGTCGGCAGTGACTTCTGTTTGAAACTTCCCGTCTTGACAAAAAATTCTAACGTTACTCATAAGTTAACCTCCAACAAGATTGAGAGAGCCGCCGCCTTTTGGTAGCGGCTCAACTCGTAACATTACCCATTTTTATTTCAAAAGGCCCTAAGGCTTGAAGAAGAGTGGGGCAAGCCATAACTCGCCCCTAGTCAAAAGAAAGGATAGCCAATAGGCATTTGAAGTTAGCTAGTTATTCGGATTGCGCCAAAGTCTCGAAGTAGAAGTCAACCATTTCCTGAGCGACTGCGGCATCGTCTTCACTGAAGTTGAAGTCACTGGCAGTGCAAGTTTCCTTGTTGCGAATGTAGAAAACGCCACTGTCGTCGCGGAAGACTTCAAAGCTATCGAGCATATCTTCATCGTGAAGTTCGTTGATTGCCTCAATCAAATCGTCGGCAGTGCTTGCACCGAAGCTGTCGTTGAAGTAGAAGAGCTTGCTCGCGTCGAAGTCGTTCAACTTGACGAATAAATTGTTGTCGTCGCCGCGAATTTCAACGCGGCTAACCGTTATATCCATAGTGAATTCTCCTTTAGAAAATTAGTTCAGGGTGCTCTTGAAAAGCTTTATCGAGTGCTTCACGGTAGCTAAGAGCCGGATTGTTTTTGCGAATCGTGTAGGTGTACTTTGCCAGTTGCACTTTGGGCGAGTCGGTCTCCGTATAGACAGTAACTTTGTTGCCGCCTTGCTGTTCCATTTGCTTTTCAAAATCCGCGTAGATAGATTCAAAGGATCCTATGTGCCGGCCTTTGGTCAAGTATTCAATGGAGTCGTTCATAAAGTCACCTCCTTTCAAAGGGCTTTGCTCGTTATTCTTTGTGGCGTTTAACGATTTTTAGTTTAGGTTTTTTCAGAGATTTAGAATTGGGTTGCGGTTCCTCGCCCCATTCGCCGTAACGATTTTTGCCAGGCGTGAAATACCTCCATTCGAGCTTGAGCAGGTGATATGTACGCAGGACGCTCATTAGCATGTACCATTCTTCATTATTCTCAAAAAGGTCAATCATTTCGTCGCAAAGTTCGAGTAGGCGTTTATCTTCATCAACCGTCCTTATTTTCATAATTGTTATCTTCCATTCACGTATCCAAAAATTTATTAACTCTTCGTGCTAAGAGTTTGAAATTAAGGTTAGCTTCCCAAGTGAGTCTGTCGGCCTCTGCCTTGTTAGCATTGGCGGTGATTTGTGCATTAAGGCATTCTTGCAAATGTTTTTCGGCCGCTCGATATTCTTCAACTAAAGAATAAAACTGAAGTCTAGCGAAATTATCTTGAAATGCCTCACTCGGTTTATCTCTCTGCTTGTGTGTCATTTGACCGCCTCCTTAATGACGAACAGCCATATTGTTAAAAGCGTCAGAGACTTGCTCGGCAATGCGTTCGGTTAACTTGTTCGCAATCGTTGCAAAGTTATCTCTGATAACGTCGAGAACTTCGCGTGGATTGCCGCTACGGATTTCAAAAGTCGTGCCGTTAACGCCGCCGAGATTGATTTCAATCTTGTTAGGCGCAGAACCCGTTGAGACCGGCGCACTTACGATTTCTTGTGCGTCAAGTTTGAAGTTATTGCCGAAGTTCGCTGGCAATTCGGGAATGTTTGAAATGTTGGAGAGTAAATCGCCGGTCGGAATGCTCGCCCCGTGCCCTAAGATAGCCGCCGTTTTCTCGAACAGGTCAAGGGCGCGACTGCGTTTGGACGTTGACAACGGGATAATGACTTCGGCTCCGTGTTCACCTGCAAAGAAATGCATCTCGCTCGATACAAAGCCTCCTTCGGCGAAGCCTTTACCGGCTGGCGCACTGATATTGACACTTGGTATTGACGCGGCTTGTGCGCTGATACTCGAAATGATTGAGCTAATTTGAGCCGCCGCGCTTTGCCATGCGCCGATAATTTGACCGATAGGAGCAGTAAGCCCTGAATAAATCGCTGCGCCCGCCGCTTGAGCCGCCCCGCCTAAACCGCTGAACACTCCGGCGAAGAAACTTGGCAGTTCGCCCCATGCAGTCATTATCTGCGTGCGCGTTGTCTCAAAGCTCGTGCCGATTGCAGTCAAGGCCGTTTCCGTTGACGCCTGCGCGGCTGTTAAAGTTGAAGTCAGATTATCGCCGAAGCCGGTAAACATTGTGGCGGCGTTCTCAAAAGTCGCAGTCAAATTGCTTTGAATTGCCTCGCCGAAGCCGCTAAAGTACTCGCTTAAGCCGTCAAGCGCACTCGTAAGATTTTCGGTGATTGAATCGGTAAAGCCCGTAAATGTTTCGCCAATGCCCTCAAAGGAAGTCGTCAGCGTCTCGCTGATTGATTCACCAATGCCACTGAACAATTCATTTATGCCTTCGGTGAAAGCTTCCATGTCCGAATAAAGCTGTTCAGTGATTGAGCTAAAGTCAAGCGGCTCTGGCGTTGTCAATTCGGTTGAAGGTTGCGTAGCTTCTGCCACTGCCTCGCCCATAGGTCGTTCCATTTGTGCTTGTTGGAGTAATTGTTCCTCGCTAAGTGTCGCGGCGTGTGCGGTCGAGCCAAAACCGAACATATCATGAAGTAAATCCCAGCCCTTTTGCTGATTCGCGATAACTTGCGCCGGTAGCTGTGACATTAACTGCTTAGCTTGCTGTTGGTAGAAGTCTTGCACCGCAAATTGAGTTCCGAACTGCATCGCGCTTAACTGATTCTCCAAAATACGTCCGTAGTTAGTCAGCTCCGGCATTTTCTCCTGAACCATTGCTTGCCGTTCTTGCGCCGCCACTATTCGCGATTGCGTTGCCTCTGTAGTAGCATCGCCGCCGGTCGCTCGCCTTGCATGGAAGCCCGCTACCATTTTTGATTCTTCAACTACTCGATTGACTGTTGAAGCCGGAAATTGGACTTCAGGCTTGCCTTCTTTTGGCTCGCCGATTTGGTTGATTTTATGACCAAGTGCCTCTCCTACTACGCTACCAATCGCGCCGCCTATCATAGTTCCCATAGGCCCCACGAAACTGCCGAGACCCGCACCGATTGCCGCGCCCAATACGGAGACAGTAGCACCGGCGAGCGCATCACGTTCTGCAACTTTATTCTCCTGCAGGATTTGCGCCCTTTGGCTTTCGAGTTCTTGAATCTTAGTCGCGTGTTGGGATAACAATTCTGCGCTCGCGTGTTTTTGAGTGAGCTCATCATATTCCGACCGCGCCGCCCTCAAAGCGTCCGACGCTTCCTTCACTCTCTCTTCCGAAACGCTTTTGGTGTTGAAGTAGTCCATTGCTCCGAAGAGACCTGCGAACGTTGCACCGCCACGAGCCGCTGAAAACATATTTGCAACCCGCGCAGATTTTGCCGCTTGAGCTAATTGCGCCTGTTCTTTTCGCGCGTAGTAGCTCTCCATAACTGATTGAGTTCGTATCTGCCCGATAACCCGCGCTTCTTGCTGAGCTAATTGACTTTGTGCCCTTGCTACTGCCGCTTGCGACGACGCTAAACGAACTTGTGCCGCTTGATGTTGTTGCGCGTATCTGGCATTGCCTGGCGACGACCATAACCGAGCTAGCGAATTGTCATATGCGCGTTGATTCTTCGCTAAGTCTCTTTGAAATGTCGTTAATCTGCCGCGCAATTCACGTTCTCTAGCTTGTGCCGCTTGGATTGCGCTAACTCCGGCGACTGTCGCGCCCGTTGAAGTTGTCGCGCTTGATGTTGGAGCACCGCCAATAACTGTTCCGGCTTTGGAGCCGCCCGCGCCACCGAATTTGCCACCGATATTAACGACACCGGCAGTAACATTCATCGTGCCGACCTGCGCGGCTGAAGAAATTGTTCCGCCCTTAGCACCGGCACCGGCCGCGCCACCAAGTATTTGCCCTAGCTGTAAACCTTTGAGCGACCTGAAATATCCGATTGTCTTCTGAACCAATTTGCCTATCTTCGTTAGCCCTGCCATTAACACGCCGCCAGAGAGCAAGGATCCTACGCCGTCAAGCTCAACGAATTTATTTTTAAGCCGGTCGACCGCGTCCATTGCAATTTTTCCTAAGTCTGGTATATCTATCCCGTCTTTGAACAAGTTGTTCGCTCGCGTCATCAATTCCGTTAAGTTATCGACAAAGGCGCGGATTCCGCTACCGGCTTGACCTTCCCACATTGATTGCCTTAGGCTATCAAAAGCTGATTCGAGATACGTAACACTTCCTGCAAGGTTATCAAGTTGTGTCTTGGCCGCGCTCGCCGCAAAGCCATGCGCATTATCCATTTCGGCCGCTTTCTTACTCCAACTGTCACCCGAAGTCATCAAAGCGAGTAAACCGCTCATTGCTTCCTGACCCGCGAGCATTGAACCCATTTTCATTAGTTGCGCCGATTTAATTTTGCCTCCGCTCGCTATTGTGTCAGCCAAAAAACTATCAAGTTTCCTTCGGGTGTCTTGATGAATCCGCTCTCCGGCGAATGATTCGAGAATGTCAGTTAAATGTTCAACAGGGATTCCTTCTTCTACTCTCCTTCTTAAATTCTGAATGATTTCGCCTGGTGTGAGCATTTCGCCGCCACGCTGTACCTCTACGCCCATTGCTCGAAGTCCGAACAAGGCATTTCGATTTTCACCGCTGAACCGGCTAAACACCGCACGTAGTGTCGTTCCTGCACTTGACCCTTTTATCCCAAAATCGCTAAGTATTCCCGAAGCGATAAGCGCATCTTCGGCGACCTGCATTTTATATTCGTTGCTTTTGCCGGTGCCGATTGCCGCTAACACCGGAGCCGAGTATTTCAATCCCTCGTAGGCGGTCGAAATATCGGTGTTACTTATCGATTGTATCTTTGCGAGCATATCAGTATAACCTTCGAGCATTTCTATTACTCGCCCTTTTTTATCTGTGTAAAATTGACCGGGCTTTATTCCAAAGGCTGTAGCCGTATCGCTCAATATGTCCGACGCCCTGCCCAGCTCCAAATCTCCTGCGCTCGCCAAATTCAACGTATGCGGCACAAATTTTAAGATTGATTGAGTATCAAAACCTGCGAGCGCGGCGTAGAATGCAGACTGCATCGCCTCTGTCCTCGTGAACTGCGTCGTCATCCCAAGTTGCTTTGCTTGTTCAATCAACGCTAACATTTCCGGAGAATTTTTTGACAGCCCCCGAACTGCGGCGACTTTACTTGACATCTTCTCGAAGTCCGCGTAGGCACTCAAGCCGCTTGCTAAGCCGTAACCTATTCCTCCTGCACCGCCCATTAGACCCATTGAGCCGAAGCCGAGTAACATTCCGTCTATCATGCCTTTGAGCGATTTTATTTTGCTCGTCAAATCATCTCGAAGTTTCAACGTTATCGGCCACGCTCGACCCGATATTCTCTGCAACGCTGTTGTTATGTTCGTGATTTGAGCAAAAGTTTTATTCGTGATGCTGACTCCGACCTTGTATTGAGTAGCCGCAAGCCGCCGGAGCATTTCGTTGATTTTGGCACCTTGTGGACTGATTTTATCAATGAGCCTGACTTCTGCTTTGTAAGCACTTCGACCTAAACTTAATAATCGTTGACGTGTCTTTTGGGTTTGCTTATCAAACTCGACCAAACTTCTCTTGAAACCTTCGAGCGACTTGCCCGACGCATTGTCCTTCAAATCAACTTCAATAATTATCTGTCGATTCATTATTCATTTCACCACCTTTAATCCTTCCATGAAAAATTTTCCTTTAGTCTTCGTCTTGGTTGCGCCGCATATCCTCAATCAACAGGATTTGAAGTGCAAGATACGAACTCGCCTTTTCAAGACCGCCGAGCTCGCGAACCATTACCTTTGTCAACCGGATTATTTCTTCGGTGCGCTCTCCAAACATTTTCTCGAAAGCTTGCCGCACCCAGCCGCTTACTACCAACTCGCCGCCTCTTTTCTTTCCTCTTCAATTTCGTGAGTTATCACGGCGTTTACTTTGTCTCGAAGTTCTTCCAGCGTCCCGCCGTCATCAAACACCTTTGCAATGTCTCGCGCTACGCCTTCGAGTATGTCACAAATGCAATCGGAGTACGTACCGCGCATTGAATCCAGTGCCGCTGTCGCCAGTGCCGCCGCTTTTCTCGCGTCTTGCAAGTTATCAAATGTCTGCTCGAAAAATTTGCGTCCTTCGCTTGTTACCGTTACGTTCTCTACGCCATCGGTGCTCAATTTACATCCGTAAATCATTCAATTCCACTCCTCAAAAATCTTTCCGCCTCGTCGAGACTAAATCCGCCTTCGTAAGAATTCATTTCGTCAAACGGCGTTATCTCTCCAGTCGACTTGTCGATTAGGCAGAAGTTGCCGTCCTCGACCTCTTGCAAGCCATAGCCTAAATTCCGCGCTAGCTCGAACGTGTCACGCCACTTCAGCAGATTCTCTACCGTGATTTTCACATCGCATTCGCCGTTGCTTGCGACTTGCATAAGTCACAAGGATTTTCAACACCAAGTGCCGCTGCGATTTTGCCCAGCGACTTTGTATACGCCCGACCGTCAGCAAGGGCGCGATAAGTCGTAAAGCGCGACAGCCCCGCGTCCTTCGCGAATTGCTCAACCGACATTTGCTTTCGCGCTATCGCGTTGCGTAGTTTTAATCCGTCATAGTACATTTTGATTCCCCCTTTTGCAAACTTTTAACTACTTTAAACTTTTAAATACTGTAGTATTATAATCACTCACACCAAATTTGTCAAAAAAAAAAAAACGCACCATAGGCGCGAATTGCTCGTCATTCTACACCGAACAAATAATTTGGCGTAACATCTAAAAAATTTGTTAGACGAATCAAATTGGGTATTGATACATCATGTTCACCCTTTTCATACTTCAAATAACTATTCCTCGAAATTCCTAATCTTTGCGCAACGTCCGATTGTGTTATTTTTTTCTTTTGCCTTGCTGACCTAATACGTTCACCGACTTCGCGCCGGTATCTTTTATCAAATTCGACCTCATTGCCTTTAATAGTTTCTTGCACAAGGTCTGATAGAAACATAAGCAATTTATCTAGTTTGGCATAATCATCAACTCTTTCACTTACACGGCGAAATTTTTCTTTGAAATGACTATCATCAACAGGTGACTCCGTATAATTTCTAATGTGTTTAGTTTGTATATTTCTTAGCCTAAAATAACTACGACCGGCATATTTCCAGTAGTGCATTATTACATCATCAATTTCGCGTAGCTCGATAATATTCCTTGCAATCGTCGTTGAGTTCCAGTCTTCAAATCTTCGCGCGTCATAATTCAAAAGGACTGTGCTGTCGTCCGCATAAGGCAATACGATTCCTTTTTCAACTAATTTCCGGCTAAAAAGTTTTTCTTGCAGGATTTTATCCTCGTCGAGAAATTCGAGCTCAAAAAAATCGGCGTACGGCTTATCCCGCCTTACCTTACCTTGCCTCGCCTCGTCGTTGGTATTCTCTACGTCCGGTGCTCTCGCGTCTTTCTCATTTTCTTTTGTCATTTTAGGTATTCTCCTTTACTTCCATTTGGCAGTCGCGATTGTACCTTAACGCGAAGAAAAAATCAAAATCAGTCACGACCGATTTCCATGCCGCATTCCTTGAGCTTCTTCAACGTCTCCGCGTGTATGTAGTAAATCCGCGCGTCCGATAAGTTCAACTCAAAGGCTATGTCTCGAAAACGATTGAGTAGCACATATCTCATCACCATTATCCGCGCCGCTCGACCGTGTACATGTCGCAGGATTTCTATTGTGAGTTCTGCTCCTAATACCCTTTGCTCCGCTCGTAACTCCTCTAACTCCCGCTCCCCGTCAATCAGTTCTTGCGCTATCTTCTCGACGCGGCTACTCAAAAAATTTTTCTCCTTCGGCAACCCCGTTAATTGTGCCGGTTTCACACCGCTCATCGTTTCACGCAATGTCGTTATTTTCTCTTCCAGCCGTAAAATTTTCTGTTCTAGCTCTCGTACGCAATACAGATTCATGATTCCGCCCTCCATAAATCAAAAACAGCGAGAGTAGCCCCGCCGATAAATTATGCCGTCTGATTCTTCCACACTGCCTCTAATGTCGAGACAAATAAAGTGTTTATGTCGTTCGATTCCTCTGCCTTATTGAACGCGCCCTGTATTTTCAAAAGCAGTTCTGCCGCTCGGATTCGCTCCCTCGTCGGTGACCTTAACTCAACACAAACAATTTCACTACAGCCTTTGCCAGTCATTTTCGTTAGCGCGGTCTCGTCTTTCACTTCGCCACGCACCACCGCGCTCAAAAATTCTAGGAGCTGTTGTTGCTTTAAAATTTTCTCCGAATCAATTTCAGTCAGTCGCTCATCTATCGCTGACCGCACTTCGGGATTCTTCAATAGCCGATAACCTTCCCTCGCTGGTGATTTGTAACCGGCTACCCTTGCCGCCTCTGCAGCTTGACCGCTCATAATATACGCGTCCACAAATTTTTTCCTGCGTCCTTGCAAATGCCTCTCCTCCTCTCCATGCTGATTTTTGCTGATTTTTAAAAGAACAAAAAGCCCCACGCTCGTCGGAACTCTCTTTTAACAAAAGATTGCGCCGCTGATAATATCGCTAACCGGATTAAACATTTTCTTCGATTCCTCAAGGTAAATCATTGAAGTTTGAATATTAGCGTGGCGAAGTTGTTGCTTAACCTGTTCGAGTGTCGCACCTCTACGGAAGGCGTTGGTCGCCATTGACGCGCGAAGGCTATGCGCAACAATAGGCTTTGATTCGCTTTTGCCCGCTTTAGTTTCGGCTTTATATTCTTTTTCTTTGAGACCGGCCGCACGAAGATATTCTTTGACGAGCCTTGAGACTGAAAGACTGCTTATCGCTTCGCCAAAAGAATTGTTCGAGACCGAACAGAAAAGCGGCGAATCATTGTTTACTACGTCGACGGCTTCACGAGCGGTAAGCCAGGCTTGAATAATATCGTATGCTTGACGCGAAATTTTGACGGATTCGCGCTCATCACGACCTTTGCCCAGCACATTCAAATAACAAGTTCTTGCCACAATATAAATATCACCGATACACAAGCGAGAAATTTCTATTGTACGGAGCCCGCCCGCCATAAGAGCGGCAAGGATAGCTTTATCACGAAGGCACTGCAAGCGAGCATTCTTTTCGTAGTGTTCTATCAATCCCTCAATGTTAAAGTTCTTGCCATTATCTTTGGCTTTTTTTTGTGCCTCTTCAAGCCTTAATTTCTCATTAGCAATTTTTTGTTCCGTGACCGGCTCGACAATGTTCATGAGTTCTTTCATTTCGTCAACGTCGAGAGTGCCGCGCTTATGTTCCTTCGTATTCTTCCAACCGTCAATCCCTGCGGCAATATTCTCCATGCCGTGCTCATTAGCTAACCACTTATAGAAGTTGCGCACTGTCGTCAAATACAAATTTTTCGTAGAGACCGACCAACCTTTAGCCGTCATAAATTCTTTCCAGTCTTTAATACTTTGCCGCGTTGCCTGTTCAATACCTTCAGAATCAAGCCAAGCTTTAAACACGCCCATGTTGTAGCGATAAACCGAAATTGTTCTTTCCTTCTTATTCTTTTCTTTCGTGAGATATTCAAGCCAAAGCTCCACAACGTCCATAAAATTCTTCTCTGCGGTTTGAATTTCGCTCGCGTTCGTCATCTCGACCGGCAACATTTCGACGCAACTCCTTTCAAAAATTCCTGCCGTCATTCTAGCATGAAATTTTCTACGTGTCAACTAATATTCATTAGCTAACTTATCAAAAGTTATTATCAATTATTTTCCAACTCGATTAGCCACCGAATTTTTGCGTCGGTCGTGACCAAACAGTGGGCACGCCTCCCTCTCAATCTAAAACAGCCTTTGACCGATTCTTATTTCGGCTGAAATGTATACCCCCCCCCCGCTATACATTCCTATGGAATGTGCGGACTCTTCGAGACAAAAATAAAAAACTTCGCGCTTGATAAACCGCTCCGAAGGCTTTATTCATTATTCGAGTTTTTCACGTGTTCAAGAACACCTATAAGAAGCATGTCGCTGATTCTGATTTCGCTAACTTTCAAAGTTGTCACACAGTCAAAGATTTCTTCCCGTGAAAGTAACTTATGGTCGAACGCTTGAATCAAAATTCCTATCGTACCGGTAATCTTTAGCCCCATTTGTTTTGCTACAGTTCTGCCCTTGCGTTCGTCGATTATGAGCAGGGCGGCTCCTCGTTCATCAGCGAGTGCAATGGCTTCACTCTCACCCGCATCCAGTCCGACTACTTCACGCAAAATTTTGATTGACTGGCGGTCGAATACTTCACAGCTTTTCAAAAAGGAACAGTCACTGATTACTTGCGCCTCACTCAAATATTTCGGATTAGATGTCAACTCTTCATAAACTGCTCTTGGAATGATAACTTCGCCGAAAAGTTTTTCTAGCAAGTCTAGTCGTTCAAGCTTAAGTAACGTAATTATCGGCGCAGTGTCTGAAATAATAATCATACGCCGTGCCTCATCATCACAGCTTTTATGGTTCGCAATTCCTCTTCCAACTCTTCTTTCGTTTGGTTGAAATAGGGCACTCCGAGCCGACCATAAAGCTCTATTAAGTCGAGTTTGTGAACGCCGAGAATTTCTGCGGCGCGGCCGTAAGAAATCGTTTCGTTTTTGATAAACGGATAAATCATCATGGCGTTGCGCAATAGTTCCTCCTGCTCATCTTTCGGCTGAACATAGGGCAAAAGTGCCTCAGGAACATCAATCTGCACATTTATCATGGTGTTCCCTCCTCTCTAAAATTTATTATAACAGCAAAGCGGTTACACGTAAATTCGCCGTTGCAAAAATTTTTCGCCGATAAACCGCGTCACGACCGAAGCTTTTTGCACTTATCAGTAAGATAAGTGTTAAGTGAACATCAGCGGAAATTTTCGCCGACAATTTATTTTAGCGTTTTAAAATCGACAAATAAATTTATCGACAGAACGGCAACGATAATCAATTCACCAACTCAAATGTAATCGCCTATGGAGTAGCGAAACGCGACACCACTGCCGGCCAGTGCATCGAGCTGGTCAACCTTCGGATAACTCTAGGCAAATCCTAACACCGGCGAGACTTCACTTGGTAGCGGATTTTTCCGCCACGACCGGCGAGCACGTCAACCGTATTCCGGCCGATAAATTTGTTTCCGGATTTCAAATCGCTAAACCTAACGTGACAACCGCAACCGGTCAGCCCAGCAAAGCCCAGCTTAGCCCAGCAAAGCCCAAAAATTATAACTATTATATTTGTAAACAGTTGCACCAGCCCACTTCAGCCCAGTAACTAACTATTATATTTGTATATATACTTTAGCCCAGAGATTTCCCCCCTTTAAACATCTTTTCGCTGAAAATTTTTCAGAAAAAAAACGCGCCGTCTCCCGCGCGCGCAAATGTTAGTTTATTCTGTGTCTGCGTCGGTGTCAGCGTCGCCGCCCGAAATGTCGAACACGCCGTCTTTGAAAAGAATTACTCTCTTTCGTGTGGCGGGATTGCCAATGAAAACTCGGAAAGATACGTCTCCTTTGTTGTGCCGCAGAAGTCCATTATCGGCAAAGTCGTCGATAAGCTTCTTGCCACTGGCAAAGCCCAACTTCTTTTCGAGTATCTCAACAAGCTCGGTGCGATAAAAGCCAACTTCACCGTCAATAAACTTGTGCCCGTAGGTAGCTGACGTATTTTTGGAGCCAATGAAATCAATAACCGAACTGTTTGCTGGATTCTCCATGTCGTAGGAGAAATTGTACGGGTGAGCGTTAATGAAACTGTTCAATGCGTCAATGGCTCGTGTGTAATCGTCCAAATCAGTATCGAGCGGCAATTCATAACAAAGCTTGTACATGTCGCTTTCTAAGTCAGCCCGCCCAAAAGAATAATTTATATCAATAACATTTTCTCTGAAGTGTTGATAAGCGGCAAGCGAAATGGCAAGCGTAGTACACCAAGTAGGATTGATTTTCCTTTCCTGCCGATTGATATAGGCTTTGTTTTCATTGTAAGTTTTCTCAATCAAGCCTTTATGCTCCTGAACATAGCGAATCCAATCCCAACCGAAGAGTGCGTAATTCTCGTTGGTGAACTCGTAAAGAGATTCAGCAAAATCATTATCGAACAGGAACTCACAATGCAACGGCAGTACACGTTTAAATCCACCCTTCTTTGAGTTTGAATTAAGGAGCGGTGATTCGCCGTCAGATATTCGTGAGCCGAAGAATTTCTTAACGTCGCGGGAAGTACCATCGCGTTTTTGTGCCTGATTCGCAACGCCCTGCTGATAGTCGTAAACAGATTGTTGTAATCCTTCTTCTTTCTTAGCGTCAGCGGTTTCCTTCTCTTCAAGTACAATCGGTAAGTCACATAAAGCCGCAGCCATTTCTAATTGATTCTTGAAAGAAGCCGTAAAGGTACGGGATAAATAGCCACCATTAGGATTGCCGAAGATACTTGAGCCAAATCTAAGCAACGGAGTCTTGCCAATACCACTGTTTCCGAAAACGTGAGCTTGAAGATTAGGTAAGTGCAAAGGTCTGACAAGTACAGCGGCGAGCATATGACCTATAGCAACGCGAGTGACAGTTCCGCAATCGTCAATTTTTCTGAAGACATCAAGAAACTTTTCTTTACTGCCTCTAGGTTTGAACATTGCGTCGAAATCAAAACCAGCGCGGCGCAAAAGGTATTGTGCGCCTTCGTGCGGGTAGATAAATTCGGTGCAAGTGTCATCAGTCCAACCGGTGCGGTCGTAAGCTTTGATTTGCGGAATATCGTTGAGCGAGATAATTTCAGCAAAGTAATGACTAAGCTTTTTGAAATCGAGAACTAAGGCACCATAGCTAGCTAATTTCATCAAAGCTTTGCTGTCGTAGAGTTCGGGAGCAGTCATTTCTGCAAATCTCCAACTACCACGAGAAAGGATAGCGATTTCGTATTCGTCTGTTTTGGTAACAGGATTGAAGAAAATCTTAGTGGGGATAATGGGAGTATTAGCAACGGGCAGATATTCAATTTTCTGTGCGCCAGTTTCTTTATCAACTTTGTTTTTCCTTACGACGAAAGAAATTCCATGTTTCGAGAAGGTAAAGCCATAAGGGATTTTCAAATCAAGCGGGCAGAAAGGGATTTTCTTCTTAGTGCCGATAAAATCTGCGCGGCTAGTTGAATTGTCTTTATAGCCGTAAAGTTTAGCAACGCCAATCAAGGTGTGCATACCGTAACCAGAATCATTCTTCAACCTGTTGTAACGGTTCAACATGTCCTCGTATTTGTAGTTGCCGGTCGGGTCACGCTTGCAAAAGTCATCAACAATACCGTCGTAAGGTAACCCTAATTGCTTGCAAGCAGTAAGAATACCAGTGAATTGTCTCCATTCTAAACTGTGAGTACCGTTTTCCTGCTGTTGTTTGGTATTGGCATCGGCGATAAGGTCGAGAATATCTTTAATGCGTGATAAAGTCTCTTCGCTCAAATGTTTATCGTCCGAAGTAACATCACCAGTCCGCGCAGATTTATCAGATTTCTTAGACAATTCAGCGGAGATAGTCGGTGTGAAGTCGTTCAACATCTCGTCAAGCTGTTCCGGAGTAAAGCGCAGGTCGTTAATCTCAACGATATGGCACAAGGGCGGATTATCTTTGCCTAGTTTGTAGTTGAAGGTACCAGGAGTGCGAAGGATACGGGGCAAGTCACCAACGCCGTCAATCTTGTTACCATTAGAACGAGAGCGAACAACATCAAGCAACAGCTCATTGCGTTGTTTAATTTGTTGTCTGTTCTCATCGGTTATAGCAATCGGAGAGTCGAAGGCGTAATAAGCGTGAAGTCCGTAGCCGCTATTTATAAGGATAGAAGGTTGGAAGGGCAGGTAAGACTTAGCAACGTCGAAAGAAGGTGCAAGGTCAGACTGTTTGTGAGCGTCGGAAGCAATGTCAATGTCGACAATGCAAGCAGTTTGATAAGCAACGACAGATTCATCACCGCGCTTGCCGGAAGGTTTAACGTTGACGGGGTTAACACAGTGATAAACATCAAAGCCGGAGTTGGAGAGTTCGATAGCCTTCTTAACCATAGCGTGTTTAGTGTCAGCAATCTCGAAGGGATAAGTTTTCTTGTCCTGCTTCGTCCAAAGATAAGCGAAGTTAACGGCGGGGATTTTACTGAAGAGCAGGTCGAATAGTTGCTCGGCTTGCTCAATGCGTTCATGTTGATTCATGGGTCAATAACTCCTATCTGAAAATTTTTTCATAAAAAAGTTTGTTCTAGGGGTGTGGGCTTTGGGCTTTTTTGTAAATACAAATATAATAGTTAGTTACTGGGCTGAAGTGGGCTGAAGTTTTTTTTACAAATATAATAATTCGTGTTCTGGGCTAAAATGGGCTTTTTCTGGACTTTTAGCCCAAAAACTCTGGGCTAAGCCCAAAAACTCTGGGCTAAGCCCAAAAAACTCTGGGCAAACCTCCTTTCACAAGTTCGAGAAAAAGAAAACGGGCGAAGAATCCTTGACGGCCTGCCCGAATGTTTGTAAAATGAAAGTGCTTTCGGACAAGGCATTTGAGTAACGTCGGTGCAATAATAACGGAGCCGCCGCCCTAGCGTCAACAGGGCATTTCAATTTTTATGGGCAATGTAGCTAGCCGGAGCTTGACTGGACGGCAAGCGTCCGTTAATATGCAGTAGAATCCCGAATCAAGGAATGATTGCAGGTGATTCCCTTCCCGACAGGGATTGTATCCAATAACCAATTTACCATTTCAAGCCGCTGTCTCCATGCTCCTCATGTGCAACGGTGTTTTTTCTTTTCAAGGCGAAGAGTTCGTCGTATCGTTGGTCGCAGTTATCGGCGGCGGCTTGGAAGAATTCTGCGGAAAGTTGCCGAGTAAGCTTTAAAAGACGCGGCGGCAGGTCGTACTCGTAAGCAAAGCCAACGAGAGTATCTGCCATAGCGTGCAGTGCCAAAGCGTCTATCATCATGTGCATCACCTCCTTTCACTGAGGTAACAGCCTTAGCCGCGATTGTGTTAGTTGTCGTTTTGAAATCCTCCTTAATGCCAGTGATATGGTCGGCGATGAGATTGTGATTGCGGTCGGTGATTTCCCAACCTGCGTCGTAGATACCGCCGACGTAAACGCCGTCATGGTCTTCTTGACTAACAAAAGCGTTGGCTTCGTCGAGTGACGTGCAATCCTTGTGGAAAGTCTCCATATCTTCGCCTTCAATGCCGTTAGGGTAGTAGTAGACTGTAGCGAAGTACTTGATACCGCGAGCGTCCAAATCGGCGTTATGCTCGTCGATAGCCTTTTGAGCAGCGGCTTTTTCTTCGTCGGTACGCAGGGTCAAGGAATTGTTGTAGCGGTCTTGAGCGGCGATGAATTTCTTACCGAAGGCGCGGATAATAGGGTCTAAGTCAGCAAGTAGTTGGTTGTACTCTTTGCGCTTAGGAGAGCCGGATTTGCACCGGTCGCGGAGGCGTTCGTAACGTTCGCAATCCTTTTCGATAACTTTACGGACTTGGTTAAGTTGGTCGTACTCGTTGCGAGCGGTTTCACGTTCTTGGATAATGGGGTCTTTGAGTTCATTAGCAGCCCAAATCATTTCGCGATTGCCGCAATCGTCGTAGATGTGTGTGCGGATATACTCGCCCCTAAAGGTATCGTGGATATGATATTTGCAAGTGCCGTGAGGGGTGGTGCCGGTAAGCATTTTGTCGGTACGAGCTTCGACCTTGAGAGTGTAGTAATCAGTGCCGAAGCCGTTATCAACTTTGATGTAGTAGGATTTGCCGGTTTGGAATTTAGGCTCGTCGGGTTCGGTAGCCGGTTCGACTTTGGGATTGAGCGGGTCAACATGCAAATCGTAGTTGATAATTTGTTGGTCGGAGAGCGGGTGGTCATATACGGCGACGCCGAAGACAACTTTTCTGGGCACCGGCGAGATTGAGCCGTCGGAGCGTAAACTGTGAACTTTCATTTCGCCGTCGGTCGCGCTGATGTAACCATTGGGAACAGCCCCTGCAATCGGGCGGCGCGATTGGATATAGTACTTATATTCGCTGTTGGTGTTGGGTTCGGTAGGAAGCAATTCGGCGAGTTGAGCATTGAGATTGTCGAGTTCGTTGACCAATTCGGTTCTACGTTCTTTCAAACTCTCGTCGTTAGGAGCGTGCGCGATGTGGTTTTTATCGAGGTCGTTGATAGAGCCTTCA
>CAMZHX010000026.1 GCA_947307055.1 uncultured Selenomonadales bacterium | reverse complement strand
CACCGCTTAAGCTGTCGTTGCCCGCGTTGCCGTAAAGTTTATCATTGCCCGCGCCACCAGATAAAGTGTCCTTGCCGTCGCCACCGCTTAAGCTGTCGTTGCCCGCGTTGCCGTAAAGTTTATCATTGCCCGCGCCGCCAGATAAAGTGTCTGCTCCGTCGCCACCACTTAACGTGTCATTTCCTGCCTCGCCAAAGAGTTTATCATTGCCCGCGTTGCCGTAAATTAAATCATTACCTGTGCCACCGTAAAGTGAATCGTTACCAGAGCCGCCGTATATTTCATTTGCGAGTTCGTTGCAAGTAATTTTAATTCCCTTAGTTCGCGTGTAGGCGTCGATAATTTCAGTTAACGCGCCGATTGTTCCGGTTGTTGTATTATCCGTTATATTCAAAGCAAGTCTCGGACGGATTGTTGCAACGTTCTTAAGTGTAACTGCGCCATTTTGGAAATTTAAAACAACATCATTTCCGATCGTCGAAGTATTCCAAGCTATGTCATAAGCCCACAAAACATCACTTGAAGTAAAGCCGTAAATAGTGTCGTAACCGTCGCCAAGCCTATAGTTAATTGCGTTGTGACCTTCAGAGTTTTCGAGAACAATCACGTCGTTGTTTGCTCCGCCTTCCAGTGTATTGTTCTTGCCCTGATGAACAATGATTGTATCGGTGCCGGCGTCGCCGAAGATTATCCCATTGTTGCCTGTACTTTCGATAGATTCAGCACCATTGCCGCCTGAAATTTTAACGCTATTACCAAAACTGCTGATGTCGTCGTGTCCGTCGCCGCCATATATAACCACGTTATCAACATAGTTCCAAACAGTGTCATTGTCCGCGTATCCAAGTACAGTGGAATTTTTGGTTGTGCTGGTAATTACGTCAGCATAATCCGTGCCATACAGAATATTTGAAGCATTGCTGTTGTAAGTTATCAATTTACCTGAAGAGTTTTTTATTTTAACTGGGATGTTTGCCGCATGTTTCAGAGTAATTGAGCCTGAGCCAACAAATATGACAAAATCGCCTCCGCTGGTCATAGTAGCGTAACTTGAACCATTTATTTTGAGCGTGTCATTTGAATTGAAACCATTTATAAAATCGTTGCCGTCACCTAAAGTATATTCGTATAAAACTCCTTTATCACTCATGCTTGTAATGTAATCGTGACCCGCGCCGCCAGTAATTGTGACATTCTTGCCACTTGAAACATCAGAATAAATTGCTCCTGTTGCAATAGCATCATTGCCTGCGCCGCCGCTGAGAGAAACATTTGAGCCGCTGTAATTTTGAATATAATCGTCACCTGCACCGCCGCTTATCGTAATTTTGGAGCCGCTGTTGAAAATGGTATCCGCTGAAGTTGTCCCCGTGATTTTTTTATTGGACTTGGTGTTAGTAATCACTGACATAAGAATTCCCCCATTCACTAACAAAAAACATAAGACCACTTTTAAATCATTATACGCCCCCCCCCCACGCGTCGTGTCAAGAATTCTGCAACAAAAAAGCCCGCCGAGTGTTTCGACGGGGTAAGAAATTTAATTATTTCTGCGCGGGAAGGGTTTTTTTAGTTTTGCCTGCCTGACTGATAGATTTGCGCATTTCGGTATCGGATTGGATATTCATCATGTTGTAATAGTCCATGACGCCGAGATTACCTTTTTTGAAGGCTTCTGCCATAGCGTGCGGGACTTCTGCTTGAGCTTCGACGACTTTTGCTTCCATTTCTTGAGTGTAAGCTTTCATTTCCTGTTCTTTAGCGACGGCCATAGCGCGGCGTTCTTCGGCTTTAGCTTGAGCGATGCGTTTATCGGCCTCTGCCTGGTCGGTTTGGAGTTGTGCGCCGATATTCCTGCCAACGTCTACGTCCGCAATGTCAATCGATAAAATTTCAAACGCCGTGCCCGCGTCAAGCCCTTTGCCTAAAACCGTCTTAGAAATATCGTCCGGGCTTTCGAGAACGTCCGTATGTTTTTCGGAGCTGCCGACCGTCGTAACGATACCTTCGCCGACACGAGCAATAATTGTAGGCTCGCCCGCGCCGCCGACTAAACGATCAATGTTCGCACGGACTGTAACTCGCGCCTTGATTTTTAGTTCGATACCGTTTTTAGCGACTGCAGAAACGACTGGAGTCTCGATAACCTTTGGATTGACGCTCATTTGAACGGCTTCGAGGACATCGCGCCCTGCAAGGTCAATCGCCGCTGACCTTTCAAACGGTAAAACGATTTGCGCACGTTGCGAGGCGATTAAAGCGTCAACAACTTTATCGACGTTGCCGCCGGCTAAATAGTGCGCCTCAAGTTGGTTGACGTTGACATCAAGTCCAGCTTTGTTAGCTTTGATTAGTGGCATAACGATTTTAGCGGGTGGAACGCGGCGCATTCTCATTCCGATAAGCGTAAAAATGCCGACGTGGACATCAGCCGCCAAAGCCGAAATCCATAAGCCGATTGGCACGAAATGTAGAAAAACCGACGCGATTATTATCCCGATTACTACGAAGAAGCCTGTACCGATTAGAAAATCCATGAGTGGTACCTCCTCTCTAAATTTGGCGAACCATGACGCGGGAGCCGTCTACGTTGATGACTTTGACGCTTAAGCCCTGTTTGACGAAACCGCCTTCAGATACAACGTCAACCGGCTCGCCGTCAATCATAATCGTGCCAGCCGGTCGCAAATCCGTCACGCAGACGCCGATTGCTCCCAAAAATTTACTTTTGTCAATGACGCTCGTATAACCGTCGCGATTTTGTTGGCGTTCGTCGAGGACAAGTTCATCGAGCATACTGGCATTCTTTTTTGAATTGCTAAGGTAGAGCACGACGAAAATTCCCAGCACGGCAATTACAATCATTGCAGAATACGCCAAAAGCATAACGGCGGAACTCGCGCCCCCGAAAATTTGAACTTCCGACATCCTAATCACCCCCGTGAAAACATTTATCTTGGAATGATTATTTCTGCGCCCTCTGTTAAATTCCTTTCGATTTGGGTTGAGCGTTCTTGAGGATTCCTAGAGAAACGCGCCCTGAATTTTGTAATTTCGTCATTGAATTGCGGTATATATTTTGCGATACGCGCTTCGGCCTCTGCAGTAAGTTCTGGAAGTCGCGCTAAAAGTTCGCGATACCAATCGAGCCGCTCTTCATAGTGCTGACTCATCAATCTTTCATGCTTAACGTAGGAATAGGCCTCTTCAGCGACTTTTCGGCGCAAATTTTTATTCCGAATCAGCAAGTTAAGCTTGTTAATAAACTCGCGGCCGTTGTGGTAGATAAAACCTGTCGTGCCGTCCTTAATCACGCTAGAATACACGACTGGCGACGCCAAAACGACTGCACCATTTGCCGCGCTCTCAATAAATTTTAAATCCGACTTTGCACGGTTAAATTCGTTATCGCGCAGTGGCAAAAGTGCAATGTCCGAACTGCGAATCGCCGCTTCGTAGTCTTCGTAGGAAATGAATTGCCCGTCCCACTGTTTTAAGTCGCCGACATAAGTTTTATTATCCGTTTCGAGTGCGTTGAACAAATTTTCCCGCGCCAAAATCTTGAACGCCAACTTATTGCCGTATTGTTTAGCGAATCTGTTTAGAATAGGGACAATCTCCATAAAATCCCCGTCGCGATTCAATGCGCCGAAAAATATTGTCGTTTGCCGCTTTCCTTTGAATTCTTCATCGAAATTGCGCGGCGGAGGCAATCTTCTAAGATGATTCGCGAAAATCTTGACGTGCGGATTAAATTCCTGCAATAAGTTAGCGAGATAGGGCGTTGAGGTTTGAATCGCATGGACTGCGCGGAAATTTATCCACTCGGTCTTTTTATAATCGTCTTCCCAAAGAATCGGATTGTCGTCCATTTCCGAGACGAATAAAATGCCCTTCTTGCGCAAGATGTTAAAGAAATCGAGCCCGACCGCGAATGACGGAAAACACATACGCTGATTTATGAAAACGCGCTCGTCGAATTGTTCTTGCTCGTAAAGTTTGTAGGGTTTGCCGACCGGCGACGTGACAATAAAAACGTTCGGGTCGGTCATGAAAAATGTATTGGGCATATGGACGCGAATTGGCGCGCAAACGGTCGATTCGCCGATAAGCGTTTGAATCAAAGTTTTTTTCGGCGGCTCGCTCTTATAAGCCGTCAAAATGTAGACGAAAACAGCCAGTTCAGTTTTAGTGAGTTCGGCGAGTTGTCGTTGAACGTGAACGCCGCGACCAGCATTCAGCGACCGAAGAACAGTTAAGCCCGCGTCCTCAATCGCGTTGCTCAATTCTTCCTGCGTCAATGTCACGCGGAATTTTGGCGGCTTGCCGTTTAAAATTGCTTCGAGATTTTCTGCCTGCCCGATGTTGTCTAGCGTGAAAATTATCGTGCCGTTGTCGTTGAGGTGTTCGGCGATTTTTTTTATCGTCGCGACAAGTTTTTTCGGGCTGAGCGTCCCAATTAGCGAACTCTGAATCAAAATCGCGTCGAAAAGCCCTTTGACTTTCGACCAATCCTCCGCGACTATGTATTTGCAATCGGGCTGAATCTCCTGGAAATTTTTCCGCGACGACTCAAAATCTTCGGGCGCGTCGCCGATAAGTTCCAAAACGCTTTTCGACCGCGCAGGGATAAACGTTTCAAAAGTCATCGCCGCAACCTCAACGCACTAAACTATACATTAAATCTTCCTGCGCCCTCATGCACTTCATAAGCTCGAAGCGTTCAAGAATCGTTTCGCGAGCCGCTAAGCCCAATTTCTTAGCGCGTTCTGGGTCGTCGAGTTGCTCCTCGATTTTGCGGGCGATATGATACGGCGAGCGGAATTCGGCAAGCAATCCGTTGACGTTGTCTTCCATAACTTCCTGAACCGGCGGAGTTTTCGAGCCGACCATAGGACAGCCAAAGCTCATAGCCTCAAGGAAAGACCAACTCAAAACAAATGGGCGCGTCAAGTAAACATGGCAGCTCGATGCCCGCAAAATTTTCTGATAGTCGCCGCGATTGCGCAGGCCGACAAAGTGCACGCGGTCAGTAGGATAGCCGCCCTTTTTCTCCTCTTCCTTAAGGTAGGTCGTGTCCTTGAGTTGCGCGCCGTAACAAATTCTGTCCTTGCCGACAACGACAACATGAGTATTCGGGCGACGCGCTAACACGTGGCGAATCGCGTCCATGAAGTACGGGAAGCCGCGATAAATTTCAAAGCCGCGAGCCACGTAAGTTATAATCTCGGTACCTTCGGGCAGGTCAAGCGGAACGTCTTCGAGGACAAGTCCGGGACGTTTGCCGCTTGGGTCGGGAGAACAAAATCGGGTGTCAATGCCCTCGTGAATCACATGGATTTTAGGCTTGTACTCGTCGGGGAATTGGGAGTATTGCCACTTAGTCGGAGCAACGCCCGCGTCGCAAAGTTCCAAGTTCATTAAGTGGTGAGCGTTGCGCGTGCGAATCGAAATGCGATTGCCCATCTGCGGAATTTCGTCCGGCCACCAATAGCAGTCGCTGTCCTCCACACGGTAATACCATTCAAAGTAGCCCATAATCGGCACGTTCGGATACATGTCTTTGCAGTAGAGTGTTGAGCCCCAGCCGGTGTGAGCGATTATAACGTCGGGCTTGACGTTCTTTTCCTTAGCGAGCCAATCCATTGCGCGCAGGACGGCTTGACCTTCGACGACGGCTTCGGCGGCAGGGCGCAAAGGTCCGCAAGTTTTAATCCACTCGTCGGCTTTTTCATCGGGCTTAGGGTAAAGGGCGAGCGTCACGCCTTTAAGCTGCGCGTTGATTGAATTTTCCTTCGACAGGAAGAAGACGTTATTTTCGGGATTGTTGGCGAGGTAGGGCGCGAGGTTGAGATATTGCGCGGGGAACGACGGGTGCAGTATAAAAATATTCACGGTAAGAATCTCTCCTTTTAATTCCAAATTCCTAATTGCTTCTACGTCATTTGTGCTTGGTGCAATTTAGCGTAAACGCCGTTTTGCTTCATCAATTCATCATGGGTGCCGGCCTCGATAATGCGCCCTTTGTCGATAACAATAATCGCGTCGCAATCGCGAACGGTCGACAGGCGGTGAGCTATCATCAACATGGTGCGCCCTTCGGCAATCGGCTCAATGTTATTCATGATAATATTTTCCGACTCGTAGTCGAGTGCGGAAGTTGCTTCGTCGAAAATCAAAATTCTTGGATTGGAAAGCAAAGCGCGAGCAATAGCAATCCTCTGCCGCTGACCGCCGCTCAAAAGGCTACCGCGTTCGCCGACGAAAGTTTCATAGCCGTGCGGGAATTGGCTTATGAAGTCATGTGCGCCAGCAAGTCGCGCCGCGTTGACAACTTCTTCATGCGTCGCGTTCGGGCAGGCTATGCGGATATTTTCTTCAACAGAGCCGCTGAAAAGTTTACTGTCCTGCAACACGACGCCGATTTGTCGCCTAAGCCATGCCGGCTCAACTTGCGCTATGTCTACGCCGTCAATCAAAATTCTTCCGGTGTCGGGCAGATAAAGTCGCTGAATCAATTTTGTTAGCGTCGACTTGCCGGAGCCTGACCGACCAACTATCCCGACCTTCATGCCCGCCGGAATTCTTATGTTGATATTCTCAAGAACTTTGCCGCCCTCTTCACTGTAGCTGAATGCTAATTTTTCTAGGGCAATGTCGCCGCGCAGGCTCGGTAACGTCGTGCGCGAAGGATTGAATGTCGGCTCGGTATCTTCGTCCATGATGTCCGAAAGCCTTTCCATTGAAACGCGAATCTGTTGGAAGTGTTGCCATTGGTTAATCAAGCGCATAATCGGCGCAATCAACTGCCCCGCAATCATCTGGAACGCTATCAGCTCGCCAACGCTTATCTCGCCCTCCATGACGTAATTAGCACCAACCCACAAAATGACAAGGTTAAATATGCTGAATAAGAACGACGCGATTGAATTAGCAACGTTGGCGAGGTTGACGACATCTAGCGAGGCTTTGACGAAACGCGCTAAAATTTCTTCGTAACGGCGAATGAAATTGTTTTCAACGCTCGAAGATTTAACAGTGTGAATGCCCGTTATCGTCTCGATAAGAAAGGAGCGATTCTCACTTCCGATTAAAAATTGGTCGTTAATCAGGCGTTTGAAAATCGGCGCGACGATTAGATTTAAAATCACGAACGCCGGAATCATGACCAAAACAATGACGCTCAAAATTCGGCTGTAGTAGAGGAACATGACCGCGAAATAAACCACAGCAAAGACAATGTCCAAAATAATTGTCAAGCTGTTGCCCGTCATGAATGAACGCAAAGTTTCGAGTTCGCCGACACGCGAGACAACGTCACCGACCTGCCACTTTTGGAAATAGCTGACGGGTAGCGCAGTTATATTTTTGTAAAGGCGCGAACTCAATGCCACGTCCATTTTGCTGGTAATGTTCGTGAAAAGATATGTTCGCAAACCGAGCATCCAATTTTGAAAGATCGTGCAGAGAACCATACCCAAAATTAAAATGTCTAAGGCGTCGGCGGCTCTGTGCACCAAAACTTTGTCGATAATATTCTGTGTGAAAAATGGTCCCGCTAAGCCCAAAATCTGCAACAGCAATGACATAAGTAAAACACTGCGCAAAAACGGCATGTACTTCCCCATGACCGGAATGAACCATTTAAAGCCAAATTTATTTTTCTTTTTGTCGAGTTCGTAGCGGCGCGTGAAAAGAATTGCGTCGCCTGTCCAGTCCATTAAAAGTTTGTAGCGGTCGATTTGAACGGGCTGTTGCGAAAACGCAGGATCCATTACATAAATTTTGCCTTCGCGAATCGTCGTGATAACAACGCTCCTGCCCGAATGCAATTTGATTAAGACGGGATAGACGAGCCTGTCTAAGTCTTCTTCCTTCAAGCCGTCGTATTTGCGTGCCTTCAATTTCAATTCACGAGCCGCCCTGACAAGCGTCGTGAAATCAACGCTACCCTCTTGCAGGACGTAAGCGCGTTCCAGTTGGCGATAATCGGCGGGGATGTTGTAATATTTCGCGATAGCAACGAGGCAAGCAAGTCCGGTATCAATGCCGTTGACAACGCCGCCATCTTCGGGCTTAACGTTGGTATCGAGCTGACCCGGTTTGGCTTTATCGAGCGGAACTTTTTTGGGCGTGATTTTGCCGAGAGCTTGCCCGCCCGATTTTTGCGGGGCTTGACCTTTGGAGGGCACCAAATTTTTATCATCGGGAGTTTGGTTTTTATTTTCCGCCATAAATCAACGCTCCCTTAAGGCTTCGGACGTGTAGCGGCGGAACGGGTCGAGGAAAAAGTCAATGATACGTTTTTCTTTGATTTTGATTTCCGCGCTGACGTTCATGCCGACTTCAAGCTTGGCTGGCTGTCCGTAAACGTTAATGTCATTACTCGTCGGGTCGAGGAGGAGTTTATATTTCATATTCCTGAGCTGGTCGGTGGGTTCGTTGACGGCGTCCGCGCTAATCTCTTGGACTTCCGCCTTGTACATGCCGAACTTTTGGAAGTTAAAAGTTTCGACCTTGACTTCAGCTTCCTGCCCGACTTTGATAAAACCAATGTCCTTGTTATCAGCGTAAACTTCAAATTCAAGCTTAGCATCTTCCGGGACAATCTGCATTAAAGGTTGCGCGTCGGTGACGATGCCGCCGAGCGTATGAATATTTAAATTGTAAACACGACCGGAAGTCGGCGCGTAGATAACTGCCATGCGCGAATCTTCTTCCGCCTTCTTAATCGCTTCGGTGACGGTGTAATATTCTTTCTTCGCCTCGACAAGCGCAGTCATAATGTCTTTGTGATAAGACGCGTCGACGTTGGCGAGATTTTGTTGAGCCTCAGCGATTTCGGCTTTTATGCTGTTGAGCGAATCAAGTTCCGCCTGTGCATTTTTAGCATATTCAATAGTTCTGCTCTGTTGCTCTAAGAGTTGGAATTCGGAAATTGCATTTTGCTCGCTGAGTTCAATAAGGCGCGCTTCCTTTTCCTGTTCGATTGCCAAAACGTTGGCGTATTTTTCGTAAGTGGATTGAGTAGCTTGAAGGCGCGCAACTTTCTGTTCGATAACGTCTATGCGGCTTTGACGTTGCGTCTTGTAGTCGGAAGTTCTGCTTTGATAGAGAGCCATTTCCGCCGCTAAGTCGTGCGCCTCAAGGTCGGGGTCTTCTTCGGGTGCGAAAGGTTGTTGAGTGAGTTCGGCCGTCAACCGCTGAATGTCTAATTTGTAGTAAGCGGCGCGTTTCTTCAAGCTGTCGTAATCGGCTGAAGTCGTCGTCGGGTCGAGCACAACTAAAACGTCGCCTTCCTGAACGAGCTGACCTTCCTCAACGTTGATTTCTTTGACTATGCCTTTATTTTTAACTTGAACGGTTTTGATTTGTCCTGACGGAATGACTTTGCCCGCCGCGACCGCCACTTCGTTAATGTGCCCCAAATATGACCAAGCCAACGCCACGACGATCAATATTAAAATCGTCCACATGACAAGCCGACCTGTTGGCGATGGCGGCGTTTCCGTTACTTCGAGTATCGCCGGCAAGAATTCAGTTTCTTTTTCGCGATCCTCGCCGTGAAGAAGCCATTTAGAAAATTTCTGTATGGTTTTTTTCATTCTCCTACCCTCTGCTTTCTTGCTGGTCGTAAAGATAACGATAGAGCCCGCCGAGATTCATTAATTGCTCGTGCGTGCCGCTCTCGACAATTTCGCCCTTGTCAATGACGATAATTCTATCACAACGACGAACCGAGCTCAATCTGTGCGCAATTATCAACATAGTCCTATTTGCCCCGATTGCCTCCATGTTGTTGTAGATAATTCTTTCTGATTCGTAATCGAGTGCGCTTGTTGCCTCGTCGAAAATCAAAATTGGCGGATTAGCCAAAAGAGCACGGGCAATCGCTACGCGCTGCCGCTGACCGCCGGAGAGTGAGTCGCCGCGCTCGCCAACTTTGGTATCGTAGCCTTCTTTGAGTTCCAAGATAAATTCGTGAGCACCGGCAAGACGCGCTGCACGAATAATTTCATCCATAGTTGCAGTCGGGCGGCTTACGGCAATGTTATCGCGGACGCTGGAGTTGAAAAGATAATTTTCCTGCATGACGACGCCGATTTGATCGCGTAGCCAAGCAAGATTTGCCTCGCGAGTGTTAATGCCGCCGATAACTATATTGCCTTCTTCAGGAATGTAGAGGTTTTGCACGAGGTTTGTCAAAGTCGACTTACCGGAGCCCGACCGCCCAACGATACCAATTTTTTGTCCGGGCAAGACTTGCAAATTTATATTCTTCAAGACAAGCGGCAAGTCGACGCGGTATCGGAAATTGACGCCACTGATTGTAATTGCGCCATCAATCCTTTCTTGACCGCGCTTGCCCATTTCCTGAATAATCGGTTCCATTGGTGTGTTCAAAATGTCGCCAATAAGACTGAGCGAAAATTTTAAAATGAAGATATGCCACCACATCATTAAGAGGTTAGATAAAGGTCCGAGTGCTTGACGGGAAATCATTTGGAAGGCGATTAGTTGACCTAGCGTGAGTTCACCGTTCATTACCATGTGACCGCCGTACCAGAGAATCGCCATAGTTATTGAAGCTTCGACAATGGCTCTGAAAGTTTGGATAAACAAGCGGAATTTTTGCAACTCAAAATGCGTGCGGACATAACGCGCTATGAGATTTTCCCATTTGTTGACGAATTGAGGTTCAACCGCCAGAGATTTAACCGTCTCGATATTTGTAATAGATTCAACTTGGAAAGCCTGACAAGCAACTCTTGTGCGCCACATGCCACCGAGTTTACCCCTTATAATCGGCAAAGCCCAAAGTTGAACCAGATAGAGCGGGATTGTTATAAGCGCGATTAAAGTTAGCGGCACCGAATACCAGAACATGAAAGCGATAAATACGATTGAGAAAAAGGCGTCTAACACTGACATTAAACCAGAGCCCGTAAAGAATTCGCGAACACGGCTAAGAACATCAATACGCATTAACAATTCGCCGACGCGCCGATTTTCGTAGTAAGGCAACGGCAAGGAAATCAGATGCCGAAATAATCTTGTTCCCAAAATTGCGTCGAGCTTATTTGTTGTATGGTTGAGGATATAAGTTTTAAGACCGGTCAGCAGGGCTTGCATTGCGAAGAATACAACCATGCTATAGCCGATAACCATCAGAGTTGACGTGCCATTATTGCCGATAACTTTATCGATAATGACCTGCGTTATGAGTGGGAAGACGATTCCCATAACTTGAATAAATAACGACGCCACAAGGACTTCACTCAGCGGTTTTTTATAACGCTTGATGATTTTTAAGAACCAGTCGAGGTTGTATTGTTTTTTGATGTAAGTCCAGCTGAACGACGCCGAGAAAATTAAAAGTTCATTTGACCAGCTCTCCAAAAATTCTTTAATGGGGATGGCTTTAGGCTTATTTTCTCGCGGGTCGATTGCCAAAATTACTTCGTCGTTCATACTGCCGATTGCGATATAACCGCCGTCATTCATTTTGGCTATGGCAGGATATTCAATCTCGCGCATTTCGTCGACCGTCGGGCGAATCACAGTGGTGCTGATGTTGTATTTTTTCGCCAGCTTTTGCATTTTTTTCCAATCAAATTGGCTATCGGTTTCGGGATTTTTTTCGTAGATTTCCTGCAGATTCTTTACGCCGAAATGTTGTAGCACCTTTATAAGCGAAATTATCCCTGTCCTATCGGGGGGCGGCGCAGCTTTATTTTGAGGCATATTGCATGCAAAGCTCCTTTCTTTTATCAATCAACGCCCATTATCAATTATGATTGTTAAGCGCAGATTAGAAAAAATTTCCTTTTCATGAAAAAAACCGCCGTCAATCCGCAAGGAAGACAGCGGCCTTTTTTATTGTCGATAAGGATTAACGATACTTCCGCTTGCGAGCCGCCTCTGATTTTTTCTTGCGGCGTACGCTCGGCTTTTCGTAATGTTCACGCTTGCGAACTTCGGCGAGCGTGCCCGCCTTTTGACAGGTACGCTTAAAGCGGCGGAGAGCACTGTCTATGGATTCGTTTTTCCCAACTTTGACTTCATTGGCCATTCAATATCCCTCCCTCCGCTTGGTTGTCGAATTTTAATTGCCCGCGTATTTTAACACGCAACTTTTCAATCGTCAACAACCACTTTATCTTACTGTTCTTACTTTTCTTTGAGGTTTGTTCTTACTTTTCTTTGCTGCGCCCAAAGAAAAGTAAGCAAAAGAAAGGGCGTACCGGCAAAGAAACATCCATGTTTCTGTTGCCGGCGGCCGTCGTCCATGACGGCCGGAACTTTCACTTCTTGTTTGGTTTAATTTTCTCAGCCGTCGAACTCCAAAAGACCGTAGGCTCCGGCGGTGCGCTTGTACACTACGCAAATTTGCTCGGTTTGCGCGTCGCGATAGACAAAGAAATTGTGGTTGAGCAAGTTCATCTGCATGATTGCCTCTTGAACGTCCATAGGCTTTACGACAAAATGTTTCGTCTTGACAATGGGATATTCGCCCTCGTCCTCGCGCTCGATTTGCACTTTTGCTTCGCTGAAGGCCTCAGCCCTTATGCCGCCGTTGCGGAAACGACGTTCCAATTTTGTTTTCTGCTTGTGAATCTGGCGTTCGAGTTTTTCAACGACTAAATCAATCGAAGTATACATATCGCCCGTCGACTCTTGCCCGCGCAAAATCAAGCCACCGCGAACTTCCGCCGTGACCTCGACGATTTGACGCTCCTTTTCGACCGAGAGCAAAACCGAAATTTCGTCCATGTTGTCGAAATACTTCGTGATTTTACCGACGCGCTTTTCCACGTACTCGCGCAGATTCGGCGTGACTTCGATGTTCTTGCCTCTTATGTTGAATGTTGCCATGACCCAACAGCTCCTTCCGCTATTGCCGAATGTGTTTACTGTTATATTCGGCACGGCGGCAATTTTTCCTTTAAGTTTGAGCGTGTTTATAAACTAAAATTTTTGTCCTCTGCACTCATTTTTTTTGAGAGCAACTTAACGTATTTATTTTTTTACGGCAAGGAAAATTTTCGTCTGCATAGAATATTCAAACAAAAGCATTAAAGGAGGAATTCTGATGAAAATTGCAATGGCTAACGACCACGCCGGCACCGCGCTTAAAAATCAAATCAAAGCGTATCTCGAAGAGCAAGGTCACGAGGTGAAAGATTTCGGCACCTACGACGAGGGAGCTTGCGACCTGTCCGACTTTGTTTATCCTGCGGCATTGGCGGTTGCTAAGGGCGAATGCGAACGCGGAATTTTCGTTGACGGCGTCGGCTATGGCAGTGCGCTCATCGCTAACAAAATCTATGGCATTTACGCGGCAGTTTGTCAAGATCCGTTCTGTGCTCAGCTCTCTCGCGAGCACACCGACTCGAACGTCCTTTGCATCGGAGGGAAAATTATCGGCTCGGCAATCGCTATGGAAATCGTCAAGACTTGGCTTAAGACCGAACCTTTGACCGCAGAAAAATATCGTCGTCGCGTCAAAAAAGTTGCCGATATTAACAACAAGCATTGCGTTCCAGTCAAATAAGAGACAAAGGATAAGGGACTAGGGACTAGCAAGTTTAGAAGGGAAAAATCTTATCCCTTTCAAACTTGCTTTTCCCATGTCCCTTTTCTCATGTCCCTTTTTAGAGCGTCTCCAAAACTTCAAAGGCGTCAACAATTTCTCGCGGCTCGATTTGCTTAATACAATGCGATTCGTTACTGTGACACCAACCGTAAATCACTCCGCGTTTAGCGCAGTCCTCAAGTTGCCGGTCGGGGCGCAAGATAACTGCTTTAGTCTGCCACGGCGGATAACGCCCAAATTCGCTGAAAGCTCCGGGCAAAATATTTTCTTTGTCCTGTGCCTCGCGATAGAGGACAAGACAGGGAATTTTTTCAGTTGCCGCCATATGCATTACGCCCGTATCGTTGCTAATATAAAAATCACTCAAGCCGATAATCGCTTCAGTCTCGCGCAAAGTAGTCTTGCCGACAAGGTTCAAAACTTTTCCGTTCGGCAAATTTTTTTCTATAAAGTTCGCGTCATTGAGCTCGTTACGCCCGCCGACAATCACGAACACTAAATCTTTTTTGACAAGCTCCTTCAACGCGATTAAATATTTTTCGACGGGATATTTTCTATTCGCGCCGCCCGCGCCGATTCCTAAAATAACTTTCTTGCAACGAATATCTTGCAAAAGTGCTCGCGCCCGATAAAAATCCTCCGCGCCGTAAAAAAGTTCCATGTTATCTTGAGCGATTTTAAAGCCTGAAGCCGTTAGCAGATAAAAATATTTTTCAAGGTCGGTGATAACGTTTTGCGGCACAATGATATTTTTCGTCAGCAAAAAATTATCTCTTGCAGTCTCTTCCGTTGAAGGTTCGCCCAAATAATTTTTGTAAGGATTGGTGCCGTAGCCGATTCGTTCCCTCGCGCCGCTTAACCAACATAAAAGTAGCGCAGGCAAATTCCAACTGCCCCATTGCGGCGAAAAGGCTATCGAAAAATGTTTCTGCCAAAGATTTTCTCTGCAATAGACGACGAGCTTTTCCAAAACGTCAGGGAAATTTCCGCCGAATTTATTTCGCTCAAAAATTAAAACTTCATTGACATAGGGGCAAAGCTCGACGAGCGGAAAATTCAGCGGCGAGGCAATTAAAGTTATTCGCGCACGTGGAAAATTTGCTCTGACCTCGCGGATAAAGCCCGAAGTTAAAATCATGTCGCCGATTGCATCGAGGCGCACGATTAAAATATTTTCGACGGTCGAAGGAATTTCTTCGCGATAGCCTGCGCGCTCGAATTCCCTTTCCGTCTCTGACATCATCTCCGGGACTTGTTCGGGATTCGCTTTAAGATACGGAACTAAGTTTGCAAAAAATTTCTCAAGCTGTTCATGTGGTTGCATAAATTTTTCTCCTCAGAACATTTCGGGATAAATTAGTTGTGCCATTTGCTGGACGGCTTCGGGGTATCGCAAGCCGGGACTCAGCAGGAATAAATTTTGCGGCAGATAGTACAGCCGATTATTTTTGACCGCGCCGATTGCCTGCCACGCCTCGTTGGTCTCGATTGCCTTTGCCATGTTCGCTTTAATCTCGTCGAGGTCGCCCATACTCGTTACGAAAATTATTTCGGGATTCTGTTCGGCTAAGGTCTCCATGCTGTAGGGGGCGGCGTCGGGATTTTTTTCAAGGGGCGTCATACCTGCCGCGACATTTTCCCAACCGAACATTTTGACGATCGAACCGGCTATGCTCCCTTCAAGCTGAACGCTCAAGCCCTGCGCGGTCGAATGGAGGATTGCGACGCGCAGATTTTTTTTAGGCACTTTGTCGATGACGGATTTAATTTCGGCGTCCATGTCGGCAATGAGTTTTTGTCCGGCTTGAGTGTCGCCGCTTATCGTCGAGAAAATTTTCAACCCGCGTTTCACGTCGTCATAAGTTTTAAGTTCGACGACCAACGCGGGAATTTTATTTTCATCGAGCACGGGCAGAAGTTTTTCATTCATGCCCTTGTTGACGATGACCAAATCGGGCGCGCAACTCAACAGCCGCTCAACGTCGATTTGATAGACTGCGCCTATGCTCGGAAGATTTTTAGCCCAAGTCGGCATTTGATTTTTGGAATCGGGTCGCCCGACGATTTCTCCGCCGACCGCGTGCAATGGTTCCAAGAAACTCGCACTGGTCACGACGAGCCGCGCAGGTTTTTTCTCCAAAGTAATTTTCCTGCCGGCGTCGTCCTCTATCGTCGCGAAAACTTCCTGCTTGACTTCGACTTGCTCTGAAACTTTTTCTGAACCGCAACCGCTCAATAAAATTCCAGCCGCGCAGATTGCTACTAAAACTTTTTTAATCATGGTTGCGCCTCGTCAAAATCGTCGACAGATAATTCAACGGCTCGTGCTTATGCGCGGCAATGTCGGTTATAATTTTTTCGTCATCGAGACCGCAACGGCTCACTAAAACCGCGTCGTCAATCATGCCTTGCGCTTTTAGTTCGTCGACAATCTCCGGGAAATTTTTGTAAACCTTCATAAGGACGGTTGCGTCTGCGCGGTCGAGAAAATTTTTAATGGCGTCGAGGTCGGCAGTCGCAGGAATTATCGTCAAGATGTCGTTGCCGTAAGCGAGCGGGCGGCCGATTTGCGCGGCTATCGCTAAGAACGCCGGCACGCCAGGAATAGTAACTATTTTCACGCCGCAACCCTTGAGCAGTCGGAAAATATAAATGTACGTGCTGTAAAACATTGGGTCGCCGAGCGTCGCGAAGCCGACATTTTTCCCGCCGCGCAGTTCGTGCAAAATTTCTTCCTTGTTCGCCTCGAAAATTTCTGTTTCCTCCGCGAAGTCCTTTACCATTGGGAACGTCTGATAAATTATTTCGACGCTCGATTTCAGATAAGGTTGCGCGATTGATAGGGCGACGCTGTCCGATTTTTTTTCGGTCTTGGGCGCAATCAATACGTCGATTTTTTTCAGCGCGTTAATTGCTTTGACCGTCAAAAGTTCCGGGTCGCCGGGTCCCACGCCGATTCCGTAAAAAGTTCCTGCGTTTTCGTTCAATGTCATTTTCATTGCCCCTTGCTTATGCTAAAATACTTTCGGCAAATATATCACATGCAAGAAAATTTTTAAACAGCGGAGAATCAATCATGAATATTTTTTTAGACATACTGCTAGTCGCGCTGGTGATTTACTTCGTGTTCGCGATTCGGCGCACCCTCAAAATGTCGCGAGCTTCCGTCGCACTTATCGAGAAGTACGAGAACGACAAACTTAATCCTAAGCTCATCGAAGAAATTTTCGCGGCGATTAGCGACGACGTTTTACTTGGCAGAATTTTGAGGCGGCATAACGCGACGACAAAAGATATTTCGCGCTTGCACGCAAAGTTGATGAAGTGGGGCGACTTCCGCAAGTACAATCGCTACGTCCCGATTACTTCGTTTTTCAATGTGCATACGCTCGAATATTTGCTTGAGCATAAGAACGACGACGCCAAGTCGCTAACTCAAAAGATGATGAATCATTTTCATTTTTAAGGGAAAAGGGGAATGGGAAATGGGAAAAGGGGAATGGGAAATAGGAAAAGTCTTCTCCCTCCCCTTTTCCCTTCTCCCATCTCCCTTATCCCTAGGAGCCACCCATGAATTTCAAAATGATTTTGCGAATCCAGAGCCAAGCCCTGTTGACCTTCGCCGTAGCCGCCGTCCTGCCCGTCATCTACGCCCTTATTGAATTCGGCGCAATCGACACCGCAATTTTCTTCGCGGGCATCGGATCCTTCTCAGCCATCACCGGAATAATTTTTATGAAGTTCAGCACGGGCAGATTTCAACGCGCACCCATTGCCGAATCAGCCACCGCGATTTTGCTGATGTATCCGTTGCTGGCGATTTTCGGTTGCTTGCCATACGCGCTGACAGGTTGGCTCCCGCCGCTCGACGCACTCCTAGAAGCCGTCGGCGATTTGACTTCGGCAGGGCTAGCACTTATCCCGCGCACCGCGCCCTATCTCCTCTTCCTTTGGCAAAGCGAAATGATGTGGCTCGGCTCGCTACTCTTCCTGATAATGCTCGTAACGGTCTTGCCTGAAGTCAGCGGCTGCTTTGGAATTACTTTGAGCTTGCAGGGCGGGCGAGGTTTCAGTTCGATTATCGGGCAAATGAATTCCATGAGCGTCCGCATTATAAAAGTCTACTTGTCACTGACCGCGATAGGTTTTGTAGCGTTCAAACTCGCGGGGCTTGACGCTTGGGACTCGCTATCAATGTCAATGCGTTGCATCTCGACCGGCGGCGGCGGCGAATTTTCTATTGCAATCGAAAATTTTTACAAAGAAAGCACCTACATAGAATACGCCGCGATTTTCGTTATGCTCCTCGCCTGCGGAAATTTTTTGCTATATCATCGCGTGATTTATACTCTGCTCCCACCGCGCTTTGAATTTGGAATGAATTACTTCCCGCGCCTCAAACAATATTTCTTGCGCCTCAAGCGGACGATTATAAACAATATCAAACTCGTCCTCGCCAACGAAGAAATGAAAATCCTTTATGCCGGAATTTTTATCGCCATGATAATTTTGTTGTTCAGAATTTTTCTGCAGGATATTTTCTTCGATAGCAACGAAACTTTCCGCCGCTCGCTGTTCTATATCGTCTCTTTTGTGAGCACAACCGGTATATCTATCGCCGACGATAACTCTGAGGCCGTTCACGACTTCGACAAATTTTTTATAATCCTTATGGCGTTGACAGGCGGCTGTATCGGCTCGGTGACCGGCGGTTTCAAAATTATCCGGCTGATTGTCCTGTTCAAAATCACCGCCGCCGAAATTAAAAAGACGATTCACCCGCAAATGATGACCGCAATCAAAGTTGGCAATGTCCCCGTCCCAATGCGCACCGTCGGCAGAATTCTAGCCTATTTTTTCCTCTCGCTCGTCACGATGTTTATCTGCGCGGGGGTCTTGAGTTTCGACAAGAGCACGACTTTTTCGGAGGCGGTTGCAATGTCGGTGGCGTGCCTGTCGAGCGTCGGGAATATACCTGGCATTTGCGACGCGGAAGACTTTAGAATTTTGTCGGCATTTGGGAAAATTTTTTGCATGATAATTTTAATCGTCGGGCGGCTTGAGGTTTTCGCGTTGCTTATCGCGGTCGCCGGAATCAAATTCAGAAAGAAAAGTAATTGGTAAAGGGGCTTGAGCAATGAATCGGAGAATCGTAGCGGGCTTGCTCGGCTACTTAACGCTATTTTGCGGCGCGGCAATGATTCCGCCGTTCATCTTGGCAGCGACCGTTGAGGAGGGCGACGGAGCGGCGGCTTTTTTGCTGTCGATTTTTTTATGCTTAGCCGCGACGTTTGAACTAGAACGTTTCGGCGGCTTGCAGGAAAAAGATAATGTCGGCATACGCGAGGGCATAGCGATAACGGGCTTAGGCTGGCTACTGATTTCTATTTTGGGATTGGTGCCGTATTTCGCGGGCGGCTATCTCAATTTGCTCGATAGCTTAGTCGAATCGTTTTCGGGCTTCAGCGGGACGGGCGCGACAGTCATTGAGGACGTCGAGATTTTGCCGCGCAGTATTTTGTTATGGCGAAGCATGTCGAATTGGTTCGGCGGCTTAGGTATCGTCGTAATTTTCATGGCGATTATGCCGCAATTCGGGCGCGGCGCAATGTTCATTCTCAAGGCCGAGACGACCGGACCCACTAAGGATAGGCAAATGCCCCGAATCCGCGACAACGCTAAGGCTTTGTTCTCGATTTACGTTGCGTTGACGGTACTTTGTGCAATCGGCTATTTTCTTTGCGGACTAGAAATTTTTGCCGCGATAAATCACGCTATGACGACGATTGCGACGGGCGGCTTTGGAATTTATAACGGCACGGTCGGCGAGTACGGCAATATTTATCTGGAATACTGCATGGCGTTTTTTATGGTGGTGTCGAGCGGCAGTTTTGCAATGTACGTCGTGGCGTGCCGCAAAGGCCCCGGCGTTATCTTCCGAAATACCGAGTTCAAAACGTATCTGATGATAATTTCCGTTGCGACGATAGTTATTGCTTGCGATTTGATGGTCGAGATGTTCGCGACGCCCGAAATGGCGATTAGGGCGGCGATTTTTCACGTAGCGAGCTTGAGTTCGACGACAGGTTTTGTTGCGCATGATTTTGACGCCTACCCGCCGCTTAGCAAAGTTTTCCTGATGATGACGATGTTTTTAGGAGGTTGTGCGGGTTCGACTGCGGGCGGCTTGAAGGTCGCGAGGATAATTTTGCTGTTTAAATTTGTCGCGCTGATTGTCCGTCAAAAGCTCCACCCTAACTTGATAACGAAAGTGACTTTGAGCGGTCGCCCCATTGATGAAGATGTTGTTTATGGCGCGGCGAAATTTTTCTTTGCGGTCATGGTGCTCGACGTTTTATTTGCGGCGGTCATGATGTTTGACGGTATTGACTTCGTGAACGCGATAAGCGTTAGCGTCTCGACTATGGCGAGTGTCGGGCCTGGTTTTGGTCTCGAAGGCGCGACAAGTACTTATTCCCTTTTGCCGAGCTTTAGCAAATTTTGCGCTTGCGGTTTCATGTTCCTTAGTCGCCTTGAAATTTTCACGGTGCTTGCGCTGTTCAGTTCGTCATTTTGGCACCAGTCTAAAAATTGGTGAGCAGAGTTCGGAAATAAAAATTCGTTGCCTTTTGCTCGTCGAAGAATTATAATCGGCGCCGGAAGGTGATTTTTTTGCAGATACGCATTGCCGGACTTGTCTCCGAAAGTTACGTTGACGGCGACGGGATTCGTTTTGCAATTTTCATGCAGGGTTGCTTGAGAAACTGCGCGGGTTGTCATAATCCCGAAACTCATTCCCTTGACGGCGGACAACTAATCGACACGGCAGAGATTATCGCCGCGATAAAAAAAAATCCGCTACTTGACGGAATAACTTTGACGGGCGGCGAACCTCTTTTGCAACTCGACGCCGCTAACGAACTTGCGCAAGTTGCTAAACGTCTCGGCTTAACAGTTTGGCTTTATACCGGCTACACTTTTGAGAACTTGCCGCCCGACGCTACAACTTTGCTAGAAAATGTCGACGTGCTCATTGACGGCGCATTTGTCGAGAGTCAACGCGATTTGGATTTGCAATTCAGAGGCTCGCGCAATCAGCGTATCATCGACTTAAAAAAAACTCGCGCTCAAAATAAAATCGTGCTTTGGTCTGAAATCGGAGGTTGAATAATGGAGGATGTGGGGAAGAATATCGGCGAAGCTTTTTCGGGGATTTTCTCAATGCCGCCGACTGATGTCATTATCGGTTGCATTTGTATTTTTATTTTCGGGATAACGCTCGGCGCGCTGCTATACTTGCCGGTTGCCCACAAAAGTTCCAAGCTCCCGCTAGAAAAACTCAGCAACGAATTGATTTGGCGATATGCGCCCGATTGGTTCATCTTGATTAGCGGCTGCATAGCTTTTCTAATCGTAAGTTTCTTTATGGTCAGCGGGTTCATGCGAAATGTATAAAACAAAATGGCGCGACGAAAAAGCCGCGTCATTTTTTATTCATTGCCTGATTTAGCCACTCTTGCAAATAGTCGCCGATTGCCTTTACGATTTGCGACTCGCGGATCGTCTTGGCTATGCTGAACAGTTTCAAGCCGCCGTTGAAAATATATTTGCCGATTAGCTCGCCGACTTTATCCGCAATCATTCTGGCGATAACGAACAGGATTATCGAAACTTTGATTCCCAAAACCGTCAGCGCGATGCCGCCGAATAATGGCAACAGAAAAATCATCGCCAACTTTATGAGTAGGAAAGAAAATGCGACACTCACTGCCGCCCGCGTTAATCTGATAAACATTGGGGCTTTGCTACGAACATATTTGCGCGTGTCCTCGAAAGCAAGTTTAGGATGACGAATCGCCCGCATGATGAATGCGCCCGCCCGTTTTGCGTAGAATGTAAAGAACTCGCCGACCTTTTGAATTAGTTTGTTAATGTCGGTTGGAATGCTCGTAACGGTTGCGATTATCGATTGCGGGCTTAAGTCTGTGAAAAATCCGCGCATTGAATTAAAAGCCGTTCCTAAAAATGCGGGCGGCTTGCTCATGTTCGCGACGGCGTCTGGGATTGGCAACGCGGGTATGAACGCCATTAGGACGTAAAGCACAATTGCCAACACGCGGCCGAGTATCATGCCCAGAAAATATTTTATTACGGCGCGGGGATTTCTTTTGAACGCGGCGGGGAAGCTCCGGATTCTGCGCGGAACTTTTTTCTTGACCTTGTCGATTTTCTTTTCTTTAGGAGCGGAGCGCGTTTCTTCCTTGACGATTTCCTGTTCGTTCTCCATTTCGAGCGAGCGCGATAGCCGAATCATTTTCTGGAAGGCGTCGGCGATATTTTGTTCGCTTTGTTTTTGCCGCTCCTCGACCTGCTTATCAAATGAGCGCGTCATGTGAATCATCTTCTCGAAGGCGTTCTTTAAATCTGTTGATTTGGTCGTCTGCATCATGCGTTGCAAAGCGCGTTCCAAATCGGATTTTTTAGTTGTCTGCATCATCTTGCGCAGATTCGCTTGCAATTCTTGCTGTTTCTGTTCTTTGTCATTCACCAGGTCGCCTCCTTTTGAAAAGTTTTGAGCACTTCGTATTTGGTATTTCGTTGCGCGGGGATTTTTCCTGCCGAGCGAATCAAATCAATCATTTTGCGCGTCGACATCTCAAAGGACGTACCAGCCGCCCGCACGACATTTTCTTCCAACATGATTGAGCCCAAATCGTCCGCGCCGAATGATTGAGTAAGTTGACCGATTCTTTCGCCCTGCGTGACCCACGAGCCTTGAATGTGTTCGACGTTATCTAAAAAAATTCTCGTCATGGAAAGGGTTTTCATGTAGTCTTGCGCGGAAACTTTTTGTCCGCCGAGCGCGGTATTTTTCGGCTGATAAGTCCACGTGATAAACGCTCTGAACCCGCCGGTCTCGTCTTGGAGATTGCGAATTTTTTCCATATGTTCGAGGCGTTGGGATAAAGTTTCGCCGAAGCCGATAACCATAGTTGCAGTCGACTTCATGCCGATTAAGTGCGCGAGCCTCATGACGTTAAGCCAATCGTCGGTCATAATTTTTTTGGGGCTGATTTTTTTCCGAACGTCATCAACAAGAATTTCCGCGCCGCCGCCAGGTAAGCTGTCGAGGCCTGCCGCTTGAAGTCGCTTGAGAGTTTCAAGGATTGAAAGCCCTGCGACGTTGGCGAAGTGTTGAATTTCGGTCGCGGTGAACGAGTGGATTGTAATATCGAAATTTTTCTTGATAAGCCGGAGCATGTCTTCGTAGTAGCTCAAAGGCAAATCGGGGTGAAGGCCGCCTTGAATCATAACTTGAGTACCGCCCGCCGCGCAGGTCTCGCGAACTTTCTGCAAAATTTCTTCGTGGGTCAAGAGGTACGCGCCGTTTTGATTTTTGCGGCGGAAGAACGCGCAGAACTTGCATTCATTCTTGCAAATGTTTGTATAATTTATATTTCGGTCGATAATAAAAGTTGTCCTGTCGCCGAATTTATTTTTGCGAATCGTATCAGCGGTCTTGCCGAGCTCCAACAAGTCGCCGTCCGTGAAAAGTTTCAACGCTTCGTCGCTGGTTAATCTCAAAATCAAATCGCCTCCGCTTGAAAAATTTATTGAGGAAAATTTTCGGGGAGGCTAAAAAATTTCCTGCGCCATCAAAAATTTTTTGAGAAAAATTTAGGAGATTTTAAGAGAATGGCGTTATTATGGGA
>CAMZHX010000025.1 GCA_947307055.1 uncultured Selenomonadales bacterium | reverse complement strand
CGACAATCATGGGCGGCACGTCTTGGCGCAGAGGATTGGCTTGCGGCAGGACAATGACGTTGGGCGCGTCGAGCAGGTAAGCATTGATATTATCGACGACACGAACGCTTTGCCCGTTGAAAATTTTTTTAGTCGGCGCGTGGAAGTTGGCAAAGCCGACAATTACGCAATGAACGGCGGCGATGTCTACGCTCTCGCTTGTCCACTTGAACGTTTGATGAACGAAATTGACGACGACGCCACGCTTGAAAAGATAGGTCCAAAGCGGCGGGACGGCAATACCTTGAGCGACAGAATTGGTAGCGACGAACGCGCAAGCAGTTTTGGTGTCGTGAATGAAATCAGCGGCTTTTTTGAACCAACACGCCACGTAGTCGAGATTGCCATAACCAGAAATGCCCGCGAAAATTTTCGCCATGTCAGATTTCTGCGCAGCAGATTGAAAACTTTTGCCTACAAAGGGCGGGTTGCCGATAATATAGTTAGGAGTTAGGAGGTAGGAGTTAGGAGTTGAGGTAGGAGTTTTAAAGATTTCTTGCCAGTCGATTTGAAGTGCGTTGCCCTCGTGAATGTTGGCGTAACTTTTGAGCGGCAAGAAGTCTAAGTCGTGGTGAATAATTTCCTGCGTCTCCTGAATCATCTGGAGTTCGGCAATCCAAAGGGCAGTTTGAGCGACGGCAACCGCGAAGTCGTTAATCTCTATGCCGTAAAATTGCCCGATAGAAACTTTAATGGGGTTTACGAGTTCGCCGAGCTGAATTTGGCTACCGAATAGTTCTTTAAGGACTTCGTTTTCGAGTCGGCGCAAGGACAGATAACTTTCGGTCAAGAAATTGCCGGAGCCGCAAGCGGGGTCGAAGATTTTCAGCGCGGCGATTTTATCTTGGAAGGCGAGCAAATTTTTTTTACGGTTGCGCGTGGAAGTCTTGAGGTTTAAGAATTCGTCGCGGAGGTCGTCGAGGAACAGCGGGTCAATAACCTTGTGAATATTTTCAAGGCTGGTGTAATGCATCCCGCCAGCGCGGCGGGTCGTAGGATTAAGGGTTGACTCGAAGACCGCACCAAATATCGTCGGACTGATTCCCGCCCAGTTGAAATTGCTTGAAGCCTCGTTGAGCAGGAGATATTTAATTTCGGGCGTGAAGTTCGGGATTTCGATTGCGCTTGCGAACAAGCCGCCATTTACGAACGGAAATTTTTTCAACGTATCGTCGAGATACGGGTCGCGAGCGTCAATCGGAGTATTTAGCACGTCGAAGAGATGAATCAAAGCCCACCGAATATTTTTTTCTTCGGCAAGGTAGTCGCGAAAAATTTTATGCTTGCCGAAAATGCCAGCGGATTCAGCGTAAAGACAAAAGACAATCCGCACGCATAATTTGTTAAGGCTTAGCAAAGAATGTTCGTTATCGGGATTGAGATATTGTGAGTGGAGGGCGTCATAAAGCTTGCCGACGATTTCGCCTGCTTCAAGAGAAAGTTTTAGTTCAATAATACTTCTGATTTTGTTCGGGTCGATTAGAAAATCGAGCGCATGAAATTTTTCGGGCAACTCGGTCAGCAAAATTTTAGTTGGTTCGGCGAGCGTCTCCATGTCATAAATTAGAAACTCGGCGAAGTTGCAAACGACAATCCAGCGCGGACGCATTGAATAAGGCAGAGAGCTTCCGTAGCGTTGCGCCTGTTCGTAAGGCGTTAAAGTCGAGCCGTCGGATTGAAATTTTTCTTGCAACAGATTTTCCGACAAAGATTTTTGCTCAATGATAACTTTGGTGTCTGGAAGGAAAGCGTCAATAAAGCTGGTATGTTTAAGTTTGACAGGAACTTCAAAGCGAATAAAATTTTCCGGCTCAGAAACCCCAAACACGTCGCGTAAAAGAGAGAGCCAGAAGGAATGAGATTCGCCTTTCTCGTAGCCGCGCCCCGACCATTGAGCGACAAATTTTTCAATATCATTCATGATTTATTGCCTCAAATTAAACAAACGGTTGTTGAGCAAATGAATCACCGCCCAAAAGTTTTTCTTATGATAGCAAAAAAATTCCCCGCGTCATTAGCAGGGCGAAATTTTTCGTTAAAGCGCGGCGAATTTATCGAACGTGCCGAAGACTTTTTCCTTTACGTTGTCGGCTTTAATATCGCTCAACGGGAATTCGGCAAACAGCGCATAATCCAAACCCAAATATTTTTTGCTGACATCAGCTGATTTAGGCTTAGACTTTTTGAAGTCGCAAGTCGGTTCGTAAATGAAATTTCCGCTGTCATTGCGAAGAGGTTCGCCGTATTTTGTCCAATCGGCAGGGCTTATGTATTTTCCAAAATCAATCGGCGCATCGTAAATATATTTTGCAACGTTCACAATGGAAGAATCAAGGTCTATCTCCATTACATAGAAAATATTTTGAGCGTCGTCGTTGCGTTTGAAAAGCAAAGCGAAAACGCCGAATGTCCAGCCATAATAATTTGTGTCGCTACTGTAGCGCAAAAATTTTTCCGTCAAAAGTTTATAATTTACTTTGCTCGACTTAGCGATATTTTTCGTGAGCGTCATCAGCTTATCAATATTTTCATGAGTTTTGCGGACGATTTGCATTGCGTTGCGAATGTTATCGTCAATCGAAGACATAAAATTTCCCCTCCTCCACAGGCGACAAAAGGCTCAAGTTGTCAAACGAGCGGAACCTATCAAAGCCTTTGCGTGTCAAAAGTTTAGTCAGGTCGTCGACGATAAGTTTTTCAAGTGGCGAGTGCGCTTGAAAATTTTTCAGCTCGTCGAAAATATCTTCCCACGCGACGTAGCCGAGACGAACGCCGAACTTGTCGAAAATTATTTTCTGCCGCGCAGGCGTCACAACGTCAAGGCAACGACTTTCGGGCGCAAGCAGGATTAAAATTTTATCTTTGTCGCCCGCCTTACGTTGCAAAATGTCTGCCTCGCGGTCGAGTTGATTTGTCCCAGATTCACCGCTTTGATATTTTACCTCGACGCCGATTAAAATTTTGTCGAAGTTCAACAGCACGTCAATTTCTCCTAAAGTATCATGCGGCCAGAATTTAATTTTATCTGCCCACCAACCGTCCTCGATTTTTTTCGCGGCGTCAGCAAAATTTGTCGGGCGAATGCATTTTTCAAAGAGCGGTCGAAAAATTTTCTCGGCGTCAACGTAACGAATCGTCCCGAAAAAATTCCCCGTCAATTCGTCCTCCATATGATTTTCCAACTTGCCGTGAAGTTCCGCTATCATAGCCTCATCACCTTTCGCCGCCAATTATAACACAAAAAATCCCCGCATCATTAGCAGGGAAAAATTTTTATCCAATTACATTTTTTATCAGCATGGATATTTGCGTATCATTAGGAATTCGGTTATTGTCCTTCTTTGAATATATAGTAAGCAAATAGATTTTCTCTTCGACAGCAACATAATACAAAATTCGGTAGCCGTTTGACTTACCCACATTTGTTGAAGAATTTGCAATTTGTACCTTGTAGGCAGTTGTTCCCGTTTGCAAATTCAAGCCCGCTAATTTGTCGCCGACTAAGTTTCCCAAAGCAAGTTCATCCGTTACTGACTTTATATCGTCGTAAATTTTCAAGTGCCTTTTCTTTTTAACGTAGAACTTGACGTCTTCCTCGAAATGGGGTGTCGACATAACTTGCATTGGCTTTTTCCTCTTCAATCATTGCTTTCAACTCGGTCAGGAATTCGTCAATCGGTTTTTCGCGCATTCTTCCGGCTTGCATTTCTTTTACGTCGTTGCACGCGCCTATTATCGATTTTTCTATGGAGCGATTTTCTTGCATATTTAGCACCTCCCGAATCACAAGAGAGCTTGCCCGAAATAAACCATGCAACCCATTATGATGATAAACGGCAAGTAGACTTTGACGGCAAATTTCATGATTTGAGACTCGACGCCGAAAGCACCGACTGCCGCCGCGCCGATTGCAATCGATTGCGGGGAAATGATTTTGCCGACGCACGAGCCCGATGCATTAGCCGACGCAATCCATGCTTGAGCCGTTTCATTGAGACCGATTGCAACAGCCGAATCGACTTGCAACTTGCTGAGGAGCACGCAGCTTGACGTTGCCGAGCCCGTGATAAATGCACCAATCGACCCGATAACAGGCGCGATGAACGGATAAAACGTACCGGTCGCATCAACCGTCGCCGTAGCAACAGCCATAGTCATTCCGCTGTAGCCCATAATGCGCGCCGTCGCGATAATCGTGATAATCGTTATGAACGTCGGGATTAAAGTTTTCAACGTGCGCGAAAGGACTTTGCCCATGTCGCCGATTGAAACGTTGTTAATCAAACCGCTGAGCACCGCCGATACGAAAATAATTGTCGGAGTCGTTATCCATTGGAAGGAAGTAGGCGCGGCGTTTTCACCAGTGTAAATCATAACTTTGGTCGATATGCCTTTCAACGCTTCGGCAACGGGCGGAATTGAACAGCCAATCAAGAAGACAAAGATAAGTATGAACACCAGCCAAGCGCGTACCGCCTCGCCGAACGTGATAGAAAAATTTTCGTCGTAGTCATCAATTTCGTATTCGGGGTCTTTAATGGGGAATTTTTTAGCGTAGACGACCAGCGCGGCCATAGAGCAAACCGCCCCGCCAATGCCCGCTAAGTTTGCACCCATTGTAGCCGCTCCGATAACCGAAGGAATACAAAAACCTAAGCCGCCAATGAGACAGGCGGGAATCATTCCTCTCAAGCACTTGAACCCGCCATAAGCAATTAGCATTATAAACGGCATAGCCATAACCATTACGCCCAGTTGCAAAGTCGTATAAGTGGCGATTTGCAATGCGTCAAAGTTAGTGAGCTTAGCCAGCGTCGTAAGCGGCAATCCAACCGAGCCAAATGAACTCATCGCGGCATTTGATACCAAACAAGCGATAACAGCATTGACGGGCGGCACGCCAACTGTAACCAACATGCTCGCGCCGATTGCTACTGCCGTACCAAAGCCCGACATACATTCAAGGAATGCGCCAAAGCCCCACGCAATGATTAGTATTAGCATGCGCTTATCGGTGCTGACGGAGCTAAGCATATCTTTGATTTTTTCCATGCCGCCCGTTTGCACCGTCAAGTTATAAGCAAATATCGCCGACACGATAACGCCTAAGATCGGCCATATCGCCATAAGTGAGCCTTCAATCGTGCCGGATATCGCGTCTTGCAACGGCATCTCGAAAAATTGCCACGCCACCACAAAGGCTATAATTAACGCGATTGGGCACGCTTTCCACGCCGGCAATTTCAATATGCTCAGCGCAAGGATTAACCATAGAATCGGTGATAACCCTTCAATAAACAATCTCCTCAATCCTTTCCAACCATTTTAACCTCTAACCCTAAGTTGTATTAAAATTTTTTTCATGTCGTCGGGCAATGGTGCTGTAAAGCTCATTCGCTCGCCCGTCGTCGGGTGAATCAATTTCAACGTATGCGAGTGTAACGCTTGCCCCTCTATGTCAAAAAAATTCTTCCGCGCAGTGTATTTGGTGTCGCCTAAGAGCGGGTGCCCTATCGCTTTCATGTGCACGCGTATTTGATGAGTCCTGCCCGTTTGGAGTTTACATTCGACGTAGGTAAAACTTTCAAACCGCTCCAAAACTTTAAACTCGGTGACAGCGGGCTTGCCGTCGGGAGTAATCGCCATTTTTTTACGGTCGACCTTATCGCGCCCAATAGCCCCGCTAATTATCCCCGCATTGTCAGTCAATACGCCATGCACTATCGCCAAATAAGTCCGCGTCGCGATTTTGTCCTTAATCTGCGTAGCAAGGCTCAAATGCGCGGCGTCGGTTTTGGCGACGACCATAACGCCCGAAGTATCTTTATCGAGGCGGTGAACAATTCCAGGACGCTTGACGCCGTTAATCCCCGATAAATCTTTGCAGTGATACAACAGCGCATTGACCAAAGTCCCGCTCCTAACGGTGTCGGCAGGGTGAACTGTCATACCTCGCGCCTTGTTGACGACAATTATTTCCGCGTCTTCGTAGAGAATATCGAGCGGCAAATTTTCGGGCGCGTAGTCAACTTCTGCGGCGTCGACCTCGCGAATAAAAATTTCCTCGCCGCCCGTGATTTTGAAACTCGCTTTGACCCTCGCGCCGTCGACCGTGATAAGCCCGTCCGCGATTAGCTTTTGAATGTGCGAGCGCGACCACTCGGAAAATTTTTCATTAAGATAAATGTCGAGCCTTCGCGGCGAAATCTCTTCAACTATAAAATTCATCTGCCGACCTCTTCTGTTTTAGTGGTGTCGAGCCGAAAAAGTATCGCGTAAATCATAAAGCCCATGCCCAAAACAATCGCAATATCCGCGACGTTGAAGACCGGCCAAATTCTGAAGTCGAAGAAATCGACGACGCAACCTATTTGCACTCTGTCGATTAAATTTGCAACCGCGCCGCTCAAAATTGCAATCGCGCCAAATCGCAGGAAGCTATCAGATTTTTTCAGCAGCGGATAAAAGTAGAGCGTCGCCGCAATCAGCCCCGCGCCCATTAGCATTAAAAACATTCGCTGATTGGATAAAATCCCGAACGCCGCGCCAGGATTAAGGACGTAGGTTAGGTGGAAAATGTCTTGGAGAATCGGGAGCGACTCGCCGGGAATAAAGTTGCGCATGACGATTGCCTTTGTGATTTGATCGAGCGCGACCACTCCGACGAACAAAATTTTTTCCCGATTGTAATAAATGATTGCTAAGATGAGTTCGACAACCAGCAGAATATTTTTAAAGAGCTTTTTCACTTAGAAGACCCCTCTTCGGGCGCGGAAGATTTTTTAGCGAAATTGTAAGTTCTGGTGCCGTCAAGAGCTACTATTTTTTTTTCGACGGGCTTTGATGAAATGTCGACGATACTTGATTTGACTTCCTCGACGGGCGCGGGAGCTTCTTCGACTTTAGGCGGCTCGACGGGTTTAGGCTTTTCGACGGGTTTATTTTCGGGCGCGGGAGTTTTAGCGGCCTCGTCGACTTTCGGAAGAAGTTCTATAACGTGATTAGTTATCGCCAACTCGGATTCGAGCATGGTGCGCATTTTGAGCAGGAAAGAATTTTTATCGCTGACAAGTTTGCTGTAATCTTCTAAAATTGCATCGCGCTTAGCGTTGGCGACCTCGATTTGTTTATCAGCCTCAAGCCGTGCCTGCTCACGAATAGTTTGACATTCGCGCGCGGTATTTTCTTTCATCTCGTCGGCATTTTTCCTCGCGGCAGAAATGACATCATCGGCAGTCCGTTGCGCCATTAAAAGCGTATCGTTCATAGTTTTTTCGAGCCGGCGATACTTATCAATTTCGACCTCAAGCAAATTTAAATCGTTTTGCAAGCGTTCATTTTCGCGCAGGAGCTTTTCAAAGTCGACGACGATTTTATCTAGGAAGTCGTCAACCTCGTTTTCATTGTAGCCGCGAATACTTTTTTTGAATTGGTGATTGTGAATATCCATTGGCGTAAGCAAATTTATCGCCTCCAAACTTTATTCGGGATTGGGCAGTTCAAATTTCTTTTCGTAGCGGAAATTATGCCCGCCGCTAATCGTTGACGGTTCCTCAAGCCTTTTAGTTTTATCCCTCTCGTCGACTAACTCATCAGCTAAGAGCCAGCCTGACGCCTCCAGCATTGCTACGGAAATTGCCGGCGCGACTAGCTGACCGACTACGGGCACGACCTTTGAAACTTCTTTGGCAATGACTCTGATAGGTTGTTTTTTCATTGTCGCGACGATAGCATTGATTGCCATATTTTTTGCGACGGATTCAGTTATCGAGCCGCCGAGCACCCCCGCTAAAGTCATTGCCATTGTCGTCATTGTGACGGTATCAGCCGCGATTCCTACGCCCGGTATCGGAACTAAATTTCCTGCCGCCGCCGCCGCCGCATGTCCATGAATTATTTTTTTGCATTTACTTTTTTCTTCCTCTGTCATTGGCAAGGAACATCATCTCCATTAGAAAAATCTTTTCAACAGAACGCCGACTCGACCCTTTTTAGTCTGTCCGCGAATCTCTGAGACTTCCAAGCGTCCGCGCCCGCGCATACTCAAAACGTCGCCTTCCTTAATCGATTGCGACGCATTCTTGACGGTCTGCCAGTTGAGCTTGATTTTCTCGGCGGCAATCTCCTGCACAGCTTTTGAACGCGACATGCCAAAGCCCGCCGCCGCTATCGAATCAACCCTAAGCGATGCGACAGTTGCGCGGATTTCCTTAGTGCGTTCTTCCTTAGGCGTGATGTTGTCGAGTTCGTCAACAGTTGTCGTGACGGGCGCACCGCCAATCTGCGTCAAATTCATCGTGAAATAATCGCACATTTTCTTATCGACGAGAATTTTAGCGCAATCCTTAGTCGCGATAATGTCGCCGATAAATTCGCGGTCTACGCCCAAACTTAGTAGCGAGCCGAGCACGTCGCGATGACCGAGCCTAGCAAATTCGCCATTCCATTCCGCTTTGATGACCGCGATTTCAAAATTGGGCGTGCCTTGAAAATCTGCGTGACAAAAGGCGGCGCGTTGACGTTCAGCCCCGCCGAAGCCGCCGTAAAAATCTACGTTGAGTTCGCCCAGACTGTTAGCTATTACGCCGGCCATATCCTGTTCAAACGGCGACAAAAAACCCGTAAGTTTGCACTTGCGATTTTTGATAGCCTGAGCGGCGAAGTCGACGAGCTTAACCGCCATAGCCTCGCCCTCAGTGCCCTTGTAGTATCGAATAATTTTTTCTCTTGCGTCTTGCATATCCTATCCCTTAAAGCTTCTTAGTGAGCCAAGAAAAATCGCGCTCCTGCTTAATCTCTTCCTTATTGAAGGTAACCATAGCGGTTTTAGGCGTGCAGACGAAAACATATTCGCTGACCTGCTGAACGTCGCCGTCAAGAGCGTAGGTCGTGCCCAGCGCAAAATCAATAATCCTGCGCGCATGGTCGGGGCTCGTCTCCTCCAAGTTGACTATGACCGGAATATCTTCGCGCAGGCAATCGGCGATTATCTTCGCGTCCTCGTCGAAAGATTTCGGTCTAACCGTTGTGATTTTCGTTTTGACCATAGGTCTGGTCGGAGTGTTGTTCGTCATCAAATTATCCCTCGCCGCTCTCGCCGAATTAAAATCAACCACATTATGACCCGTCATATTTGGGGGCGGCGATTGAATCGGCGTTTCATTTTGTTCGGGCTGCTCCTTTGGCAACTCCTCTGTCGTCTCCGTTTCCTTGTCCACCAGTCCGAGAGTTCGACTAAACTTGTCTATAATTTCCATTCGTTAAACTCCTCTCGCCGAAAATTGCTGTGCCGAGCCTCACGACGTTTGCGCCTTCCTCGACGGCAATTTCATAATCATGCGTCATGCCCATCGACAGAAAATCAAAATCTTTGCGCGAAGTTTTTAGCTCGTCGAAAAGTTTTCGCATTTGCCTAAACAGCGGGCGACATTGCTCGACTTCGGAAAAATTCGGCGCAATCATCATCAAGCCGCGCAGTCGCAAATTTTTAGCGTCGTCGACGAAATTTATCAGCGCGTCCAAATCTTCCGGCAGGACGCCCGATTTTTGAACTTCCCGCGCCAAGTTGACTTGAATCAGCACGTCTTGAACTTTGCCGAATTGCGCCGCCGCCTTGTCGAGAGCCGCCGCTAAATGTTGGCTGTCAACCGACTCAATCAGGTCAAATAGCTTGACTGCTTGCTTGACTTTGTTAGTCTGAAGATGCCCGATTAGGTGTCGAGTGACTTCGCGATTGAGATTTTGAAATTTTTCGGCGGCCTCCTGCACTCTATTTTCCCCGATATTTTTTGCGCCTGCGTCGATAGCTTCGCGCATAAGCTCGACGCCGTGATTTTTCGTCACAGCAACCAGAATTATTTTATCATTGAGCTTGGCTCTTATCGCCCGAAAATTTTCTGCTACGCTCAAACGTTGCTCACCTCCGCATTTAAAATTTTCACGCACATATATTAAACCAGTTAGCTTTTCGCGTCAATGAAAACAGCTTGAATAATTTTTCCCACGCAAAAAAATTTGACTGCTTTTTCGGACAGCCAACGTTTTTATTGATTAAGATAAAATTTTCGTGTAGAATCAGCATACTGCCTGGTCACGGGCGGCCTCCAATCACCCAGCAAATGTAGTATCGTACTTCATTTGCAAGTGGCTTGACGGTCGTAAGTGACAAAAGCACAGTGGTTAGCCGTTAATCCTCAAAACGCGCAAAACCCCCGATGTCGCGTCGGGGGTTTTACTTTGTTATTCATGGTAGCAGTGCGTTAGGGTTTTCTCCAAACACGTTTGCAGTTTATCATACGTCTAAAAATTTTGCAAGTCTATTGGTCGACGCGTTTAATATCTGCGCCTAAACTTACGAGCTTTTGAACGAGATTATCGTAGCCGCGGTCGATGTGGTGAATGTAGCCGACTTGCGTTTCACCTTCGGCGACTAGAGCAGCTAAAACTATCGCGGCACCTGCGCGCAGGTCAGTTGCTTTGACTTGGCAACCCGTCAATTTTTCCTGCCCTTCGACTACCGATGTACGCCCGTCAATTTTAATCTTCGCGCCCATGCGCCTAAGCTCGTCGACGTGCATAAATCGATTTTCAAAAACAGTTTCAGTCACCATACTAGTCCCGCTCGAAATAGTCAGCATAGCCATAAATTGCGCTTGCATATCGGTCGGGAAGCCGGGATAGGGCAAAGTCTTAATGTCGACGGCTCGCGGGCGATTTTCGCCGATAACTCGAATACCGTCCACGTCCTCGATGACTTTGACGCCGGCCTCCTTCAACTTGGCTATGACGGGCTTAAGGTGTTCGCTGATTGCGTTGGCAATGTACACGTCGCCACGGGTCATAGCGGCGGCAATCATGTACGTGCCCGCTTCGATTCGGTCGGGAATTATCGTGTAGTCGTGCGCAATCAATTTCCTTGCGCCCTCGACCTTGATAACGTTAGTGCCCGCGCCGCGAATCTTCGCGCCCATAATGTTGAGATAATTTGCCAAGTCGACAATCTCCGGCTCCTGCGCGGGGTTCTCGATAATCGTTTGCCCTTGCGCCATTGACGCCGCCATTAAAATATTTTCGGTCGCGCCGACTGAAGGGAAGTCGAGATAAATTTGCGCGCCCTTGAGACCTTCGGGGGCGACAGCTTCAATGTAGCCGTGCCCGATTGAAATTTTCGCGCCGAGTGCCTCGAAGCCTTTAAGGTGCAAATCGATAGGGCGAGTGCCAATCGCGCAGCCGCCGGGCAAAGAAATTTTCGCTGAACCGAGCCGAGCTAACAAAGGCCCCATTATCAGGAATGACGCCCGCATTTTTCTGACTAAATCGTAAGGCGCGGTTATATTTTCAATCGCTGAAGCGTCAACGAACAATTTGCTATTTTCGGGCTCGTGACGAACTTTGACGCCGAGTGTCCGCAAAACTTCGCTGATAGTTCGGACATCGTCTAGGTTAGGGACTTCGTCCAAACAAGTTTCTTTATCTTGACCGAGTAGCGTTGCCGCGATTACGGGGAGCACGGCATTTTTCGCGCCGCTTATTTTGACTGTGCCGCTCAATCGCTTGCCGCCTCGTATTATAAGCCTCTCCAAAATCTCAATCCTCCTTAGGGAAAAGGGAAATGGGAAATGGGAGAAGTCTTTTCCCTTCCCTTTTCCCTTCTCCCATCTCCCTTTTCCCTTAGATTAAACTTTCTCAACGCTGAGAGTTGTGCGCATAACGTTATCAATTATATAATTGGTGTCAACCTTGTTGTCGACCTTTTGAGGAGTTTTGCCCTCCTTCTTGAGCCGCGCCTGTATCTTCTTAGCTTGAGCAATTTCCCTGCGAATTTCCTTATCGCTCTTGACTTCGGGCGAGCTGCCGATTTCCACGACAAGCTGATTATTTTTGCCCGCCTTGAGGAATTCGGCTATCTTATCTTCGTAACTCTTATTTGAATCGGCGGTAACGATGCCTGCCGCATTTGACATAGCTTGCGCGACCGGCACGAGTGCTCCGCCGTGAATCTCAAGCGATAAATTTCCTTGCCGCGCAGTCAAAGGCACGGTGTAAGGTACGATAACTTTTTCAGTCGGCTTGCGATAGGGTTGTAGCTCGACGGTCAAATTGACGGTCTCGCCGGGCTTAACTTTCTTCTTATCGGGGGAAATGGAGACTATTGACGCGGTGCGACGTTCGGTTTCAAAAGAAATGTTTACGTCAATGCCGAAAATATTTGATTCCTGTTTGGTATTGGAGCAGACGAGATTAAGAGCTTGCATGAGTTCGAGGACGGCGACTTGCCCGACGTCCGAGCCGTTATAGAACATATTTTTTCGAGAAATTTCGCCGCTTGGGATTGAGTCAGTCTTGATATTAAAATCAATGTCAACGGTGCTTTCGGCGAGGGTGTCAGCCATTTTGCTAAGCGCGGTATAAGCAATCGCGCCGCTAAGTTTTGGAACGAGGCTTTCATTGTAAGCAATGGTCGCGCTGTAAGTTTCTTCCTTATCAAGGGAGACATCTTTAATGGTGACGTTGACGGGGACGACGGCGGGGAAAGTTCCTAGAATGCCCGCAATGCCCGAATCGCGATCCTGATTGACGCGCCCGATAACTTTTCCTATGCCCGCGACCTTAATGCCGGTGCTATTCGCGCCGCTAATCGAGCCGATAACGGAGGCGTCGGTCATGAAGTAATTGACGTTGCCGCCGTGCGTGAAGGAATGCCCGAACGCCAAAATTCTTTTCCCGTCGACGGCAGTAACAGTACCAGTCGCGCCCATTGAAAAATCGCCGTAGATAATCGCGACACCTAATGCCGAGCCAGGGTCAAGGGTCGCGTCGAGTTTAACGCCGCGTTCGACGGTCGAGGCGGGTGCCGCTTGCAAATTTCTCAAGCCCAAAGTCTGTCTTAAAAATCTTGCGCCGTCGGGATTAAAGCCGCTTATATAGAACGCGCCCATTTCGTCGAGCAATTCATCTTCGAGCGGCTCATCTTCTATAGGTTCATCTTCGATAGGTTCTTCCGTAGATTTTTCTTCTTCGGTAGGTTCTTCGAGTGGTTCTTCGGCAGATTCATTTTCTATTTCTGAAGTCTCTTCTTCTTCTTTATTCTCTTCGAGCTCTGCTTCCCTAGCGATTTTAATATAATTTACTTGCGCCTTAGGGTCGGGCAGCGTCCACATTTCGAGCATGTATTCAATCGGGGTTATCAAAAACATATAGGGATTCATTTCCTTGAACGTGGCGGCGAGTGCCCCTACAAGTTTGCCGTCAATGTAAATGGGGCTACCGCTCATGCCCTGCAAAATGCCACCCGTGCGCCTGACGACTTCGCCAGAAGACTCCGCCATAATCATGCGCCTTGAGCCCTTGCCGTCATCAGTCAAGCCGACAATGTGCACGTCAAACGATTCGATTTTGCCGGAGCCGTCCACGACTGTATAAGCTTTACCGTTCATACCGCTTTTTAATTGGTCGAGCGGGAAAATTTCGGGCATCGCTTGCGCCGTACTGCTCAGCCCGAATATTATTAGCATTAGTCCTAAAAATAATTTCGGTAAAAATTTGTGCAAATCTCTCAACTCCATTCCTGAAGCGTTAATCAAAGTTTAATTCAAGTCATAATAAATTATTTTCCGGCTATCGTCAAGGCAAGGGATTTTCTTTAATGGATAATGAAAGCCCTGATCCCTAATCAACGTATGAAAGATTTTTAATCGTCATAATCCTTCAAAGAGCCGCGAATTCTCCCGACGCTGTCGAAGACAATGTATTTTTTATTGCCGAGCCGCGAAGTCAAAATTATGCTATCGCTGTTAATATTCGATTTGCCGTCAGAATCAAAAGTGATGCTGTTTTCGGGCGAGAAAATTTTCATGCCGTTTGAAAGGTAATGCGGCTCGCGGAGGGCTTTTTTTGATTCTGGACTTCTGAAGACTTGGTAATAATTTTTTGTGGTATCTATACGCAAAGTCGGCTTTTCAGGTTTATATTCGCTGGTGATTGTAATTTTAGTGTTGCCCATGCCCTTCTCCAAAAGCTCGTTCGACCTGCCCATAGCTTGAACGTATCGCAACTCGCTGTAGAATCTTTTTTGCTCGTAGTCAAGCGAAACGGTATCGATAAGTTGAGCGGCATTCGGCACGGCAATTTTCACAAGCACCGCAATTATTATCGTCACCAAAATTATTTCGAGCGTCGCGAATCCTTTTTGCATATCGTCACCTGAAAAAGAATCTGTCAAAGGGCGAAGTCTCTTCCTGCGGCTCTTCCTCAGAATATGCGCCGCGTGCCTCGTCGCGAATGATTTTGCCGCCCGCAATCTCAATAACGCGCCGTTGCATTTGGTCGACGATAGTTTTATCGTGCGTCGCCATAACAATGGTCGTGCCCGCCGCGTTTATGCGCTGGAAAATGTCCATTATGTCCCAACTCGTTTCCGGGTCGAGATTTCCTGTCGGCTCGTCGGCAATCACGATGCGCGGGTCGTTGACAATCGCTCTGGCTATCGCAACGCGTTGTTGTTCGCCGCCAGATAACTGCGCAGGAAAACTTTTGAACTTATCGCGCAAGCCAACAATGTCCAAAACCGTATTTACACTGCGTTGCATGATTCTGCGCGGAGCCTCAATAACTTGCATGGCAAAGGCGACGTTCTCATAAACCGTTTTGTCCTCAAGTAAGCGATAATCTTGGAAAATTACGCCGAGTTTGCGCCGCAAGTAGGGAACTTCCTTTGCTTTGAGCTTGGTAACGTCCTTGCCGTTGACAATTACGCTCCCGGACGTGGCAACTTCCTCGTGCATTAGAAGTTTCATCAGCGTAGACTTGCCAGAACCAGAGGTTCCGACGATAAAGACAAATTCGCCGCGCTTTATGTCTAGGCTGACCTTGTCGAGCGCGATAACGCCATTAGTTTTGTAAATTTTCGTCACGTCTTTTAAGTGAATCATAGTTTCTCCTCAGAAAGTGGAGAGTGGAGAGTGAAGAGTAGTTTTTCCTAATCCCTACTTTCTACTTTCTATTCCCTACAATAAATTCGTCATGTCGAAGATTGGCAAAATGACTGCGAAAACTAGCGTCGCGACAATCAAACCCGCTATCAACGTCCCGAAAATTTCCGCCTTCGCAGGTAGCCCGCGCAAAATCTCTTCAACCTCAAAATCTGCCATTGCCTCACATTGCCGCAACATGTTGACCAGTTCGCCGCCCGCCTCTCCAGTCACAATTAAACCAACATACAACGGCGGGAAATTCTCTTTCGCGACTAATTCTCCCAAATTGCTGCCGCGCTCGACCAAAAATTTTATCTCCGTCAATTTCTTCTGCATAAACAAATTTTTCGTCGCCGCCGCGCAAAGTTTTATCGCCTCGTCCAAAGTTACGCCGCTTTCCAATAAAAAACTCAATCGCCCGAAAAAATTCCTCAACTCAATCTCGCGCAAAAGTTTTGACCTCAATTTAAGCTTGTCGAGTGAAAATCTCAACGCCGCTATTCTATCATAAATCGTCGCGAAAAAAATCCCGCTCAACAAAATTCCCAACACAATCAAAATCAAATGCTCCGAAAAAAATCTTCCGCCATGCAATAATATCAGCGTCACGAGCGGGAGTTCGCCGCCCTGCGACTCGAAAAAATTTTCAAAGACCGGCAATGTCACGTTGACTAAAACTATCGCCGCAATAAATGCCGCTAACAGCACGAAAAGCGGATAATACATTGCGCCGCGAACTTTTTTTCCGTCGAATAATTCCGTTCGAGTTGCGCCGCCAGTCGCGATGTTACGTCCTGAAGATTGCCGCTCGCCTCGCCGATTTCGACCGATTGAATCGCATCGCCGCCAAAAATTATTTCGTAGCGTTCAAGTGCCGTAGAAAAATTTTGCCCCTCGCCAACCGCCGTCACTAAATCATTCAAAATTTTCTCCGACGGATGATTTTTAGCCGCGCCCGCTAATGTCTTCAACGAATCGTGCAAAGTCATTACGCCCAAAATTACGCTCAGCTCGCGAAAGAATACCGATTTCCATTGCCCGCCCAATTTCATTTTCAAATGGAAATTCGCTAGCGACTTCGCAAGACTTGCTTGAGTTTGTTCGAGCTTTATGACTTTTATTCCTTGATAACCCAACGCAGCGTAAGCTTCTTTGTAATTCTCCGCCTCCAAAGTCCCGACCTGCTCGACCGCTTGAGCATCATAGCCCTTGTACTTAAATTTTTTCATGACCAACCGCCTTCAACGCGTTTTCCATTGTCTGCATACCTTGAGCGCGCCCGCTCATCATGACATTTTGAAGTTGAACGTATTTTCCCTGCCGAATCAGCGAACGCGCCGCCGGATTCGCTAATAAAACTTCCGCCGCACATTTTCGACCGTCCGCAGTCTTGACGAGCTGTTGAGATATTATCGCGCTGAATTCATCGGCAAATAAATCGCGTATCGCGTCGCGTTGCACGAGCGGGAACATCGTTTCGACACGCATAGCCGTTTCAGCCGCCGATTTCGTGTGCAACGTCGCTAAAACTAATACTCCCGCCGCCGACGCCTCAAGTGCCGCATGCATCGTCGCCGCATCGCGTATCTCGCCGATTAACAATACGTCCGGCATTTCGCGCATTGCCGTTTTGATTGCGTCCGCGAAGTTTAAAAAATCTTGTCCCAGTTCGCGCTGACTTATAAACGATTTTTCCCCAATATACTCAAATTCTATCGGGTCTTCGAGCGTCAGAAGGTGACACGGGCGAATTTTTATCAATTCGTTCAGAAAAGCCGCCAGCGTCGTCGATTTCCCAGAACCAGTCCTGCCCGTCACGAGGATTAAACCCTGCGCGGCTGTGAAAAATTTTTTAAGCGCGGCAGGTGCTCCCAATTCGTCAAGCGTCGGAATTTCTTTCGCGATTAGTCGCAACGCTAGCGCAGGAAATTTCCGCTGATAATAGATATTTACTCTGAATCGCCGCGAAAATCTCCCTTCGACGTGCGAAAAGTCCACCGATAAATTTTTTTCGAGTTCCTCGCGCAATCGCGGCGTCAAAAGCTCTTCCAAAAAATTTTCAACGTCCCGCGCAGTCAAAATCTCCCCAGATTGAAATATTTCTCCCGCTACGCGCAAAAAAGGCGGTTGCCCTACCGTCAAATGAATATCAGACGCGTCAAGGCTCACCGCTTCTTCCAAAATTTTCCTAAGCATTTAATTTCTTCCTTTAGATGATTCGTCGTCGAACGAAGGCGCAGTATCAATTACCGGTTCCGGCTCATGAACTGGTTCCGGCTCGTAAATCGGCTCCGGCTCGCGAATCGGTTCGGGTTCTCGAATCGGTTCGGGTTCGTGAATTGGTCCTGGAATCGGTTCCGGCTCAAAATCGGGCACGCCTTCGGGTTTTTGTGTGTAACTCTGCTCGCGTGAAGGCTCCGACTCCCGATAACTCGGCTCGTCATGATAACTTGACTCCTCGCGATACGTTCCGCGCGGTTCGGGGTCTTCATCATAGTAATCACGGCGGCGCGGTGAAGGATTTTCATCGCGAACTTCCGTTACAGTCTTTTTATTGCGCCTCTCCACAACTAAATTATCAAAATCATGCGCCGGAACATTCAACAAAGCATTTTGCATAAAGTGACTCCAAATCGTCGCGGGTAAATCGCCGCCCGTTATGCCCTCAAGCTCGCTGTTATCGTCGCAACCAATCCAAACCGACGCGACAAGGTCAGGCGTATAGCCCACAAACCATGCGTCATGATAATCGCTCGTAGTACCCGTCTTACCTGCGGCCGGTCGACCTATCGCCGCGCCCTTGCCTGTGCCCTTCGTTATGACATCTTCAAGCATACTCGTTAAATCGGCGCAACTTTCTTGACTGATAACCTGCCGACCTTCCGGATTGGCTTCGTAAATGACATTTCCGTTGCGGTCGAGAACTTTTGTAATCGCTGTGTGCGGAATGTGCACGCCATTATTGGCAAAAGTACCATAAGCCGACGCAATTTCCAACGGAGTAACCCCTCGCGTCAATCCGCCCAACGATGCCGCTAAATTCGTGTCGCTTGGGTCGCCCTCAAGTACAAAAGTTGAAATCCCCATCTCCTGCGCGTAGTAAATCGCCTTGTCTATCCCTAAAGCTTGCGCAATTTTAACCGTCGGGACATTCATTGAAAAAATAGCGACCGTGCGCAACGTAACATTGCCGCTAAAGCGTCTGCTGTAATTTTGCGGCGACCAATCACCAATAGTTATCGGGCTGTCCTCAATTACCGTGTCAGGAGTGTATCCATTCTCCAAACCCGCGACAAATACAAACGGTTTAAACGCTGAACCAGGTTGACGCTCCGCCATAGTCGCCCGATTGAATTGATCTGTGCCTCGACCGCCTACCATCGCTTTTATATAACCAGTTTTCGGCTCAATCGCGACTACTGCCCCTTGCGGCTGAACAATCCCGTTTACATCTGTGTAATATTGCGGCAAATACATCAGTAAAGCCTCTTCCGCCATTTTTTGAATGTCTAAATCAATCGTCGTGTAAACTTTTAAGCCCTCTTTATAAACCGCGTCGGCTCCGTAGCGGTCAACTAATAATTGCGTCACATATTCTATAAAATACATCGCATCTTTATGCTTTTCAGGGACATTTTGCGGCGCAAGCGCAACTTCAGCCTTCTTCGCATCGTAACATTGGCTGTAATTTATGTATCCGTAGTTAACCATTTGGTCTAAAACCGTGTCGCGCCGAGCTATCGCCGCATTTATGTTGTTGAACGGCGAATAATAGTTCGGGCTTTTCGGAATCCCTGCTAACATCGCGCATTCGGCCAAAGTCAAGTCCTCGACGTTCTTTCCAAAGTAAGTTTTAGCCGCCGCTTGCACTCCGTAGGCTCCTTGACCAAAATAAATCTGATTCAAATACAACTCAAGGATTTCTTGCTTCGTATATTGCTTTTCAAGCTGCAATGCTAGGAAAATTTCTTGAATCTTGCGTTTAATCGTCCGTTCCTGCGTGAGATACGCATTTTTGGCAAGTTGTTGCGTTATCGTCGAACCGCCTTCCGCTATTTCGCGCCGAATAATATTTGTGTACGCCGCACGCAATAATCCGCGAAAATCTACGCCTTTATGCTCGTAAAAGCGGTTATCCTCGATTGCTACGAACGCATTCTGCAAATTTACCGGTATCTGCTCAATTTTTACCGGTACTCGATTCTCCGTCGCGTGTATGATTGCTATTTCATTCCCTGCCGAATCGTAAATGTGACTCGACGCCGGCGGCAATATATCTTTCGATAAATCCGCTTTGACATTCATATTTGCCGTTACAAATCCGATTCCGACCCCGACCGCCATCACGATTACAAATATTATCAGTCCTATGAAAATTTTTAGGAACGTTGAAGCTTTTTTCTTCGGCGCGGGCGGCTGTGCATTCCTTAAGTCGTCGCCTTCCCAATCTGTCCTAGCCATAAGTTTAATTTCCCTCCTAAACGCCGCCTATCTTACCACAATTCAATTCCCCGCGTCTATAAACTTCATAAATTATTCCGCGACTACTTTTAGCGTCGAAAGCGTCTTGTCCGCCGCCCCAAATACTTTTCCGACAGATTTTTTTAGCATCTCGACCACTTCAGCAGATATTTTCTCGCCTGGCATTAAAAGCGGGATTCCAGGCGGATAAATCGTCACTTCTTCCGCGCAGATTCGCCCGATTGACTTTTCAAGCTCGACCACTTCAACCGGCGCATAAAATGTTTCTCGCGGCGAAAGGGCTGTGCTTGAGAAAGTAGAAAGTAGAGAGTAGAGAGTAGATTTTTTAGGGGAGAGGCGCGGTAATTTCTTCAATGCGTCAATCAATCCCGCAATCGTCCGCTCGTCGTCCGCATACGTTATCAAAAATAGCAAATTTGCCGCGTCCGATAGCTCACATTGCACTTTTAATTCCTCGCGCAGGATTTTTTCCGCCTCGTAACCACTCAAGCCTAAATTTTCTACGTTCACTGTTACTTTCGTCGCGTCTAATGCAAAATTTTCCACCGCGTCGAATGTTCTAAGCCCCTCAATCAATTTTATCTCTGCGCGTAGGCTTTTAGCTAACTCGACCGCCCGTGAAACTTTTTCGCAACCTTCAAGCTCCATTTGCAACCGCGCTATGTCTAATGACGCCAGCAAAATTTGATTCGGGCTGGTCGTCTGAAGTAAACTCGCCGCAACTTTAACTCGCTCCGCAAATTTTTTCCTCAACATCAGCATTGAACACTGCGTCAACGCCCCCAAAAGTTTATGCGTCGATTGCGCCGCCAAATCTGCGCCCGAATCCATTGCTGAACGCGGCAGTTCATCGCAAAATTGCAAATGCGCACCGTGCGCCTCGTCGATTAGCAAAATCATGCCCGCTTCATGTGCCAATTCCGATATTTTTACCAAATCCGCCGCCACTCCGTAATAATTTGGCGAAACTAGCAAAATCGCTCGCGCTCGCGGGTATTTTTTTATTGCTCGCTCAATCGTCGTAACGCTTACGTTCAATGGCACTTTAAATTCTGCGTCAAACTCTACCGGCAAAAAAATCGGCACCGCTCCTGATAAAATTAGCCCCGATATTACCGACCTATGCGCATTTCGCGGGATAAATACCAAATCGCCCGCCTTCAACGTCCCTAAAATCATCGCTTGTATCGCCGACGTCGTCCCATTCACGAAAAATATCGCTTCGTCCGCGTGCCAAAGCTCCGCCGCTAATCTTTGCGCCTCTTTTATGCAACTTTGCGGCGCGTGTAGGTCGTCTAGCTCTTCCATTAGCGAAACTTCTTGCCTCAAGCCCTCCGCCGTCAAAAGTTCGCGTAAAAATTCGTGCGCCCCGCGTCCTTGCTTATGTCCTGGCGTATGAAACGCTAAAACACCGTCCGAAGAATATTTTTTCATCGCCTCAACGATTGGTGCCGAAATTTTCTTTATCACTTTAAATTTCTCCCTTGCGTGTTATAATTTGAATAAAAATTTTTATGGAGGATAAAATTGTGCTTGAAAATAGTAATGCTGAAGAATACATCGGGCGGCTCAAAACTTTAGCCATTATTTTTACCGTAATCATCGCTATTTTAATCGCTCGCGTCGGTTATTTGCAAATTTACGACGGAGAATATTACGCCCACCTAGCCGACGGCAATAGAATCAGAATTATTCCTTCAATGGCTCCTCGCGGCACCTTCTACGACCGCAACGGCAAAGTTTTAGTCTCTAATCGTCCTGGATTTTCAGTTTCTCTACTCCCTTTGACTGAACCTATCAAACCTGAAGTCGTTGAGCGCGTTTCTAAGCTTTTGAACGTCCCAATCGAAGAAATTCAACAGAAAATTTCCGTACATTCCGGTTTCGACCCGATTAGAATCCGCCCAGACGTTACGCAAGATATTGTAACCATTATCGAGGAGCAAAAGGAATTATATCGCGGAGTGGTTATCGAAGTCCAACCAATTAGAAATTATCAGCTAAAACAAGAAGGCGCGCATACTTTCGGCTACGTCAGCGAGATTTCTGATGCCGAATTGGAGAAAAAAAAGGATGAAGGTTATAAATCGGGCGATATTGTCGGGAAATTCGGCTTGGAGCGCGTTTACGATAAAGAAATTCGCGGCGAAAATGGCGGCGAACAAGTCGAAGTTGATGTCGCTGGCAAACCCGTTCAAATTTTGGGAAAAAAAGAGCCAAAACCAGGTTACGACTTAATTTTGACGATAGATAAGGACTTGCAAGAGGCTGCAGAGGCCGCAGTTGATGATATGTTGAAGCAATTAAGCTGTAACTCGGCGGCGGCAGTCGTTTTGAATCCTCAAACCGGCGAAGTGCTCGCTATGGTCAGCCGTCCCGCTTTCGACCCAAATTTATTCGCGCACGGCATTTCAACTCGCGATTGGAACGCAATAAATAACAATCCGTATCACCCAATGGACAATAAAGCTATCACAGGCGAATATCCGCCCGGCTCCACGTTCAAAATCGTTACCGGAACCGCCGCGCTTGCGACTGGAAAGGTTTATCCAGACGAAATGATTTTCGATAGCGGTACTCACTGGCTAGTTCCTAAAGGTAATGCGGGCGGCGAGGCTTTAGGGTGGCTAGATTTCCACGCCGCGCTAAGTCATTCAGATAATGTCTACTTTTATGAGTGCGGAAACCGTTTAGGCGTCGATTTGCTCGAAAATTACGCTAGAATGTTCGGTTTAGGCAAGCCAACGGGCATAGATTTGCCTTACGAGTCGCCAGGATTAGCCGATTGGAAGGAATATAAGCGCGAAGTCTACGAAGATGACTTTTATTTGTCCGAAGTCATGGACGCGGCAATAGGACAGGGCTTTAATTTGGTAACGCCGTTGCAAGCGGCAATGGTAATGGGCGAAATAGCCGCGAATGGCAAAAGATTTCGCCCGCACGTCGTAAAACAGATAGTCACGCAGGATAAAGAGGTCATAAAGGACATTCAGCCCGAACTTTTGAGCGAATTGCAAGTTGAATCGTGGGTAATTAAATTAGTGCAGGAAGGATTGCACGATGTCACGGTAAACGGCACGGCGGCGCGGAATTTTATCGGATTTCCATACGACATAGCCGGAAAAACGGGTACGGCAGAGAATTCGCAGGGAACGGATCATGGTTGGTTCGTAGGCTACGGCCCATTCGACAATCCGACAATTTCAGTAGCGGTAATCGTTGAGCAAGGCGGCTACGGTGCGAGTTCAGCGGTACCAATCGGGCGAATCATAATGGAAAAGGCGTTCGCATTACAAAATATCCCGAAAAAAGGGCAATAACTCATGAAACAGGAACTTTCGTTAAAAATATCGCAAAAATTGGCGTTGACGCCGGAATTGAGGCAATCAATCCAAATTTTGCAGATGTCAGCGGCGGAATTGGCGTCGACAATCGAAAAAGAATTCTTAGAGAACCCGCTATTGGAAATCGAGTATGCGGAAGAGCCGCTAAAAGTATTTGAGGATAAAAATCTTGAGCCGATCGACGTTTCGACACCGACGCTTCAAGATTTTTTAATTGAGCAGGCGCAATTTACATTTGGAGTGGAAAAATTACCTGCGGCGCGATTTTTGATAGAATCGATAGACAATCTTGGCTATTTGACGGCGGAAATATCGGAGCTAGCGCAGATTTTACAGCTTGAGGAAGAATTTTTAGAAGAAATTTTAGCCGAGATACAGAAATTTGAGCCAGCGGGAGTAGGAGCGCGGAATTTATCGGAGTGTTTGAGGTTGCAAGCGAAGCGGCGCGGGATTTATTCGGGGATATTAGCGGCGATAATCGAAAAGCACTTAGAAAAGGTCGGCGAGCACAAAATAAATGAGATAGCCCGCGCAGAAAAAGTATCAATGGAAGAAATTAGAGAGGCGATAGAAAAAATTCGCAGTTTTAATCCGAAGCCGGGCGCGTCGTATGGCTTTGAGGCGGTAAAATTCATAATACCGGACGTGCGCGTTGATAGTGACGGGAAAATAACGTTTAATTCGCGAGTACCGCGCTTGAGTTTATCGGAAGAGTATTTAGACGCAAAAATTTTAGACGAAGACGCGAAAAATTACGTTGCAAGTCGAATGAGCGCGGCGAAGCAGTTGATAATGGCGATAAAGCGTCGCGAGCAAACGATTTTACGAGTAGTGGAGGAAATAATACGTCGGCAGGGCGAATTTTTGGAAAAGGGCATGGAATATTTGAAGCCGATGACGATGCGGGAGGTTGCAGAGGCGTTAGAGTTGCACGAATCGACGATAAGCCGCGCAGTAGCGAACAAATTTATAAAATTTCCGTTTGGAGTGGTAGAAATGCGGAAAATATTTAGTGTGAGGGCGTTAAGTGCGGAAGAAATAACGTCGGAGCGAGTTAAAGCGATGATAAGTGAGTTGATAGGGTCTGAAGACAAAAAAAATCCGTTATCGGACAAAAAATTGGCGGAAATCTTGAATGAGCGAGGGATTTTGGTAGCGCGGCGGACTGTGATGAAGTATCGAGAGCAAATGGGGCAAAAATCGTCTACGAAGCGTAAAAAATAAGTTTGAAACGGCTTGTGAATGGTTGCGAGCCGATTTTTATTGCGAAAATGGTTTTTGAAGTCGATTTGAGCATTTGAAACGGGTTTTGAAGTGATTTTGGAGGTTTGAAAGTGATTTTGAGCGTGCAAAGTGCCAATTCCATATATATGGAATTTGAAAAGTTCCAATTCCCAAATACGGGATTTTGTAAGGCGTTATGACGTTCCTAAAAAAGTGCTTGCAAAAATTTTGGCGGTATGGTAAACTGCGCAAGCAATCGGGACGTAGCTCAGTTTGGGAGAGCACTACCTTGGGGTGGTAGGGGTCGTGAGTTCAAATCTCGTCGTTCCGACC
>CAMZHX010000024.1 GCA_947307055.1 uncultured Selenomonadales bacterium | reverse complement strand
TTAAGATTTCTCATATTCACACTTTGCTTAATCGTTTATGAACACTAATTCTAAGCAATACCGAAAAATTTCAATCAACCGGCGTCGTAAATGTTGATGCCCTCGACACTAAAAACGATAACAGCCGCAAAGATTATCTTTCTAGCCGCTCCATAAATACCGACCCAACTTCCTACTTAAATTCAGATGATAAAGGCAAAATCGACGGCTCCAACGGCGGCGGAAATATTGTAAATGTCGCGCTAGGCGGCGGCGCATCCACTTCAGACGCGGGCGCGGGCGGTCTGGGCATTTCCTACGCGGGCATTTCTAACCTTATGAACGTCGATATTTCCAATAACAAAGATATCAACGTCCAAAATCTTAACGCTAATACGACTAATAAATCAAATATCGTCAACGTGACTGTCGGGCTCGCCGGTTCCAAAGGCAGTTTCAGCGCGGCTGGGGCTTTCGGCGTATCAGATGTCGTTAATGACGGCACTATCAATATCAAAAATTCCAACGTCACTACCAAGAATAATTTCCAAAGCGAGGCGCAATCGAATGCTCACATAGTCAACGTAGCTGGTCAAGCCGCTCTATCAAAAGAATTTTCCGGCGGATTGACTTTCGCTTATAACGCTATGAATAACACCACCGGCATAAATGTTAGCGGCGGCACTTGGAACGTTAAAGACTTCGGCGCAACCTCAACTAATAATAACTACGCGTTGGCTATCGGGGCAGGCGTCGGTTTCTCCGAAAATAAAGGTGCTCTTAACGGCGCAATCGGGCTGAATATGGGCACTAATTCCACTAAGTCAATTATCGACGGCTCAACGCTTAGCGGCATTGAAAATTTAAATGTTTACGCCACTGATAAAACTTCCAAAACAACTATTGCCGGCGATGTTGCTATAAGTAAGGACGGAAAAGTCGCGGCAGGCGGCGCAGTCGCTTATGCTAATATCGGTTCTTCCGACGACTTGGAAGTCATCAACGCCAAAATCACTAACTCCAATATCACTACTAAAAATTCAGGAGCAATCAACGTTGAAGCCCTTGATAAAGCCACTATGACTACTGTCGGCGTAGGTGTAGGCGGTGCACTTTCCGGAGCTAAAGTCACTTTTCAAGGCGCGGCGGCAGTCTCGGAAGTCAATAAAGATAACTTAGCGGAAATTTCTAATACCGACATCACGGGCGGCACTCCAGATATTAAAATTAAGGCGACCAGCGGCGGCTATTCCACTAACGGTCTCGAAATTGACGATGATAAAAAAGACGATAAAGGCAACGATGAACCACGAGTTGACGTTAATAACAAAATCAATACGGCAGCGGCAGTCCTCGACGTGAATTTTTCTGATGATTCGTGGTTTGACGGCGCACTTGCTATCAGCGTTAATAATTTCAATCAATCTACCCAAGCCATTTTCAAAAATACTTCCCAACCAAAAACCGTCAGCAATGCCGCTAACGTCAATATGTTTTCCAGTTCCGAAGCAGATATATTAGGCGTAGCACTCGGCGGTGCAGGCGGAAAAGGAAAAATCAGCGCGGCTGGTTCCGTCAGTTATAACTACATAAATAATTCCGCTAAAACACTCGCCGAAAATCTCAACATCAAAGCGACTAAAAATTTCGGCGTAGTGGCGCAATCTGATGACAAAATGGCGAACTACGCAGGCGCGGTTAATCTTAATGTCGACGGTTATGCCTCAATCGGCGTTTCAGTCGCCTATAACGAAATTAAAGGTAATACCGACGCTTTAATCAATAATTCAAAGCTCGATGTCACCGGCTCAACTGACGACGTTATTAAATATTCCAATCCTAAAAATAATTTAATTAATGATTACGTCACGAAAGATAATTGGACGAGCGGCAGATTGATGAGCGGCAGGCAAGATGAATCAAAATCGGGCGTTGTGGTGAATTCTTCGGCGACGCATACAATTAGTTCCGATTTGGCTACGGTCGGTATTCGTCTTAGTTCCGATAAACCAGGCGTAGGCATTTCTGGCACTGTCAATATAAATAAAATCGGCGGCGCAACTAATGCTAAAGTTGAAAACTCTGACCTAACGGCGACTAATACAAATACTTTCGTCAACGCGGCTGATTATACAAATAACGGCTCGTTCGTAGGAAGCGCGGCGATTTCTGGCACGGTTGCAATCGGTGTTCTTTGGAATGAAAATAAGGTCGAGCGCGAAACTAATTCTCTGGTTAACGGCGGGACTCACAGCGTTAAAAATCTCGACGTCAAAGCCGATTCGCAACAGGGACTTTCCAACTTAAATATCGCGGTCGGAGCGGCTTTTTCTGCTGATAAAAAGCAAGGATTTGCGGCGGCATCGGGTGATAATATCGTTCGCAATCAAATGGAAGGCGTCACCACAGCCAAAATCGAAAATGCAACGCTCAATCATTCCGGCGCAGTCGATGTTGACGCTTACCATAAAGATAATGCCTTCGCAACCAATTTAGCGGTCGGCGTGGCTATCGATACCTCAAGTGCCGGCGCAACTTTCGATATGGGCTATGGTCTTATGCGCTCCAATTCAACGGTCAACGCTGAAATTAACAATTCAAAGTTGACTAGCAATGACAAAGGCGCGGTTAATGTCAATGCTGAAAATAATTCTAAAATAGCGGGCGCATTCGGGACAATGGGCGTATCGGCGCATGTCGGCGACCCTGGCGCGGCGGTATCTATCGCGCTCGGTATCAATAATAACTATATGACTGATACTGTACACGCCGGCATAAAAGGTTCAACTCTCGATGTCGGCGCGGTCGATGTCAATGCCAAAAATACTTCGGAGATAAAAGCCGATGGCGGCGTCGCGGCCGTTGCAATCAATATTTCCGAAACGTTTTTTGCGTCAATGGGCGCGGCCGTTGCAGTCACTAATGCCACTTTCGATAACAAAGTAACTGCCGACGTTGATAAATCCACAATCAATGCGGCCGGTGATGTAAATATCAATGCGCAAGACGACCATAAATCCGATGAAACCGTAGTTAGCGCGGCGGCTAGTACCGGCTTAGCAGTCAGCGTTAACCGTATGTCAACTTCCATTAACAGCGGCTTAGCTAATTTGAAAGAAAATCAGCTCGGCAAAACTCTTAGTGCTGATGATTTGGTTATGTCAACCGATAACGCCTCTAAAGATAATGCCAATTCCGATTCCGATAAACTAAATGGCGAATTTGCCTCCGAAGAGCGTTTCATAAATGACGATTCGATAAATGATTTGCTAGGCGGCATTCATACCAATTCAGCTACCACTAAGCAAAATATTAGCGACGCGCTGACGAAACGTTATAAAGCGACGGTGAATTATAATAACTCGCTAAAAAATGGCGTCTTCGCTAACGTCCAAAACGATTCAAATATCAACGCGGGCTCCAATAATATTTCAATCGGTTCGACGGAAAATAACGACCTAAGCATAACGAGCGGTTCTGGCAATGCCGGCATTATCGGTATCGGCGTCGGCTCAACGACCATTGAGACGCGCCGCGCTAATACCACTAACGTTATCGGCTCCACCCTCACCGCCAAGAATATCGAGCTAACCACTACTAACGGGCAAACCGGCTCCGACGGTATCTATTCCAAAATGTACAATGCAACGGTTGCCTCGTATGGTGTTAGTGTCGGTTATAATAACGTCGAGACTAACGGCACGGGCGAAATTTTAATTTCCAAATCCAACATCACCGCCGCCGAAAATCTCAACGCTAAGGCTATCGACAATTCCAAGAGCAAAAGTTATATCCTAGACGCCGGCTTTAAAGGCGTAGGCTATACTGGCGTTTTCGCGTACAATACTAACCTTAGTCAGACCGGCATTGAAGTCAGCAATAAATCAAACCTTAATGCTAAGGCTATCAATTTCGACACTCAAAATCATACGCACCGCGCAACCGATACGCTTGCAATCAGCGCGGGGAATTTAAACGTTCAAACTAATACTTCAGCGGCTCAAGACACTTCAACGAATTTTATCAATGTCAAAGGCTCCGATAATATTTTCACTGCCAACAATTTAACTTTCTCTGCCCTAAACGGTTCGCAAACTTACGCCTATGGTAATGGGCAAGGTTACGGCGGCTTTGAAGTCATAGTCGCCAACGGGCTTGCCACTAATAACAATATCGCTACCATTTCCATTGACGACGCCAACACTTTCAAAGCAAAAACTGCCGGTACTAACACGATAAATATCACGGCGCAAATCGGCGAGGACGGCAAAAAATCCGCTATGGCTGAAGGATTCGGATTAAGCGTTTCGGGATTGGGCGTGACGGTCGACACTATGACCGCCAAGACTAATAGCACCGCGCAGGTTAATATCGGCAATGAATTTTATAGCGACGCCACGACGCTAAATGTAAACGCTATCAATAAGGCAAGCCGTGATGCTTTCATGCGCAATAACGCCTATGCAATCGTCGCCAATGTCAGCGATATTTCGTCCTACACGATTGCCCAAGATAATGCCGCAATCACGGTCGGGAGCAATTCAGCGTTGGCTAATGCTAATAAACTCGGTGCGCTCTCAATCAATGCAGACACGGAAAATAAAAGCTACGTGGCGGCCAAAGGTACGGGCGGCGCAATCGGCGGCGACTTTGGAAGCGCGGCTCATGCTGATAACGACGCTAACAACACGTCCTCTGCGACGCTAAACGGCACATGGAATATAGCGAGCGATTTGACGCTAAATGCCAATCAGCACGACAGCGCATATATCAGCGGCTACAGCGCACGCGGCGCGATTCTAACTGGTGGTAAAGGCTCGCTCGATAACGTGATTAAAGGCAACTCTACCGCGACCATTTCCGACGGCGCGTCCATTAAAGCCAAAACGGTCAAAGTAAACGCTAAAAATTATATCACGACCGATAAATATAGTAGCGATTACGACTACACATTATTTGGGCGCATGGGCGGCGTTGTTGATGATGTCGATTACCAACGTTCCAGCGCGACGACTAATAAATCAGCGAAAATAAAAATTGGCGATAGCGTAGGGATAACGACGACCGGCACGCAAACTTACGACGCGGCAAGCGATTACAATTTGAAAAATGACGTTTACGCGGAAGGCGGCTCTTTATTAGCTAGCTTGCGTTGGGTCAAATCTCATAACTACATTACGGCGGAAGAAAAAATCAACGTCGGCACCGGCGCGACGCTCAAGAATGAGGGCGGGAGCTATGACGACGGCGGCATAACTCTAGCGGCGCACGATAACTTAGAACACAATCCGAGCGCAAAAGGCTTTTCTCAAGCGGGCACGGGCGGTTATGTTCGCGCAGAAACTCTTACCGATTTAATTCGCAATCAGACCGTAAATATCAACGGCACAGTTAAGAGCGCGAAGGATTTAAATATTTATGCGGGCGCGGGTATAAACGGCGAAGTCTCCAAAGTTCATAGCTACGCGCAGGCAATCTCCCAAGTGCAAACGCTCATCAGCGACGGCTCGGCAGATGTTATTCGCAAGGGCGCGACCAATTCCAATGTCAATATCAATAGCGGGGCGTATGGTCAAGCCGCTCACGACGTCAATATCATTTCCAACGCGGGCTACGAAGTTTACGAGGAAAAGCCGTTTTACGGGAGCACGTGGTCTAGTGACGGCGGCTATAAAGTAGTTACTTCCGATAAAGGCGAATTAACAACTGCGGATTATAAGCATAACAATAAAGTCAAGGTTGACGGCGAGTTGAAAGCGGCTAATACTCCCGACATTACGATAAATATTAGCGGCGTGGCACTGCCGGATAAATTCATTTTGACGGATGATAATCATAAAAATCTGTCGTACAACGTCCAAAGCGGCGACGTTACCATAACCAAAAAGAATACCAACTTAGCGGGCATGAGTAGCGAGCAAGCCTTTGCCCAGCAGATTTATAACGGGATAGCGACTTCGACAGTTGATTACGGCAACGACTTTTTGAAAAAACGTTACGCCGAAATTTGCCAAGCGATAAGCAACTATCAAGTTCAAGGCAAAGATGACATTGTGGCGTATAACGGCTTTTTGCAGGAGAAAACCGCGCTTGAAACCGAAATGAATAGTCTCGGCTTAGGCAGTTACGTCGGCGGGGAATTCAAAGTCGGCGTGTCGGCGTCGATTGATATAAAAACTCTGGCCTTGCCCGATATTGAAGTTAGCGGCGGAAATATCAACGTCACCACCGATAATTTCAGCGGAAGCGGCAAGTTAAATGCCTCTGGCGTGCCTAAAATCGATATTAAAAATAATTCAACGGCATATCTCGTTGCGAATAAATTGACTATCGGCGACAAAGGCGGCGCAATCAACTATAACGGCACCAGCATAAAGAGCAATTCGGATATAGGTAGCGGCGCGAATTTTAGCGAACTCAAAGTTGCCAACGCTACTGAAATACCGCTGATAAAAATAACGAATAGCTACGCGGGGAGCGGTTCAATCCCAATTAAACCAGACCCTTCCGCCAAAGATTATGACACTCTGCCCGAAGACGCTAAGACTAAAACCCAGCAATATACCCCGATAAATTACATCGAGATAGCGGGCAACATAACAAATCCGGTCGGCAAGGTGCAAATCAGCAATAAGCAGGGCAGTATTCGCATAAACGGTAGCGCAACTGTCAACGCGCAGGATATTGAAATGACCGCTAAGCAAAGCATATCGCAAGGTTATACTGACGGCATAGTCAATATCGGTTACACGCCCGAAGCCGCTTATGCTAACGAGATAAAAAAATTGCGCGATAAAATCGGTTGGGATAAAAATATGCCCACAAAAGACGATAAAAAAACTGAAAGTAGCGATGAAATATACAAAGGCGGTTCGGCGTGGCAGGCTGGCAACGCGATTTACATTTCAGCGCGGGATATAAATATAAACGGGCTGATTCAGGCGGGCTATTGCGGTTTTACCGCGACAATAAGTCAAGAGGACATTGACAACGCGACAGAGGCGACGTTCTTTAATGGCGTGACGATGTACAAAGTCAATTCCGGCGGGGCGAAATTAAACGATAAAGGCTACTACGTTTACGAGCCGCAAATTTACTACGACAGGGCGAGCAATCAGCTATACGTAGAGGACATAGACGCGAGCGGCGGCAAGGTTTACTTAGCGGGGCGCATATCGTCGACGGGCAATGGCAAAATCGTAGTCAGCGACGGCAAAAGCAATATCGACATAACTAATAATTCATCGGTTGATATGAACGTTGGCAAGGTGAATAGCACGCAAGGCGGCGGCTTTATTCAAATTGCCGATACCGAACAGGATAAATTAACGGAGTATTCGAGCGGACAAACGCGCACCATTGAAAATTATTCGGCGTGGCTTGCTAACAATGCAAATGGCAAAGTCACGACAGGCAAAGGATTATCAATCGGGCAGTTCGTCAATTACAATCCGAAAAGCGGCTTGACGTATAATTGGGGCGAAGGCACGAGGAAGGAAGAAACTTACCATTACTATTACAAGGAAGAATTAAGTTGGTGGGGCTTGAGTGGCGATTCCAATTACACCAGCGACCTTTCCGCAATGTCGGCAAAATTATCGCCCAGTTGGAACGACCCCGCAAAAACGGAAGCTCTTGACGTAGGCAACGGCGTTTATATCAGCACGCAAAACGCAGTAAAGAATAATCTGACACTCCTTGCGCAAAACGTAATAACCAGCAATAGTTATGGCAATCACACAGTCGACGGTCCAGACGAGCATGGATTTGCCGGTTTTTACGAAGACTACAACCACCGTTGGACGAAAACGACTGGAGCTAAGCAAATTTATCAATATTCGGTTAAAGCGGATTATCCAATAAGCGTAGGCATTATCGGCGAAAAAAATCCGTCAATCAATCTGGCGAACACCTCAACTAATGGCGGCGATTTATATCTTGCTGGCAACATTCGCAATGACAAGGGTTCCTTAAATATCTCGGCGCAAGGCGGCAATTTATATATCGCGAGCAATATCCAAAATGGCAATGGCGCGTTGAATATTTCGAGTAATGGCGGCAAGATTGAACAATCAGCGGGCACGACAATTTCAACCGATAATATTAAATTAACGGCGCGCACGGGCATAAAAAATATCGATATAACTAACAACCGCACGGACGATTTAAAACTCAATGCCCAAACGACAGCGGGCGATATAGAAGTTAGCGTTCAAGGCGGGCTGATGGGCGATAAATATACGGCGGGCAATCTCGTCATAGCAAACGCGATAAATAACAGATATAACAGCGTATCATTAGCGGCGCAAGGGGACATTAAGCAAGGGATTGACGGAACGGCGATAAATGCTCGCAATATCAAGCTTGAATCGCAAAACGGCTCAATCAATTTGCAAATAGAATCGGACGGGCAAGCGGGCGCGGAATTCTCTGCAATCTCTGCGGCGGCTAAGGGTGATATTAAGCTGAATAAAAATGATAACTCTGATTTCCTAATCGGTTCAATCGTCTCTACAACCGGCGACGTGACTTTGACTGCCGACGGCAAATTTGTAGACGCTCTGGACAAAGTGCGCGATAATTCTAGCAATGATGAGAGCAACTTAATTAAATCGTGGATAGATATGGGCTTGATTGCGGGCACTTCTGATTATAAGGGCGCATACATTACGAGGCTTGAAAAAGACCGCGACGCTTACAAATCCGACGTGACCGAGCTATTCACCGAGTATAAAAATTTACTCGAGACTAAGCAAACTAGCGACCGCTTAGAACTTTTGAGCAAAAAATTTAGTAAGTACGAATCGGCAGAAGAATTTTTAGCGGCGGATAAAAATTATCAAACTTTGGTCGCGACAGTTGAAAATCCGCAATATCAATGGACGCAAGACGAATTGCTAAGCGGAATAAGGTCAGCGATAGTCAACAAGCAAGAAGGCACCGCTTCCGACGTGACGCACCTTAAGGACGCAAATATCACAGGGCGCAACGTCACTTTGACCGGTACGGGCGTAGGCACCAATGCCAAAGAAACTACGACAATTCAAATGTCTGAACTGCGCGTAAAAGCGAACGAGACCGATAAAGAAAAAACAGCGCGGTTGGAAAAGCTTAGCCAATTAGCGAATGTCGAGGCGGCTGACGTAAAAGTCAATTTAGTTTTGGATAAGAACGGCAAGCCCGTTACTCAAAAAATTACGCAGGTTAATTACAACTACGACGCCAATAACGGCTATTACATTGACAAAGCGGGAAATTACGTCCGTTATCGCAAAAATGCTGACGGAAATTTGCTTAAATACACTTACGACAAGAATTTTGCGCAAATCGGGGACGCAGTCGCAGTTAATGACTTTTCCGACGTTATAAAGAGCACTACGACTTTTGAGAACAAGGAAATTGAATCGTTCGATATAAGCGGCAAGATTCCGCTTGGAATTAACGCCACCGGCAATATCACAGTCACGGCAACGGGCAATAGTGGCGTATACATAGCGGGGCGCAATAAGGGCGTCAAGATTACCGAGACGACCAACCCGAATAACGACGTTTATAGCGCACTGAACATTAACAAAATCGAAACGACCAAAACTGACGGCAACTTTGCTGATGTGCGAATAACCAGCGAAAATGGCATTTTCAACGCAAATAATAGCGGCGCAAATGTTATCGCTAAAGATTTGGTCTTAGTCGGCGGAAATGACGCAATCGGCACGCAAAATAAACCTTTCACAGTGACTTTGACCGGCGATTTGCTCGACGCTCGCTCTAACGGCGAAATTAACCTGCAAAAAGTCGGAAAAGATAATTTCAGAATCAGCGCGATATACTCTCCGAAAAATATCCGCATCGCCAACGACGAAAACGGCATAATCGAACACAGCACGCGCTTTGACGAAATTTCCGCCGCTTACATTAACTCACCTGCAGAAATAACGCTGACCGGCTCGGCGGGCACCGCTAACAATCCAATTTTGATAAGACCGACTGCCACGACTACCCTAAACCTTCTCCCATCTCCCATTTCCCTTTTCCCTAACTTCTATATCAAGGGTCTAAATTCCGGCACAATGACTTTAAATGACATTAGCGGCAACATTGATATAAATTCTGAAGGCTCAATTAAGCAAACGGCGACCGGCACAAATAATTTAACCAGCATAAAGGTTGCGGCGGCTGATAATGTGATTTTAGACGGCAAAAACAAACTGACCGCGATAAATCTTGGCAAAATCGGCGGCGACTTCACGCTTAAAAACGATTCCGACAAATTAACTGCGAATTTCGGCGAGGAATTGACCGGCAAAGTAACAATCACGCAACGCGGCGACATAAATTTAGCCGGAGCGGTTAGCGGTTCGACTTTGAGCTTGACCAGCGAAAAAGGCAACATAATTTCAACGGGCGGACTTAAGGCGGCTAAGGAAATAAATCTTAGCGTCGAAAATTTCACCCATAAAGGCGAAATTCATACCGACAAATTGATTATCGCGACTGATAACGGCATAACCATAAATAACACTGAAAATACCTTCAACAGCTTGGAAATTGCTAGTCGTGACGGAAAATCTATCAACGGTTCAATTGACGTGACGATAAAATCAGATAAATTCGCTCCGACGATTAAAAATGACGTTACCGGCGACGTGACTTTGACAAATACAAAAAATAGCGGCTCGCTTTCATTCGGCGACGGCGAAACGATAAAAATCGGCGGGACGTTCACGGCGAATACTAAAGGCGATTTCGATTACGGCTCAACAATCTTTGCGGGCAAGGATATAACGATAATTGCGAAAAACGTTTACAGACGCGAAGGTACGAGCGGTTATTTCAGTTCGCCGGGCAAAATTTTATTCAACGTCGACGCAAATAACAAAATCGGCACGGCTGAAAATCCCGTTATGATTGCTAACTACGCTAATAAGACCGATGGCATAGATATTTACGGCGAAACCCATATAAAAGGCGTCAATGACGGAATATTGACGCTCGGCAACGTTATGACCGATAAAAACGTTAGCATAAGTTCCGAAGGTTCAATCGCGCAAGCCGACGACCAATCAAAAGTTATCAGCGTTCCTTCACTCACCGTTTCGGCGGCTAATGACATAACTTTAGACAACGCGCAAAACGATATCACGACCTTAACGCTAAACGGCGGCGAAAATATCAAAGTGTACAGCGAATCGCCAAATGGTTTGACGTTGGAAGGCAATTTACAAGCTACCGGCGACGTTGATATAACTTCCGAGCAATCGCTAAACGTAAATGGCAATATCGAATCGGATAAAAATATAAATTTGACGGCGGGTGCCAATTTAACCAGCTCCGAAGCCAGTTTGCTCAAAGCGGAAGATAAAATTACGCTCAAAGCGGACGACGTTAAACTTTTGGGCAAAGTCGAAATGCCTCATAAAGAACCGGCGTCCAATAATGCAGAGGATGTAGAAAAATTCTTTGAAGAAATGCCGACTATTAGCGTGACGACGAATAAGGGCTTGGATATGCAAAATGCCGCCAATAGTTTTGAAAACGTAGAAGTTAAGAGTAACGACATCGACAAAATTAACGGCTCAATATCAATCGCGAGCAATTCTGAACCATATTTTGCGAAAATCCATGCCGGAAACATAATCGGCGACTTAAATTTAATTAACCACAATGATAACGGCGGGATTGACTTGAAAGGCTACGAATTAGGGAAATTAAATGTAAAAGGCAATGCAACTTTAGATATTGGCGGCTTTTTCTTAGCGAGTAGACCCATTTGGGCGAGTAAAAATATCAATATAACGTCGCGCAATAACTCAACGTGGATACTTAACCTGGATTTCGCCGAAAACAACGATATTCTGAAAGCAACTAAGAATATAAATCTAAAAGCCGCTAAAGCGATTAATATAGAGGGACAGATAACTGCTGGCGGTAGCGTAACGACTAATTCGAACGGAATAGCTATTTTGGGCACTGCAAACGTAAACGCGGGCACCGATATAAATTTGAACGTCGGCGAAGGCAATATTTTTATAAATGGCTCCGCAACTACCAATAAAGGCAACGTGATAATGAAAATTGACAAAGGCAACCTCAACATAGAGGGCAAATTGCGTGCGAATAAGGGTAAAATCAATGTAGAGCTTGGCGAAGGCGATATACAAATCGGAAATGACACGACTAATCAGAATAATGAAACCGTAGTCAACGCTAAAGGCGATATAATTGTCACGACGAGCAACGGAAAAATCACTATATTAGGAAAAACTAAATCGACTTCGGGTAGCATAAATGTTAAGGCGCAAAAACCTGAAACCGAAGATACTTCCGCCAATATTGCTGAATTTTATTCCTATGAACCCGCGCCAATTTCATTTTCCGCCGCCAACATTGCTGAAATCGCTGATAATGCCAAAAAACACGGCGATATTACGATAAATGCCGAACTCGAAGCCGATAGCTCGGTATTTATAACGACCGGCTACGGCGATATTGAGATAACTAAGCAAATTACGGTTACTAACGGCAATATTACGATTGAAACTGCCAACGGCAACATAATAATTAACGATGACAGCGCAAAAAATATGGTATCGGCGCAAAATAACTTGAATATCCAAGCTGACAATGGCGCAGTTATTGTTTCCGGCAAAGTTGCGACGCAAAACGGCGACATAAATATAAATTCTAATCAAAATTCGTACGCATCGGGGCAAAATGGCATAACGATTAAGGAAACCGGCGCGATTATTCCTGCCGGAAATGTCAATCTGAACGTTCAAAACGGCGATATTGAATTCAAGAAAATTTCCGCGCAAAACGTCAATATCAATTCAAATACTGGAAATTTGACTGCTGATACGATAAAAGCGGCGGACACGATACGAATTGCGCTTGAACATGGCGATTTATATTTAAATCTCGCACAAAGTAAGGGCGTAGCGATTCTGGCTGGCGAAAATTCGACAGTAAAGACGATTCAAGCAAATTCTGTGGACGTTAGCGACGCGGTTACGGTCGGACGCATAATTTCCTATCAAAATGCTCCCAGAACTGATTCTACGGGCTCTACGGGCGTCTCAGGCGGCTCTACTAGCTACAGCGGTTACAGCGGCTACTACAGCAATGGCTACAGCAATTTTGCGAACAATAGCACCTTCGCGAGGAGTAGCAATCCTTATGCGATTTTGGGCACGACTTACACGAATAGCGGCTTAACTTACTGGCAAAATGGCTCTTCAGAGGCTCAAAGCTATTCATTCAGCGAATTTGCGAGTTTAACGGACGATATTAGCTACAGACAGACTAGAAATTACTTTGAAGTTAAATTTATCCCGACATGGCTTGAAAGTGAGTTTATGGACATTGACTTTGATTATAGCTTTGAGAAGTTCGGAATAAGAAATGCTACAGAGGACGAATTAACTATCGACTGAAGATTTACAGTGAATTTTGCAAAAAAATAGTTCGTGAGCGAAAAAAGTAGCTTACGAACTTTTTTTTATGGTATGAAAGGCGATTTTGCGGCGCAAAGTGCCAAATCCAATATATTGGATTTGAAAAGTTCCAATTCCCAAACAAGAGAAGTATGGAATATGTGGATAATCGTATTCAATCTTCGGAAGGACGGTCTTGCTATCTTCGTTTTGCTGACAATAATTCCAATGGTAAAGTTGCTTATATAAGTGTGCGATTTGTCCAATAAAAATTTTTAGATTGATAATTCAAGAAGTCCAGAAAATTAGAACCACTGATTGAAACTAGAGCTTGAGAATTACCCAAGCTCTTTTAATTTTAAAACCTCATTTCTAATTCAGCCTTTTACGTTCATTTTGATTCACGACCTTTCCAGCTAATTGATTTGAAACATACGAATCCAAACTACTTTGAGGAATCCGCCACATTCTACCGACCTTAAAACCTTTGAGTTGACCAGACTTTAAGAGCTGGTAAGCAGTATTTTCGCTGATCTGCAACTTTTGACATAAGGTCTCGACAGTAAGTAAATCATCAGCCATTTTTATCACCACCTTTCACGATTTGAAAATAGGAAGCATCACAAAGGAATTTTTATCTCCTTTTACTTTTATATTACTTTCTATAGAAGTTAGTTTCGACAGTTAGTGTCTTTGAGTACTTTCTAGCATTTTCTTTTATGTAAATTATGTAAAAAAAGTTTATCATTTCCTGTAATTGCCTTACTTTTGAAAAAAATCGGCGCACCGTCAACAATAAGCCAGAATCGTTGTAACGTCAACCTAAGCGAGCACCAAATCATAAAATTTTTGAAGGTATGGGCATTTTGCTTTTTAAATGCTCATGCCTGAAAAAATTTTCAGTTACCCGGATCGAGTAAACGCTAAAGTAGATGTCTTAACTAAGTTTGCGAGATATTTACCTAAATTACGTAAACGCTGGATTAGACTTTATCCCGTAGCGTAGCAAAAACTTCTGTAGCGTGAAGCGGAAGAATTTTTGCTACGCCTTGGGGTCTGGGGCGATTCAGCCCCAGCGCGGCTTAAGCGACTTGACCCCTGAGCTGGATGCGAAGGGGTCTTAGTCGATTCCGCGTTGCCTATTTTTAGCGTTTTAGCCCGGTTGGATTTTAGGGTGGGGTGCAGGGGCTGAACGTAGGCGTTAGCCGTCTGGTGACGAGACGTGAACAAGGTTGCTAGGCACTTCGTTTACTCATTCTTACGATAACCTAATTGTGCCTAGCCCGCAGTGAACGTCCGACACCAGTCGTTCAGGGGCTGCAATGCGTAGCATTTTTTTCTTTTTTCTTTTCTTCTGGGGAGACGGGGCCGGCTTGCCGGCAAGCGTAGCCGCTTCCGTACTTTAGTACGGGGGCGGCGTAGCGTCCGCCTCCCCATACAGTACTTATATTACATATAGTACTTACAGCCTTTTCGGCTAGGGCCGTTTTTTCGCGTCCTGACGCCATTTATAGGCTCTTTTTCAGGGTTTACGGGTTACCAGTTGTTCCGGAACGGGTTACCAGTTATTCCGGAACGGGTTACCAGTTATTCCGGAACGGGTTACCAGTTATTCCGACGCCCTACCTTAATAAATGGCTATCAAGAGAGTTTGACCTATTTACAAAATTTATTAAATGAGGATTTCGACGGAATAGAAGGTAGTAGCTTTGCCGATAACTTTTTTGTGAAACTTGTGTCCTTGAATTAGACTATTTTCTTTAAGCCGGAGGAGAATTTTTTCAAGTTTATTACGAGTTCTTTTCTTTTTCTTCTTTAAATTATTTTTATCTTGTTTAACTTCGTCAATACCATCAATAAAATAAATTCGGTCAAGAATGATGACTTTACTGTAAGTGGGACTTTTTTTCATGGTATCGATTTCGCGAGTGAGAAAGTTGGCGAGTTCGTTAGTGTGAGAACCGCGTCTTAGAGCAGGTTTATTGTCGGTTTTATCGGAAGTGTTAAGTAAAGTCATGGCAATGGAGGCGACTTGCTCTTTGTCAGCGGCATATTGGTAAAGAATGGGAGGAGCGATAAACTGCCAAATTTCAGGAATGTCTTTTCGTTCGATGATTTCTTGCCCGTCAACGGTGCGAGTAATGGTAATGGAGCGTTCAGCAATCCAACGAAATTCGAGAAGTCGCCCGCCGTATATCGCTTGCAGTTTTTTATAGAACTTGCGTTCGGATTTGAAAGGACGTTGTGTGGAATCGGAATTGAAATCAGCCCAGACATCAGCTTTTTTGGAATAGTCGGTGACAATGGAAATGAGGAAGTTGCCAATGTGAAACATACTTTTAACGATTTTGAGCCGATTAGAATCATTAAGTTTGGCGTCGGGATTCTGAGTTATGACGCGCCAGAGAGCCGTGTTGCTGAAAATATTGTTACCGGCAACCATAAGAGTAACGACGGCGTCGTAGAGAGCGCGGTCGAAGTCGGAGAAATTGGCACCGGTGATGACGTGTTCATCGGCAAAGATTTTGTCGTAGTTAAGCCGAACGATGCACCCGAATTCTTCTGATTTTCTAATGGTGATGATACCTTTGTCAATGTTGCAGGGAATTTTGTTTATCCAAGTCATATTACTCACCTTGTCTTTTGGAGAATAGAGAGTGATTGGGGAAACGAGTTTGGCATTTTGAATAAGTGTTTCCGCTTCTTCGACGACGTAAATCAAATTGGGTTCGGAACGTGTCATACCCTGTTCAGAGCTTGTCACACCCTTCTCGTTGGCGTCAGGACGCGAATTATCCGCCGAAACGGGTACGAGTGCCGTTGAACGTTTCACACCCTGTTCAAAGCTTTTCACAAGTTCTTGGTAACGTTTCATAGCCTTAGGCTGTTTTTTGAGGAACGTTTCACACCTTTCAAGTAAACGTTTCACACCCTCAATCAGTAAATTCTCTGAAAAAGTCAAACCCGATTTTGATTTCTCCGGTGTCAGGATTCCGGCTTTACAGTAATTCATGATGGTGCGAACAGTTACGCCGAGAAATTTTGCCGCTTGTTTAGTGGTAAGCCGGTCTTGCGTTTTGTCGGCGGGTTTGTTATCATTGTTCATAGAAGATTCTCCTTTCTGGGGATTCATTGTAGTTGCTCCTTTCTTTCCGATGTGGAAAAAATTTTTTAGGCAAAGGAATTTTAACATGAAAGAACGGATAGGACAAGTACACGAAGAGCCGCTATCGAGGTCATGGTACGGCAAATACTACACAAAGTGAGCCGCCTGTACGTTTGGGCGGCTTTTCGTTTTACAGTTTGTTGTTGCGTTTGTTGTTGGAAGAGGAGTTATCGGAAGCCTCGTCGTCGTCGCCGAATTTTTCACATGGAGTAAAGCAGTCGTGAGCCGAGAAGTAGTTGAAAAAACAATCGTAATTGGTGCCCTGCCGATTTTTAAGGCATTTGAGTTGGATTTGACGCGGTTGTTTCTTTTTAGCTTTGTCGATTTTTTGCCGAGCGTCCGAGATGTTGAAAGAGTTGATAGAATTGATGACGAAGAGTTGAAGAGCCCAGACGACATCGGCAGTGTATTCGATATTGCCGGATTCTTTGAAGCTCTCGAAGGAAACAGGTTTTGTGTAATTATCACGGTTGAAAGAAGAACGATAAAAGTCGTTGGCGTCGATGATTGCGGCGACATCGGGAACGACGAGTCCTTCTTTCATGAACATAGCGGAGAGAAGTTGTTTCTCCATTTCGATAGCTTCTGGAAACTTTTTTTGATTCATAAGATTCACCTCGATTAGAAAAGTAAAAGACGACAACCACAGATAGCTGTGAATGCCGTCTAGTATAATCTGAATGAGAGTCTTGAAAGAAACTTCGCCTTGATTTATAATGAAACTCCATGAATTAGAGAATCATCTTGGTTGAGAGTTGTTTAACTCATGAAGGTTGTAGTAAGCGATTAAGTCTTAACGATTTAGGTGACGAGCAATCACTTAAAGTCGGACTCTCTGGGAAATGTTTGTAGCATTCACCAGCAGGCTCTGTAAGTCTGGTAAACTTGCAGGGCTTTTCGCTTTTTTAGCAGTTTTTTTAGTTGTGGTCTAAATCTATAAGGTAGTACCTCCGAAGTCGCTGAAAAATTTTTGGAATACTTCGACATAGAGAAGGATAATCCTTTAATATGCTTCGAGAAAATTTAACATAACGATAAAATTGATTCTTTACTCAAAAACATAAAAAGTTATCGTGAATTGAAACCTATTGATAGAGCTTTTGAGACTTGAGCTAGATTTTGAAAAAATTTTACAAAATACAGCGATTTCATTTCCAACAGTAATTTTACTTAAAAAGTGTATCTCTTCCATAAAATACGAAATACGTTCAAAATTCACATCCGAAATATTAAACGGTACTATGCCTGTAAAAGATACATCATCAAAATCTCCAAAGGTTTATTGAATAATAACCTTCTCCTCAAAAAAGCAAAAAGATAAGAAATTCGAGCAGATTGGTTAATCGGTATGAATCTTTCGCGAGCCTACACAATTCAAGCGCGACAAGCCGGTTATGAGATGGTATCAGTAGGCAGAGACAAGACTAGGTTGGAAAGGAATTTATAAAAACGTCGAGTCGCTTAACTTCGATTATAAAATTATTGGCGAAAGAGGCGGCAAGATTATTGCATTTGACAAAAATTTGGAGAAGCTCAAAGCGATAATCCAATACGCGCGGAAAAAATGGCTGAGAAACTGGCGAAAGAACGCGGTGTCAAGTTTGGGCGTGAATCGTTGAAACGTCCAGAAAACTTTGCTGAAGTTTTTTCGGAAATGAAACGGTATCGACGCAAAAATTGTTGTCCGCCAGGCTGCGGTCGGGGCTTTTTTGTTGCGTAAGCAACTCGCCAATCAAAAAAGTGATGAGATTTTTCAAAAAGTGATTGCGCCACCTTGCCAAAAAAATTCTATAATCTATAATCATAACAGCCGTTAATATATGCAGAAAGGAGGCTTAAACCCATTAGGAAAGGAGGCTATTAAGTCATTGGTTTGACTAAGATTTATAACTTGCGACGGCATGAAAAGAAAGGAATCACTACCAACAACATCATGGAAGTTATCATGAAAAAGGAGGTTGTAACTATTATGTCAAAACTTTTAAGCCCCTCTAAGGGGTTTACCTTCGACCTGCAAAGGTTCGTTGAACTCACCGACTTTACGCAAGAGGACGGCGCATACCTTATCAAAACCGCGGAAGACCTCGCTAAACTCGCAACTTTTGTAAACGACGGCGGCGATACTTCGGGCTTGACTTTCAGACTCACCGCCGATATCGAGGACTTCACAAGCCACATCGGCGACAGCGAGGCTCACAAGTTCAAAGGCACGCTCGACGGCAACAAACATAAAATCAGCGTCAACTATAGCTCGACTACAGAAAATTGCGCACTGTTCAATTACGTTGAAGGCGCGACGATTCAAAATCTCATCGTCGACGGTACAATCAACACTTACGCTAAATACGCCGCAGGTATCGTTGCGCAAACCTCCGGCACGACGAACATCACCGATTGCCGCTCAAGCGTCACGATTAACAGCACAGTCAGCGGCGACGGCACGCACGGCGGACTTGTCGCTGGGGTAAGCGGCACAACCAACATCAGCAACAGTATTTTCGACGGCAAATTGCTCGGCAGTTCTACAAACAAATGCGGCGGCTTCGTCGGCTGGAGGAGCGGTACGCTCAATATCAGCAACAGCCTGTTCGCGCCCGCTGAAGTCACTATCGGCGCGAGCGGCTCCGCGACCTTCGCACGCAACGGCGTCAACAGTCTCACCGGCGGCTACTACACGCAAATTTTCAACGACGCGCAAGGCGACTCGCAAGTCTACGAAATCACCCTGCCCGAAGGCGTCACGACTGACGACGCTCACACTTTCGGCGGCAAAAATTATATCAATGAACACTCAACTTTAAGCTACAACAATACACTTTATCAGCTCGACGCCACAGGAGCCGTTACTATTACAATCGACGGCGGAAAACTTTTAGCAAATGGCACCGAGCTTGAAGTATCTTTCCTTAGTACTGTGGAAAAAGACGGCGACAGCTATCTCATTAAGTCGCTAAAAGAACTCAACGGCTTGGCAACTTACGTAAACGCGGGTAACGATTGCGCGGGCTTGACCTTCAAGCTTGACGCCGACATTGCAAATTTCACGGAGCATATCGGCACAAGCACGACCCACTTTAAAGGCACGCTCGACGGCAACGAGCATAAAATCAGCGTCAACTATAGCTCGACTACAGAAAATTGCGCACTGTTCAATTACGTTGAAGGCGCGACGATTCAAAATCTCATCGTCGACGGTACAATCAACACTTACGCTAAATACGCCGCAGGTATCGTTGCGCAAACCTCCGGCACGACGAACATCACCGATTGCCGCTCAAGCGTCACGATTAACAGCACAGTCAGCGGCGACGGCACGCACGGCGGACTTGTCGCTGCTGTGGTAAGCGGCGGCACCCTCAATATCACCAATTCCATTTTCAACGGCAAATTGCTCGGCGAATCAACCAACAGTTGCGGCGGCTTCGTCGGCTATAAAGGCGGTACGCTCAACATCAGCAACAGCCTGTTCGCGCCCGCTGAAGTTACTATCGGCACGAGCGGCTCCGCGACCTTCGCACGCAACGGCGTAAACAGTCTCACCGGCGGCTACTACACGCAGACTTTCAACGACGCGCAGAACGGCACACAGATTTACACGCTGACTTTGCCCGATAAAGTCTCTGCCACTTGCACCAACGCCAATGATTACGAAATCACTTTCAACGGCAAGAATTATTACAAGGCGGGCGCAACTTTCACACTCACCGTAACCGACGCCCCAGAAAATATGACAATCAAGGGCGCAACCAAAGATAAAGACGGCACCTATTCTTACACCTTAGACGGTTCAGCTGAACTTAAATGGTTGACGACAATCACTTGGAGCGAGCACACCGAAAACTTACCCGAAGCTGTCGACGGCGTCATAACAATCACGACCGCCGGACAACTCGCCAAACTCGCTGAACTCGTCAACGGCGGCACATCTTACGAAGGCACAACTATTAAGCTTGCCAACGATATTGACCTTAGCGCTTATCTCTGGACGCCTATTGGCAAAAGCTGGGATATTGCGCTTAAAGGTACCTTCGACGGCGACGGACACACGATAAGCGGCTTGACTATCAACGCGACAACTAGTTATCAAGGTTTGTTCGGATATGTCGACGGCGGCACGATTAAAAACGTCAACTTAACGGGCGTCAACGTCACCAGCACAAAATCATATGTCGGCGGCCTTGCCGGAGAAGTTTATAACGGTAGCATTGAAAACTGCACAGTCAGCGGCATAGTCGAAGGCACAGTCAATAGTAATCAATGCATGTACATTGGCGGACTTGCCGGAAGAATTGATAACGCCACCGTTAAAAATAATCTTGTCTTCGACGCAACTGTCAGCGGTAAGTATTATTACATCGGAGCTGTTATTGGTTGCCTTATTAATAGTACAGTTACAAATAACCTTTATTACAGCATAGCCGACGACAGAAAAGGCGTTGGGAAATTTGGCGACGGTAGCGAAGACAACGGCACGGCTCCAGCTTGCAAGCTCACGTTGCCCGAAGGCGTCAAGGTTATGGACGGCGGCGTTAAGTTCGGCAATGATTGGTACGTGGCGCAAGGCGCGACTATTAACCTAACTGCCGCCGCTGATAATCAGGGTTTGCAGTCAATCACAATCGACGGCGAAACTTTGACGAGCGTCACGGGGATAATCCCCTACAAAGTCACCGGCGACAAAACTTTTACCAACGCTGAATTAGGCGCCCCGCCCATAACAGAATTCACCGCCGAAAACGACAAGACAATTTCTCTGGTTAGCGGGCTTGCCGAAACTATTAACGTTGCCGACAGCGTCACGAGCTTTTCAATCAGCGGCAACCTCGACACGGACGACAGAATTATTTTCGCCAAGTCAGTTACGAGCCTAGAAAATATCAACGGCGGCTTTGTTGCCCATTACGAAGATGGCGCAGTTTCAATCGGCGGACTTACCGCGCAAACTGTTGGCAAGTGGCGTGACGCAAGTTATTACTTAGACACGCTCGCGGGCACGATACTTGATACGGAAAATGATAAATCGGTCGTCAAGTGGGCTGAAGCGACAAACGCCTCCTCCGCTGAATTTATTATCTCGTATCCCGCGACCACTGACGAGAACAGCTTAAAGGCAAATGTCACCCTCGATACGGCTAATAACGTCATCAGCTTAACGCCCGCCGTGCTCTGTAATAAAGAAAGCAACAACAGCTATATCGACAGCAAAAAATATCAAATCGTAATCGTTGAAGACAGCGGCAGAACAAATACAAAAGCTTTCGCGGGCGGTGGAAACACCAACGGCACAATCACCAACCACGCCGCGAACATGTTTATCGAACGCAGAGATGATTATTATGGCAATGCGGACAGCATAAACAACACTGCCGACGACGTGACGATTAACGGCGGCGGATCTAACGACACCATTAACAACAGCGGTAACCGCGTTTCAATCTTCGGTGGCAACGGTAAAAATCCCTACACCGGCGAAATTTCGGATCCCGGCAATGACGTTATCATCAACAGCGGCTCGCAAGTGACAATCGACGCGGGCGCGGGTAAAGATACCGTCACCAACAGCGGCTCGAACGTGACGATAGACGCGGGCGCAGGTGATGATTTAATCGTAAACACTGCGGCAAGCGGCGTGACGATAACTACCGGCGCAGGCTCCGACGTAATTTCAATCGGCGCGGACGTGAAATCGTTTGCTGTCACCGATGAACTTTCCACAAATGATAGGATAGTTTTCGCGGGCGGCTCAATTTCAAGCCTCACGACGACGGAAGATAACGTGGTAATTGCGACGGTCGGCAACCAAGTTGTCAGCATAGAAGGATTTCCGCACGTCTCATCGAACGAGGCGACTTGGAATAGAAATACCGAAACGAATATTGCGCAATATGTTCCTGCGATTTATTCGGCGTCGCTATCCTCTGACAACTCGGCGATAATTGTCAAAGCTGAAGGTCAAGGCGAGCCGTTGATAGAGTTGGGCGGCATAGTCAACACCGACGCATTTACTACCGACACGGAAAATAAAATTGTCTCCATGCCGTTCAGTTCCTCTGTTATGAGCGGCGAGGGCGCGTCAATCTTGAGCAATAGTGCAGGGTATGCCGTTAAGTTGACAGGCGGTTACGATGTCAACAAATTCTACGGCTCGGACGAGGGCGACAGCATAACTAACGACGGCAATAACGGTCGTAACATTTACGGCGGCGCAGGAAATGATTCGCTCGTCGACACAGGTAGCCAAAACACTCTTCACGGCGGCGAAGGCAATGATACGCTTGTCCACGAAAACAGCTACGCTTCCACATTGAACGGCGAGGCGGGCGACGATTTAATCGTCATCAAAGGAACGGGCGCGAACTTAGCTTCTCACGTTTACACGGGCGAAGGCAATGACTCCGTTTCAATCGGTGCGAACGTTCAAATGGTCGTGCTTGAAGACTTCAGCCCGAACGACAAAATCATTTTCGAGAAAAAAGTTGCCAGCATTGAAAGCGGCGCGTTGGGTTACAACGACTATACGGGAATTACCGCGACTTACGAGGACGGCAAAACAGTCAAAATTGCCGGCGTACATGTTCCGCAAATCGGCGAGTGGATTGACGGTGCTTTCTACAACAGCACGCCTCAAGGTGCTCAAGTTTCTACGGAGACGATTGACGGCGAGGAAAAAAGTGTTATCACTGTCACGGCGGCGATAGGCGGCACAAGGCAATTTGAAATTTACAACGGCGGCTGGTTCTATAATTTAACAAATAATTCGACCGTCGACATTGACAATAAAACCGCCACATTTAATCCGGCTGCTTTCCGCAACTTAAGCGACGACACCAGAACTTATATTCACAGCAACGCGGAAAATTATCAATTCGTGATAGCCAACGACGACGACGCTAACAGGGAAGTTACAAAGAGTTTTGGTCATGCAAATGCTTCCACCAACGACACGATAACCAACCATGCGCAAAATATGTTTATCGACGGCGGCTGGGGCGCAGATAGCCTTATCAACGACGCAAGCAACGTATCAATGATTGGCGGTGCGGGCGATGACGTTATCGAACTCGGCGGCGGCTCCAATATTTCAATCAGTCTGGGCGACGGCAAAGACACAATCAAAGTTGGCAGCGCGGTTAAAGCGTTCACGGTTGAAGACTTCAGCACGGGCGACGCGATTGAGTTTGCGGAAAGTGTCAGCGTTGATAGTATGGACGGCGGCTTTATCGCGACGTTTGGCGACGGCTCGGCAGTTTCAATCGGCGGCATAAGTTTAGCGGGTTATGACGACGGAGCTTGGAGTCTCAAAGATAGTGTCGCTAGCTACGGCAAAACATATCTTGCGGGCAATCAGCTTAGCGACGACGGCAAGACGATTACTTACGGCGAGAACAAATTATCCGGAGATGCGCAAGTTGCAATCAGCGGCGTTAAAGCAGTCCCGACGCTTGAAGGCAATACGGTTAAAATTTCTTCGGGGAATGCCGCGGGCAATATCCAAGTCGAGAGCAACGCAAAAAGTTATGCCTTTGAACTTAGCGGCGATGCCGACGCGACTTTCATAACGAATTCCATTGACGACAGCATAACCAACTTAGCAAATAATCTTACTATCCAAAGCGGCGCAGGTAGTGATACTGTTGTAAACACGGGCTTTAATGTTCTGATTGACGGCGGCGCGGGCGACGATGATCTCGGCAACGGCAATTCCAACGTGACGATAAACGGCGGCGCGGGTAACGATGTAATTACCAATTTAGGCTCGAACGTCAAAATCGATGCGGGCGACGACGGCGACTACATAGCCAACTACAAGAACTATGTCTCTATAAACGGCGCAGACGGCGACGACACAATCATCAACTCTGATAGGGAAAACATGTCAGCTGATAACGTGACGATTGACGGCGGCTTAGGTAACGATTACATTTACAACGCAAGCGAAAAAGTCACGATAAACGCGGGCGAAGGTGCCGACTCTATTGGCAACGTAGCCGCGAGCGTTTTAATCAATGGCGGCGACGACGCAGACTACATTGAGAACTACGGCGCGAGTACGTCAATCAATGCGGGCGATGGC
>CAMZHX010000023.1 GCA_947307055.1 uncultured Selenomonadales bacterium | reverse complement strand
AAATGGGGGTGCCCGTGACGCCTTTGACGTAGCAGCGCAGATAGCCGACGTGCCAAATAAGAAATACTACGAGGAACCAAGCCGTCCAGCGTTGAAGGGCAAAATTCCAGTTGCGAACGTAGCCGTAATTTTGGGGATTATTTTTCGCCTGCATGGCAATGTAAATACCATAAATGCCGTGGAATAGAAGCGGAACCGCGATGCCGCCGATTTCTAATCCCATGAAAATCGGTTTGGGAATAAGCTCCATCATTTCGAGTGCGGTATTGAGTCCTTGCGGGCCGAGAATCGCCATTGAGTTTGTGAAGATGTGCTCGAAAAGGACTAAGCCTAAGACGAGCAAGCCGCAAAGCGAATGCAGACGCCGCAAATAAAAAGTTGTGTGAATCATTGTGGCCTCCTTGTTTTGAAGGGAGAAGGGAGAAGGGAAAAGGGAGAAGTAGGGAAAAGACTTTTCCCTTTTCCCATTTCCCATTTCCCTAAATTTGACTCATATCGAAGTGGCGATAATCCTTCTGCCCAATCTCGTAGAAATTATTCCCCTCGCAATCGATAACGACAATCGCCGGGAAATCAACAACTTCCAAAGCCGCCACAGCTTCGGGGCCGAGTTCGGGATAAGCAAGCACCGTATAACTTTTAACAGACTTAGCGATAAGAGCAGCCGCGCCACCGACCGCCGCAAAATACGTCGCGCCATTTTTCTTCATAGCCTCGACAACTTCTTTAGTGCGCGAGCCCTTGCCAACCATGCCTTTAATGCCCTGCTCAAGCATCGTCGGGGTGTAAGCGTCCATTCTGCCCGAAGTCGTAGGACCACAAGAGCCAATCGGGTCGCCGGGCTTAGCAGGTGTGGGGCCCAAGTAGTAAACGATTTGATTATTCCAATCGACGGGCAATTTTTCGCCGCGTGCAAGAGCTTCAGTCATAACTTTATGAGCGGCATCTCTTGCGCTGATAATCGTGCCGGTAATGAGGACGCTGTCGCCTGCGCGAAGTTTGCGCGACATCTCCTCTGTGAACGGCGTAGTTATTCTGATACTTTCAGCCATTCTGTTAATCTCTCCTTTGCAAAAAAATTACAGTACGCGGTGCGCGTGTCTCATAGCGTGACAGCAAATGGTTACAGCGACCGGCAAGCCCGCAATATGCGTCGGTCCCCACTCAATATTGACGGCAAGCGCGGAAGTCGTCCCGCCGAGTTGAGGTCCAATGCCCGTCGCGTTAATCATGTCGAGAAGTTCCTGTTCAAGTTTAGCGTATTCGGGCATGGGGTTGCGCTCGTCAATCGAACGGGTCAAAGCTTTTTTGGAAAGGAGCGCGGCTCTGTCCATAGTCCCGCCGATACCGACACCGACGACCATTGGCGGACAAGGATTCATGCTCGCGTGCAAAATGATTTCCATAACAGCTTTCTTGACGCCCTTAACGCCGTCAGCAGGCACGAGCATTTTAATCCCCGACTTGTTCTCCGAGCCGAAACCTTTAGGCGCAATCGTGATGCTTAGTTTGTCGCCAGGAACAATTTTGGTGTAGATGACGCCCGGCGTATTGTTCTTGGTGTTTACGCGATTGAACAGCGGCTCGCCGACGACAGATTTGCGCAAATAACCTTCCGTGTAACCTTTGGCAATGCCCGCGTTGATTGCGTCTTCGAGGTTGCCGCCGACTATGTGCAAGTCCTGCCCGACTTCCAAAAAGACAATCGTCATGCCCGTATCTTGACAATAGGGGCGGTCTTCAGCTCGTGCAATCTCGGCATTCTTGATGATTTGGTCGAGGACAATTTGACCGACCGGCGATTTTTCAGTCTCGCGACCGCGCTTTAGTCCGCGATAGACATCGTCCGGCAGATAGTACGCCGCTTCCTTGCACATTTCAGCGACGTTCTCGGTTATGAGTTTAACGTCCAGCTCTCTCAAAGTAATCCCTCCTGAAATATAATTGCGGTCAAAAATTTTTCTGTTACTTGGCTTGAATATTTGCCGCGCCGATTAAAATTCCTGCCGCGCCTTGATAAATTTTCCTCCGTCAACGAAAAACCCAAGACGATTCAGTTAAGAGTTATAAGGTAGAAGTTAGCGACAAATTTGCTTCGAACAGACTTTTCAGCTCAAAGATTAAAGAAATTGTATGCGAAACGTTGAAAAATCTATTACGACGTGTCAAATGATTCTGCAACTACGACGGAACTCGTATTAAGCGGCAACGCGGGCAACGATACGCTTTTAGTGCGCCTTTTTTAGAAAAAATTGAGGTTTTGAGCTGTGAAATAAAGTTTAAAATTTTAATGCAAAAAGTAATTGACAACTCGGCGATAATCGTATAAATTATGTACGCGAGTCGAACCCAAAAAGAAATTTGAAAGGGAGGCTGATAAAGAAGACGTATTGACCGGTCGCAACCGTCACGAGGCGGCAAGCGACATCATCATCAAAGCCGACGCAGAAAGAAATAGAAATTTTTTGAAGAAGGCTTAGCCCCCACTAAGAATCGGAGAAAAGTTTGTATGGAAGAACTGGTCGGCACCGGAAACAATCATAGAAAGGAGCAGAAAAATTCTATGGACGGAAAGATTTTTTTATATAGCAATGGCACCCCCCCCGAATAGCATTTTCCCCTGACGCGTTTTCCTTCGACCTTCAACGCTTTGCAAGCCACACGATAACTGAACAGGATATTCCTGCTACAGAAGGCGGGCAAGAAGCAACAGAAAAAAAATGGTTTATCGACTACGACACCGAAAATACTGAAAACAACGCTGGAAAGACAGCATACAATTCAAAGGAAGAGGCCATTGTTGCATCAAAAGCTCTATTCTCTGTAACTACCAAATCGGGAGATACCGAAACCACCACTTACTACGACGCCGACAGCGATTTCACGCTTGATACCTTGAACGGAAAGAGCGGCACAACCGTAAGCGCGATTAACGTTTTGGGAGACATCACCCTGAGCCAAGACGTCGGAAGTGCGGCGGCAAATGGTGGTACAGCGCAGGCAGTCAGCACAACCATAACCGTTGCCAAAAATGTCACCCTTGACCTAAACGGACATTCTCTGTACACCAGTGCTAACGACGGTATTCAAGTTATACCTGCCGGCACCGCTGATGCAGCCAAACACACCTTAACTCTAAAAGACAGCGGAACCAACGGCACCGGTCAAATTATTCACACCACGACCCAAACCAGTAAAGAATATGCTGCTATTACACTCGGCTATTGTCATAAATACACAACTGGTACTACATCAACGCCCCAAATTGGTGAGACAGGTACTAATAACGAAGGCGGCATCGGTCTCACAATGCTTGGCGGCACCGTCAAATCTAAAGTTTCAGCTGTTACTGCGGGCAACAATAGCTCAATCACCATACAGGACGGTTGCACGCTGGAAAGTGATGGAGGTTGCGGCATTTACTTCGGTAATAGAGGTCCCAGCAAAAATGGTCTGGACAGCTCCTTGACAATGACCGGCGGTACTGTCAGAAGTATTGGAGAAGAGGCAGCAATTCAAGTCTCCGGTACGATGACTTATGAGTCACCTGATGTTGATTTCAAAGTTACACTTGACATCAGCGGCGGCACTGTCAAATTTACTAAAGACCAAAGCGCTCTATCTCATGAGAAAGTTAAGGTAAATGGTGTAGAGACGGAGGATAAAAGTAAGTATGCCGGTAACCCAATGGCTATTTATGCCGCGTCAAATACTGACCTTAAAATTTCGGGCACCGCAAATATTACTTCCACTGTAACGGGCGTTGAGATACGTGCAGGTGACCTCGAAGTCACGGGCGGTACTATTACAACTACGGCTACAGAATACACGGTGGGAAGCAAGGCTACGGCAGGCAAAGGCGCAACAACATATGGCGCGGCAATAGCTGTTTCTCAACACAACGTTCAGACAGGTAATACGCCCAAGCCAATATCAATCAATATCAGCGACGGAAATATTACCGGTGCCAACGCGCTGGCCATTGCCAATCCGTTGCAATATACCCCCGGTCAAGCAAGTTCTGGTGAACAAAGCCCCGTCACAGCAACAATCAACGGCGGCACACTGACTTCAAACAGGAAGTCCGGCGACACTACACAATCCGGTTCCGGCAACGCCATTTTAACCGACAAAGCTAATGGTGTTGTCACAGTCAATGGCGGTACTTTAAAAGGCAATATCACCGTCACCAAAAAAGCAACAACCGGAACTGGAACAGCTACTACCGATGCAACAATCGTAGTGGCGGGCGGCACAACCACCGGCAAGGTTCAAGTCGTCAACGTAACAGAAGCAACAAGTGGCGGCACTACCACTACTACAGAAGCTGAAGTAAACACCACCGATGATCCAACAGCTAAATCAAGTATTAAAGTCACGGGCGGCAAGATTACTGATAAAAGCAGTGCTGGTAATTATGCTGAAGAAGGCTTTGAGGTCGCCGCTGACGGAACGGTTGTTGAAGACTCCACTAACGCTTGGAAAGCATTAGAAGAAAGCATAAAAAGTGCTCATAGCATAGACGGCGACTACGGATACGCTTACATGAGCGGTTCAAAGCCTGTAATCGTAGCTTCAATTCCAAGCGGTGGAGATTCTTCCGTCCTCAAATACGACGCGGATAATAAACTCTTTGGCATTCCGGGTGGTACAGATTATGGCTGGGCTTGGGTAGGTGCTGACGCAGCGAAATCCCGTTACTTAGCATTGTACACTCTCGGCAGTTCAAACAAAGATATAACAATCACTCCACAGAATTCGGGCGTAAAAATCTCCGGCACGGGCTTTATTGATAGAAATGTAGTTACACTCGCAGTTAGTGACACCACCGATTCACTTGGAGTGGAAGTTGACGCGACGGATAACAACCTTGCGAATATCAAGGGCAGTTCCGGTAAGGACAAATTCATTGCCGGCGACAGAAATACTACGCTCGACGGCGGCGAAGGCAACGACGTGCTGGAAGGCAATAGCGGAATAGATTTGTTCCTTTACTCGAAGGGTCAAGATCAAATCAATAACTACACCTACGACAGCGACATTGTCAGCTTGAACGGAGCAAACCTCGCGCCTCCGGTTGACTTCAACAAAGCGACCTACGACGGCAAAAAGATTGTTATCAAATTCGACGCCGCTAACGCTAACACTATGACATTCAATGGCGCGTCGAAAGTTGCCATTTTGAAACGCACCGACAGCGGTACCGACACCTATACTTACGACGCAAGGAGTGCCGGTGCTTGGAACTACATTGCGCATGAAGGCAACGGCATATCGCTGGGCGCGGGTCATACCAGCACGCTATACAACGGCACCTCAACCGAATATGCGACGATAAACGCCTCGAACGTCACGCAAAAAATCAGGATACGCGGCAACGACAAGGCAAATTATATCGTCAGCAGCACTTTAGGCGGCGTGCTTGAGGGCAACGACGAAGGCGACACGCTTAACGGTTCTGGAGCCACGGACAGCTTGACGCTGAACGGCGGCGCGGGTAATGACTTACTCGAAGGTGGCATTGGTTATAATTATTTCATCTACAGCGAGGGCAAGGACTCAATCAGCGGCTATCACGACAAAGACTTAATCAACGTGACGGGCAGGAATGTTTCCTTCGCTGATGTTACGGTCAACGCTACTAACACTGGCGGCGACGAAACTAAGAACGACTTGCTGATTAAGTTTGACAACGACAATCAACTTTCGATATCGGGCGGCGCAACGCTTGAAAGCCCGATTTCGATAAAGAGCGGCCGCAACAACTACGCCTTCACGAAGAATTATTTCGCGCTCAACGATAAGTCCATAACTCTCACGGCGGCTTATGATGAAACTGACGCTGCCGAAAATAAGGTTTTCGACGGCACAGATAGTCCTTACGCGACGATAAACGCGGGCTTGGTCGGCAGTGCAATTTCAATCGTCGGCAACGCGAACAACAACTACATCGTCGGCGGCACGCAAAGAAACAGCCTTGCCGGTGGTGACGGCGATGATACTTTAGTCGGCGGCACGCAGGGGAATTTGTTCTACTACACGAAGGGCAAAGACGTTATAGAGAACTTCCGCACGGGCGACAAGTTGGCCATTGACGCCGATTTGGTCGGAGACATTAAGAGCGGCAAGTTGACTAACAGCAAGTTGACTTTCACAATCAACAAGAAGAGCGACGATTTGACATTCAGATTCGGAGACAACGACCCCTTCGGAAAAGTTTCACTGAACGGCAGCAATGCCTACCTAACAAAAGACGGCGTAGCGAGCATTAAGAGCGGCACTGATTCCAGTCTTGACTTGTTCGCGAGTGCAAAGGGCAGAATCGACCTGACGGACACTTTGTACAGCGGCGAGAGCATTAAGGCGGTCGACGCCGGAGAGGTTAAAAATCAGACAGTGACGTTGGTTGGCGGCAAGCAAGGCGGAACGTTCACCTATGCCGAAAACAAGAAGAAAGACGGATTCGAGTACGGCGGCGGCAACGTCACGATAAGTGGCTACGAGGGCGGCCGCGACAGAATCGACCTAAACGGCGTCGCGTCGCTTAGGAGTTTCACCGCTGACACAGACGGCGTTAAACTTACACTCGGCGATAGCAACACAATTTCGATAGCGGGCGCGAAAGACAAAGAAGTTCTCTTGCGTGACACCAGCAGGGGCTACAAAAAGATGGTCTTTACTGCTGACGGTGTTGTTCAGAACAAGAAGAATAATCCGACAATGGCGACCGTTTCGACCGGTGCAGGTAATAATTATTCTGCGGGTGCGACTATCAAGAAAATTTTCGTGACGGACGTCAGCGCGGGCACAAGCATTCAAGCCGGCAAGAATAACACAATCATCGACGCGAGCGCGGCAGGACACGGCGTAAGTCTTTCTGGCGGCGCGAAGAATGATAAGCTTATCGGTAGCAGTTATGGTGATTTGTTCATTTACGGCGCGGGCAAAGACGTCGTTCAAGGATTCGGCACGAGCGACAGCATTTCCCTTTCTGACGAACAATCAGCCAAACTCAAAAGCGCGAAGATAACCGCGAGCAAGAAGTCGATTAAGTTCAAGTTCGGCAACAAAGACGTGCTGACGATTAAGTCGAACGACACGATGAGCGGCGCGTTGAACATTAACGGCGAGGATAAGATTTACTTCAAGAACGCGATAGGTTCGGGCGTAAGAACCAGCCTGACGAGCGAATTTAGCGGGACATTCAGGACGCAGGACAGCAAGCGCACATTGTCCGAAGTAACATATGTCGACGGCTCGAAGGTCAAGAAGAATTTGACGTTCTCCGGCTCGTCGGAAGGTGAAACGCTAATCGGTAGCGACAGCAACAAGAAGACGATGTTCAAAGGCGGCGGCGGCGCAGATAGTTTAGTCGGCGGCGACAGCAAGGATACATTCTTCTACGCCAAGGGCAACACCGGCGACGCGACTATTGCTAAATTCGATTTCGCAAACGACAAGATCAAAGTCTCCAGCGGCATTATCAGCAAAATCGAAAATTTGGGCAGTGCGATTAAGTTCAGCATGACGAATGGCAAGAGTACAGACGCTGCTGTCGGTTCGTTCACAATCACGAGCAAAGGCGACGGTAAATCCTTTGACGCAAGCAAAGTTGCAATCAAGGCGAACAACACGTACTACTGGTTCACAGAGTCCGGTAGTGATACGACGAAGTACTATTCTGCAAGCACGGGCGAGGAAATAGGCGCAGGCACGTTAATCACGACGGAAAACAGGCTCAAGAATGCCCCCAGCGGCGGCTATGTGGTAATCGACCTGAACTACTCGACCAACCTAGCTAAGAATGACATTGTGGCAGTCAAGGCCACGACAACTAAGCCAACCACCACGACAACCTGATATTAACGTTTAACATAATTTAGAGTAACTTTTTCGTAAAATATTGTAATGCTAAAATGGTTTGTGTAAGATAAAAACACAAACTATTTTTTTATGATAGGATAAATTAGCCTTTTCCTTAAAGCTTTTGACTTGCTAATAAATTTCGTGTACAATTCGGCAATCAATTGAACATTTATAAGGGGTTGAAAAAATTTGTTAACGATAATTGAAGGCTTGTTAATCGCTATTTTGGCAGTTGTATTGGTGATGTGGCTATATTTAAAAAATCGGAAAGAAAAAGTTGTCCCGAAATTGGAGAGCCGATCGCCGTTCAAAGTCGAAAGCCGCGATGAAAAATCCGTAACGCTCTCGACGACGATAGAATTCCGCAACGAGGGAACTCAAAGTGCAATGATAGTCGACGCAATTTGTAAACCGCAATTACCCTTCGAGCAATATGACGGCATGAATGTGCGCGGAAAAGCCGAACGTGAAGGCGTTGCGCGTGAAGATGATTATTTTGAGGCGTTAGTTATTGAACATCAGCAAAGCGTAAATCTCGTGGCTAAAGTTACATTGACGGCGCGGAAAAATCTTTCGTTGGAAGAGGCAGTCGCGCACATGGTAGATTTCCCAATCGAATTCATTTATCGGGAAGTCGGACGGACGCCTATGCATTGGTCAATAGCGCGTGTGATTTTGACGGCTGAAGAACTTGCTAAACTCATCGGCGTCAAACTTATTAAGGAATAGAAATAAATCGCTCAAGAAATTTTCAAAAAATGCCGAGCGTCTTGAATAGCAAAATCCAACAAAACATGGTAAAGCACGATAAAGCCGAAGTAAATACGACGCAATTTCCTGCCAAGTCGGAATCGCCGCCCATTTGCTGAGCCATAGCGAAACTTACGACTGCGCACGGTGAAGCGAAAATTGCTACGAGCGTCACGAACTCAATCCCTCTGAAGCCGAAGATAAATGCCGCCGCCGATAAAGCTGTCGCGGGTACCAAAATCAACCGCCCGAAAATCGCGCCGAGTAATTGTCGCCTGTGCTCGTGAGTGCTCCCGAATCTGAATGACGCACCCAAAATTATCAGCGCGACCGGAGTTGTTGCCGCAGAAATTTGCCCTATTGGTTTCAGGACGGGCTTTGGCACTTCCACGCCTAAAATTAAAAGCGTCGCACCCGCTATCGCTCCAAGTATCATCGGATTTTTGAAAACGTCTTTTATAATCGGAACGAGCGCAAATTTCCCGTTGCGAAAAGTTTCGAGCGCAAACACCGCTAGGATATTGTAAATCGGCACGATAACTGCGATCATCATCGTCGAGACTGCGATATTCTCGTCGCCGAAAATGTTCGCGACTATCGGCACGCCCATTAAGACAAAATTGCTCCGGAAAATCGCTTGCACTAAAACGCCGCGCCGCCGATTGTCCGCTTCAAGTCGCGGAATAATTATCATCAGCAACGCGAAAATTATCAGCACGCCGCCCGCGCCAAATATCATCAACTTTGGGCGGAAACTTGTTGCAAGTTCGGTCGTGTAAATCGAATAGAACATCATGCAACAAAAAAAGACTCGGAAGACCATTCGATTCATGTGATTAAGTTCCTCATCGGTCAGCCACTTTTGGAACTTCACGAACGCGCCGATTGACATAAGGCAAAACATAGGGACGATTGCGCTCACTGCTACGATAAAATTTTCAAACATTAACTCCTAACTCCTAACTCCTAACTCTTAACTCTTAACTCTTAACTGATTTTATCACGGTGGCATAAAGAAATAAATCTTCGGCAGTGATATAAATCACTTTCGCCGGTATTTTTTTGCTAAAATTTCCTATCAAAGGAGAGTGATAGCGTGGGCAACATTTTTAAGAAGTTAAAATACCTCAGCCCGTTGGAACGCGGCGAACGCTTGCAAATTACGGAATTGCGAGATAAAACGTCTTGCGTTATCTGACTTATTAGCAGTAATTTAGGATTGTGTCACTTGCACAAAAAATGGCCTTTCAAGGGCGGCTTTTTTTTGATATAATCTGCGCGGAGGTGTTGACTATGGAAAATTTATTGCGGCAGCGCGAGGATTTGCTCGAACAAATTCGCAGAATCGCCGAAACTTGCGAGGGGCTAGAAAACGATGCCAACGCACGCCGCGTCACCGAACTCAACGGGCGGCAAGCCGAATTGCTCGCACAAAAGGACGAACTAAAAAATAAATTGTCCTCAATCGACGGCGAACTCGGCACTATCGGCAAAAATATCAGCGACTTGTCCGGCTCCGGTCTCGAAAAAATTTTGCAGGCCATTAAAAATCAACGCTGGTTTTTCTTCGCCAACAAGCCTAAAGTTTTGATGGACAGAGACACCGCGCTCCTATGGGCTGATTTAAATTATTTTCCTTACAATAACGGTTCAAGTGCGTACCATAAAAATGACGCTTATCCATTAGTTCAAAAACTATTTTGGGCTGACTATAGTAATTGGAAATTTCCTACTTACAAAGAAATTTGTTTTCTTGTTGATGATAAAACTTTTCCATTTATGGAAGGTTCAAATTGGAAAATTAAAGGAAATAATTGGTGGTTTGCTTTTGACGGAAATTATAATATGATTGATTTAAATTCTAAAAGCAAGCATACTTACGATTCTTCTGCAAGTATTTTGCCATGTAATGATTCATTAGTGCCGCCCGATTATGAGAATAATATTTCGCCGTCAAATAATTTTTACACGGAGAAAGAAAAACTTCAATTCACGCTGAATATTTTTGTTCAGAACGATTTGATTCCGATGTTCAACAACGCGGAGATAACTCAACTGTACAGGAAAATTTTTATCGAGAAACCCGCGCTAATGAAACAGCTCGCCGAAGTCGAAGCGCAAATCGCCGAAGCCGGTCAGGTGAAACTTACTGCAAATTTCGATTATCGCGCCCTGCTCGCGCACTACGACACGGCCGCGCTTGACAAGTCGCCGATAAAATATTTCGACGCGCTGTCTAACATGACGGACGAATTTTTGAACGTCTTGGAGGAGTACGAGACCGCGCAGGCCGAGACAATCGCGGAGTTTTCAAAAGTCGCGGGCAAACTCAAGGCAAAGTACGCCGAAGACCCGAACCTCACGCCCGAAGAAAATTATTTGTTCGCCGAACGTCAGAAATTTTTGGCGCGACGTCTGGAAATCGACACCGACGCGCCCAAACAGAAAATTTTGTTCGTCAAGACGCAGGCGAAAAATTTTTTCACGCGACTTGAGGTAATCAACAGCGACAACAATTCGATTCGCGAACTTGCCGAGTTGCAAGCCGAACCCCGCGCCGATTTTGAATTGGTGGTCGAGAATTTGGCGCGAATAATTTTGGACACTCAACGCCGCGTTGATTTTTTCGCCGCGCACAAAGATTTTGTCTCAAGCATTGCGGAAACTCAAACGGCGTGGAGCGACAATTATAGATCGTTCAAGACGGCTCTGCGCGGCGAGTTGAAATCGATTTGCACCAAAGAGAATATCAACGAAAAAATTTGCGACGCGTGGTGTGACGATTGGCAAGCAAGGCGTTTCGCGATTGAGCAGAGATTTTTGCCTTTGATTGAGTTCGCGCTCAGAGGGAAGTTCGCTGATGTCGTCGGTCGCGTGCTGAAAGTTTTGCAAAGTTATCGCGAGGCCGTCGACAAATTTTACATGCAGGAGCGCAAAAATATTTATCAAAAATTTGCGTCGCAAGCGGGCGGCGACTCGCAAGAGAAAATCGAGACCGAGAGCGCGCTTTACAAATTGGCGGCGAAACTTCAGCACGCCTCACAAGGAATAATTTTCTCTCTCGACAAGACAGAAGAACGAATTTTCTTGCTGAAATGGTCGGAGCCGCTGTTGGACTTGCCGCTTGACGAGCTGTGCAAATTTACTCGCGACGACTCCTTTGCCGCGTTGAAACGACAAAATTTTTCGACGTACCTTGCCGACAGCAAAACCTATTCCGAATCAATTCAGCGGCGCGAAAATGAATTCAACGCGCTGATTTCCAAAGTGCGCAAGTCACTCCAATAAAATAAAAATCCTCTTCAAAGCGGAGAGGATTTTTTTTGCGCAAGAAACGTTCAGAACCCAAAGAAGCCTTTAACCTTATCCTTGAAAGATTTTTCAGCGGGCGGCGTAGAAGTTTGCGACCTTCTTGCCGAGCCGTTGAGCATACCTTTATTTTTAATCTCCTTGAGCCACGACGGGAACTCATTCAAAAGCCGCGAGTAAAGTTCTTTGTTATCGACGTGCTTAAAATCGTCGAGCGCGAAAAAATTTGCGTTGTCGACGTAACGGCCATTCATGTTGTCCAGCTCCTCAAGCAGCCCGTAGCCCGAACCGTTGACGCCGACGAATTGCCAGAAAATCGGCAGGTACGCCGCGTCCGTCAGGAATTTTTTAATGCCAGTCCTGTCGAAGAATCCGCCGTCAGTAATGAACACGACGTAAGCGGGCAAGGTGCTCGTCCTGTATTCGTCGACGACCTCGCGCATGACGGCCAATTCATTTGTGCTGTAGCCGAGACTGCTCATCAAGCGTTGCCAATCGCGCGGAACGGCCTGTTCATAATTTTTCATGTTGACGGAAGGACGCCGCTCGCAACGGTCGCCGAAATACCAAAAATCAAGTTCGCCGTCGTCATCGAATTGAACCGCGATAGGCAAAATTTTGTTGACGATTTCCTGAACGGTGCCGTCACTGTAGCTGTCAGTCATCGAGCCGGAAATATCCATGACCAGCGCGACGCGAGCCACAACATTAAGCAAATTTCTTTTCTCCAACTCGACTTTGAGCGGCTTGACTAGGGAAATTAACTTGGGTGCGCCGGCTTGAATTTTTTTCTCCAGTGAAATTCTTTTAGGTTCGGGCGGAGGTTCAGGCGCGGGAGCGGGCGGAGTATCGTCTTTAATTTCCTCGCCGCCGTAAAAGGCAAGAAGCGCATCAAGTCCGCCGTTGAAACCGCGAGCCACGACGTTAAATCGCCAACCGTTTTTCCGATAAATTTCAAGCGACGTGATAGCCTTTTCCTGTTCAAAGTCGCCGCCGTTGAACTCTGCAGAAATTTTGTCTCCGATTAAAATTTTGTGCTTGGAAATTTCATGCATGACGCCCGCGCCGTCAATCGAGCAGGTGAACACGAGCTTTTGAATTTTTTCGGGCAAGTCGTTTAGCCTAAGTGTAAATTCCATGCCCGAAGAAATTTCCGCGCCAATAATTTCTCCATTCGGCGAGCGCATTTGATTATAAAAAATCATGTAGCGATCGTCGGAAAGTTTGTCGTCCTTGTCGACGCCGAAGCAACAAAAATCGTAAGTTGCCGCGCCGTCGGTCTGCAAAGTTATTTTCAGCGGGCTATTCAATTCAAAATATTTTTCTAGTTTGTCGCGAGTTCCGCGTTCTGCAATCATCTTAAACACCTCCGCGAATTTTATATCACAAAACATTTGATTTACAAAGCCAATTTTGCTAGACTGTGGAAAAATTTTAGGGGGTAATTCATTTTGCTTGACATGAAATTTGTACGCGACAATTTGGATTTAATTCGCGCCATGTTGAAGAATCGGAATAATAATTTGAGCCTCGACAACTTCAGCGAGCTTGAACAGAGACGCCGCGCCATTTTGGGCGAGACCGAACAGCTTAAAAATTTGCGTAATTCGACTTCCAAAAAAATAGGCGCGATGAAAAAGGCCGGCGAAGATACGGAGAAAATTTCTGCTGAAGTTAGACAAATGGGGGCGAAAATTTCCGCGCTCGATGCCGAATTGCGCGACGTTGAAAATAATCTGCGCGATTTGCTTTTGCACATTCCCAACATTCCGGCTGACGACGTTCCAATCGGTAAAGACGATTCGCAAAACCCTGAAATCCGCAAATGGGGCACGCCAAAAAATTTCGACTTCACGCCCAAAGCACATTGGGAAATCGGCACCGCGCTAAATATTTTCGACTTCGACCGCGCAGGCAAAGTCACCGGCGCAAGATTTACATTTTATCGCGGGCTTGGTGCTCGTTTGGAAAGGGCTTGCATAAATTTCATGATGGATTTGCACGCCAATAAACACGGCTATACTGAAATGCTCGCGCCCTACATCGTCAACCGCGACAGCATGATTGGTACCGGTCAGCTGCCCAAATTTGCCGAAGATATGTTCAAACTTGAAGGCCTCGACTATTACCTTGTCCCGACCGCCGAAGTCCCTATGACGAATTTTCACCGCGACGAAATTTTATCCGCCGACACCTTGCCCGAATATTATTCCTGCTACACGGCGTGTTTCAGAGCGGAGGCCGGCGCGGCTGGTCGCGATACTCGCGGCTTGATTCGTCAGCACCAATTCAATAAGGTCGAGCTGATTAAGTTCACAAAGCCCGAAGACTCATGGCACGAACTAGAAAGTATGGTCGACGCCGCCGAAGATGTCCTGCGCATTTTGGAAATCCCCTATCATGTCGTGTTGCTGTGCACCGGCGATATGAGTTTCACTTCCGCCAAAACTTATGACATTGAAGTTTGGATGCCCGCGCAGGGTAAGTACCGCGAAATTTCTTCCTGCTCCAACTGCACCGATTATCAAGCCCGCCGCGCTAATATAAAATTCCGCCGCGATAATAAATCTAAGCCCGAATTTGTTCACACGCTCAACGGGTCGGGCATAGCGGTTGGACGCACCGTCGCCGCGATTTTGGAAAATTATCAGCAGGCGGACGGCTCCGTCAAAATCCCGAAAGCTCTCGTGCCTTATATGGGCGTCGAAGAGATTCGCTAGGCTATGGACACCGATAAAATAAAAATCGTCGGCGTGGGCGAGGGCGGAGTGCGTGCCGTCGCGAAAATGATTGCTGAGGGCGTCGGCAGAAGGAAAAATGTTGACTTCGTGGCGGTCGGCAAGGACGAAAATATTTTGCTGACCAGCGCGACTAAGAATAATATTTTCCTCAATCGCGACGCCCCGACGATTTACAAAAGAATTTCGGCGAATCTGCGCGACGCTAAAGTTGTAATTATCGTGGCGGGACTTGGCGGCTCGGCGGCAGTTGGAGCTTTGCCGCGAATCATTTCCTTTGCCAAAAACAATAATGCCGCGACGATTGCCTTTGCAAACTTGCCGTTCATACTTGAGGGCGTCGAGCGCAAAAAAAAGGCGGAATATAGTTTAAATTGCCTGCGCGATGTCGACACGGCTTTCATCATTCCCACCGAAAAATTTTTTCTGTTCAGGCTGTATCAAAAGGAAATTTCGGTCGGCGAGCTGTTCGACGTTGCTAACGAAATTTTTTCTATGGGCGTGAAAATTTTCCTCGATATGACTGCGGATAAAAATGAGCCGTTGAAATTGGGCGAGGCGGCATTCGGCTACGGCTTTGGCGCGACTGCTCTTGAGGCGATGAAAAATGCCGTCAAGTTCCCCTCGCTTGATACTGACGAACTTAGCCGCGCCACGAAAATTTTTGTCCGTGTGACCGGCGGCAATGATACCCCCGCGAAAAATTTCATCAAGAAAATTATCCCGCCCGATGCTAAACTTTCTTGGCATGTCGACAACGCGCACGGCGAAAAAATTTTGGCGTCGATAGTTTTCAGCAAAAAAGAAGTTTGAATCATGAAAAGTTATTCATCAAGCGAAGTGATAGCGGCTTTGAAGGCAGACGGCTGGTATCTTAAAAGAATCAAGGGTGACCATCATCAATTCAAGCACACCGTAAAAAAAGGGACTGTGACACTTCAACACCCCGTAAAAGATTTAAATAAAAACGTGCTGAGGAGTATCGAGAGGCAATCGGGATTGAAATTTCGTTGAGGAGTGTGATTTTTATGAGGTATGCTTATCCTGCCGTATTCAGTCAGGGTAGGGGCGGCGTCGGAGTTGTTTTCCCGGACTTTGACGGCTGCGTTTCTCAAGGCTCAAATTTTCTCCAAGCGTTTCAATATGCTCGCGAAGGTTTGTCGTTGCATATATACGGGCTCCTCGAAGACGGGGAGAAATTGCCCGCGCCGAGTCGCCTTGAATCAATAAAGCTGTCGGGAAATGAAGCCCTCACATTGATTGAAGTTGACCTTAAAGAATTCGAGCCAGATTGGAGCCAATCATGATTAAAATAATTCTCTCCGACATTGACGGGACATTTCTAAAGGATGACAAGCACCCGCCCGAACTCCACATCAAAGCGATTAAGTCTGTGGTCGAAAAGGGCTTGCGTTTTGTTTTTGTCTCTGCGCGTATGCCCGAAGCGATTTACCCGATAACCGACGCGCTCGGCATGAAACATACGCCGGTTGTGAGTTATGGCGGCGGCTTTGTCCTGACCGAAGACGAGGAAATCATTTTCGATAAAAAAATGCCCGCCGACGACTCCGCGAAAATTTTGCAGGAAATGAAAAGTCGTTGGCAGGACATCACGATAAATTATTATACGGGGCGTCGCTGGTTCGTCGAGGAGATTGATAAGCGCGTTCAATTTGAAATGGATATAACCGGCGCGACTGCTGAAGTTAAAACTTTCGACGCGGCTTTGAACGAAAAAATTTTGCCGAATAAAATCATGGTGATTTGCGAGCCGCCCACTTGCAAGGAAATGGAACGCGAACTCGGTAAGAAATTTCCCGCGCTAAACGTCGTCCGGAGTGCGCCGTATCTTTTGGAAGTCATGGACAAGAGCGTCTCGAAGGCGACCGGCATTGAAGTTTTGCTCAAGCATTACGGCTACGCGCTCGACGAGGCGATTGCTTTTGGCGACAACTATAACGATGTCGAAATGCTCAGCTACATTCCGCAAAGCGTAGTTATGGCAAACGCGCCCGAAGCCGTCAAGAAACTTGCCGCCGCCGTCACCGATTCAAACGAAGTCGGCGGCATTTATACCTACCTTGTCAAAGTTGGCGTTATCTAAATGCTGTCATGATAAATCAAGTTGAAATTTCAATGACATAAACTTAAAAGCCGCTCCAAATCGGAACGGCTTGTATTTTTATCTGAGATGATTTTATTTAATGGCGTTCAATCTCTCGACAATGGTGTAGGCGTCCTCGTCGCCTTCGGCAGGTTCTATAATCGGCTGATTACCCAACATGACGATTCCATTTTGAACGGTCGCTTCTTGTTTATTTAGCCCTTTGTGATAGGCGACCGCCAAATTGCCCAAAATAAAGTACGAACGCTCTGCGCCCGACATATTACCCGAAGGCGCAACGGTTATGAAATTTTTATCGTTGATTTTGACGACGCCATTAGCGGCGGTGACGTGCTTGCCGCTGTACTCGTAAAGCTTTTTGACGTAAGCGTCGCGGCGTTTATCGGAGTCGGGGTGGTCGGACGGAACAAAAAATTTTTCCATAGCAGAACGTTTCTTGCCTTTCTCCATCTCAACGAATTTTTGCATGACCGCCGCGCAGGCTCCGGGATTGTAATTGGTTTTGAGCATGTATTCGAGCCCTAAAGTATCGGCTTCAGTTTCCTGTTTCCTATCGCCGTGCGCAACAGAATGATTGAAGGCAATTTGAGTTATCGCGGAAGTGAGAGCCCCGCCGCCGATTGTCGAGTTGACAGCTGCGCCCGCGACGTTCGCTATGATATATTTCTGGAGAAGTTTTTTCTGCCCTTTGGCGGCGTGATCTTTTTGTCCGTGCCCCATTTCGTGACCGACTATCGCGGCAATTTCGTCCTCGCTGGAAATCAATTTGAAAGTCCCGACGTTAACCATCATGACGCGCCCCATGCCGCAACCGGCATTCAAAGTTTCTTGATTGGAGATAAAATATTTGTAGGGCTTATCGTTGACGGTCGGGTCGACTTGTGCCGCGCCCTTAATCAGATTCGCCATAATCCTATCGAGCATCGCGTTATAAGTTGGGTCTTCGTTGACGCCGTATTTTTCACGGAACGCTCCGTAAAGTTCTTGCTGACCGGCTTCGGTCGTGTTGTAGTGTTTGATTGCCGAATTTATTTGCGAGCTCAAAGCCGCGCCCTGCACGCCGATCATTATCGCCTCTTCCAAAAGCGACGCCGAAGCAACAGCCGGTGCGCCGAACGTCAGCGATAATCCCAACGCCGCCGCCGAAGCCATCGCTAAAAATTTTTTCTTTAAACTTCCGAACTTGAACATATTAGTAAACCTCCTCAAAAAGTTTTCAACAGCGTTATCGTCAACCAATATTAAATTTTCCTTATGATAGCAGAAATAATTCTTCCCTGCAAAAATTTTTTCTACGTCTTGAATATCTGAAATTTATCTGGTAATATAGGCACATGCAATCATACAAAACTTTTGGGGGGAGCAATCATGAGCGGGTGATTTGAAAGATTTAATTTGCAAAGGTAGAAACCGTCTGATATAATCGGCGGCGGCAAAATTTAAGGAGAGTTGCATAATGATAAAATTGGAAAAGAAACAAGTAAAAATTTTCAGCGTTGTAATCGCGTTGATATTCATCGGTAGCGTAGTAGCAATCGCGTTGACGCAAACGGGCAATATCGCATCGGCGGCGAGCTCGTCAAATGTCGGCGTCGTGGAATACGATCAAATTATGTTCCAGCACCCCGACATGAAAACTCTGGACGACCAGTTGAAAGCGGCAATCGCGGACATTAAAACGGAGTTCGATGAGAAATCGGCGGGCATGAACGAACAGGAAAAGCAAGATTATTACATGCAGTGCCAAGAAAGAATTCTCCAAAAGCGCGAAGAACTCCTTGCACCTGTCGTTCAATCGGTCGACGCGGCGATTAAAGCTGTTGCCGATAAGAAGGGCTTAAGCGTTGTCCTTGCAAAGGCGGCTGTCGTATACGGCGGGCAGGACATCACTAAAGACGTTATCGCGCAAATCAACAAGAAATAAGTAGTGGTTAGTGATTAGTGGTTAGTGGTTAGTAAAAGATTTCTAATCGCTAACCACTTTTCACTAATCACTTTCTTTTAGGGGGCGGCGTAAATGAAATATCGAGTATTGGCGGCGATAATCACAATACTAATCGGCGGCGGTCTCTATTTCTATTCAACGTCTACGCCCCCGCCCGAAGAACCTGCCAATAACAAAGTCGAGGAGCCAAAACCCAATCAAGGCGTTGGCATAATCGACATAGAAAAAATTCAAGCGGCTCACCCTGACGGCGAACAGCTCAAAGACCTTCAAGCGACTGAACTGCGCTTGCGTCTCGAACTGCATGAGGCTATGCGCATAACCGAATTGCCCAAACCTCAATCGCCCACAACTAGTAAGGAAATTTTCGACGAAGCAACTTGGCAGAAAAATGCGCAAATCGTCATAAGCCAACTTGCCGAGCTCCAAAGTAAAAAGAAAAAGGCGGCGGAAGATTATCGCAAAAACTCCGAGCCGCATTACATCGAGGAGCGCAATAAAATTCGCGACATCTTCGCTAACGAGCAGTTGAATATTCAGCTGAAGTTGCAGAACGCTGACAATCTCCGCTTGCCGCAAGAAAAAGTTGACGAGCTAACAAAGCGTCTTGAGGAAATTCAGCTGGAACGAAATAAACTTCAACTCGAACTCTTAAAGAAATGGACGGCGGAAATTGAACAGTACGCCGAAAACTCGATAGCCGAAGAAAGGACGCGCCTTCAAACTGAGGCCGAAAGACTTCGCCAAGAGGTCGAGGAGCAATCGCGGCAAAAAGAATCGGAAGTCACCCAGCGCAATAGAAAACTCATGGAAGATTCACTGCGCGAAATGGAAAATCGGCAAGGCAGACGACGCGAAATTTTAACAGCATTGCAAGAAGTCAGCAGGGAACGCGCCGAGCTTGAGAAAAAAATTTTAAACTCGATAGTCGACAAGGCGACGATGCTCGCGGCAGTCAATCGGCTGGAAATGGTTTTGGTCAAGCACGAATCAAAACCGAGCGATAAAGTTTTGGGACGCGGCGTCAAGTGGAATTTCGACTTCAAAGAACCCGAACACGTCGGCGCAATAATCATCGCCGGCAAAAAATCTAAAGACTTAACTGACGACTTGATAAAAGAAATGGGGAGAAACTAGGGAAAAGGGAAAAGGGAAATGGGAAAAGTCTAAAACCTTATTCCTCCCCTTTTCCCTTCTCCCTTACCCCTTCTCCCTAAACAAGGAGTGATAGATATGAGCATAGCAAAAAAATTGGCGGCGGTCGCGCTGTTAGCGTCGTCACTTATTTTTACCGGCTGCGGTCAAGCGCAAATAGGCAGCGTAGATGTTGATAAAGTAATGGAAGAATCTCCACGCGTCAAAACTTTAATGGCGGAGGCCGAAAGCAAAATCAAAGAGGCGCAAGAAAAATTCCAACAAGATTACGAAGGCAAAGAACTTTCGCAAGAAGACGCTATGAAACTTCAAATGGATTTTCAGCGCAAAATACAGGGAATCAATCAAGGCTATGCCTCGCAAATCAGAAGCCGTATGGACGTTGTGGTTAACGAAATTTCGCAGGAGAAAAATATTGACGTGGTCATAAATAATTCTGCAAGCGACAAGATGATTTTCAAGGGTGCGATTGATATAACCGACGACGTTATCAAGAAAATGCAATAGGCGGGCGGTGAATATGGAAAAAGTTTTAAGAGAGATAGCCGCACTCATTGACGGCACTTTAACCGGCGACGGCGAAATAAAAATCAGCGGGCTGTCGAATATCCCAATGGCTCGCGAGGGCGATTTAACTTTTGCCGTACCGCCGCACCTAGACGAGGCTAAAAATTGCGCGGCGTCGGCAGTGCTAATCCCACTCGACATAGAAAATTTCCCAAAGCCCGCAATCAAAGTCGCTGACCCAAGAGCCGCCTTCGCCAAATTGCTCGAAATGTTCACGCCTAAATTAGAAATCCCAAGAGGAATAAGTCCAAAGGCTCACATCGGCGACGGCGTTAAGATTGCTGACGACGTAACGATTATGCCCTTTGCGGTTGTCGATAACGGCGCGGAGATTCGGCGCGGCACGATAATTTATCCGCACGTCTACATTGGACAACACGTCACGATTGGCGAGGACACCGTAATTTATTCAAGCGCGACGGTTAGAGAATTTTGCAAAGTCGGCAATCGTTGCGTGATTCATAGTTCAGCGGTTATCGGCGCGGACGGCTTCGGCTTCACGACTAAAAATGGCGTCCATACCAAAATCCCGCAGGTCGGCAACGTTATTATCGAGGACGACGTTGAGATTGGCGCGCACGTCGGCATTGACCGAGCGGCTTTAGGCTCGACGATTATCGGACACGGCACTAAGATTGATAATCTCGTCCACATTGCGCACAACTGCAAAATCGGCGCGAATTGTTTAATTGTCGCGCAGACCGGAATCAGCGGTTCAACGACAGTCGGCGATAACGTGACTTTTGGCGGGCAAGTCGGCACTGTCGGACATATCACAATCGGCGGCAATTCGGTTTACGCGGCGCGTTCTGGCATTTCTAAAAATATGCCGGAGGGATTTTTCGGTTGCGGCTTCCCGATTCAAAGTCACAGCGAATGGTTACGACATCAAGCGGCGTTGAAGAAAGTTCCCGACCTTATCGAAAAAGTTCGCAAGCTCGAACAAATGATTGACAAGCTCACTAAAGCTTAATAAACTTTTAACGTGAAGGTAATTTTTGGCGATTAGACTTTAGCGAAAAATCAATCTAAAGGGAGCGTGAACGTCATGAGGAAATTTTTACTAGCCGCCGCTACGAGTCTGATAATTTTCGGCGGGCCAGTCGACGTTGAGGCCGCGACCGTTGAGAGCTTAGGAGAGCAAGTCGAGACGCAGGAAATGAAAGCTCATGGTAAATGGGCGCACTTCAGAGACAAATACCTTTTGGGGCGCGAGACCGAAAACGAATATCGCGACAGAAAAGAATGGGAGCGTCGGCACCGTGACGATTATTATAGGCGACACCGCGAACGCCGCCGTTATCGCGACGATTATTACTACGACCCGCCGCCGCGTTATCGTTACGCACCGCCCCCGCGCTACGACGATTACCCGCCCCCGCGCCCGCCGCTCAGATGATTTTCGACCGAATAAAAAAATCCCTTCGTCGCCGCGAGGGGATTTTTAAATGCAATTAGGAATTAGGAATGCGTAATGCGTAATTTTGGAAGTCGGCAGGAAAATTTTCGCGCCAACAGAATAAACAAAGCTGAAAGGGCGGTGAAACTCAATCGAATATAATTTCTTGAAACTCATAAGCAAAATAATTTGTCTGTTGCCGCTGAAATTTTGTTTGGCGTTCGGACGAGGGCTCGCGGCTCTGATTTGGATTTTCCTGCCCGCTAAGCGCAAAAGAATCGCTACGGAAAATATCCGCCGCTGCTTGAACGTCTCGCCCGAAGAATGCAATCGCATCGCCCGCGAAAGTACAATCCAATGCGGCGCGATTTTCATGGAGGTTTTGTCCTTCCCGAAACTCAAGGACACTATGCAAAGCCACGTTAAAGTTATCGGGCTAGAACACCTGACGCGCTATAAAAATTCTTCGGAGCGCGGCGCGGTCATCATGACTTGCCACAGCGATAATTGGGAGCTTATGGGCGGAGCCTTCGCGCAAAATGGCATTCCGCTCGTCGGCGTCGCTAAAAAACAAAAGTCCGAAGGCGCGGACAAATTTATTAACGAATTCCGAACGCTAATCGGTATGCACATAACGTATCGTAGCGGCGTCCGCGAAATGTACAAAATGCTCGACGAGGGACATTTTATCGGGCTGATTATGGACCAAGATGTTGGGCGCGATGATGGCGTCGTCGTGAAGTTTTTCAATCAGGCGACAAATTTTGTGACGGGCGCGGCGTCAATGTCGCGATTCAGAAAGATTCCGATTTTCCCAGCGTTCATGCATAAAAATTCGGACGGGACACATACGTTGGAAATTTTCCCGCCGCTCCAAGTCCAAAAGACTTCCGATAAGCACGCCGATATAAAAGCTATGACGCAACAGCTCGCGACGTTGATTGAAGAGCACATCAAAAAATATCCTGACGAATGGTTTTGGCTTCACGACCGCTGGAAGTCTATGCGTCTTGAGTTCGAGCCGGAGGAGGTTAGGAAATTCAATTTGGAGTTAGGAATTAGGAATGAGGAATGATACGTGAGGAAATTTTTTGGCGCGTTGATTATTTTTCTAAGTTTGACCGCGAACGCTCAAGCGATTGATTTCCCTGTAACGTCGCCTTTTGGCTGGAGGATTCATCCTATTTCGGGCGAGTGGAAATTTCATTCGGGCGTTGATTTGGGTTACGACTACGGAGAATATATCGGTTCGCTATTCGACGGGCAAGTTGTTCTGGCCGCCAATCTCGGCGACGGCTACGGCAATCAAGTTCTGATTTATCACCCCGCGATTGATTCTTATACGCGCTACGCTCATTGCAGTCAGTTGCACGTCGTAGCAGGGCAAATAGTCCGCGCAGGACAAATTATCGCGCAAGTCGGCAGTACGGGTTATTCGACCGGTCCGCACTTGCACCTCGAATATATTATCAATGTCAACGGCGTTTATCAGTACGCCGACCCGTTGAGCTTATGGCAATAGAAAAATAGGAGACGCCGCGCAGGTATCTCCCATTTTTTATTTACGGGTGAAAGTTTTGTCGACAACATCGCCGACGCCGCCCAAAATCCCTAAGCTTTTGCCGCCCTGAAAGAATTCGACTGCGCCAGCATTGCCGAGCCGGAAATTGATTTGGTCTTTGCCTTCCCAGTTGAGAGTCTGTCCACCCTCGACGACGCCTTCCTGAACGACTACGCCGTCAACAGTCACGAGCAACCAGCAACGGTCATTGAATCGCGCTTGAATCTGAACATTTTCGGCCGGAGCAGGACTAGCACTCGCGACGGGCTCGGCTACAGGTTCCGGAGGCGGAGCGGGTTGCACTTGTTGAGGCGGCGGCTCGACCTTAGCGACTTCGCCGTCCGAACTCGATAGCCAAGACCATGCGCCGCCCGCTATCGCTGCAATCAACACGACCGCCGCGATTATCAAAATGCCTGATGACGAGCGGCCTTTTTCTTTTTCAATCGAATAGCCGAACGGTTTTTTCTCCTGCTGAACGGGCTTAGGTTCGGATTTTTTTTCGGGAACTTGAGCTTTCTGTTCTTCTTCGAGTGGTGTCGCAGGAGTGCCTGCAAGTTCCGCCAAATCGTTAGCGAATTCTTTAGTCATAGCGTCGGCGTCGAGGCCGAGAAATTTTGCGTAATTCTTGATGAAACCTTTGGTGTAAACTGTGCCCGGCAACTTGTCGTACTCGCCGTTTTCGATTGCCTCTATGTAAAGAGCGCGGATACTTGTGCCCTGTTCAATGTCTTCTATGGATAAATTTTGTCGCTCGCGCTCCTGGCGAAGCGTATAACCTACCATTTGAAACATCTCCTTTCGGGCGCATTATAAACGACTGATTTTAAAAATACAAGTGGTTAATTTCCGGTCAAGCGATTTGCGCAGGCTTTGAACTCTGCTAAAATTTTTTCCTCGTCCAGAGTTTTCAGCTCGCGACCTTCCATTAAAATTTGCCCGTCGACTATCACCGTATCGGCCGCCGCCGAATTCGCCGAGTAAACCAAAAGCGATGTCGGATTGTAATTGGGTTGCCACTCGACGCCGCTCATATCCCAAAGAACTATATCGGCCTTGCAACCTTCCTCAAGGCGTCCGACGTTCTTTAGGTTGAGAGCTTTTGCGCCGAATTCCGTAGCCATTTGGATTGCCTGCGCGGCGGGCACGGCTAACGGGTTGAGCGTGTCGACCTTCGCGAGCAATGCCGCTAATCTGATTTCCTCAAGCATATCGAGGTTGTTATTGCTCGACGCGCCGTCCGTACCGAGTGCGACTGTTACGCCTTTATCAAGCAATTTCGTTACGGGGGCGATGCCGCTTGCGAGTTTCATATTGGAGCCGGGATTATGCGCGACGCGAACTTTTTTAGCCCTGATGATTTCGATTTCGTTATCGCTCAAGTGCACGCAATGCGCCGCCAACATTCCCAAATCCAAAAGCCCGGTTTCGGCGACGACTTCAAAGGGTCGCTTGCCGTAATTTTTTATGCAGTCCTCGATTTCGGTTTTAGTCTCGTTCATGTGCATATGAATTTCCGCACCGAGTTTGGACGCCTCGCCTACAACTTTTTTCAGGAAGTCAGGCGGGCAAGTGTAAATCGCGTGAGGTCCGAACATGACGGTTATTCTGCCATTCGCCGCGCCATGAAAATTTTTATATAGCTCGACGTTCGCGGCCAATTTTTTATCGCCGTCAGCAAAGCCGATTATACCCTGACTTAAACTGCCGCGCAGTCCCGATTCGTCAACGACTTTAGCGACCTCCTCCATGCAAGGGCCGTACATGTCGGCAAAAGCAGTCGTCCCGCTTTTAATCATCTCGACCGCCGCCAATGCCGCACCCCAATAAATGTCGCGCCGCTTCATTTTGTCTTCAATCGGCCAAATATCTTTTTGCAACCAATCCATTAAGGCCTTGTCATCGGAGTAACTGCGGAGCAAAGTCATTGAGGCGTGCGTGTGAGCGTTGACAAGTCCGGGCGTCGCGAATTTATTTTTGCCGTCGATAACTTTTGCGCCTGTGACTTCGCCTTGAGTTATCGCAGAAATTTTATCGTTGGTGATGTGAATATTCGCGACTTCGACCGAGCCGTTGGGCTTGAACATTTTAACGTTGCTAATCACAAAATCATTTGCCAATTTGATTTCTCCTCAGTTGTTGATGATAAAGGACATTTCGGTTTGGAAAGTCTCGTTGGCGGCGAGTTTGATGATGCCTTCCTTGTCCTTGAGTTCGCCGGCGAAGTCTTCGTAATCGGCGTGACCGTGCCAGGGCTCGATACAAATAAACGGTGCGCCGCCCTGCGCGGGAGTCCAAAAGCCCCAGTACGGGAAATTTTTAGCGCGAATCGTCAACGACTTGGAACTTTTACGCGAGCAGACAGAAACTTCATCGGATTTCAAGTCGTCGAAGACAAGCGCATCGCCCTTGAACAAGTCGTAAGTCAGATTGAGTTCGGTGCCGTCAAGGGTCGGAATTCTTTCATGGCTCAAGCCGTTGGTCGTGAGTGGGAGCCGCGCAGATTTTTCAGGCTTATTGAACTTCAAGTAGCAGTCCTCGAAATTTTCCCTGTAGGAAATGGGACAACAAATCGCGGGGTGCGCGCCGATTGAAAAATAAATGTCCTTGTCGTCGACGTTAGCGACCTTCCAGCCGACTTTGACTTCATTGCCGATAAGCTCGAACGAAATTTCAAGACGGAACTTATAAGGATAAACTTTGAGGGTCGCGGCATTGGATTCGAGCGCGAAAATTAAATTTTTGTCAGTAGCGTCGACGAGCCAGAAATTTGCCGTGCGGGCGAAGCCGTGTTGCCCCAACTCGAATTCCTTGCCTTCAGCGCGATATTTGCCGCCCTTGACTTTGCCGACAATCGGGAAGAGTATCGGCGAAGAATATTTCCACCAAGTCGGGTCGCTGTCGAAAAGATATTCGGTGCCGTCAGCCAATGCGGTTATCGATTTGAGTTCTGCGCCGCGCTCGGCAACCGTGATTTTCAACACGTCGTTTTGAAGAGTATGCATTAAAATTTCCTCCTTTTATGTTGTGACTATAAAAGACGAGAAACTTTTCAAAAGTCTCTCGCAAAAAAATTTTTATTGATATTTAAGTTTGAGAGCCGCGCCGACAAAATCTCTGAAGAGCGGGTGCGGGTGATTCGGACGCGATTTCAATTCGGGGTGGAATTGGCAACCGACAAACCACGGATGAATATTTTTATCCAACTCGATAATCTCAACTAAGCTGTCGTCAGGCAGGACGCCCGCGATAATCATACCATGCGCCTTGAAAATTTCGCGGAACTTGTTATTGAACTCGAAGCGGTGCCGATGTCGTTCGCTGATTTGGTCGACGCCATAAGCCGCTGCCGTGTGAGTTTCGGGCAAAACTTTGCAAGGGTACGCGCCCAATCTCATAGTCCCGCCCTTATCCGTCACGTCAACTTGAGAATCCATAAGCGCGATAACGGGATAATCGGTGTCGGGATTAAATTCGGTGGAATTGGCTTCGGCGAAGTTGCAAACGTTGCGAGCAAACTCAATCGCGGCGCATTGCATACCCAAGCACAGTCCGAAGAACGGAATCTTATTGACGCGAGCAAAATTTATCGCCTTAATCTTGCCCTCGATGCCCCTATCGCCAAAACCGCCAGGAACTAAAATCCCTCTGCAACCGCTGAAAATTTCTTCCAAGTCTACGTCGGGACATTCAATTTTCTCGGCGTTGACTAAATTTATTTTGACTTTGGCGGAATGTTCAATGCCGGCGTGGTGAAGAGCCTCAATAACTGAAATGTAAGCGTCGGGGAGTTCAACATATTTCCCAACTAGCGCGATTTTGACGGAGCGGTCTGGGTTTTTGATTTTGTGAACCATGAGCCGCCACTCGTCGAGCTTAGGCGGGGCTTGCGGCAGATTTAGTTTGTTGAGAACGATTTTGTCAAGGCCTTCGTTCTCCATAATCAGCGGCACTTCGTAAATCGTCGAGGCCGTCCGATTTTCTATGACGGCGTTTTCGTCCACGTCGCAGAAAAGCGCGATTTTCCTTTTAAGCTCGCGAGTTATCGGGTAATCGGTTCTGCAAACCAAAATGTCCGGCTGAATCCCGATTGCGCGAAGTTCTTTGACGCTGTGTTGAGTGGGCTTAGTTTTTAGTTCGCCCGCCGCGCTGATATACGGCAATAAAGTCACGTGGATATAAAGCGCGTCATTTCTGCCGACTTCCTTTTTGACTTGGCGAATCGCTTCGAGAAACGGCAAGCTCTCAATGTCGCCGACCGTGCCGCCTACTTCGGTTATGACGACGTCCGCTTTATCCTTTTCGGCGACGGCGTAGACGCGAGCTTTAATCTCGTTAGTGACGTGCGGAATGACTTGCACAGTCGAGCCGAGATAATCGCCCTTGCGCTCTTTGGACAAAACTGACCAATAAACTTTGCCCGTCGTGGTGTTAGAGTGCTTGCTGAGACTAATATCAATGAATCTTTCGTAGTGACCTAAGTCAAGGTCGGTTTCCGCGCCGTCGTCGGTCACGAAAACTTCGCCGTGTTGATAAGGGCTCATTGTGCCGGGGTCAATGTTGATATAGGGGTCAAACTTTTGAATCGTAACTTTCAGTCCGCGACTTTTAAGAAGTCTGCCGAGCGATGCTGCAGTAATTCCTTTGCCGAGCG
>CAMZHX010000022.1 GCA_947307055.1 uncultured Selenomonadales bacterium | reverse complement strand
ACTTCCTTTGTGCGAATCGTCGTTATAATCGGGTTCCTAAGAAATGCGCTAGCCACACAAAACGTCCCGCCAAATCAAGTAATCGTTTCGCTGGCAATGTTCTTGACGTTTTACATAATGGCACCTTACTGGTCGCAGGCAAACGATAACGGCTTGCAACCCTACCTTGCAGGGCAAATTTCGCAGGAAGAGGCAATTACAAACGTTTTGGAGCCGATGCGCGAATTTATGTTCAGGCAGACGCGGGAATCGGATTTAGCGTTGTTCGTGAACTTGTCCGACTCCGAACGCCCCGAAACTCAAGAAGACGTTTCGACCGTAGTTTTAATCCCTGCGTTTATGATAAGCGAGCTTAAAACGGCGTTCCAAATCGGCTTCATGTTATACGTGCCGTTCATCGTCATTGATATGATTGTCGCGACGACGCTAATGTCAATGGGCATGATGATGTTGCCGCCGGTCATGATTTCGTTGCCGTTTAAAATTTTGTTGTTCGTGATGATTGACGGCTGGCATTTGCTGATTCGCTCAATCATCGTGAGTTTCCGATAGCGGGGGTTCGAAATGTCAGGGGATTTAGTAATTCAGCTTGGGCAGGAAGCGTTGATGGTCGTCCTGTTAGTCTCCGCGCCGATGTTGGGCTTGGGCTTATCGGTCGGCTTAGCGGTCAGCGTCTTCCAAGCTACAACTTCCATTCAAGAGCAGACGTTGGCATTTATCCCGAAAATTATTGCGGTCTTCGTGGCAATTTTGATTTTCGGACCCTGGATGCTTAGAATTATGACTGAATTTTTTTCCGGAATATTTATCGGGTTGCCGTCTCGAATCGGTTAAGTAATCGCTTGCCGGGAGGTCGAAAGTTTGACAGAAATTGACTTTTACGACGTATTTCAAGGGCAAGTGGCAGCATTTCTACTTGTGCTCACTCGTTCGAGCGGCATTTTTTTTATTTCGCCCTTCTTCGGTAGCATGAACATTTCCTACAGAATTCGTGCGGCAGTCGCGGTAATGTTCGCGGTGATACTTTTTCCGGTCGTCGTCAAAGAAGCTGTGATTCACGCGCCCGCGACGGTTTGGATGTTCGCGTTCACGGTCGCCAAAGAACTTTTTATCGGTTGGCTAATCGGACTGGTTGCCTATATCGCGCTGACGGCGGTAAATATGGCGGGTAAAATCATGGATATGCAAGTCGGCTTTGCGGTCGTGCAGATGATGGATCCAACTACGCAACAGCAATCGGGTATGCTCGGCACATTCCTTTACAACCTGACGATAATTTATTTTGTGATAACGAATGGGCATCACGTAATGATTTCGGCATTAGCGGAGAGCTTCCGAGTTATCCCGCTCGATTCAATGGTTTGGAATACGTCGCTGCCCGAACTCATTACCGATTTGACGGCGGCAGTTTTCTTGGACGGAATGAAAATCGCTATGCCGGTAACGTTCGCGATTTTGCTGACGAATGTCGGAATGGGTATCTTAGCGCGCACTATGCCACAAATGAATATTTTTGTCGTCGGCATTCCTATGCAGTTGACGATTGGCATAACGACCGTCGCGATGATTTTGCCGTTTTATATTCTCTTCCTGGACGTGATTTTTAATGAAATATATGCACATATCGGCATTGCACTCAAAGCCCTCGCCCCCTGATGCAATGCGTAATGAACTTGTCCCTAGTCCCTTGTCCCTTGTCCCTGAATTCGTCTTCGATTTGCAACGCTTTGACGGCGAAAAGACTGAGGAGCCGACTTCCAAAAAACGCGAAGACGCTCGCAAAAAAGGCCAAGTCGCTCGAAGTCAAGAGCTTAACACGGCATTTGTATTGCTAATCGGATTTATGATAATCAGAATCCTTTGGGAATATATTTACGGCAATATCGCCGAGTACACGATTTATATCTACTCGCACATTCCGCAAACCACTTCTACCGAATCTATTACGGAACTTTTTATAGGAATTATGATTCTTTTGGCGAAAACAGTTATGCCGATAATGTTAGCGATTTTAATTGTCGGTTTCGGCATAAATGTCTTTCAAGTCGGGCTAGTCGTCTCGACGGAAAAGTTGGAGCCAAAATTAGAAAACCTCAACCCCATAAACGGTTTCGGAAGAATTTTTTCAAAGCGGTCACTAGTCGAGCTCGCAAAGTCGATTTTCAAAATAATTGTTATCGGCTACTTCCTCTACCTGTACTTGAAAGACCAAATCCCACTCGTGCCGCAATTTATTTTCTTCGACCTGCCGCATTCGCTAGCGACGATTGCCGACATAATTTTTGTTATGGCGTTTCAAGTCGTAGGTGTTATAATGTTAATGGCAATGGCGGACTACGCGTACCAGAGATGGCAGACGACGCAGGATTTGATGATGAGCAAGCAAGAAGTCAAAGACGAATTCAAACAGACTGAAGGCGACCCGCAAATCAAAAGCAAAATCAAACAAAAGCAACGTCAAATGGCTATGCAGCGCATGATGAGCGAAGTCCCGAAGGCCGACGTTATAATCACGAACCCGACGCATTTAGCCGTTGCAATTACTTACAAAAAGGGAATGATTGCGCCGCTCGTCATTGCCAAAGGTCAAGACTTAGTCGCCGAGAAAATAAAAGAAATTGCCCGCGAACATCACATTATGATTGTCGAGAATAAACCCGTGGCGCGTGCACTTTTCGAGGCGGTCGAAGTCGGAGGAATGGTGCCCGCCGAATTGTATCAAGCCGTCGCAGAAATTCTCGCTTACGTCTACAGAATTAAACACCGCAAAGTTTCATGATAAATTTAGGAGGTTTTACTTATGAGACTGCTAAAAATTTTCTTAGCCGTTGTATTTGCATGGGTTTTTATCTTCGTGCCCGCGCAAGTGTCAGCGGAAACTACAACGGTTATTCTCGTCCGTCACGGGCAAACATCTTATAACGTAAAAAACCAGCTTCAGGGTTTTTTGGACATTCCACTTAACGAAAACGGAATCAAGCAGGCTAAACTTTTGGCCAAGAGCTTAAAGGATTATCCAATCGACGTTTTTATCTCAAGCCCGCTTAGTCGCGCCTACGTGACGACAGAGACTGTCGCTAAAACGCACGGCATGACGATTGCTTACACAGACGACCGCCTAAGAGAAATTAACTTCGGCGATTTGTCAGGACTTACTGTCGAAGAGCGCACGGAAAAGTTCCCAAAAGAGGTTAAACTTTGGGCGGAATCACCTTCGCTCGTGACCTTCCCGAATGGAGAAAACCTCCGTGATTTGCAATATCGCGGACGTGCGGCTTTGGAAGACGCAGTTGCCAAATATCCCGGCAAAACAATTTTTATCGGTGCTCACAGCAGGTTGAATACCGCTATTATTTGTAGCGTTCTCGGCATCGACCTGGAAAAATTCTGGCAAGTTCCTCAGAGCAATACTTGCGTCAACGTCCTCAAATGCAAAGACGGCGTTTGGGAAGTCGTCACAATTAATTCTGTTTCGCACCTCGGCAAGCTAATCATGTAAAAATTTTTTAGGAGAAAATTAAATGCCCGCACCCGCAGATGTCTTAGAAAGCGAGCCCCGTACAATAGGCTCGCTTATCCAAAAGTACAGCGACGTTATTATCGCGGTGACGCTCGTCATGATTGTTATCATGATGATTATCCCGCTCCCGACCGCGCTTTTAGACTTGCTTATTTGTCTGAATATCACAATCGCCCTTGTCGTCATAATGAGCGCGATTTACAACGAGGAGGCTCTCGACCTATCGGTCTTCCCGTCGCTACTTTTGGTGACGACGCTTTTCCGATTGGCTCTGAACATTTCGGCCACTCGACTAATTTTGATTAACGCTGACGCGGGCGAAGTCATTACAGCTTTTGGACAATTCGTCGTCGGAGGCAATCCGGTCGTCGGCTTCATCATGTTTATCATTTTGGTTATCATAAATTTTATCGTCATAACCAAAGGTTCCGAGCGCGTCGCGGAAGTTTCTGCCCGCTTCACTTTGGACGCTATGCCAGGAAAGCAGATGTCAATCGACGCTGACTTGAATCAGGGCGCGATTACTGACGAGGAAGCTAAAATCCGCCGCTCGAAAATTCAGCGCGAAGCCGATTTCTTTGGAGCTATGGACGGTGCCTCGAAGTTTGTTAAGGGCGATGCGATTGCCGCAATTATCATAATGCTGATTAACATTGGCGGCGGCTTCATTATCGGCATGGCGCAAAAGGATATGGACGCCGCGACGGCTCTTCAAACTTACACGCTGTTGACGGTCGGCGAAGGTCTCGTCAGCCAAATCCCCGCGCTTTTGATTTCCACTGCAACCGGTATCATTGTTACTCGCGCCGCGTCCGAAGGCAATCTCGGCAACGACATTGTCAAGCAACTTTTCAACAACGAGCGCATTTTCTTTATTAATACGGGCGTTTTGCTCATGTTGTCGATTGTTCCTGGTCTGCCGGGTATCCCGTTCGCGTCGCTAGCATTTATCTGCGCGTTTATCGGCTACAGCTTGCACAGGAAAACCGCCGTCACGGAGGAAACTCAAGACGAACAGCAGCAGGCTAAAGAAAAATCAGCGGCGACTCGACCGGAAAATATTATCTCGCTGTTGCAGGTTGACCCGATGGAATTGGAAATTGGTTACTCGCTGATTCCGCTAGTCGACACGGGGCAGGGCGGCGACTTGCTCGACCGAATCGTTATGATTCGCCGACAATGCGCGCTTGAACTCGGCTTGGTCGTCCCGACGATAAGAATCCGCGATAACATTCAAATTAAGCCCAGCTCGTACATCATCAAGTTGAAGGGCATGGAGATTGCTCGCGGCGAACTCATGCTTGACCATTTCTTGGCGATGAACTCCGGCACAGTCTTTGAAGAGATTCCAGGCATTGAGACTGTCGAGCCGGCGTTCGGATTGCCAGCGATTTGGATTCCGGAGAGCGACCGCGAACGCGCCGAACTCAATGGTTATACGGTTGTCGACGCGGTCTCGGTTTTGGCGACGCATTTGACGGAACTCATCAAGCAACACGCCGCAGAAATTCTCGGTCGTCAAGAGGCGCAAAACCTTATTGACAACCTCGCCAAAACAAATCGCTCGTTGGTTGATGAAGTTGTTCCGGAACTTTTAGGCGTCGGCGAAATTCAAAAGATTTTGTCGAACTTGCTAAGCGAGCGCGTCTCGATTCGCGACATGGCAACGATTATGGAAGTTTTAGCGGATTACGCGCGCGCCACCAAAGACCCCGAAATTTTAACGGAATACGTCCGCCATGCGATGGCGCGGCAAATCACTCAACAAGTCACGCAGGGTTCAAATACGTTGGCATGTGTGACGCTCGACCCGTCGTTAGAAAATCGGATTGTCGGCGCGGTTCAACGCACGGATCACGGCTCATTTGTCACGCTCGACCCCGACACCATGCGCCGCATAATTACTTCCGTCACGAACGAAATTGAAAAGCTCGGCAATCAAGGTTATCCGGCAGTAGTGCTGACAAGTCCGGCGGTTCGTCTCTACTTCCGCAAACTCGTTGAGCGTTCGATTCAAGGTTTGGTGATTGTCTCGCACGCGGAGATTGATCAATCGGTTGAGATTCAAATACTCGGCGTCATCAGAATCTAAAAAATTTATCCCCTGCAAGTCGCGGGGGTTTTTTTATGTTACAATGGGCGCGGAGGTGTTCTGATTGATATATTTTTTAACGGCGTCGATATTGTTGACGCTCGCGCCGGGACCGGACATATTATATTTGCTGACGAAAAGTTTAGCGGACGGCGCGAAGTCGGGAATAATTTTAGCATGCGGGCTGGTGAGCGGAATAGTTTTTCACACGACGCTAGTAATGGTCGGGGTGGCGGCGTTGATAAAATCTTCGGCGACGGCGTTATTATTGCTGAAAATTTTCGGCGCGGCGTATTTATTATTCCTAGCGTTCGGAGCGTTCAAAGCGGCGCGAGCAGGTAAAAAACTTTCGCTATCGAAGGCGGGCGCGAAAAGTTCTTTGTTAGCACTGTACAAGCGCGGAATCTTAATGAACGTCCTAAACCCAAAAGTATTATTATTTTTCTTAGCGTTCCTGCCGCAATTCGTCGACCTCAACGGCTCAAGCTTACAGATTTTATTTTTAGGCGTAGTGTTCGCCGCGCAGGCTCTGATAATTTTTTCAATCATAGCGATTTTCGCGGGGCGCGTGCGGAATTTAATCTTGCGCAAGAAAAATATCGGACAAATTTTAAATTTCGTGGAAGCGTTAGTACTCGCGATAATCGCGGTCGGGCTGATTTTGTTCTGAACTGTGCTAAAAGTCACTTCCAAAAAATTTCAACGTGATAGAATTGTAAGGAAATATTTAGCGAGAGGAGAATTTTTTTGAAGGAAATCAAGGTTCAAGACGCAGTCGGGCAGATTTTATGTCACGATATAACGCAAATTGTGCGCGGCGTCGTCAAGGACGCTAAATTTCGCAAAGGGCACGTCATCACGTCGGAAGATATTCCCGAACTTTTGAGACTTGGCAAGGAAAATATTTTTGTCTGGGAGAACGACGAAACTAAATTGCATGAGAACGACGCAGCAGAAATTTTGCGCGGGATTTGTCAAGGCGAAAATTTATCGGCGAGCGACGTTAAGGAAGGGAAAATCGAGCTCAAAGCGGAAATCGACGGAGTTTTTCACGTCAACGCCGAAAAACTCAACGAAATTAACGCCGTCGACGAAATTTGCATTGCGACCGTCCAAAATGATATTCCTGTCCGCAAAAATAAAAATGTCGCTGGGATGCGCGTAATTCCTCTGGCTATCGACAAAAAAAAGTTGGAAATCGTTCAAAAAATCGCTGAAAATTCCGTTCCGCTTATGAAAATTGCGCCTTATAAGAAATTTAAAGTCGGTTTGGTCGTTACAGGCTCGGAAATCTTCCACGAACGCATAAAAGACGATTTTACGCCCGTTATCGAAGCAAAAATTAAAAATTTCGGCTTAAAAGTCGACGAACGCCGAATTTCAGACGATTCTAAGGAAATAACGCACGAAAAAATTCAAGAATTGCTCGATTTGGGCTGTGAAATAATTTTATGCACGGGCGGAATGAGTGTAGACCCCGACGACAGAACACCAGCGGCGATTAAATTGACGGGCGCGGACGTTGTGACTTATGGCGTACCGATTTTGCCAGGCGCAATGTTCATGCTGGCTTACAAGGGCGACGTGCCGATAATGGGCTTGCCGGGTTGCGTAATGTTCTGTTCTAAGACGGTTTTTGATATGATTTTGCCCAGAATTATCGCTGGCGAACGTCTAACACGCGAAATTTTTATAAAAATGGGCGTCGGAGGACTTTTATAATGGAAGGAATCAGTTTTGAACAGGCAATCGACGTTTTGACTGCGAATTCCCGCGAAATTTCCGACGTTGAGGAAGTTTTTTTGCTGAAATCGCTTGGAAATGTCGCCGCGCAGGATTATTTTGCGACTTTTGACAATCCGCCGTTCAATCGCAGTCCGTTAGACGGTTACGCGCTGAAATCTTCCGATACAATCACGCCGAAGCCCTTAAAAGTTATCGGCGAGGAGTGCGCAGGGGATTTTTTTACGGGCGAAATTAAATCTGGCGAAGCTTTGCGCATTATGACCGGCGCAGCTATTCCAAATGGCGCGGATTGCGTAATTCGGCAGGAAAATGTTACTTTTGACGGCGAAAATATCATTTTCAATCAAAAATTAGCTCCTTACGAGAATTTTTGTTTTGCCGGCGAGGATATTAAAGCGGGAAGTCTTCTTGTCGCGAAAAATGCCAAACTTACTGCGGCTCACGTCGCGATTTTGGCTAGTCAAGGTGTAAATTCTGTCAAAATTTATCGAAAACCTGTAATCGCAGTCGCTTCGACGGGTGATGAACTCATAAAACCTGGCGAAAAACTCACTTCGGGCAAGATTTTTAACAGCAATTTGTATTTAATCGCCTCAAGATTGCTCGAAATGGGCTTTGAACCTAAAATTTTGGGAAATTTCCCCGATGATGATTCCTTTGCAGAGAAAATTTTTAATCAGCGCAACGAAATCGATTTGTTGATAACTACGGGCGGCGTTTCGGTCGGGAAAAAGGATATTATGCATGATGTTGTAAAAAAAATCGGCGAAAAACTCTTTTGGCGCGTACAAATTAAACCTGGTGCGCCTGTTATCGGCTGGAAATGTGGAGATTTTTTAGGTTTGTCACTTTCTGGGAATCCTTTTGCGGCTTTTGCGACTTTTGAACTGCTCGCAAGACCCGTTTTAGCTAAAATTTCTCGTCGCGCAGATATTTTATACAAGAAAAGTCGCGGGATTTTGGCCGATGATTTTCCGAAAAAAAGTCTCGAAAGACGCTTTATCAGGGCAAAATTCGACGGAAAAAGAATTTTTTTGCCAAAAAGTCACGAATCAGGCTCGCTTTATTCTGCCGTCGATTGTAATTGTTTAGTCGATATTCCTGCCGGTTCCGACGCGCTCAAAACAGGAAATGAGGTTGAAATTATTCTGTTATGAGGGATAAATTTAATCGCGAAATAAATTATGCGCGAATTTCTGTGACTGACCGCTGTAATTTGCGTTGCCGCTATTGTATGCCCGAATGTGGCGTAAAAAAAATTTCTCACGACGATATTTTGACTTTGGAAGAGATTTTGCGCGTTTCAAAGCTTTTTTCGCGACTTGGAATTAAAAAAATTCGCATTACAGGCGGCGAACCCCTTTTGAGGCGAAATTTACCGTCACTAATCCGCGATTTGAAAAAAATTTCGGGCGTTGAACAGGTAAATTTGACAACAAACGGCGTTTTGTTACCCAAGTTAGCTCCAGAATTGATTTCCGCAGGGCTCGACGGTATAAATTTAAGTTTGGACACTCTCGACGAAAAAATCTTTGCAGATTTGACGCGTAGAAGGCTTTTTAGTCAAGTTTTGGAAAGTTTTCAGGCTTTACTCAACCAAAATTTTAAAAATCTCAAGATAAATTGCGTCCCTCTACGCGAAATTAACGAAAATGAACTTCTGAAACTTGCAACTCTAGCTAAAAGTAATTCAATCAAAGTCAGATTTATTGAACTTATGCCGATAGGTTGCGCATGGGAATCTGGATTGCGCGGAATACCGACAGCTGAAATTTTTTCGACTTTAGAGAAGAATTTCGGCGAATTTTTACCAATTTACGACAAAAATCCCCTAAAAGGTCCCGCGAAATACTTTAAACTGCCAAATTTTATCGGTGAAATCGGATTTATCGACGCTATCGAGCATAAATTTTGCGGAAATTGCAATCGGATTCGTTTGACGGCGGAAGGATTTTTAAAAACGTGTTTGAGCTTTGATTTTGGAGTGGATATTAAAAATTTATTGCGTTCGGGCGCAAATGACAATGAAATTCTAGAAAAAATTCGCGAGACAATTTATAATAAACCGCGTGAACATTTTTTCAACGGCGCGGCGAAATTTCGCGATTCGCGACTAATGAATCAGGTTGGAGGTTAAAAAATGGGCAAAATAAATGCGATTTGTATAAGTGAAAAGCGCGGAACTGCTAAAAAATCGGTCGAAAGTGCAAAATTTATAACGGAATTCGGGATTTTTGGCGACGCGCACGCCGGAGACTGGCATAGACAAGTTAGTTTTCTTGGTCAAAGCGAAATTGATGCCTTTAAAGCTCGCGGAGCGCAAGTTAATCCTGGTTCTTTCGGTGAAAATATCATTGCAGAGGGCTTTATTTTTAAAAATTTGCCGTTCGGAACGCGTTTACGTTGCGGAAATGTTTTTTTCGAGATAACGCAAATCGGTAAGGAATGTCATAATCATTGCGCGATTTATCAGCAAATAGGCGATTGTATTATGCCGCGAGAGGGCGTTTTTGCGCGAGTTTTGCACGGCGGAACGATAAAAATTGGTGATAATTTGGAATTAGCCGAAAAAATTCCGCTCGATGCCGCAATTATTACCATGAGCGACCGAAGTTTTTACGGAATTCGCGACGAAGACGTCAGCGGCGATAAATGCGAGGAAATTTTATCAAAATCGGGCTATAAAATCGTTTTTCGGACGGTTTTGCCTGATATTAAGAAATTTTTGACCGAAAAATTGATTGAATTGGCTGATGAAGGCGTCGGATTGATTGTCACGACGGGCGGCACCGGTTTTGCAATTCGCGACATCACGCCCGAAGCAACATTAGAAGTTTGCACGCGCCTTGCGCCAGGAATCCCAGAAGCTATGCGAAATTTTTCAATGCAAATCACCGGTCGCGCTATGCTAAGTCGCGCTGTTGCGGGCATTCGCAAGCGCAGTTTGATTGTTAATTTGCCCGGCAGTCCAAAAGCCGTCGACGAATGCTTGAATTTTATTCTTCCGCAACTGCAACACGGAATAGAAATTTTGCGCGGGGAGACGGGAAATTGTTGAGTTTTAAAGATATTTCGCTACTAATTATTGCTGGCGGAAAAAGTTCGCGTCTCGGACAAGATAAGCGCTTTTTAACCGTCGGAAATAAAAAAATGCTCGAAATTATCCTCGAAAAAGCCTCGAAACTCAATTTCAAGCAAATTTTTTTCTGCGTCGAAAAAATTTCGCCACAAATTAGCGATTTGGCTCAAAAATTCGGCGCAAATATCCTCGTTGATGAAATAAATAACGCCGGAGCTATGTCCGGTATTGCTAATGGGCTCAAAAATTCAAAATCCGATTGGAATCTTGCTGTTTCTGCCGATATGCCTTTTTTTGAATTTGAAACTTTAAAACCACTCGTAAATGGCGATTTTTCTGGAATCAAAGCCAAACTTCCGCTCGTCGACGGAAAATCTCAACCTCTCGCCGCCTTTTATCATAAAAATCTTGCCAATTTCTTCCTAAACGAACTTTTTAACGGTCAAAGGAAAATTTTTAACGCCATAAATAAAATTCCACACTCAATCATAGAAATTTTTACTCCAGAACCATTTTTTAATGTCAATACGCCTGCAGATTTGCGACTTGCTCGCGGCAGAGCTAAAAATTTGTCCAGAAATACGCCCATTATAGCTGTCGTCGCTCCAAATTCGGGTACCGGTAAAACTTTTTTTATCGAAAAACTCATCAAACGCCTTTCCGCACAAAATATTTCCGTAGGCGTAATAAAAAGCGATTCGCACGGCTTTAATATCGATATAAACGGAAAAGACAGTCAAAAATTTCAAAATGCGGGCGCAAAAAGCGTCGCGGTCGTCTCTCCGAACCAATTTTTTATGATTCAAACCGCTAAAAATGCAAATTTTCTAGAAGTCGCCGAGAAAATGGTCGCAGATTTGATTTTGACAGAAAGTCGCACGCATGAAACTTTTCCTGCCATTTCTCTTTGGCGCGAACAAGGCGAAGTCATTAAAAATGAAAAAATCGTCGCGATTTTCACTTCAAGGCCTCAAAAATCCGACGATATTTATCAATTCGACCTTAATGACAGCGTTTCAGCCGAAAAAATTATTAAATTTCTTGCCGGTTTTATTCAATGTTGCAAATATTGAATTGCCGTAAATTAAGAATTTAAAACGGCTTCGGAATACAAAATAACACCTTTGTCGGCGGTGGGGTGAATCCAATCTTTCAGATAATCCTTGCGAGGTCTGCGATTTAAAACGGATTTGATATAAGAATTCGGATTTATGAATGCATCGCCGCTTGTCTCGCAGAAATTTTTCAAAGCCTCGCTGTATTGATGTACCCCAATGCGGCAAGACGATTATCAAATCGGTTAACCGTCCGATAAATATTTTTTTCTTTAACCCCAAGCACGTCAACGAAAGAATGATTAAATTCATGCAAGAGGGAGGGAGAGAGGCTTGCTTTTACTTTTTCTTTAGCCTTAATCTTGCGGTAATCAGATATACTAATCCAACGATTATTTTGAGGCGTTTTCTTTTGAAGAACGAAAGGTGAACGACTCCCAAAAAACTTTTTTGATTGATTTGATGTCAAGGAACGTATCGAGCTGTTTTGCGCTGTCCAAATCCGCCAAAGCGTCAATGTACTCGAAAATGTTTTGGTTAAGGCTTAAAGGGTTTTCCAAAAAAATTCTCCTCTCAAAGGTTAGCGGGCTGGCTTCAATCGTTTTACGTGGTAGAAGTACGCCGTGATTAAAATTATCGTCGTGATAAGCCAGCTTATCGGGTAGACCGCCATTAACGTCGCGTAGGTCGGGATTTTCGCAAAGGCCGTGAAGACCCAAATTACTCGCACGCCACAAACGCAAATCAAAGTTATAATCGCCGGCGTCAGCGAAATTCCGTAGCCGCGCAGGGCTCCCGATAATCCTTCCATTGCAACGTTAATCATTTCGGGCGCAACGATGTACCAAAGCCGAATCACGCCGAGCCGTATGACTTCCGGGTCTTCGTTGAACAGGCTCAGGACTTCGTCGGCGAAAAATAGAATCACAAAACCTAGCGTCTGCATGAAAAGCGCACTCAAGCCCATTGCTACCCAAGTCGCACGCTTGCAACGTTGCAAATTTCCTGCTCCGTAATTTTGACCGACAAAAGTTGTCGCCGCCTGCCCGAAAGCATTCACGACGCAGAAAACATTTATCTCAATCGTGAACGCCGCCGCCGATGCCGCCATTGCATCCGCGCCCAGTGAATTTATCGCCGCTTGAATCAGCAAGTTCGACAGCGAAAACACCATGCCTTGAATCCCAGCTGGCAAGCCAATTCGCACTATCTCGAAAAGTTCTTCCTTGTCGACGATTAGCGCGTTCAGGTGCAGTTTTATGACGCCGTCGGCTTTGAGGAGTTCGCAAAATAAAATTATCGCGCTTACGACGTTTGCAATGACTGTAGCCGCCGCCACGCCCGCGACGCTCCAATCAAATTGCAACACGAATATTAAATTCAGGAAGATATTTACGCCGCTCGCGATTGCCAATGCTATTAACGGCGTGCGCGTGTCGCCTTTACTCCGGAAAATCGCCGCTTGGAAGTTGTAAAAACTTATCGCGGGCAAGCTCAGTAGGAAAATCCGCAGATAAGTTTCCGCCATATCAACGACGCTTGACGGCACGTCCAGAAAGTAGAAAATCGGCGCGACTAAAAATTCCGCCAGTATGCAGAAAAATATTCCGCAAATGCCAGCCAAAATAAATGTCGTACTAACTGCGGAATGTGCGCGGTCGATTCTGTTCGCGCCAATGTTTTGGGCAATAACGACGTTTGCGCCGAGACTCAAGCCCATCATCAGGCTGCCGATTAGCCCGACCATTGAAATATTATTGCCGACCGCCGCCATTGCATTTTTCCCGACGAGTTGTCCGAGTGTCAAAACGTCTGCGGCGTTCAAAAGTTGTTGCATGACGCCCGTCAACGCCAGCGGCAGCGCGAAGACAATTATTTTGTCCCACAGCGAGCCGTGCAACATGTCTATATCTCTTGCGTTCATTTAGCTAGTTCCTAGTCCCCAGTTCCTAGTTCCTCATCTGATAGAAACGTCGCCGGCGTAAACGGCTCGCAACCCTTGCTCGGTCTCTACGACAAGTGCGCCGTCAGGATTCAAATCGATAGCCTTGCCCGTGAAAATTTCGCCGTCGCTGGTCGAGATAACACGAATATCCTTGCCGAGCGTCACGTTATAAATTTTCCAGCGTTCGATAACGTTTTTGAAGCCCGACGCTTTGATTTGGCGATAAAGTTTATCGAATTCTTCGAGGACTGCGCGGAAAATTTCTACGCGGGATAACTTACTGCCTTTCATTTCATAAAGCGACGTTGCAATTTCCCGAAGGTCTTCCGGAAATTCGTCGCGGCTAATGTTGACGTTAATTCCGATCCCGATAACCATATAAGCTATTTTAGCAATTTCTCCGGTCATCTCGGTCAAGATTCCTACAAGTTTCCGCCCGTTGAAGAGAATATCATTAGGCCATTTGATTTGGGCTTTGAGGTCGAAACGATTCATAGCTTCGGCGACCGCGACCGCCGCCATTAAAGTAAATTTCGGCGCGTCCTTAGGTAAAAAGTTCGGGCGCAGAATAACCGAAAACCATATGCCCTTGCCGCGCGGCGAATAGAAATTTCTTTCGAGCCGCCCTTTGCCGCTTTCCTGTTCTTCGGCGACGACAATCGTACCTTCCTCTGCGCCGTGATACGCCAGAGCTTTGGCAACGCGATTAGTCGAGTCAACCGAAGGATGATATTCCATATTTTTGCCTATAATTTCTGTGTTGAGCCCGATTTGAATTTCGCTAGGCAGGAGCAAGTCGGGCGCGTCCTTTAGCTTGTAGCCGCGCCTTTCGCGACTGAGAATTTCGTAGCCGTGCTCGCGGAGTTTTTGAATATGTTTCCAGACGGCAGTACGAGAAATTTTAAGCTCGCCCGCGATGCTCTCGCCCGAAATAAAATTCTCTCCCGCATTCTTCAACATTTCAACTATCGTCTTTCGCATATTCAACCACCTCGCTAAAAATTTTAGCATAGTGCCTTCAATATTTCAATTAGGCTTGCGATTAAAAAAAGCCTCGGCGATTGTCGAGGCTCTGATTTTTTATGCGAGCAAATGCATTTCCCTAGCCTGTTCGCGAAGGTGCGCAATTCGGTCGTCGGTGTCGGGGTGCGTAGAGAATAAATTTTTCAAAACCTTTTTCGAGTTCTCAAGCGGATTGATTATGAACATGTGAGCGGTCGCGGTTCCAGCTTGAGCCATAGGCGCAGAATGTTGCGCGTAATATTCGATTTTCTCAAGTGCACTCGCAAGGTACATCGGGTTGCCGCAAATCTCCCCGCCAGTCTTATCTGCGTCGTATTCGCGCGACCTTGAGACGGCAAGTTGAATCAGCGAGGCGGCAATCGGCGCAAGAATAATTGTAGCGAGCGTGCCGACAAAGCCGCCGTTATCATCATCCGAACGCGTCCCGAAAATCGCGCCCCATTGAACGATATTCGCAACCATCGAGACAACGCCCGCCATTGACGCCGCAATCGTCCCAATCAAAATATCTCTGTGCTTGACGTGCGCCAGTTCATGACCGAGCACGCCGGAAATTTCGTTGTAGTCGAGGGCGCGCATAATTCCGGTCGTGACGGCAACCGCTGCATTATCGGGATTCCTGCCCGTCGCAAAGGCGTTCGGAACTTCGCTGTCAATGATATAAACTCTCGGCATCGGCAAATCGGCATTCTTCGCGAGCTTCTCAACAATCCCGTAAAGTTGCGGCGAATCGGCCTCTGAAATTTCGCGGGCGTTGTAGCTTTTTAAAACAATCGAGTCGCTGAACCAGTAGCTAAAAAAATTCATTCCAACAGAAATCACAAGCATAATCATCGCGCCGTACGAGCCGCCAATTTGCCCGCCTATCGCGACCATTAAGCCCGTCAGCAACGCCATCAATACAAACGTCTTGAAAATGTTCATGATGAGTTTTACCTCCTGACCAAATTATAAAATTGATTATGCCACTCGGCAAGCCCGCCGTCAAATTTTTATCTTGTTAAAATGAAAAGTTTATGATAGTATTTGCGTCAACATAAAATTTTAAGGAGGGTTGAGTTTGGCTAAACGAAATATTTTTGAAATGCTCGGCTTGGAGTTTGACCCTCCCGACAACATAAAGAAAATTCGCGCCGCCTACGAGAATTGGAAGAAAAGACTAACGGCTGAACAAAATACGACGGTTGACCCGACGCGCCTTGCCGAAATTCGCGACGAACTCCAAATGGACGGCTACATTTCTTTGACGCTTGACAATCCGCGATTTCGCCAGCGCGAAGCCGAATCCCTTAAGCAGCAGCGCGTCGAGGAACTGCGGCTTTATATCGACATTCAGCGCGGCGACACTTCCGGCACGTTGCAAGTCAATCAGGCGCAAATTCGGCAGATAAAAGACAAGTTGCGGTTAAGTTTGTCGACAATCGAGACGACGTATCGCGAACAGGGCTTTGAGATTAAACCCGTCAAGACGACGCAGAAAATTTTGGCGACGCTGAATAATTTTTTCTTGTCCGATTCGGTTATCGAGGAGCTGAAGAAAAATTTTGCGGCGTTCCAACAAGTCCCCGACGCTAAAAATTTCCCGTGGTCAGCGAATGTTCACGACTTGTACGAGCTAGCTTATTATTTGGAAAATCAAATTGAGCCGTCGCCCGATTTTTATAAGCGGCGTTACACCGACGAATTGCGCGAAATTTTCCGCGAAGAGGCTAAAAAATTTTCCGCGCCGATTCCGCAATGGCAATCGATTAAAGCTCTGCTGAACCTCGCGCAGACGCAAGTTTTCAACACCGACGATAGCCGCTTCAAGTACGACCACTCCTTGAAGATTGAGACGCTGGCAAATTTTTTCGCGCAGATAAAAGCCGCGCCCGACCTCTTCAAGCGCGACAGCTATTTTGCTGACAACTGCATAAATCGCATTCGGCGAACCTTCCCCAACTTGCTGAATTACGAGCTAAGTGCCGCGCTCTACAACAAGGCCGCCGGACTTTTGCGCGACCCTTACGAGGCTGTTAACGACATCGACGAAATTTCTTTTTGCGTGACCTGCGCGAACTGCGGAGCCTTTGAAAATTTCCGTACTCGCGAGGAGGCTCAACGCGCTCACTGCAAAATTTGCGGCGAAAATTTTTACATTGAGTGTCCGAAGTGCGGCAAGAAAATCCCCGCGACCGCTGAACATTGCACGGCTTGCGACTTCTCCTTTGTCGAGCTGAAAAATTTTTCAAAGTACATCGGCGACGCAAATTCTATGCTAGACCTCGTCGAACAAGCGCGCAATGCCGACGAATCAGTCAAAATCGTCACGGCGGAAATTGTTAAGCTCCTCGCTAAAGCCCGCCAACTCAAGCCCGAATCCCACGAGCTCAAAAAAATTGAATGGCGTATCAATAAGACCGCTGCCGAAATCAAAAAGCGCGAGCTTTATTCTTGGGCTGAAAAGAAATTACCGAGCTTGTCTATCGCGCCCGCCAAAGCCGTCAGCGATTGCGTCGAGATTTTGCGCAAGATTAGAGACTACAAGCCCGCGCAGGATAGATTGAAACTTATTCCGCCGCGCACGCCCCCAGCTATTATCGCGACCCTTAAAGAAAATTACGCGCCGCCAAATAATTCAGTCATCGGGAAAATTTCAGTCAGCGCGAAGTCGACCAATTCTGCCGCCGGTCTCACTTGTAACGTCTCGTGGCAAGCCGCTAACGATTTGGGCATAACTTACACCCTGATTAAAAAAATCGGCAGCGAGCCCAAAACTTATCGCGACGGAGAAATTTTGATTGAGAATACCGATAAACTCGAATTCACAGATACCGACGTTTTGCCCGGCATCATCTACGGCTACGCGATTTTTACGACGCGGCTCGGAACTATTTCCGCGCCCAAATCTACGACCGCCATTCATTACAGCGACCTCGACGAGAAAAAGTTAATCGCTAAGACGGAGGACGGCTTTTGTAAATTTATTTGGCGATTGCCGGCGGAAACTTGTTTAGGCGTGCGGATTCTGCGCAGTGACAGCGCGGGCAAAAGTGTCGTCGTCGCCGATTGCGAGCAAAATTCTTTCGTCGATAGGAACGTCAAAAATCGCAAGCAATATCAGTATCGCCTGCAATGCGTCTACTACGCCGCCGAAGATGTCGCCAGTAATGAAAAATATTTTGCGCGGCAGAGCGAGGAAATTTATAATAAGGTTTGGAAGATTGAGCGCAATTACAAATACAGTCACGGCTTGACGGTCACGCTGACGCCCGAACAACCGCCTAAGCGCGTCGAGAATTTAACTTGCACAGTCAAGGGCGGGCGAGCCAATTTTAGTTGGAAGTCGACAGGCGATTTTGACATCTGGTTTAAGGAAATGCGTAATGCGCAATGCGTAATGCGTAATGAACTTTTTGAGTTGGATAAGGTTGACGAACTTTTAGGTAGCGGCGTAGTCTGCAAAAAGGCTGAGAGTTCCGACGAAGCTTGCGACTTCCCGCTGAGCAGCGACACAGTTAAAATCGCCGTAATCAGCGCGACTAAGGAACTCGGCTTGCTCAATGACATCGTGACTTGCGCGAACATTGAACCTTGCGAGATTGACGCCGCTAAAACTCAAATCGACGCGGGCGGCTTGAAACTCGTTTTGAAGTCCGTTCCCGAAAATCTCTACATGATTCACTACAAGATTAACACTCGCGACGCCGACGAACTTTACGCGACGATTGAGACTGCTAAGGCGCGGCAGATGAATCGCATTTACGCGAACAAATACGCGCAGGATACTTTCATTTCGCAAAGCCACTTGCCGCCCAAAGAAATTTATATTACGGTCATAGGCGAATACAAATTTAGCGACGGGACGGCGGCTTACAGTGCGCCGAGCACTTTGGTTTTGGACAATCGCCCGAAGGAAATTATTTCGTATCATTTGGAGTGGGGTACGAGCGGGCTTTTCAAAAAGGAGATTCACGCGAAGGATTGCAAATTGATTGTCGAGAGCGCGGCGCATTTGACGCCGAAAATGTTTTTGGTCTGCAGACGCGATGGGCGTATGAATATTGAGTTAGGCGACTCGGCGACGAAACTTTTGGGCACGGTTCGCGAATATCCTGCAGGGTATAGCGGCGGGCGGCTCGAAATGGATTTGCCGAACGAGATATGGAAAGATATTTCGTCGGGCACGGTCGTTAAGCTCCTGATTTCAAAAGAGGACGAGCGGCGATTTGAAGTGAAAGCCTCGCGCCCCGACAGCTTGACCGTCCCTAAGAAGTGATTTGCAAGGGGAAAGGGAGAAGGGAAATGGGAAAAGGGAAAAGTCTCATCCCTACCTCTCCCTTCTCTCATTTCCCATTTCCCTTTTCCCTTAAAGAGGTTAAATCAATGTCTATTTTTAGCAAATCGGAGGCCATTTGCCCGCACTGCCTGAGGAAAATCAAACTCGGTGACCTGAAATTTTATTGCGTCCCCGACGAAGATAACCGCCACGAAGTCCGCCTTTCCTTTGTCGACAAATTTAAAAATCGTTTGCCCGTCTGCAAAAGGCGATTCTGCCGGAATCACGGCTTGACCATTCGCGAGGCGAGCTGTCGTTTCTGCGGAGAAATTTTGCCTCCGCAAATTTTATTTCACGATAAATTTTTGAGTTTCTGCGCGGTTGGAGTTGCGGGCGCGGGCAAATCCAGCTACTTGACAACTCTCCTGCACGAATTAAAATATTCGGGCTTGCCGTATATTTTGCAAGCTATGGACGTTGAGACCACAAAGCGCGCGCAGATTAACGAGCAAAATGTTTACGAGGCGCGGCATTGTTTGAAGGGCACGGAGGCGGGCATATCTCCAAAGCCGCAAATGTGGACGATTCTTGACAACTCGGAAAAGGGCGACAAAATTCCGACTTACGCGCTGACGATTTACGACGGAGCCGGCGAGGATTGCGAGCACATTGACTACACGCCGCTTGATTCCAAAATCAGCCGCTACCTTTCGGGCGCGAGAATGCTTTTGATTATGTTCGACCCGTTGCTACTTCCGAGCGTGCGCAGTGAAATTCGCTTTGAAACTCTCAACGCGTCGATGGCGACCGAACGTCAAACGAGCGCGCCCGCAAATATGGTCAGCATGGTCAATTCCCTTGCGAATTATATCCGGCGAAATTGCAACATTGCACCCGGCAAAAGGATTGACCGCCGCGCCGCCGTCGTTATTACCAAACTCGACGCGCTAACCGAAATGCTTAACGGCTTCAGCTCCGACGCAACGATTTTAAAGGAAAGTCCGCATGTCAAAAGCCGCGCCTTTGTCGAATCTGATAGCCAAATGGTTGACTTAGAAATCCGCGATTGGCTCACGCGGCAGGGCGAAACTGCTTTCTTGGGAGCCATTGACGCCAATTTCAAAGATGTCAGAGTTTTTGGGGTGTCGAGTTTCGGCAGGCCGCCCGATATGCAAAAACGCCTTGCCAGAGTTCGTCCGCATAGAGTGATTGACCCGTTGATGTGGATGCTCGCCGGCGAAGGAATTATCCCTACAATTTAGGGACAAGCCAGAAGGGACATGGGACAAGACTTTTCCCTTTCAAACTTGCTTTTCCCTTTTCCCATTCCCCTTTTCCCTTAAAAAGGAGTTGTCGTTGTGTTAGAGAAAGATATTAAACGCATTTTGAAACCCGTTTACATTACGATTGAAAAGTTAGTTCCGACTAATCGGACGCTGTTAGACTTCGTGAACGAAAAGGCCGTCGGCAGAGGTACAAAGCGTTCGATTTACAAAGTCAAATTCCTCGACAAGGCCGAAAAGAGCAGTTACCAAGTCGCGAGTGTCACTTTGATTGAGTTCGAGAAGCATTTAAAAAATATTCAACTCGGCAAGGCTGATGAAGAATATCTTTTGAAAATGGCGACCGGACTTCTCGACGACGCTAAAAAGCAAATCGAAAAAGTTTACGGCGAGGTTCGTCGCTATGTCGTCACGAAGGAATTGCGCAACGATTGCCTTAAGGAACACTTCCGAAAAATTCCCTCTATGAACGAAGCCCAAAACGATGCGATTTCAAAAGAAATTTTTTCTATGGCGATTGAGGAAGTCAACAAGAGCGAAAATCATAACATCGAGGACGTTGAAGCGCATTTCGACAAGATAAATTATATAGCGACCGCGCTTTTCAACATAGCCGCTGCAAATTCCGCGCCCGCCGTCGTCGAAAAACCTCCTGCTTCAAAGCCCGCCCCCGAACCTAAAAAGCCGCAGAAAAAATCCTTCCTCGACAGATTTTTTTAAGGAGTGAGCCGCTTTGAAAAAATTTTTATTCGTATTGCTATCATTTATAATATTTTCAAGTTCAATCGCGGCATCTGAAAATGTTCCCGTCAGAATCGCCCGCCTGCCCATAATTTTTCAAAGCTCAATCCCCGACTACGACACCCGCGCCCAACTCGAAACTAAAATCGAACGCGCAACCCATATCCCGCTAAATCAAACATTGCAAGTCGCCGAATATCTCCCTATGGACGATTCCGCACAAGTTCTTAATGAAATTTGGCAGGAAATGCGCACCAATAATAAGAAAATCAAAATCCGCGACGCTATCAAACCTTTTGCCGAGAAAATCGACGCTGATATTGTCGTCTGCCCAATCTTGTTGAGTTACAGCCAATTCGTCAACGGCTTTTCGAGTTTCGGCGAAACTTATATTCATAGCTACGTTGAAGCCGAGCTGATTGTTTACGACCGTCGCACTGATAATCTTGTCGATAAAAAGGCCTCGCAATTCCATAACGATACCTATCACCCCGTCGGCACTGCTTCTTATCTGGCCAAAACTTGCTTTGACGAGCTCATCGACAAAACGAAACTTCATCAACTTATTATGAACATTGGAAAATGAATATTGACTGGAAAAAAATCTTTTGTTACAATCGGCTAAAGAATTCACTCGGAAGAGGTGAAAAATTTTGGCAAGGGTATTTCAAGCAACGCACGTCGGCAAAGTTCGGTATAACAACGAAGATTCGCTGATTGTCATAGAGCCGGAAACATTCGTAGTGGCCGACGGCATGGGCGGTGCGCAAGCTGGCGAAGTCGCAAGCCAAATGCTGGTCGAGACAGTCAAAGATTTTTTGTCGCAATCACCGCCGCCCTATGACGAAAAGATTCTATCGCAGGCAATACTTTTGGCGAATAGCAAAATTTTAAATCTGGCGCGACAAAATGCAAATTATCACGGCATGGGCACCACCGCAACTATTTTATCCCTCGATGACAAAAAGGCTTGCTTCGCGCACGTCGGCGACAGCAGAATTTATCAGCTACGAAATAATTTCCTCACGCAATTAACTCAAGACCATTCCTACGTCGAAACTTTAGTTAGGCGCGGCGAAATTACTCCGGAAGAAGCTCGCGTGCACCCGATGAAAAATGTTTTGACTCAAGCGGTCGGCGCGGTCGAAAATATTTTCGTCGACACTGCAAATTTCCCAATCGAAAGCGGCGATACCTTTTTACTTTGCACCGACGGTTTGACCAATATGGTCGACGATGATTCTATTAAAAATATTCTGCAGAGCGCGCCCAATCCCGCCGACGCTCTGATTGATGCGGCACTAAATGCGGGAGGTAGAGATAATATTTCTGTTATAGTTGTCGGAGTTGATTAGTCATGGTCCGCGAAATTTTTAATTGCGTTTTGAGTTTGTGTTCGGCAATGAATACGGCATTTCATTGCGCGTTGCGAATCGCTCAAGATGCACTAATCTAAGGAGGGGCGAGGGTAAATGATTCAGCGAGTTTTGGGCGGGCGTTACGAGTTGGAGGAGAAAATTGGCTCAGGCGGTATGGCCGAAGTCTACAAAGCTCACGACAGACTTTTGGCTCGCCCCGTTGCAATAAAAATTCTCCACGCGGAATATCGTTCGGACGTGGAGTTCATAGAGCGTTTTCATCGCGAGGCGAAATCGGCGGCGCGACTTTCTCACCCAAATATTGTCAGCATTTACGATGTCGGCGTTGCGGGCGACGATCATTTTATCGTTATGGAGTACGTCCAGAGCAGCACGCTCAAGAAAAAAATTCAGGACGAGGGGCCGCTCGACCTCTTGACCGCCACGCAAATTGCTAAGGACATTGCCAGCGGGCTCACTCACGCGCACGCAAATAATATCGTGCATTGCGACATTAAGCCACATAATATTTTGATGACCGAAGACAATCACGCCAAAATTACCGACTTCGGGATTGCTCGCGCCGTCACAGAATCCACGCTGACTTATGGCGGGAATGTTATCGGCTCGGTGCATTATTTTTCGCCCGAACAAGCTCGCGGCGGCGCGATTACTCCCAAATCGGACGTCTACTCGCTGGGCATTGTCCTTTACGAAATGTTGACGAATAAATTGCCGTTCACAGGCGATAATCCCGTCGCAATCGCTATGAAGCACATTGAGGAAGAACCCATTTCGCCGAGCCGTTATCGTCCGCAAATCCCGCCCATGCTTGAGGCAATCGTTTGCCGCGCTATGAGTAAAAGTCCCGAAATTCGCCCGTCGAGCTTTGAACTCGTTCAGGAACTTTCAAACGTCGAGGCGGCTTTGAGTGTGAATCATAAGAGCGACCCCGACGCTACCAAAATTTTAGAGCGAACCGGAATTCCTCCGCGCCGTGTAGTTCGTCAAGGTTTAGGCGGGCAAAGTGGCAATCCGGAAGATAATAAACCTAAGGTGCCCGCTGTCGAGTCGAAGCCGTTTTACAAGTCGAAAATTTTTATGGCGATGATGTTTTTCGTGTTGGTAATAGGCTTCGGCGTAGGAATTTTCGCGGCGTTCGGCAAGGTTTGGAATAGTGAAACGGTCGTGTCAGTCCCCGACGTTAAGGGCAAACAGCTTGCACTTGCGCGACAAATTTTAGAGGATGGACATTTGCGCGTAAATGTCGCCGAAACTTACGATGCCAACGTCCCCGCCGGTCAAGTCGTTTCGCAAGACCCCGATGTCGGCAAGACCGTTAAGAGCGACCGATTGGTTACAATTTACGTCAGCAAGGGCGGCGAGGCTATCGACATGCCCGACTTGGCAGGGCTAGCGAAATCCGCCGCGATTGAACGTCTTCAGAAACTCGGCTTGAATCTCGGCAGCGTCTACGAAAAAGATTCTTCAAGCGAGCCCGGAACAGTTTTATCGCACGACCCGACCACCGGTACCAAAATTACTCGCGGGCAGACGATTGACTTGATAGTTTCGCGCGGCGAGCCAGAAAGGAAAGTTGAGGAAGTCAAGCGGACAACTAAACAGACAGTTCGCGTGCCGAATGTCGAAAATGCTAGCCTTGCAGTTGCGGAGGACGGGATTGCAAGTCGCGGGCTTTATGTCGGCTCGGTCACAACGCAAGAAAGTTCGCAAGCGGAAGGCACCGTTATTACTCAATACCCCGCGCCCGATGCTGAAGTCGAAACCGGCTCGACCGTCGATTTGGTAATTTCTCGCCGTCCGGAACCAGAGCCCGAACCCATTCGCGAGCCGGAGCACGAATCTACTAGCGAGACTGAATCGCGGCAATCTGAAACTTTTCCTGATATCCCCGTTCAAAACGATGACGCGCCAAGTCGCGAAGATGATCAATCAAAGGGGCGATGAATCATAATCGGACGAGTTATAAAATTTTATAATAGTTTTTTCTTCGTGAGGGCCGGCGATGAGGTTGTCCCATGCAAACTGCGCGGGCTCCTCAAACGCGATAAAAAAATCGGGAGCGCGGTTTTCGTCGGCGACTTCGTAGAAATTTCGCGATTGAAAGATAAAAGCGGCGTGATTGAAAATGTTCAGTCGCGCCGTAATGTTTTAATTCGACCGGCAGTCGCCAACGTCGACCGAGTGATTTTGACATTCGCCGTCGACGCGCCGAAATTGCATCCGCTACTGCTGAACAGATTTTTAGTTTTGGCGGAGAAATCTTCAATCGCGGAGATAATCATCTGCATGAACAAAATCGACTTGGCGGCGGAGAAAAATTTTTTAGCGGAGTATGAATCGCTGTACAAAATCTTGCGCGTGTCGACAATCACCGGCGAAGGGCTTGACGAGCTTAGAAAAATTTTGTCGTCGGGAGTAACGGTCTTTTCAGGACCGAGCGGCGTCGGGAAATCGTCTATCTTAAATACTCTGGATAAAAATTTGCGCTTGAAGGTCGGCAAGGTCAGCGAAAAAATTTTGCGCGGCAAGCATACGACACGCGTCGCCGAGCTGATTAGTTTTGGCGGAGGATTTTTGGTTGATACGCCAGGTTTTAGTGCGGTCAACTTGACGGAAGCAGGGCTTGATAAAAAAAATTTGTGGCATTGCTTTAAGGAGTTCGGGAAGTTCGCGGGCAGTTGCAAATTTCTAAACGTCTGCAGTCATAGTCACGAGCCCGATTGCGCAATCAAAGTAGCGGTCGAGCGCGGAGAAATTTTGCGCGAGCGTTACGAATCATATTTGACACTACTTGAGGAAGTCTCGACGCCCCAAAAATAAATATCTATTTTTTGATATTGCATTACAACTAGGATAGTGATTTTTAGCGAGGTCGATATTTTCTTCCTCGATAAGGAACTTGGGGGCTTACGAACTCAGAAAAAAATCGCGGTTACCTTGCAAAGTCTCTTCAACGTCGCTTTTTATAAAATTTTGTCCCGTCGAAAGGCGGGATTTTTTGTGCCGAATGGTAAATTCTACTTTCCGCTTCGTCCGCTTCAGGGAGTATTGAAAAACTTTCCCCAGCTGAAAACATTTTCAAAGCCGTTGCCTTGAAAAGCGTAAAAACGTGTTGTATAATCTCAAAAGAATTTTCACTAAAATTAAGGGGGAAACTTTGATGATTTACACCGTAACTTTTAATCCCGCGATTGATTACATTATCCGACTTGACAAGCTCACGACCGGCGCGATTAACCGCGTGACTTATGAGCAAGTGCTCGGCGGCGGCAAGGGCGTTAACGTCTCAATCGTGCTTGGCAATTTGGGTCACAAGTCGACGGCGACAGGTTTTCTTGCGGGCTTCACGGGCGATGAAATTGTTCGCCAACTGCGCGACTTCAATGCCGCTGATGACTTCGTTAAGCTCGACGAGGGTTTCTCCCGCATTAACGTCAAAATCAAAGCGGATGTCGAAACCGAAATCAACGGGCAAGGTCCCAAAATCAGCGACGCTAAGCGCGAAGAACTTTTCAAGAAACTTGAACGGCTCGGCGAGGGCGATACGCTGATTCTTTCCGGCTCAATCCCCAACACTCTGCCCGATGATATGTACGAGCAAACACTTTCGCGCATTCAAGGCAAGGGCATTCGTTTTGTCGTCGACGCCGAAAAGGGATTGCTCCTCAAAGTTCTCAAGTTCAATCCGTGGCTCATCAAGCCTAACAATCACGAACTCGGCGACATGTTCGGCGTCAAACTTAAGACCAACGCAGAAATTATCGAGTACGCCAAAAAGCTTCAGGAGAAGGGCGCGCGCAACGTTTTAATTTCTATGGCGGGCGACGGCGCAATTTTGCTGACGGAAGACGGTAAAGATTATTTCTCCCCTGCGCCCAAAGGCAAACTTGTCAATTCTGTTGGCGCGGGCGATTCAATGGTTGCGGGGTTCGTCGCGGGCTACACTGAAAGCAACGGCGATTACGAACGCGCTTTCAAAATGGGACTTTGCACGGGCTCGGCGTCGGCGTTCTCTGAAAATCTCGCTACCCGTCCCGAAGTCGAAGCTTTGTTGAAAACTATCTAACCCCCTTGCCAAATACAATGCGTAATTCGTAATTCGCAATGCGCAATGAGAAAATTTCTTTTAATTACGCATTACGCATTCCTAATTGACAAAAAGGAGGTTTCTTTAATGGCAGTTAAAATTACAAATTACATTTCCAAAAAATCTATCGCGCTAAACGTGCACCCGACCGATAAGAACGAAGCGATTGATATGTTGGTCGATTTGCTCATGACGGCGGGCACGATTCGCGATAAGGCAATCGTCAAGCGCGACGTTCTAAGGCGCGAGGCTCAAGGCTCAACCGGTCTTGCTAACGGGCTTGCGACTCCTCACGCGCAAAATTCTTCCGTCAAAAAGCCGTCAATCTCAATAATCACCGTGCCCGAAGGCGTCAACTTCAATTCGCTCGACGGCAAACCTGCGCGGCTGTTGATGTTATTCGCGGCACCCGAAAAGGCCGACGATACCGCAATGACTAATATGGGGCGGCTTGCGGTTTTGCTCATGGACGACGACTTCAAAGAAAATCTGATTAAAGCCACGTCGCCCGCCGAAGTCATTAAGATTATCGACGACAAAGAGGCCGCCCGCGCTAAGTCCGAAACTCCAGAACCGGACGTTTCAGCCAACACTAAAATTATCGCGGTGACGGCTTGTCCGACTGGGATTTCGTCATCGTTCATGGCTCGCGAATCCCTTAAGCAATGTGCTGAGAAATTGGGCTTGAGTATTCGCGTTGAAGTGCACGGCGCGGCGGGCGTCTACCACTCCCTTAGCGACGAGGAAATTAAAAATGCCGATTACGTCATTATCGCCGCCAGTAAAAAAATTCCTATGGCGCGTTTCGACGGCAAGTTGATGATAACTACTTCGGTCGGCACCGGCATTCGCAAGCCCGAACAACTTTTTAATCGCATTCAAGCCGGTCAAGCTCAACCCTTCCACGCCACAGAAGACGACGAAACTTTAGGCGAAAAAATCTTCAACAAGATTAAAAGCATTTTCTCATAACAATGCGTAAGACGTAGTGCGCAATGCGGAATAAAATCTTCGTTGCGCATTACGAATTATAGAAATTATTCATTCATTTTTGGTAAGGAGTATGCACTATGAGAGTTACCGATTTGCTCAAAAATGCGAGCATTGATCTCGGTGCCCACGTCGAGAACAAACAGGACGCGATTTCGCATCTTGTTGACTTGATGGAAAAGGGCGGCAACCTCAAGAACAAAGAACAGTACAAAAAAGATGTCTTTGCTCGTGAGGCGTCGGGCACCACCGGTCTTGGCGACGGCATTGCGACACCACACGCAAAATCCGCCGGCGTTAAAGCTCCCGGCCTGGCCGCAATGACTATCCCCGAAGGTATCGACTTCGAGTCAATGGACGGCAATCCCGCAAGATTATTCTTCGCGATTGCGGCTCCCGACGGCGGCAACGATGAACATTTAATGATTCTGTCGAAGCTCGCCACAATGGTTATGGATCCCGATTTCAAGGAAGCTCTTATCAAGGCGACCACTAAGGAAGAGTTCCTTAAAATCATCGACGACAAAGAGGACGGCAAATTCCAAGCCCCCGCCGATAGCGCAAGTGCCGCGCCCGTCGCGACTGCCGACCATATCCAAATCCTTGCCGTCACGGCCTGTCCGACCGGTATTGCTCATACGTTCATGGCGGCGGAAAGTTTGGAGCAACACGCTAAGAAACGCGGCATTTCAATCAAGGTCGAGACGAACGGCTCCGGCGGCGCGAAAAATGTTCTGACTGCTGACGAAATCGCGAAGGCTGACGGCATTATCGTTGCGGCTGATAAGAATGTCGCAATGGCGCGTTTCGACGGCAAACACGTTGTCATTACCAAAGTCGCCGACGGTATCAACAAAGCCGACGAACTCATCGACAAGGCGTTGAGTGGCTCGGCTCCGATTTACCACGCGAAGGCCGGCGAGGCTGATGCGGGCGGTGCTGGTGGCGGCGGCGAAAATGAAAGTGTCGGTCGCCAAGTTTACAAGCACTTGATGAACGGCGTTTCGCATATGTTGCCGTTCGTTATCGGCGGCGGTATCTTAATCGCTATCTCGTTCCTGATTGACGGCGCGTCGGTCGACCTCAACAGCCTACCCGCTGAAGAGCGCGGCAAGTTCGGTTCAATCACTCCGGCCGCCGCAACTTTCATGGGCATAGGCGGCGCGTCATTCGGATTTATGTTGCCGGTTCTCGCAGGATTTATTTCAATGTCTATTGCTGACCGTCCCGGATTGGCTGCGGGCTTTGTCGGCGGTGCGCTCAGTGCCTCTAATGGCTCCGGTTTCTTAGGCGCATTGCTCGCAGGTTTCATTGCAGGTTTCGTAGTCAACTGGCTCAAAAAAGCTCTTAGCGTTCTGCCCCCCTCGCTCGAAGGCACCAAACCGATTCTGTTTTATCCCTTGCTCGGCGTTTTGATTATTGGTCTTGTTTGTAACTTTGTAATCGGTCCTCCTGTCGCGGGCATTAACGAAGCTCTTAAAGATACTCTTGCGCATATGGATCCTTCCGCGAAACTCGTTATGGGTGCGGTTATCGGCGGCATGATGGCTGTCGACATGGGCGGCCCTTTGAACAAGGCGGCTTACGTTACTGGCGTCGGACTTTTGGCTGACGGCAACTATTACGTTATCGCGGCGGCTATGGCGGGCGGCATGGTTCCCCCGATTGCCATTGCGCTTTGCACGATTTTCTTCAAGAACAAATTTACCAAGAGCGAACAAAAAACTACTGCAACCAATATCATAATGGGCTTATCGTTCATAACTGAAGGCGCGATACCTTTTGCGGCGGGCGACCCGCTCCATGTTATTCCGGCCTGCGTTGTCGGCTCTGGTCTTGCCGGCGCGTTGGTCATGATGTTTGACTGCACGCTTATGGCTCCGCACGGCGGCATATTCGTCGTCCCGACTATCGGCAATCCGCTTATGTATCTGGTAGCGATTGCAATCGGTTCGGTCGTAGGTTGCGCGATTCTCGGCTTAATCAGAAAACCGCGTCCGCAAGATTGATTAGAAATTTATATCCGAAATAAAAAAGGCGGCAGACCCTCAAAAGTCTGTCGCTGATTTTTTTATCGCTTGTCGAGTTTCTTAGCTAGGGTGTTGCCGATGAATTGCACCAGCTGAACTAAAACTATCAGCACGACGACCGTTGCTAGCATAACTTCCGGACGGAATCTCTGATAGCCGTAGCGGATTGCCAAATCTCCTAAGCCGCCCCCGCCGATTGCCCCAGCCATTGCCGATTCACCGACCAAAGCTATTATTACCGTCGTCAACTGCGAAACTATTCCAGGCATAGCTTCCGGCAACAAAACTTTCGTGATAATCTGCGCGGGAGTTGCGCCCATTGCTAAAGCCGCCTCGACCAATCCCGACGGAACTTCTTTGAGCGACGTTTCGACTTGCCGCCCGATAAACGGTATCGACGCTATCACCAAAGGAACTATTGCCGCCGTCGTCCCGATTGCACTGCCGACTAAAAATCTCGTCAGCGGTATGATTGCTACCATTAAAATTATAAACGGGATTGAGCGCACCGCGTTGACCACCGAGCCGATTGTTTGATTGATAAAAATATTTTCTAAGATTTGTCCTTTAGCGGTCGTGTGGAGTAGGACGCCGAGTGGAACTCCGATTGCCGAAGCGATTGCCATTGACACCACGACCATATAAATTGTCTCGCCGAGTGCTTTACTCAATAGCGGCAGAATTTCTGCGAACATAGCCAATCACCTCCACTCGAACATCTTCGCCGCTCAAAAAGTTCAACGCGCTGTTAATGGCGTCATCTTCGCCGCTCAAGCCGATAATAAATCTTCCGAACGGCACGCCGCGAATCTCATCAAGATTGCCGAAAAGCATTGTGCATTCTACGCCCTTGCAAGTCCGAATCATTTTAGCAAGGACGGGGTCATCAGCCCTATCGCCCTTGAAAATCAATCGGACTAAAAGCAAACTGTCGGGCGTCTTATCCTGCGAAATTTCATTGCCTCTGAACGCGGCGGGCAAATCGTTCGACAACAACACGCTGATAAATTCTTTGGTGATACGGTGTTGGGGATTGGTGAACACGTCGAGCACCGAGCCGCGCTCGGCAATTACACCGTCCGAAATAACCGCCACTTTGTCGCAAATATCTTTGATAACTTGCATTTCGTGAGTAATGACGACGACCGTCAGCGAAAGTTTTTTGTTAATGTCCTTGATAAGCGCGAGGATAGATTTAGTGGTTTGCGGGTCGAGGGCGGAAGTTGCTTCGTCGCAGAGCAAAACTTTAGGATTGTTGGCGAGGGCGCGAGCAATCCCGACGCGTTGTTTTTGTCCGCCGCTAAGTTGCGCGGGATATTGATTAGCCTTGTCGCTAAGCCCGACGAGTTCGAGGAGCGGCTCGACTTTTTTTTTGATTTCGGCGGAGTTCATGCCGGAAAGTTTCAGCGGGAAGGCAATATTATCGTAGACGGTCGCCGAGCTTAACAGGTTGAAGTGTTGGAAAATCATTCCGATATTTTTACGCGCCGCGCGGAGTTGAGTTTCATTAAGTTGGGTCATGTCTTGTCCGTCGACGAAAACTTTGCCGGCGGTCGGGCGTTCAAGCATGTTAATGCAGCGGACTAGGGTCGACTTACCCGCGCCGCTCAAGCCGATTATCCCATAAATTTCGCCGCGAGCAATTTCCAAATCAATGCCCTTTAGCGCGTGAACTTTACCCGCCGCGCTGTCGTAAATTTTTTCTATGCCCAGAAGTTTTATCAATGGTTATGCTCCTTTACTTATCCAAATATCTGTACAATGCGCCGAATAAATTTGCGTCGTTGTGATACTTGCAGGCGACGACTTCGGGGCGCGGCAAATACAACGGAGCCTCTGCGTAAAGCTCGTCGATTTTATCTTGAACGGCATCGATAAAACTTTGCTGCTGACTTATGCCGCCGCCGAGCGCGAATTTTTCTGGGTCGAAAAGCATTTGCAAATTAAAAATCATCGTCGCGACGCTGTGAGCATATTTATAAAGCGCGTCGAGTATATCGTCATCATTATCCGCAATCAAATCGAAAATCATTTCGCCAGTCAATTCTTCGGGCGGC
>CAMZHX010000021.1 GCA_947307055.1 uncultured Selenomonadales bacterium | reverse complement strand
ATTAAGATTTCTCATATTCACACTTTGCTTAATCGTTTATGAACACTAATTCTAAAGCCCCAAAATTTTCTTGTGCCCGTTGACCCGAATGCCCAAAATGTTGTAAACGGCGCACTCTTTCGTCTCGTAATCATGCTTAATTGACACGAACAGGCAGTCGACGAAAAGGAACGGATATAGTCTTGTCGAAGTAGCCGTTCCGCCGGTTCGTCGTCTCTTTTTCCTCGCGCGAATTGCCGAGCTTTACAACGTAGTAACCGACAGCAAACATACCGATTCTCATGTTGTCATTTTGTTCAAGAATATTTGCGAACTTTTTTCACTGCGTCGATAATTCCCTGTCTAGAGGATTCATCGTCCCAAATATTTTCAAGACCGTATGCTTCAAGACAGCGCGGTCATTTTTTTTATTTCGCCGCTGACTTCTGGCACAACGAGATAATTAGTCATTTGTAAAAATAAAAAACCCCCCTGCCGAAGTTGATATTCTTCCGACAAGGGCGTTTATATTTTTCAGTAAAAAATTTAAGTGGTAGTTGATTTTAACAACCAAACGGCTTGCGCATGATTAGCAGAGAATTTCGAGCCGTCGGCAAGTTGGTAGGTAATATCGGCGTTGCTGTTGACTTGTAAGGAGCCGCCGTCCTTAAAGTTAAGCGTCACCGCGTCGGCAGTGATATTTGTACTTGCGATTTGTTCAAGCGTCACTTGCGACAAATAGACAACGTCGCCATTATTCGCGCCAGCTATGCTGTCGGAGCCATTGCCGATGGTGTAGAAGAAAGTATTTTTGCCCGCGCCGCCTTGCATGAAGTCATTGCCAGCATTGCCGCCCCATAAGCTTGAATCGCCATTGCCGGCAAGGATTGTGTTATCGAGGGCGTTGCCAACTAGCGACGTGTTTCCTTCAGCGGTCAAGGCGTCAAGCGTTCTTATGTCGCCTACAAAAGTTTTGCCGTGCGAACCGTCAAGCCAAATTTCCGCGCTCTCGCCAACTGTCAAGCTTGCATTCTGCGAAGTCGCCACGAAATAATTTGCTTCTGCGTTGTAGGTAATGTTCTTATCAACTAACGCGACGAAATTATTTACCTTGAAGTTTTTACCCTGCGCATCTTCGAGCGTCAAAGTTGCAGAGCCGCTGATTTCCATACGCACGCCGCCCGAATTGTTCACATTAACCGCTGTGATAGTCTCGTTGCCGACGTTGATTTTATCCGCGTCGAAGTTGAAATTCTTAATCACGTCGCGGCCGCTATCTTTGCTGAAAATAAACTCGGTCGAGCCGTCGGAACTCGTCAAAGTCTCGTTTTGCGAAGAGCTAAGCAAAGTATTTTGCCCGCCGCCGAGCGTCACTTGATTTATCCCGTAGAAATTCTCGTTAAGGTCGACCGTCAAAGAATCGCTATAGCCGGTGAAGTCCACGCCAGACTTTTTGCCGTAGTAAACGTCCGCCGTATCGTCGCCCGCCGCGATTATCAAATTTTCCTGCGCAATCGCGGTTTTAATTTCTTTGCCGTTGATAATTGTAAGAATTCTTGCCGCGTCATCGTCCGACGAAATATTTTGCAACAAGGCGCGAGCCTCGCCACTTTTGACACTGACATTTTCGCCGTCAAAGCTGAAATCATAAGTCGCCGCGCCGAGTGAAATTTTATCGCCGTCAAAGCTCGCGTTGAAGTTCGCGACTGTATTTTTGCCGTTGAGTAAAATTGTTACGCCGTCGCTATTGGTGCCGCGCTCTTCAATGTAAATGTAATTCTTACCTGCGCCCGCGTCAACTTTACTTCCCTCGAAGGCAAAAATTGAATCGCTACCCGCTCCAGCCGTCAGCGTCGAATCTTCATCAGCGTAAAGAACCAAATCCGCCGTTTCCTTGCTGAGATTAAGTGCTGTATCTGTGAATGCTCTGCCAACTTTTTGCAGGTCGCCGGTCGTGTCGAAGAAATTCATAACATTATTGCCGCTGTCGTCAATGACAACTGCCGAGCCGATTGTAAGTCTGCCTTTGTTGAAGACAATATCGCCTTCATCAACCGCATCAAAAATATTTGCGTAATCGGTGTGGAAGCCGCTACCCGTCGAGGCATTATAGCCCGAAATTTTCATCGTGCCTTCGAGCGCGAAAACTTCAGTCTTGCCGCCCTTAAACGTCACAGAAACATTTTCGCCCGCACTGACAATCGTATCATTGCCCTTGCTCGCGGTTATGCTAGCTTTCGCGCTAGTGTCCTCAACGATAGCCACTTCGCCGCCCTTGAGCGTGATATTTTCCTTGCTGGATACAGGAATATAATCCGGATTTTCTTTTTTGAGCTTGTCTAAAATTTCTTCCTCGCTACTTGGGTTTTCGCTAGGTTCTTCAGATTCTTCAGAGGTTTTCAACTCGCCGCCTTGAATCGTCAGCGTCACTTCGTCCGCATCGTCAAGGGAAATTTTTTCGCCGTTAATCGTTATGGCGTCTAAATCCTCGCTAGTCAACGTGCCGTTCTGGAGATTTTCAATCGCGGTGACTTTTTCGCCGTCGCCAGTCACGCTGAATTTGTCGTCGCTCTCGATTGTAAGCCCCGCAAGGTCAACCCCGCCAAGTTCGCCGCTTATTGTCCCTATGAAACTGTCCAGCGAATTTATCCGTAATAATCCGACAAAATCATCTGACGTGCTGAAGGTTTTGCCGCCGATAGTTATATCGCCGCCGCCGCTTAAAGCAATTTCAGATGCGTCGCCACTCTCGACCACCTCAACCGCATTTCGCGCAAGTTCAACGCCAATCAAAGTCTCTTTGCCAATAAAAACGGTCGTATTATTAGTGCCCGTCACGCAGAATTTTTGCCCATTGAAAATTATCTCGTCGCTGAAGTCGCCCTTTATCAGGTAAGTTTCGTTGTCCGGATATAGATAAAATTTATCGGTCACGATTTCGCTAACATTGCCGCTTTTGTCCAGCTTGAAAATAGTTTTGTCGGCGGAAGTCGTGAAAGTCTTGCCGTTAATCGTGAACGTGTCGGGCGCATTTGCCTCGATGTAAATATTTTCGTCATCATTCTTCACGACAAAGTTTGTGCTGTCGGTCACCTTAACAAGGACGCCGTTGACCGTCAGCCCTTCGGAAAAGTCGCCGATAACTTCATCAAGCTCGCTGGTCGTCAAAAGATTTATCGTGGCGAAATCTTCCTCGCTCGTCTCCAAAATATTTGCCGCCGAAGTTGCAGAATTACTTTGCGCCATTTCAATGCCGGAAATGTTGCCTGCGTTGTCTAAGGTGAAAGTTTTGCCCGCGCTCATCTCGAATTTGTTGCCGTTGAAAATAATCGTGCCGTCAGCAGATGTCGTTAATTTCTCCGCGCCGCCCAATTCATACACCCGTACATTTTGACGATAAGTTTTACCGCTCGTCGTAACCGAATCGCCTGCAACATTTGATATTTCCGTTATCTTCTTGCCGTCGCTCGCTACTTTGATTGAACTTGCGCCGGTTATCTGAATCGCCTTGCCGTTTATGCTGATTCCGCTTGCAAAATTCCCTTCAACCGAACCTTTAAGCCCGTTAATTGCAGAAATATTGCCGTGTGAATCCGTCACGAACTCTGCGCCGTCGGCGTCGTCAGTTATCTTGTAGGTCTTTTCGTGAATCTTAAATGTGCCGCTCTCGGTCGTCACTATCGAAACATTTTTCAAGCCGTTGCCGGTTATCTCCGCCGAATTCTTGACGCCCTCAATGCTCGAAATGTTCTTGTCGACAACCTTGACGCTTTCATAACAATTATCTTGAATTTGGACATATTTATCGTCAACGACAAAGCCTCTTAGCGTAATGGCTTGCCCGTCTATCCTCTCTTGAACGTTAATCAGCCCGCACCTTATTTGCTCGTTAGTCTCAAATTTCTTGCCGATAAGTTCGACTGTGCCCGAAATCTCGAATTGCCGATTTTGATATTTAGTTGCATCGGAGCCGCTGACTTTTGCGCCGTTCGTGAGTGAAACTAATTTGGCGTTGTAGCGATTGATTTGCGCCTTGCCGCCGCCGCTTAGCGTCAAGCCGTCATATTGGAAACTTCCACTCGATAAATCAAACTCAACACCGCGCGTTATCGTCCGTACCTTAGTATTTGCTCCCGCTTGGAAAGTAATTCCGTTGACGGTGTAATTGCCCGCCTTATCGTATTTATAAGTTGTCCCTGCCGCTTCGGAATCGTCGCCGTCATATTCTTCGCCTTGCAGAGCAACTTTTATTTTGCCGTCGGAACTGCCGTAAACGACGTAGGTATCTTTATCCGACGAAGTGACTTTTTGTCCGGCAATGTTGAAGGTGCCCGCGCCAGAAGTCTCGACCTCAAAGCGCAAGTCGCCCGCGTCAACATATTCCGTAGAAGTTGAAACCGTCGCGCCGTCTTGAATGCCCGTAATTTTGTCTATGCCGCTCGTGCCGGAAGTCTCAATCGTCCAGTCGGTGCCTTTAATTTCTGCCGTCTCGAACATAAACCGATTGATTCCGACGCTGATTGTATTTCCCTTGTAGTATTCGATGTAAGTTGTGCCGTTATCGGTCAGCTGAACTTTTTTATTCGCGCCGCCGAATGAGGCTGTGCTACCTTCCCCGCTAAGTTGGTAAATGCTCTCGCTTGTATTTTGAACAAACGCGCCATTGGGCAAAAGCACCGAGCAGAATAATTCGTTCGTGTTGTCAATGGTCGCCTCGTCAGTGCCAGTAATCGCCGCGCCGTTTATCGTGACCGGCTTTGAGCTAAGCGGAACTTTTATATTGTCCTTGTCGGCAGTTATTTCAAGCTCGCTATTGACAGAAAGTTTCTTGCCGTCGATTGTGAAATTGCCCGCCTCAAGACTTAAATTAACCTCATTGGACGAAGTGATATTAAGGTTCGCGCCGCTCGGTATCGTAGCTTTATTGTTAATTAAATCGAAAACAAGTTCGCCGCCGTCTGAAACGCCGCTGACTTTCACGCCGTCGAAGTAAATTTCGGTCTTGGCGTCGCTCAACTGAATTTTAATTTCGTTCATGTCGGCTGTAAATGTTAAATCCGCTGAAGTCTCGAAAGTTTTGCCGTTGATTGTGTAACTGCCCGCCTCGCACTTAAAGGTTTTAGGCTCGTCGCCCGTCTCAACCGTCGCCGCGTCGCTTATCGTGATTTCTTCACCGTCTAACGAATAAATTACCGACTTGTTATGCGCGTAAGTCGTCTTCACGCTGTCGAAGTCAATTTCCGTGCCGCTGAACGTAATTTGCTCATCAAGCGTCACGCGACCTATTTTTTCCGTGTTAATTTCTTTGTCCTGAATATTAAAGGTTGTGCCGTCCGTCTCCACGACGTTTATATCATCCGCTTCGCTCGCTACCAAAAATGCTACGTCATTAACTTTGTAGTATGCGTATTTTTCATCGCCTTTGTTTGCGAAATCAAATTTTATCTTCGTGAAGTCGGTTGAGAGAGTTTTGATGCACGCCGTATCTTGAATAGTGTAACTGTTATCGCGGGAATTATAATTGACAGTCATTGGCGCGAGTTTGCCGAAGTAACTTTCCTTCGCGACTTCTAAATCAACAAATTGCACGCCGTAACCATTAAAGCTCATGCCGTTCCGCTCTACAGTAACTGTGCCCGCGCCAGTCTTAGCATTTATCGGCAAATCGTTGACCATGATATTACTTGAATCAACGTCGACTTGATAACCTCTGGGAAGCGTGACGCTTGCAGAAGAATTATTCTCAAACAAAATCCTCTTCGCGTCTTTCGTCGTGATTGTGCCGTTTTTAAACACTTCAGCACTAATCTGCCCAAAATTGAAATCCGCGTCGCCGTCGATGGTGATTTTGTCGCCGTAATTTTTACTCGTCAACGTCACGCTATTTTTCCCCTCGTCAAGCTTATATTCGAGGGTGCTGGCACTATTCAAATTAGCCGTGCCGTAATGCCATTTCACTTTTCCGGCGTCGTCGGCTTTAACATTTACGGTGTAATTCTGCAACGCGCTACTGATTGATAACGTTGAGGAATCCCCGTTGAATTTGTAAGCGTCCTTGATAATGTTTTCGGGCAAATCGCTTTCGCAAGTCACTGCGCCATTTTTAACAGTGAAGGTTGCTTGCGTGCCGTTAATGATATTCGGATTAGATAAGCTCGCGGCTCCGTTCAACGTGATTTTGTCTTCGCCGACCGTGATAATTAAATCGTTGCCGCTCTTGGCTGATGTGAATTCGGTTTTGGCAATGTCTAGCGTCGAATTTTTATCAAAGCCATAAATTTTGTCGTTGCCGTCGCCTAAGTTGTACTCTATGAAAGTTTCATCGCTACCCTTGATGCTGATTTGGTCATTACCTTTGCTCGCGTTGACTGTAACGCGAGAACTGCTAACCACCGTTATAAAGTCGCTATCTTCGCCGCCCAAAATTGACGTACTAAAGCCGGCGTCATTGAGGATATAATTTTTGCCCGCGCCCGCAGAAATTTTGACGTTGAAGCCGCCGTTGGTAATGGTATCATCGCCATCGCTCGCGTCGATTGATACGTTATTGCCGTTGTTTTCTATGGTGTCGTTGCCGCCCTGCGCGGAAATTGTGACGTATGCGCCGCCGTTGGTAATGGTATCATTGCCATCGCTCGCGTCGATTGATACGTTATTGCCGCTGTTTTCTATGGTATCGTTGCCGTCTTTCGCGAAAATTTTGACGTACGAACCGCCATTGCGTATGGTATCATTAAATGCCGTGCCGACAATCGAAACATTATTCTTAGCATTGTTGGAATTTAGCGGAAGTGAGCTTTTGTCGCGAATGATAGTGGGTCTGTAGCTGTAGCCACCATAGTCTTTAATGGTGATTTTCTCGTCGCCGACATATATAACGTAATCTCTGTAATTTCTGCCGCCCCATTTTCCAGTAAAACTTTCCGCCGCAATGTATATACTATCATCTTGAGCGTGGAAGCCGTAAATGGTATCGTTGCCGTCGCCTACCATGTATCGAAATACAGCATGATCACTATCCTTACTAAGCCGAATAACATCATCGCCTACGCCGCCGGAAATAGTTGCTCTAGATTCGTAATTTTCGATAGTGTCGTTGCCGGAGCCGCAGTTTATGCTGACGTATTTGCTTTCGTTTTTAATTGAATCGTCGCCCGCGTTGCCGTTGATTGTGACGCCTTCGCCTTTTCTGCCATTTTCGATAGTTTCGTTGCCTTCGCCGCCGTTTATGCTGACGTTGTTGCTTTCGTTTTTAATGGAATCGTCGCCCGCGTTGCCGTTGATTGTGACGCCTTCGCCGTCTCTGCCATTTTGAATAGTATCGTCGCCTGCGTTGCCGTTGATTATGGTGTTTGGCGTATTGTTACTAATATCTTTTCCTTTTACTTTGCCGACAATATTGACCGTTGGTAAACTTGCGGCACCCACTAGCTCGACTCGACCTTTGGCAGTATCGAAGAAAAGGTTTCCGGCTTCGATTGATTCGGTATAAGTATCAGTCTTGCCGTCGCCAATTTGCAAACTCGAATTTTCATTGAAACCATAAACGGTATCATTTCCTGCACTGTGCTGAATTAAAACTTCCGTTTCAGTCGGGGAAATATAAATCTGATTATCGCCAGTGCCGCCGCCGATTACATTTCTAAACCCGCCGCTAACAGTTATGGTGTCATTGCCGTCGCCTGCGTCGACTGTAACGTTGGTGCCGTTGATAACGGAAATTGAATCGTTTTCGTTGCTACCGTTTATTACATTTCTGCGCCCGCCGCTAGAACTTATTGTATCTTCGCCCGCGCCGCCGTCGATTGTGACGTTTTTGCTGTTGGTATCGAAAATATAATCTGGGTCGTCATCGCCAACGATTGATACGTTGCTGCCGTTGGTATTGGAAATGGAATCTGCGCCAGCGTCGCCCGCGATTGATACAAAATTGCCGTCGGTATTGGAAATGGTATCGTCGCCAGCACCGCCCGCGATTGACATGTTGTAGCCTTCGATATTGTTAATGGAATCGGAGCCTTCGCCGCCCACGATTGATACGTTGTTGCCGCTATTTTTAATGGTATCGTTGTCCGCGTCGGCGTCGATTGTTACTCGTGAGCCGGAATTTTCTACGGTATCATTGCCCGCGAACATGCTGATTGTTACGTTGTTGCCGCTATTTTCAATGGTATCATTTAAGAGGTCGCCGCTTATCAATACGCCGTTTAAACTGTTGTCGGCATTTACAGTTGTGACGCCCGCGATATTAAGTTTAGCTAACTTCGCCGCGCCTTTTAATGTGATATTTTCGTTGCCGAAATTAACAATAACGTCTTCGCCTTTGATTGATTTGGAATAACTTTCGGTGCCGTCGCCGAGTTGCAAAGTTGAGGTAGCGTTGAAGCCGTTGATAACGTCCCTGCCGTCGCCTTTGTTGTATTGGATTACGGCGTTATTGCTACTCCAATCAATATTTATGGTGTCGTCGCCTAAGCCGCCGCTGATTGTGTTTTTATAAGAACCCTCAATGCTGATTATGTCGTTGGCGGTATCGCCGTTAATTAAATTTGAAGTGCCACTGCTAAAAATGGTATCTTTGCCGGAGTTGCCCGAAATCGTGACCAATGAACTGCTATTTTTAATAGAATCGTTGTGCCAGCCGCCCTTGATTGAAGTCGCGTCGGAATTGCTGTAATTCTCAATGGTGTTTTGGCCAGCGAAGCCAGAAATTTTAACTCTCGTGCCGTGACTGAAAATGGAATCGTTGCCCGAACCGCCGTCTATGAAACTATTTTGGGCATTGTTGGAAATGGTATCGTAACCGTCACCGCCTGATATCGTAGTGGATTTACCGGTATTGTAAATTTTATCTCTGCCGGAGCGCGCGTCGATTAGTACATTCGAGGCATTATTATTGATTGAGTCGTTGCCGGCAAGAGCCGAGATAGTAGCTTTGTCGCCGGTATTTATAATGGTGTCGTCGGCTTTGGTGGCTGTTATTAGCTTGTTGCTGTCGCCATTGTTGATATTAACGGGCGTTTCAACGATATGGAGGTTGGAGAACTTCGCCGCGCTTAGAAGGGTGATTTTCCCGTCGCCGACCGTGACAATAATATCGTTGGCGTTCTGTCTTTCATCATGGACAATTCCGCCCGCTATGCTTAACGTTGAATCTGATTTAAAGCCGGTGATTAAATCGTTGCCGTCGCCCGCCGTGTAATTGATTAAAGCGTTATCGCCGACATCATAAATAAAATCGTCGCCTTTGCCGCCTTCAATCGTGGAATCTCGCGCCGAATCATTCTGAATAGTGTCGTTGCCCGCGCCGCCTAAAATCGAAACTTTATTTACAAGTTTGCTATTCTTAATAATGTCATTACCTTTGCCGGCGTTTATCGTCACGTTTTTGTTTGTGTCTCTGTTTTCAATGGTATCATTTCCGTCGCCGCCTAAAACCATAACCTTATTTGAGGAGTAATCGTTATAGATAGAATCGTTGCCCGCACCGCCAAAGAGCGTGGATCCATAGCCGTACTTATTGTAAATTGTATCGTTGCCCGCGCCGGCGTCGACTGAAGAATACCAGCCGTATCTCTCGTTACTAATGTAATCCTTGCCCGCGCCGCCGGAGATTGTGACATTTTTAGCACCAGAATAATAATAACCCATGTTATTACCATTTCGGATGGTATCGTTGCCGCCTTGACCAAATATCGTGACGTTGGTACCGTCGTAGTAATTGACAATGCTGTCATCAAAACTGCTGCCGACGATTACGGTATCACTTTTTCGGTTGGCGACATTTAAAACTTCGTCCTTCATGCCGCGAACATTGATTTTAGAAAGGTTTCCCGCGCCTACAAGTACAATTTCGTTTTCGACGAGCTTGACAATTATATTTCTGCCGCTCCTAATAAGTGAGGCAGAATTTCCGTCGCCAATGTCCAGCGTTGAAGTTGAATTGAAGCCGTAAATTGAGTCGTTGCCGTCGCCTATGTTGTAGAGAATCAGATTATTTTTAGCGTTGTCGCCCAAGTCGATTCTATCGTCGCCTTTGCCGCCTTCAACAGTGACGTTTGAGGCGTCAGTCTCAATAGAATCATTTCCTTCGCCGACATTGACTTTAGAGCCGTAGCCGTTGTTTTTAATGGAATCGTTGCCTTCGCCGCCATTGACTGTGGAGTTGGAGCCGGCGTTTTGAATGGTATCATTGCCGTCGCTCGCGTCGATTGTGGCGTTTGAGGCGTAGTTTTCGATAGTGTCTCTATCGTCGCCGCCGTCAATTTTAGCGTTTTGCCCGCGATTGGTGACGTTATCTCTGCCGCCAAGAGCTTGAATCGTGACGTTTGCGCCGCTATTGACAATGCTATCTTTGGCAGATGTGCCCGTGACTACGGTGTTTGAAGTAGAGTTGTTGATATTCATAAAACCACTTCCTTTCTAGAAATCAGGAATCAGGAACTGGGGACTAGTAGGAATCATAAAACTAGTTCCTAGTTCCTAATTCCTAGCTCCTACTTCTTAAGCCCAAATTTTTTTCATCATCGATTGATAGTTTTCGTTGAGGTAGTTAATAATAACGTCGAAGATAAGATAAACGGTGTCGCCTTTCAATTCGTCTTCGGCGTTGGTGAGGCACAAGTCCAAAAGCAAAGCCCCGTTGGCGTTGAAATACAGCTTGAAGGGCTTGTACTTCAAATTTTCCTCGTTGACGAAAGCGAGGAGCGCGGCTTTGTTCTCGTCGTTGAGAACTTGCGGAGCGATTTGCACGCGGACGATAGAAAAAATGCTTTTGTCCGTGACAACGATTGTAGGCAGTTGCTGACCCGCTACGACGATATGCGAACGGAAAACTGCAGTCTCCTGCGCGTCGTCGGGCGTCTCTTCCACCTCGAAGACCTCAATTTTTTTCTCGTCAAGATAATTTTTAAAAGCCTGTGCGTTTTTGTTCATAAGTACATCTCTCCTAATTATTTTTTTATAGTTTAACAATGCAAGGCGGGAAAAACAATAATTTCTCAACAAAATAGGGGGTGACAATCTGGAACCCCCCATTGCTTGACGGGCTAAAAAATGGGATAATACAAATGAATAGTTCTAAGTAAGGAGCAAGCAACTCCGCACGGTGAGGGAATCGGCATTGACTTAGGCGTTAAAGAATTGGCGGTGATGTCCGACGGCGTGGTTAATCCGAACATCAATAAAACGCCGCGAATAAAAAAATTAGAAAAGAAACTCAGACGCGAGCAGAAGCGTTTGAGCCGAAAATACGAAATGAAAAAGAAACGAGGTGAAAAAACTGCTACTTATTCTGCAAACATAGAAAAGCAAGTAGTCAAGATACAAAGGCTTTATCAGACCTTGACGAATATTCGCGTGGACTACGAGAATAAAATCATCGCGGCGATTGTGAAACGAGAACCAAGTTTCATAGTGCTAGAGGATTTAAACGTCAGCGGCATGATGAAGAATCGACATTTATCAAGAACGATAGCGGCGCAACGATTTTCTTATTTACGACTAAAACTCACAACCAAAGCCAAACAGTTTGGAATTGAAGTTAGAATCGTCGACAGATTTTATCCGAGTTCCAAGAAGTGTTCACATTGCGGAAGAATCAAGCACGATTTAAAACTCAAAGACAGGATTTACAGCTGTGAATGTGGCTTTGAATTGGATAGAGATTTAAACGCGGCAATCAACTTGAAAAATGCGCTAGAGTATGAAATAGCATGACTACCGGTGGCTAGCCGGAAAGTAACGACTGTGGAATGTCAAACAAACGTTGCTAGCTTTGGCGAAGACGGACACATTGAAGCAGTAAGACAGAATCGCGAGGTCTGTCCAAATCATCTTGACATGGACACAAAGGACGCTTGTCTACAAGTGACTATGTTTTAAGTAACAGTGAGGCAAAAATTTATGAAAAAATTACCCATAACAGCTGTAATTTTAGCCCTAATGTCATTGGCGCAAACTGCGAACGCCGCACCCGATTACGGCGCAAATGACGCAGGCGCACAGCTCGAAAGAAACCGAGAAATCCTCGAACGTCAAAGAATCGCCGACCAAATCGAAGAAGACCAAAGAAATCGCGGTGCTAAGGTCGAGAATGAGGAAGAATCTACGCAGGAAGAAAAAGTCCCCGCCGTCGAATTCCAGTTGGAAAAAATTAACTTCGATGATTCAGAAATCCTAACCCCAGAAGAACTCGACACTATAGCGCAAGATTATATCGGCAAGTCAGTTACTCTTCAGAATCTTTATGAAATCGTTGAGAAAATTAACGCGCTCTATCAGGAAAAAGGCTTTCTGACGTGTCGCGCATTCCTACCGCCTCAAACCATTCACGCCGGCGAAGTCCAAATACGTTTGGTCGAGGGCAAAACCGCTAACGTTACTATCTCTGGCAATAATCATACCCGCGAAAGTTTTATCCGTAACTCTTTCGACCTAAAGCAAGGCGAAATTACTAATACAAAAAAGCTTAACAGGAAATTGCAACACTTCAACGGCACGAGCGATATTCAAGCCCGCTTGCTCATGAAGGCCGGTCAAAATTTCGGCGAAACCGATTACGAAATTGTTATCTACGAGCCCGATAATCAAACTTTTATGCTCTACACCGATAACGCAGGCTACGAGACCAGCGGCAAATATCGTTTCGGCATGTTCTATAATTATCGCTCCTTGACCGGTCATCGCGATAGCCTGCACGCAAATTACCTTATGAGCAACGGCACTAAGGCTTGGGATTTCGGCTACTCCTTCCCTATCGGGCATCACGGCATGAAATTCGACATCGGCTACAGCGCAAATACTACCGAAGTCAAAAAGGGCGAACTCGCCGAGCTGGGCGTCAAAGGTAAAGCCAATTCAATCAGCGCGGCTCTTAGAATCCCCTTCTACGTCAATCAATTTGCGCGCTACGAAACCGGCTTGCAATTCATTAGGCAAAATTCTAAAACCGATTTGGGCACTAAACTAGATGAGCGCGTCCGCTGGGTCGATGATAAAATCACCCGCTTTACGCCCTATATCTCACTGATTCATTACGGCAATAACCAACTTTTTTATCATAGGCACTCCGTAGCATTTTCCCGACGCGATGATGTCAGTAATACTAGAAATACCGCCGCTATTTATAAATTCGATTCATTCTACCAATACAGAGCCAATCACGGGCAGACTATCAATTTCCGGTTCGACGGGCAAATAACTTCCAAAAAATTGCTCGGCTCTTCAGATAGATATTATATAGGCGGTGTTAATTCCGTGCGCGGCTATGAGGAAAGTTTCATGGGCGGCGAAAAAGGCTTGTCCGGCAGTCTCGAATATCAAATACCTATCACAGAGGATAAACGCTTAAAAGTCTTCCCGTTCTTTGATTTCGGCTACGTCTCCGGCGAAAGCGTCGTCAATGAAAAAATGATTTGCTCAACCGGTATCGGCATTACCGCCAATCTTAAACACGTCAGCGCAAATTTAACTTGGGGCATTCCTCTGACTAAACATTTTGAAGGGGAAAAAGTTAAATCGTCGCGATTGCACTTCTCCGTTACAGGATTCTTTTAAAAGGAGTGATTTAATTGAAATTTCTAAGGTACATTCAGAAAAAACGCCGAGCAATGTTGGCAATGGCGGCATTAACTCTTTTCGCTAGCCCATTCACCGCTCACGCCTCTAATATCACGACTAAAGCCGGCGTAAAGCTCAATCCTACTAACAACGTCTACAATATCGTAGTCCAGAAAAAATTATCAGACAAAATCGGCGTCAATAAGTTCACTAATTTTGAATTGGACAAAGGGCAAATTGCAAATATGCAATTCGATAAGCTCCAGACGCTAGCAAACCTTGTCGATAACAAAATCAGCATAAACGGAACAGTCAACGCCCTGCGCGACGGCAAAATCGGCGGCAATTTGTATTTCCTTAGCCCGAACGGTATCGCAGTCGGCGCAAGCGGCGTTATAAATGCCGGAAGTTTCACTGGAGCCGCTGTCAGCAAAGAATATTTCGAGAATCTAAGCAAACTAGAAGACGCAACGAAGTTTACTGCCGCCCTTAAGCCCGAAAATATCCAGTACAATAACGACCCCGAAAAGGGCATTGATATTCAAGGCGTCATCAACGCGCCCGGCGGCATTTCCCTTTACGGAACCAAAATTGACGTTGGGAAAAATGCTATCCTGCGTACCGACGTTGAAGGCGTCGACTTTAAAAAAGTTGTCAATGTCGAAGGCGCAGATTCGGGCATAACCGGCGGGCTTGACGCTTCGTATAAAGACGGCGATATTATCCTTAAAGCCTACGCCGAACACACAGCCGACGCTAGAACCCTCAAGACTGAAGCAGAAGTTAAAAAGGCTACAGAGAATTGGGAAAAAATCACCGAGCGCGAAGCCGTTATTAACGTCGACGGAAAAATTAAATCAGCGGGCAACGTTTCTATTAACGCTGAATCAACCGTCGTATTCGTCGAAAACAAAAATTTTAATGCCGTAACCCAAACACCAGTTATCGGCGGTCTTCTTAAAAAGGCTAATCTCGATGCAAGCCTTAATTACGCTAAAAAAACGAGCAAAGCTACTGTAAATATCGGGAAAACCGCTGATATTTTTTCCGCTGGCAATATTGATATTTCCGCAACTTCAACTCTTAATGTTGCTATTGAAACCGGCACTCCCGCGCAGGGCAAAAGTAAAAAATATATCCCCGCTACCGCTGTCGGCGTTATCGTCGTTGATAATCAGGCTGTCGTCAATGTCGAAGGCAAATTAGAATCAAAAGGCAGAACGACTATCAATGCCACTGCTAATACCAACTTAAATATCGACGCTAAAACTAGAACTAACGTTGAAGATAAAAAAGATAAACCTAGTTCAGATAGTAGCTCCGATACCAAATCCGATACAACTAAGACCGATTCTAGCACCGATTCTTCCAAAACCGACGCCAGCACCAAAACCGATTCCACTAAGACTGATTCTACTAAAACTGATTCAAGCACCAAAACCGATTCCAAGACCGATTCCAGTGGCGATTCTTCCAGTACCGGCGATACTTCAAGTGATGTCGTAGAAGACCGCTTTTATGTCGCAGTCGGCGTTATCGCGGGCAGTTCTAAAGCCGAAATCAATATCAAGGACGGCAGTGAAATTAAAGTCGGCGCAAAAGACGGTAAGGACAAAAACGGCAACGATTTAAAAGCCTTCGAGGCTAATGCGATTGTCAAAAATAATCTTTCAGTTTCAGCGCACGCCGCCTCTAAAGATAAATCTACGATAAATACCGCTGTCGGCGTCGTTGCGTACAATTCAGACGCAGTTATAAATGTCGCGGGTAATATTACCGCCGAAAATGGCTCCATTAAACTAAACGCTAGAAACACAACAACTAATTCAGGTAATATTTCCAACGTCTTAGGCTCCGATGTCGCGCCCTTTGAAAACCCCTTCATAATCGCCCCAGATAATGCCAATGCTGGCAAAACCGATGCTGGCAAAACCGATGCTGGCAAAACCGATGCTGGCAAGACCGATACTACCAAAACCGATACCAAAACCGAAGAGGGCAAAGAATCCGGCGACGGCGGCTTAGGCGATGAAGTTAAAAAAATCGGTAAACAACTCCTCGATTCAGATGAAGCGAAAAAATACATAGAAGAAGCTAAATCTGCCGGTAAAGAACTCCTCGAAACCGTCAAAACTAAACTCAAAGAATTAGTCAAAGGTAATAAAAAAGACGGTGAAAATGCAACCGTTCCAAATAAAGTCGGCGGCAAAACCTTTACTAAAATCCTCGACGGCGAATACCTTAAAGCGGGCGTTGCAGTCGGCGTCATCAACGAAAAAAATACCGCCACAATCAATATCAAAAATAATGCTAACTTAACCGCGAAAAATGATATTGCAATCAATGCCTTAACCGATATTCCGCGACAAAATATCTCCGTCGAATCAGAAGTTAATAACATAAAAGAAGACCAAAAAAGTGCCTCTATGGTCGGCTTGGGAGTGCTTGTAACCGACATTGATAATAACGCTGATATAGTTGTTGACGGAAATTTAACCGCAAATAACGGCGATATTACAATTATTTCCGATTCCGGCATGAAATATGACCAATTCGGCGTCCTCGTCGGCGATTTAAAGGAAACACTAACTAAAATTAAAACATCAGCTAAAAAACTCGGCGAAGAGGTCGAAAAAGATGTCAGCGAAAAAATCGACGGCTACCTTAAACAACTCACCGAAGGTACCGACGCTAAAGGCACCGATTCTAAAGGTACCGACGCTAAAGGCACCGACGCTAAAGGCACCGACGCTAAAGGCACCGACACTAAAGGCACCGATTCCAAAACTTCAGACACAACTAGCCAAAAAGCCGGTTCAGATGACGCCTCAACTTTAAAGGGCAATCTCTCTAAACTCAAGGAAAACGTCAATAAAATCGCCGAAAACGCTAAAAAAGACTTCAACGGCATTATCGGAAAAGTAAGAAATAGCCAGCTTAAAAAGGATATTGGCAACCTCGCAAGCGATTTAACTGCCTTCGTGCACCCCTATAACTACGCCAATTATTACGTGCGCTCCGCCTTTAATGATTCCAAAGACGCAGATTCCGCTGATTCATCTAAACTCGACGCCGCTGGCTCAATCTCTATCGATAACTTGACCAATAATTCCCGAATTTTAATCGGAAAAGGTAACGTAAAAGCAGAAAATGGCTCCGTCACAGTCGATTCAACCGCAAAAGGGGGCGTCGTAGCAGTAACCGGCATGGGCGGCGAATTCTTAACCAGCTCCGAAGCCGCCAAAAATGGCGCGGGTATTTCCGTTATCGTCGGAAACTTCAGAAATAATTCAGTCGTCGCTCTCGGTAAATCTGCTATCAATGCTAATGATATTTCCCTCAAAACTACTGACGATTCAAAACACGTCAATATTATCTACGGCAATGGCAAAGCCGATTCAACTACTATAACCGGCATGGTTAGCTACATAAACTCCCCAACTAATTCCATTATTTCCATTGATGATTCAGCTAAACTCAACGCCGCTAACGATATTAGCCTCGAAACGGTCGGCAAAGATTATATCACCAGCGTTAATGGCGGCATCGCAATGGGCAACGGCAACGGGAAATCCTTCGGCGCGGCTCTCAATATTCTTTCCAATGATAAAAATGTCGCAGTTAATATCGGCGATAACGGCTACTTAAATTCTAAATTCGCTGATAATATTTCCGCGTTCAATAATAAAATTTCTTCCCTTAGCTCGGATAATATCTCCGATAAAACCGAAATTAAAATCCTCAAAATCAATAAGCGCGTGCAAGAAATTTTAGGCGAAAATATGTTCGGAAGCCTCGACGCTAGCGCAGTTAATGCCGACGGCGTCATAAATGCTAAAAATTTAACCGTCAAATCCGATAACACCGGCACCATAAATTCAATCGCAGTCGCTGGTACCGAAAATTCAGAATCGCACGGTTTCGCCGACGGCTTTAACGATAAAGTTTTCAAGGGCGAAACTTTCCTTAACTATGCGGACGATTCTTTTAAATGGTTGTCTACTAAACTACTCGACGCCTTCACTATCAAAGATAAAAAAGATAAAAAAGATAAACTCGAAAAATCAGGCGAGAAAAAACCTACTGACGCCGGCATTGAGGCGGGCGAAGAGGCTGGCAACGAACTTTTCAACGGTAATAACGGCGCGGCATCACATTTGAATATTGATAGCGGCATTGGTAGCCAACTCAATATCGCTAACGCAGGGAGTGCCGCTATTAACATAAACTCCGGCGGGACTGGCTCTTTTATCTCCAACGCCAATTTAAAAGCCGATACCGTCAACGTTACCGCCAATGATGACACCTTCAAAGGCTCGTGGGCGGGCGCAGGGGCTTTTAATTTCTTTGGCTCCTCCGACGCAGAAAATACTAACGTTGCTATCGGCGGCTCCGTCGCTTACTCCGATAACTCAAAAAACGTCGACGCTATCATTAAAAATTCAACTATCAACGCCACTGCCATTAAAAATTCAGCCACTCGCGACGATTCTGACGTTGCCGCCGGTATGGGATTAGCCGTCTCAAAAAATGGCGATGAGGGCTCCAATACCAGTATTGCTATTTCTTCATCTATCAACTTCATTAACGGCGATACCCACGCGCTTTTAATGAATAACACCGTCAAGGGCGGCACTATCGAAAATAAAGCCAGTATCGACGCTTTGCAAGTCGCAGGCGGTTTCGATATTGCTAGCTCAACTTCCGGCGAAAAAGGATTCAGCGTCGGCGGCTCGGCTTCGGCTTCTAAAATCACTAACGACGTTCAATCCGGTATCAAGGGCGGAAGTTATGAAAATCTCGCTAAAGTCGATATTACCGCTACGAAAAAATCTAATCAAATTGATGTCGCGGTCGCCGGCGGAATAAGTAGCGATTCCGAAGATAATGGCTTTGCTTTCGGCGGGGGCGTCGCGGTCTCCGATATTAACAACACCTCGCGCGCCTTCCTCAACGATACGACTAAATTTAATTCAACCGGCATTATTAACGTCGACGCTCTCGATAGTAAAAATTCCAGTAGCCGTAGCGAATACCTCTCAAGCCGCTCAATCAATACCGACCCAACTTCTTACCTAAATTCCAAAGATAAATCCAAAATCAATCCCGATGGCGGCGGCAATATCGTTAATGTTGCATTCGGCGGCGGCGCGGCTACCGGTGAATCCGCTTCAAGTGGTAACGCCGTTTCCTATGCGAGCATTGCTAATATTGTCAACGTCGACATTTCCAATAACCAAGCAATCAACGCCCAAAATATCAACGCCAATACAACTAATAAATCAAATATCGTTAACGTGTCTGCAGGTATGGCGGGGGCTACAAATAGTTTCAGCTTAGCTGGTTCCGCTGGCGTCTCCGACATCAAAAACGACGGCACTATAAATATTTCCAACTCCAACGTAACCACCAATAACGATTTCCTTAGCAGTTCCGAATCAAAAGCTCATATAATCAACGTCGCGGGGCAAACTTCCCTTGCTGATAGTTTCGCGAGCGGGCTAACCTTCGCTTATAACGCTATGAATAATACCACCGGCATAAATGTAAAAGGCGGCAACTGGAATGTTAAAAATTTCGGCGCGAACTCCGCAAATAACAATTATGCGTTGGCTGTAGGCGGCGGCGTCGCTTTTTCAAATGAAACTGCTGCTCTTAATGGCTCCGTCGGGCTCAATATGGGCACCAACTCCACTAAGTCAATCGTCGACGGCTCCACCATTACCGGCGTAGATATTTTGAACGTCACGGCAACCGATAGAACTTCCAAAACGACCGTCGCTGGCGGGCTCATCATCAATAATGACGGCTCTGTTGCGGCGGGCGGCGCAGTCGCTTACGCTAACATTGGCAAGGCGGATAACAAAGAAATCATCAACGCCCAAATCGCTAACGCCACTATCTCTGCTAAATCTATTAACGTTCAGGCTCTTGATAACGCCCTTATGACCACTGTTGGCGCGGGCGCAGGTGCTAATATTTCCGACGGCAAATTTACCTTTCAAGGCGCGGCCGCTGTCTCCCAACTCAATAAAGATAATATCGCTGAAATTTCTAACTCCACTATTTCAAACGGTGCCGACGTTAATATCATCGCTACTTCCGGCGGCAATGGCTCCGACGGCTTGACTTTCAACGATAAAAATATCAACGTTAATAACAAAATCAATACGGCGGCGGGCGTCCTCGACCTCAATTTTTCTAAGGAAACGTGGCTCGACGGCGTCTTCGCTATCAGCGTTAATAAATTCAATCAAAGTACCGAAGCTAATTTCAAAAATACTTCCCAACCAAAAACCGCCAGCAATGCCGGCAACGTCAATATTTATTCCAATTCCGAAGCTGATATGTTAGGCGTGGCAGTCGGCGGCTCCGGCGGTCAAGCTGTAGTCAGCGCGTCCGGTTCCACTTCCCTTAATTATATCAACAATTCCGCTAAATCTCTCGCCGAAAATCTCGACGTCAAGGCGGATAAAAATTTCGGGGTCGTCGCGCAGTCCGATGAGAAACTCGCTAACTACGCCGGCACAGTTAATGTCGATGTCAACGGACGTGGCGCAATCGGCGTTTCCGTCGCTCAAAACGAAATTACAGGCTCAACCGATGCTAACATTAAAAATTCTAAACTCGATGTCGCAGGCTCCAATTCAAATTTAATCGCCATTTCCAATCCTAAAAATAATCTGATTGATGGCTACGTCACGAAAAACACTTGGACAAGTAGCGGACTTTTCAACGGCAGGACAACCGAAAATAAATCGGGCTTGGTCGTCAATTCTTCCTCAACGCATTCAATCAGCTCCGATTTGGCTACGATTGGCATTCGCGCAACTGCCGACCCAGGCGCGGGCGTCTCCGGTACCGTCAACATAAATAAAATCAGCGGCAAAACTAATGCCACTGTCGAAAAAACTGACGTTGCGGGCAATGCTGATTCATTCGTCAATGCCAGCGATTACACTAATAACGGCTCGTTCGTAGGCAATGCGGCGGCTTCTGGCATGGTCGCAATCGGTATGCTCTGGAATGAAAATAAGGTCGAGCGCGAAACAAATGCGCTAGTCAACGGCGGCACCCTCAATGTTAAAAATCTCGACGTAAAAGCAGATAATCGGCAGGGCATTTCCAATTTAAATATCGCTGTCGGCGTAGGCTTTTCTAAAAGTATGTTTGCGGCGGCGTCGGGTGATAATGTCGTCCGCAATCAGTTGGAAGGCACTACCACTGCTAAAATAATTGAAAAAGCAACCGTCAACCACTCCGGCAACGTCGATGTCAACGCTTATCACAAAGATAATATCTACGCTACTAATATCGCGGTTGGCGTGGCGGGTGGCGGTGGCGCAGGTGCGTCGGCTACCTTCGATTTGGGCTATGGCCTCATGCGCGAAAATTCTACCGTTGAAGCCGAAATAAATAACTCGACCCTTAAGAGCACAAGCGGCAACGTCAATGTCAATGCCGAAAATGATTCCAAACTGGCGGGCGCGTTCGGCACAATGGGTGCTTCAGTTCATGCAGGTACAGGCGCGTCGGGTGCAGTCGCGCTGGGAATAAATAACAACTACGTAACTAATACCGTTCACGCCGGCATAAAAGGTTCAACTCTGGACGTGGGCGCGGTCGATGTAAATGCCAAAAATACTTCCGAAGTCAAAGCCGATGGCGGCGTCGCGGCAATCTCTCTCAATATCAGCCTTTATACCTTCCTTGCCTCGCTCGGTTCGGCAACTGCGATAACCAACGCGACTATCGATAACAAAGTTACTGCCGATGTTGATAGCTCGACGATAAACGCGGCCGGCGACGTTAATATAACCGCTCGCGACGACCATAAATCCAAAGAAACCATTGTAGCGGCGGCGGCTAGCTCCGGTCTTGGCGTCAGCGTCAACCGTATGTCTACTTCCATTAACAGCGGTTTAGGTAATTTAGAAGAAAATCAGCTCGGCAAAACGGTTAGTTCAAGCGATTTGGTTATGTCCACCGATAACGCCTCTAAAGAAAATGCTGATTCCGACGCCGCTAAATTAACTGGTGAATTCGGTTCGGAAAGTCGCTACCTCAATGAAGGCAATTTAAATAGTTTGCTAAATGGCGTCCATGCTAATTCCTCTGCCACCAAGCAAAATATTTCCAAAATCCTCGAAAAACGTTATAAAGCTACCGTCAATTATAATAACTCGCTCAAAAAAGGCGTCTTCGCTAACGTCCAAAATAATTCGACAATCGACGCGGGCGAAAATAAAATATCAATCGGTTCAACGGAGAATAATGACCTTAGCATAACTAGCGGTTCGGGAACCGGTGCCATAGCCGCAATTGGCGTCGGCTCAACCTCAATTAAAGTTCATCGCGCTAATACCGCTAACGTTATCAGCTCCAGCCTTAAAGCTAAAAATATCGACATAAGCACTACCAACGGGCAGACCGGCTCGGACGGTATCTATTCCAAAATGTATAACGCAACCTTGACGGCAATCGGCGCAAGTGTCGGTTATAACAACGTCGAGACTAACGGCACCGGCGAAATTTTAATTTCCAAATCCAAAATCACTGCAACGGACAATCTCAACGCTAAGGCTATCGATAATTCCAAAAGCGAAAGTTATATCCTCGACGCGGGCTTAAAAGCCGTAGGTTATACTGGCGTTTTCGCGTACAATTTCAACACGAGCCAAACCGGAATCGAAGTCAGCGATAAATCAACGCTAAATGCTAAGGCGATTAACTTCAACACGCAAAATCATACTTACCGCGCAACAGATACCCTTGCAATCAGCGCAAGCGGCTTGGGCGTTCAAACTTCGACTTCAGAGGCAAGAGACGCTTCAAGCAACTTTATTAACGTGAAAGGCGAAGGAAACACCTTCACGGGCGACAATTTGACGTTCAACGCGCTAAACAGCGGGCAAACTTATGCTCACACCAACGGACAAGCGTACTTAGGGCTGAATGCGGTAGTAGCCAAAGGACTTGCCAACACTAACACTAATTCTAAGATTTTTATTGACGATAAGAACACATTCGCGAACAAGACGGCAAATATGACGGCGCAAATCGGCGAGGAAGGGAAATATACCGCCGAATCAACCGGTTTTGCGATAAATGGCTCGGCAGTGGGCGTTAATATCGATGATATGATTGCGCAAACTAAATCCACAGCCAATATCCAAATCGGCAACGAATATTTCAGCGAAGATACAACCCTAAACGTAAACGCGCTGAATAAAGCGAGCCGCAATGCTTTTATGCGCAATAATGCATATTCGCTGGTGGCAAATGCCAATGACATCTCGGCATATACGAAAGCGAATGATAAAGCCACAATCACGGTTGGAAGTCAGGGAAATGGGAAAGGGGAGATGGGAGAAGTAAATAAACTCGGTGCATTAAACATCACTGCGGATACTCAAAATAAAAGCTACGTGGCGGCGAAAGGCACGGGCGGTTCAATCGGCGGTGATTTCGGCTCGGCGGCTCATGCTGATAACGACGCTAACAACACTTCAAACGCGACCCTCAACGGCACATGGAATATAGCGGGCGAATTAACCTTGACTGCAAGCCAGCACGACAGCACATATATTTCTGGTTATAGTGCACGCGGCGCAATCTTCACCGGCGGCAAAGGTTCGCTCGATAATGTTATCAAAGGCTCGACCACCGCCACCATATCCGACGACGCGACCATTAACGCTAAGTCCGTCAACGTGAACGCTAAGAACTATATCAAAACCGATAAATATTCCGATGACTACGACTATACGCTATTCGGGCGCATGGGCGGCGTTGTTGATGATGTCGATTACCAACGCTCAAGCGCGACGACTAATAAATCAGCCAATATCAATATCGGCAAAAATGCGGCGGTTACCTCGACCAGTGCGCAGATTTATGACGCGCTAAATAATTACAATTTGAAAAATAATGTCTACGCCGAAGGCGGCTCTTTACTTGCGAGCTTGCGCTGGGTCAAGTCTCATAACTACATAACGGCGAACGAAAATATCAACGTCGGCACTGGCGCAAATATCAAGAATGAGGGCGGCACCTATGACGAAAGCGGAGTAACGATGGCCGCGCATGATAATTTGGAACTTAATCCGAGCGCAAAAGGCTATTCGCAAGCGGGCACGGGCGGCTATGTGCGAGCTGAAGCCCTAACCGAATTGACGCGCAATCAGAATGTAAATATTAACGGCACAGTTAAGAGCGCGAAGGATTTAAATTTGTATGCGGGCGCGGATATAAACGGCGAAGGCTCCAAAGTTCGTAGTTATGCGACGGCAATTTCCCAAGTGCAAACGCTCATCAGCGACGGCAAAGCGGAAGTAATTCGCAAGGGCGCGACCAATTCCAATGTGAATATAAACAGCGGCGCATACGGTCAAGCGACGCACAATGTTAATATCATTTCCAACGCGGGTTTTGAAGTTTACGAAGAGCGAGCGTTTTACGGTAGTACTTGGTCGAGTGAAGACGGCTATAAAGTAGCGACTTCCGACACGGGCAATTTGACGACTTCTGACTACACGCATAATAGCAAAGTCAAAGTCGACGGCGAATTGAGAGCGGCTTCGACTTCGGACGCAGCGATAAATCTTAGCGGCATAGCCTTGCCCGACGGCTTCATTTTCACGAACAATAACGCTAAAAATTTATCGTACAGCGTGACGAGCGGCAACGCTACCATAACTAAAAAGAATACTGATTTCAGCGGCATGAGTAGCGAAGAAGTTTTCGCGCAACAAATTTATAACGGGATAACCACTTCCGATGTTGACTATGCCAACGACTTTTTGAAAAAACGCTACGAGCAAGTTTGCCAAGCAATAAGCCAATATCAAATTCAAGGTAGAGACGATGTAGCGGCTTATAATGGCTTTTTGCAGGAGAAAACCGCGCTTGAAAATGAAATGGAAAAGCTCGGCATAGGCAGTTACGTCAATGGCGAATTTAAATTAGGTTCGTCGCCGTCAATCCAGATAAAAACGGTCGTATTGCCCGATATAGAAACTAGCGGCGGAAATATCAATGTCAACACGAGCAATTTCACCGGCAAAGGCTCGCTTGACGCTAAAGGCAACGGCACGCCCAGAATCGATATAAATAATGCTTCGAGTGCGTATCTGATAACGAATCGCCTGACGATAGCGGATAAGGGCGGCGCAATCAACTATAACGGCAAGAGCATAAAGAATAACGCCGAGATTAACGACTTGAACGCCTCAAAGATTGGCTCTGCTTTTACCGAAATAAAAATTAGCAATTCTGCGGACATTCCGACGATAACAGTTGAGAATAGTTACGCGGGGCAAAGTTCTATTCCGATGAAACCCGACCCCAACGCCAAAGATTATGACACTCTGCGCGACGACGAGAAAAAGGCTACCCTGCAATATACGCCGATAAATTTCATTGAAGTGAGCAAAAATATAACAAATCCGGTCGGCAACGTGGTTATCAGCAACAAGCAAGGAAGCATAAGAATTGACAACGGCGCGAGCGTCAACGCATTGGATATAAAGATGACCGCTAAGCAAAGCATATCGCAAGGCTTCACTGATAACATAGTTAATATCGCCTACACGCCCGAAGAAGTCTACGCAAACGCGGCTAAAACATTGCGCGAGAAAATCGGTTGGGATAAGACAATCCCCACAAAAGACGATGAAAAAACTGAAACTAACGATAAAATATACGAAGGCGGCACGGGCAGGATAGCCGGCGACGCGATATACCTTGCGGCACGCGACATCAATATAAACGGACTGATTCAATCGGGCTTTAACGGCTTCAAGGCGAACATAACCCAAAGGGACGTTGACAACGCTAAAGAATCTGTATTCTTTAACGGCCAGAGCATGTACAAAGTCAACAACGGCGGGGCGAAACTCGGCAGTGACGGCTATTATATTTACGAGCCGCAAGTTTACTACGACAAGGAAAATAATAAATTATACGTTGAGGATATAAATTCGACTGGCGGCAAGGTTTACTTAGCGGGGCGAATATCGTCCACCGGCAATGGCAAAATCGTCGTATCGGACGGCGGCGGCAATATCGACATCACCAACAGTTCCAAAGTTGATATGAACGTCGGCAAAATAACCAGTTCGAGCGGCAACGGTTTTATTCAAATCATCGACACCGAGCAGGATAAATTAACCGAGTATTCAACCGGACAAACCCGCACCATTGAAAATTATTCCGCGTGGCTTGCTGACAATACAAATGACAACGTCACACCTGGCAAAGGATTATCAATCGGGCAATTCGTCAATTACAATCCCAAAGCCGGCTTGACGTATAATTGGGGCGAAGGTACAAGCAAGGAAAGGACTGACCATTACTATTACAAAGAAGAGCACAGTTGGTGGGGCTTGAGCGGCGACGATAAATACACCAGCGACCTTGCCGCCTTGTCAAAAGTCGTTGATGACATGAAGAATGATAAGGACTACGCCAAAAAATATTCCAACAAAGCGAGTGCTTGGAGCGAGCCTGAAAAGATTAGCGCACTTGACGTAGGCAATGGCGTTTACATCGGCACTCAAAACGCTATAAGGGACAATCTGACGCTCTTTGCGCAAAACTTAAGCATGAATGATAGTTATGGCAATCACACAACCGAAGGGCCCAATAAACACGGCTTCATTGGTTTTTATCGCGACTACAGCCACCAGTGGACTAAAACTGTAGGTGCTAAGCAAATTTATCAGTATTCAGTCAAGGCCGATTATCCAATAAGCGTAGGCATTATCGGCCAAAGCAATCCGCATATCAATTTGACGAACGAATTCAAACGTAGCGGCGATTTATATTTGACGGGCGACATCAAAAACGACAACAGCGCGACTTTGAATATCACTGCGCACGGCGGCAAGATTGAGCAAGCTGAAGGCACCAAAATTTCAACCGATAACATTAAACTTTCTGCCCTCACCGACATTAAAAATATTGACATAGAGAATCACCGCACCGACGATTTACATTTGAATGCGCAATCGACCTTAGGCAACATTGATGTAAATGTCAGCGGCGGCAACAAGGCGGGCAATCTCATCATAGCCAAAGCGATTAACAGTCCGAGTGGCGCAGTATCGTTGACCGCTCAAGGCTCCATTAAGCAAGGGATAACGGGCACGGCGATAAATGCTCGCAATATCAAATTGGATTCTTTGAACGGCGCGATAAATCTGCAAATCGAATCGAATGCGCAATCGGGCGCGGAATATTCAGCTATCTCTGCGGCGGCTTATGGTGATATTAAACTAGTCAAGAATGATACTGCCGATTTCTTAGTTGGCTCAATAATTTCTGAAATTGGCGACGTTGAATTGAAAGCGGGCGGCAAATTTGTAGACGCTCTGGACAAAGAACGCGACAACGCCGGCACTGACGAGAGCGACCTAGTTAAGTCGTGGATAGATATGGGGTTGATTGCGGGCACGGCTGACTATAAAGGCGCGTACATCGCACGGCTTGAAAAAGACCGCGACAATTATAAATCCGACGTGACCGAGCAATTTGACGAGTACAAAACTTTGCTGACAACTTATCAAGGCACGGTTGCCGATTATAATAAATTAAAAACCGAGTTGGACAACTCCAAGCCTGTAGAAAGTGCGCGCTTGCAGGAACTTGCGAAGCAATTTGCTGACTACAAGACGGTTGACGAGTATTTAGCGGCGGACAAAAATTATCAAGCGGCAAAAGGCGATGACAAAACCAATTATGAAATCAAAACAACGGCGGAATTTAAAGAATATCAATTTTTGAAATCGGCGTATGACGGCGCGGTTAACAGCTACAATGAGCTTAAAAAGAGAACGGAAGATAATAAGCCCGCTATGAACGACCGCTTAACGTTACTGAATAACAAATTTAGCAAGTACAGTTCGGCGAGTGATTATTTAGCGGCGGACAAAGATTATCAAACTTTGGTAGCGACGGTTAAAAATCCTGTGTACAAGTGGACGGAAGATGAATTGCTAAGCGGGATTCGTTCGGCGATAGTCAACAAGGAAGAGGGCACCGCGCATGACGTGACGCACTTTAAGGACGCCAATATCACTGGTCGCAATGTGACGTTGACTGGGACGGGCGTCGGTTCCAACAGCAAAGAAGTTACGACGATTAAAATGTCTGAACTTAAGCCAAAGGCTAACGAGACCGACAAAGAGAAATCAGCGCGGCTGGCGAAGATTAGCAAGTTATCAAACGTCGAGGCGGCTGACGTTAATGTTAAATTCGTTTTGGATAAGAACGGCAAGCCGGTAACGCAGACGATTACGCAAGTGAATTACAACTACGACGCGGACAAGGGCTATTACATTGACACGGCGGGCAATTACATTCGCTATCGCAAAGACGCCGACGGCAATTTATTAAAGTACACCTACGACAAAGACCTAAAGCAGATTGGCTCTGCGGTTGCGGTCAGTGATTTTAGCGACGTAATCAAGGACACCACGACCATTGAGAACAAAGCGATTGAATCTTTCGACATAAGCGGCACGATTCCGATTGGGATAAATGCGACGGGCAATATAAATATCAAGACAACTGGCTCCGACGGCGTATATATAGCTGGGCGCAACAAGGGCGTCAAGATTGACCAGACGCAAAACCCGAATAATGATATTTACAGCCCGCTGAACATTAACAAAATCGAGACGGCTAAAGCAGACGGCAACTATGGCGACGTGCGCATAATCGGCGAGAAGGGCATATTCAACGTGGCGGCGAGTGGCGCAAATGTTATCGGCAAAGATTTAGTCTTAGTGGGTGGCAATGGCGCAATCGGCACGCAGGAGAAACCGTTCACAGTGACTTTGACGGGCGATTTACTGAATGCGCGTAGCAATGATGAAATTAACCTGCAGAAAATCGGCAAAGATAATTTCAGGATTAGCGCAGTGTATTCGCCCAAAACGATTCGGATAACTAACGACCAAAACGGCATAATCGAGCACAGTTCACGCTTTGACGACATAGCGGCGGCGTATATCAACACGCCGGGCGAGATAACGTTGACGGGCAATGCGGGCACGGCTGACAATCCGATATTGATAAGACCGACTGCAACCACAACCCTAAACCTTCTCCCATCTCCCATCTCCCTTTTCCCTAACTTCTACATTAAGGGCTTGAACACTGGCACGGTCAATTTGAATAACATAAACGGCAAAGTTGACATAAGCTCTGACGGTTCGATAGGGCAGACGAAAAACAGCGTAATCAATGCGAGTAGCCTACAATTTGCGGCAAAAGGCGACGTTCTCTTGACTGGCGACCAAAATAAATTCAGCAGAATAGACATTGGGGAAGTCGGCGGCAACTTCGAGCTGAAAAACAATTCGGACAAGTTGACGGCGAACTTTATGAGCACGGTGAACAACGCCAAAATAAATCAGACGGGCGACATAAACTTAGCGGGCAAGCTCGAAGCCAACGTTTTAAGCCTCGTGACGCAAAACGGCAACATAATTTTGACGGGCGGACTTAGGGCGGCTAAGGAAATAAATCTTAGTATCGCGAATTTTGAGCACGTGGGCGAGATTCACACCGATAAATTGACGATAGCGACTGATAACGGCGTCACGATGAAAAATACCGAGAACACCTTCAACGCCTTAGAAATTTCTAGCCGCGACGGAAACGCGATAAACGGTTCGATTGAAGTAGCGATAAAGGCAGATAAATTTGCGCCGAGCATTAAAAACGACGTAACGGGCGATGTGATTTTAGAGAATAGCAAGCAAGGCGGCAGGCTATCCTTTGGCGACGGCGAAGCGATAACGATTAGCGGGAAGTTCACGGCGAAAAGTGACGGCGATTTTGATTACGGCTCGACGCTTACGGCGAAAGAAATTTCGATAGTTGCGCAAAATATTTACAGGCGCGCGGGCACGACTGGTAATTTCTCCGCGACGGATTCAATGACATTAACCGCGCAAAATAATGTAGGCACGGCGGCGAATCCGATTTTGTTGAGTAACACGGCTAAAAAATCGGTAGGCGCGGACATTACTGGCAAAGGGATTTATATAAAGGGCGTGCATGACGGGATATTGACGCTCGGCAACGCGGTCGGGGACTTTATGAGCGTAAGTTCCGAAGGTTCAATCGCGCAAGCCGCCGAAAAAAATCTTAACGTAAAGAATAAGCTTGAAGTCACTGCGGCTAACGATATTACTTTGGACAACGTCGGCAACATCATCAAAGCGGCGACGATAAGTGGCGACAACGTCAAATTGAATAGCGCGGCTAAGGACGGTTTGACATTGGAAGGCTTGAAGGCGACAGGCGACGTTAATATAACTTCGGATAACTCGCTGGCATTGAACGGCAAAATCGAATCGGCTAATGACATAACATTGACGGCGGGCAAAGATTTAACGAGTGGCAAAGGCGACGTGCTCAAATCGGGCAATAACATTACGCTGAAGGCTGACGACGTTAAACTTTTGGGTAAAGTCGAGACGCCGCATAAGGAAATGACCTCTGATAAAGTAGAAGACCTAAAACAATTCATTCAGGAAATGCCGGTAATCATGGTCACGACGAATAAGGGCTTAGACATGCGCAACGCGGCGAATAATTTTGAGGGCGTGGTCGTTTACAGCGACAGCAAACAAATTAACGGCTCTGTCTTGGTCACGGGCAATTCGCCTGGCTTCTTAGTTGTAATCGATAAGCCGGTTTTGAGCGATATAACGTTGAAGAATAGTAAAAAGGACGGCGCAATACTCCTGCTGGACAAAGGGACGTTGCAATCGACCGCAGGCAATATAACGTTGGATATGTACGGCGACTTTGTAGCGGGCGCGGCACTTGAGGCGAACAATAACATCAACATAACGTCGCGCAATGGCTCTATAACCGTAGCAAAGTTACGTTACTTTGCCGATAAAGGGAATTTGAAAACGACTTCCGAAGAAACGAAAACGACTTCCGAAGAAACGAAAACGACTTCCGAAGAAACGAAAACGACTTCCGAAGAAACCACCGCCACTTTGAAAGCGGCTAAGATTGTAAAGCTTAAAGCGGCGAAAACGATTGATATAGTGGGGCAAATAACAGCGGGTCGCAACATAGTAGCTGATTCGGAAGAAATAAACGTTGTAGGGAATGCGGACGTAAGCGCGAGCAACAATATAAATATGACAGTCGGCGAAGGAAATATCGGTATCGCGGGCTCGGTGACATCTACTAACGGCAACGTGATAATGAACATTGACAAAGGCAACTTGACGATAGACGGCAAAATACGTGCGGAAAAAGGCGAAATCGCGATAGAGCTTGGAGCGGGCAACGCCCAAATCGGCAACACCACGACCAAAAAGAATAATGAGACGGTCGTATTTGCCAACCGCGATATAAACATAACGACTAACAACGGAATAATCAATATATTAGGAAACCATCAATCGGCTTCGGGTAACATAATATTAGAAAAAAATGAATCGGCTTCGGGTAACATAAATATCAATGGCAACAAAAAAGCCGAAAACGTTTCCGCCAATGTCATTGAAACTGACGACGTTATTGGAAGGGACGTTGCCGACATATTGATAGATGCCGAGTTGAAAGCGAACGAATCGATATGGATAACGACTGACGACGGCGACATTGAGGTTGACCGGAAAATCACGGTGACGAATGGCAACGTAACGATAGCGACGACCGCCGGCAACATAGTTATAAACTCGAACGGCGCGGACGATATGATACGGGCGCAAAACAATTTGGACATTACGACGTTAAACGGCGCGATTGACATAGCGGGCAAAATTGCGACCAAAGACGGCGACATTTCCATAACATCGAATCACGAGACGTACTCACGGCGGCAGAAGGGAATCACGGTAGAGAAAACCGGCGCGATAAATCCGGGCAGAAATGTTTACTTGAACGCTATCAACGGCAGTATTGAATTCAAGAACATTGCGGCTAAGAATGCGGACGTTAAGACAATCAACGGCAACGTGACGGCTGAAACGATTAGCGCGGACGATACGATTCACATTGAGCTTGAGCACGGCAATTTGTATTTGAATCTTGCGCAAAGTAAAGGCGTAGCGATTCTGACCAGCGACGGCTCCGAATCTTCCGTCAAAACGATTCGCGCGAATTCGGTAGACGTTAGCGACGCGGTTAAGGTCGGGCGAATTCTTGCGTACAGTAGCGGTAGCAGTTCTAGTGGTGATTATCAAGGCGCGGCTTCGAGCGGTTACAGCGGCTACTACAGCACCAGCTATAGCACCGGCTACGGCACCGGCTATAGCAACTTCGCGAACAATAGCAATTTCGCAAGGAGTAGCAATCCTTATGCGATTTTGGGTACAACGTACACGAACGACGGCTTGACCTACTGGCAAAGTGCGACTTCTTCACCTGCCATTCCGAATTATTCATTTAGCGAATTCACGACCTTAACGGACGATATTAGCCACAGACAAACGCGCAATTACTTTGAGGTTAGATTTATTCCGACGTGGCTTGAAAGTGAGTTTATGGACATTGACTTTGATTATAGCTTTGAGAAGTTCGGAATAAGAAATGCGACCGAAGACGAATTGACAATCGACTAAAGCTGGCGTGAGTAAAAAAGTCCGTAAAAAGACCTCCCGTGATAAAATAATCATGGGAGGTTTTGTTTATGGGAAAAAAAGAAAAGCCGCTAGAAAGGATTATTTCGCGAGAAGTTCCAATAGGCACTTGACCTCTGTCAGCTTGTCCGCAATCGGCTCGCATTTAAAGGCTTTCTCTGATACAATGAGCGCACAAGGAAAATCTTTCCAGTATATGGCTCCGATTCCTTTGATTTCGTTATTGAACAGTCGCATTTCATCTCCAGTTTCAAATTTCCGAAATAGCTTCTGGAGTGTTTCGGCAATATCGCGGTTTTGCAC
>CAMZHX010000020.1 GCA_947307055.1 uncultured Selenomonadales bacterium | reverse complement strand
AGCGTTGGGACGACATAGGAATTACCGACAGAGGGCACGTCGCCAATCAAGAGGCTATGTTCGTTCGCCAGCTCCGCAATATGATTCTCTATGCAATGGCGATTACAAAGGGTGCTCGCTGCCGCGACGAATCGCGCGGGGCTCATGCTAAGATTGTCCTTGAAAACGGCGAGCGTAAACACGACGAGAACGGCGACCTTGTCTTCATGGGGCGCGACGATAAAAACTTCATGTTCACGACGATTATCAACTACGACCCCAAGACCGAAGAGCCTATCGTCAGCTATCGCGAGTTCGACCACTCGTTGATTAAACCGCGCGCCCGCAACTACGCCGTTGCCAAGAAAGAGTAAAGGAGCGTTAGCTATGGCTGAAAAAGTCAGATTTATAATCGAGCGGCAAGACGCGCCGGACGCTAAGCCTTACAATCAGGAATTTGACGTGGATTATCGTCCGGGCTTGAACGTCGTCGCCTCGCTCATGGAGATACAAAAAAACCCCGTCACGGTCGACGGCAAAAGAGTTCCGCCGGTCGTCTGGGAATGCAACTGTTTGGAAAAAGTTTGCGGCGCGTGCATGATGGTTATCAACGGCAAAGCTCAGCAAGCATGTTGCGCGCTCGTCGACAACCTCAAGAAACCGATTAAACTTCAACCTGCGCGGACGTTTCCAGTTATCCGCGACCTGCTGATTGACCGCAGCAGAATGTTCGAGGCTCTCAAGAGGATTCAAGGTTGGATTGAGTTGGACGGCTCGTGGGAAAATCGCGACGCCCCGATTCAAAATCCCTACACCGCCCGCACCGCCTACGAAATTTCGCGCTGCATGACTTGCGGCTGTTGTTTGGAGGCTTGCCCGAATGTCGGCCCGCAATCAGATTTTATTGGTCCTTCGCCGACTGTGCAGGCTTACCTGTTCAACCTCCACCCGCTCGGCAAGTTCGACGCGCCTAAGCGTTTGAACGTCTTAATGGAGAAGGGCGGCATCACAAGTTGCGGCAACAGTCAGAACTGCGAGGCCGTCTGCCCCAAATCAATCAAGCTGACAAAATATCTCGCGCAACTCAATCGCGACGTGAATATCCAAGCTCTGAAAAATATCTTCGATAACTAAGCAAAAATTTATCGGGACACTGCAGAAAAGCTGTAGTGCCCCGATTTTTTTGCGATTCAGAGTTTACGGCTTGAGAACTGCAACAGCATTTTCAAAGCGCGTATCGTTAACTTCATGAAAAGCATAGTTGTAAGAATTGAATCCCGGTTGCGAAACTGTATTGCCAATGAAATGCGCCGACATATTGGACGAATCGTATTCATAAGTAACCATTCTCGCCGAATCCACTTCGATGAAATGTCCGAAATCCTGTTCGCAAATATTGTTCGGGAAGGCAAAATCATAAACCTTAGTGCAAATAACTATCGTGAAGTATCTGCCGTGTGTAGTTTCGCTGTTACGGATGCTGAGTTTTGGAATAACAATCGGGTCACCGACCTGAATGTTCCAGCATAGGTTCCAGAATTCCGAATCTCTTTTCCGGTGAGCCGCCCCAACCTCGCCTGTTATTGGCGTCAATGAAAGCGTCAACACCTTTGCGCAAGTCCTCGATTCCCCAGCCTTGCCGCAAAATATGATTTTCGATTAGCTCGTCACGAACGAATTTGAATTCCCAACTGCCGTCCGGAAAATATTCGTCGGGACGCGGAACGCGCCAAACAAAACAGTTCATAAAATCATCTCTCCTTCCAAACCAGTAAGTCCAATCCATAATGTTGAATGAATTTCGCGACTTCGACGCCCGCAATAATGTAAACGGGAATATTCATGTCCGCCGCGAGTTTCTTGCAAGCCGACTCCAACGCTTGAGTGCGTTCGCCGGTCGTAAGCAGAATTCCCATTGACGCGCCGTAAGTTTCGATTGCCTTCCGAAGTTGCGCGACGGAATTATTGTTAAACTGCACAATCCAAATTTGCTCCGTCGCCTCAACATATTTAATGCGCTCCAAAATGTACGTGACGATTAAAAATTTCTCGCCAATCTTCGTGACGTTCGTGACGCCGGGGATTTTGCGAAAGACTTCCGCCAAAAAATTATTAGTAAGCTCGCGCAAAATTTTTTCGTTCTGCGGTCTGAAAAATTCGTCCAAAGCCTTTTCGGCGGCGCGATAAAATTCGTCGTCAGTCAAAAATAATCCTCTCCTTACGAGTACACAAAAATTATTGTGCCCCGAATTTTTATTATCGACAAGTTTTAAATCAGCAAGGTTAAGCCGTATCTAAAAATTAATTGTGCAACCTCAACGCCCGCGACCAGATAAACCGAAATATTTTTCTTGCTCATTTCAGGTACAATCTTATTTATATCCGTCACCAAAGATTGAGTGCGCTCGTTAGTTGTTAAGAGAATGCCAAGCGCGGCGTTATATTTTTCGATATTCGCGCCGAGCCGCTCGACAGCCGTATCGTTGATTTGTACAATCCAAATCTGCTCCGCCGCGTCGACGCCTTTTATCCGTTCCAAAGTATACGTGACGATTAAATCTGAGCCGCTTTGCGAAACAGTCTTGACGCCTGGAATTTTGCGAAAGACTTCTGCTAAAAATTGTTCTAAGTTAGTCATTCGCCTCAGGTTGTTCAAAAATTTTTCTTGCTGGCGTCTGGGAAAATTCGCTCCGAAATTTTCAATGGGTGCGCTCAAAGTCAAATCCGAAGTATTTTCGATTAGCGGCAAAGAGTCAATTAGATTTTCGATAGCTTGAATAGTTTCGGGATTTTTTATCGTGTTGACGGCTTTAGAAAAAGGCATACTCATAAGGAGCTTTCCGAGAAGATTAGCGGAATCATTTGCCGAGCGATAATCCCACGTTCCCAAAGCCCTAATGCCGATGATATGTCCATAGTCGTCATATGTAGATAAAGGCTCAAAGGTATATTCTTCGGTGCATTCAGCGATTGTAAAATATTTTCCTATGCTATATTGCTTAATACTGAGTCTAGGAACAATAATTATATCGCCGCGCTTGATTTTGGTCATAGGAAGCAAAATAGAATATCTTCGAGGAGTATTTTCAATACCTTCCCAGCGTTTGTTCAAAGCACTAATGAACGACGCGGGATCTCCGCGCAAGTCGGCACCTTTCGGACCCCAACCTTGACGAAGGCGACCCGCTAAGAATTCATTGCGGATATCCTCGAACGCCTCATTTATCGTTGTGCGTATAACAAAATAACTTTTCTCCATAGCAATTCACACCCTAAATTAACGGCAAAGGCAGCCGGAGGAATTTCTTCGACTGCCTGAACCGGAGTTTAATTTTTCTTAAGACTGATTAGTTGTTCAATAACGCCGCGCAGATAGGCATTAGTATTCCCGATACGGGAGACCGCCGCGCCGTAAGGATATTTGGCATTGATTTTTTCGGCGATTTGCTCAGTTAAATCATTTTCCCAGTAGCCAAAAGAGACGATTGAAGAAGGATCTACGTCAAGATGATGCCCCATGTCATTGAGTTCGGGAATTGGCGCGAAACTGTAACCCTTAACAACCGTGCAGATTGTGAAGTGCGAGCCTTCGCCAGGAGTGTCCACGCTCAAACGCGGGATAATAACGCGGTCGCCAGGCTTTACGTTCAAAAACTTTTTCAGAACCTTGAAGCGGCGTTGCGCACCAATTCGCCAACTGTCGTAGTTTTCGTTTGGATCCCAGCCTTTTGCGATGTAGCCTTTCACGAAAGCATTGAGACCTTTGAGCAAGTCCATCCCCTCGCCACCCCAACCGTTACAGGTCTGGTGCTTTTCGATTAGCCAGCGTCTAACGTAGTTCAAGTAGGCGTCACCGTAAGCAGTTCGATTAAACCAGTAATCTTTCGCCATAGTTTTACCTCCTAAATTTCGTTGAAGTTTTACTATGGCAGAGTATACTACCGAAAAGTATCTATATCAAGCACATAATTTTAATTTTCATGTCCATATAGTTGATATAACTGTTTTGGATGATTCTGTCGTCGCTATCTGTAATCAATCCGTCGTCGAAGGGTCAATATCAATGTAAACGTCGTTGCGCTTGTGCAGGTCGTGAGAACGCAGGAAATTTCTGACCGCCTCTAAATTCTGCGACTTTATTATAACCGAAAATCTGAACACGCCGCGCAACTTGGCGATAGCCGCTCGAATCGGGCCGTAAATTTCTTGCCGCTCTTCGGAATTCTCAACGACCTCCGCCTTGAACGCCTTGACGATTTTTTTGCCGAGCGTCTTAGCTTTGTTTTCGTCAGTCGACATAACGATAAGTTTGACCAATCGGCAGAACGGCGGAAAAAATACTTCTCTACGTTGCGGCAATTCGACCGCGCAAAATTTTTCGTAGTCCTGCGCGCAACCGAATCTTATTGCGGGCGCGTCGACGTTGTAAGCTTGCACAATGACTTTGCCCGGCAAATCGGCTCGCCCTGCCCGACCTGCCGCCTGCGTTATCAGCGCGAAACATAGCTCCGCCGCTCTGAAGTCCGAAAAACTCAACGACGCATCCGCATTCAAAACGCCGACCGTTGTAACGTTGCTTACGTCGTGCCCTTTGGCGACCATCTGCGTCCCGAATAAAATATCTGCCTCGTGATTTGCGAAGGCGTCGAGAATTTTTTTGTGCCCGAATCGTTCCCGAACTGAATCTTTGTCCAGGCGAATGGCTCGCGCTTCCGGCAAAAATTTTCTCAACGCTCGCTCCAATTTCTCCGTGCCGGTGCCCAAAAATTTTATGCGACGACTCCCGCAACTCGGACAAATTTCGGGCGGTGCAAGTTCAATCTCGCAATGATGACAGAGTAAATGCCCGTCCGCGTGATAAGTCATCGGCAAGCCGCAATCGGGACAGACGCACACATAACCGCAATCTCTGCACATAACGACCGTAGACCAGCCGCGCCGATTCAAAAGGATTATCGCTTGATTTCCTTCCGCCAAAGTTTTTTTCAACAACTCCAACAACTCGCGGCTCAAAACTTCCCTGTTACCCGCTCGCAACTCGCCGCGCATATCAACGCATTCAACTTCGGGCAGCGGATTGTTCAAAACTCGTCGCGGCATTCTCAACAAAATCAATTCGCCCCGCCGCGCCCGATAAAATGTCTCAAGGCTGGGCGTCGCCGACCCGAAAACTATCGCCGCCCTGTGGAACTTCGCGAAAACTTCAGCCACTACGCGACCATGATAACGCGGCGCATTTTCCTGCTTGTACGAATAATCCTGTTCCTCGTCGACGACTATTAGCCCGACGTTGTCAACCGGCGTGAATAGTGCCGACCGCGCCCCGATTACTATTCCAACCTCGCCGTTGCGTATTCTGTGGAAAGTGTCGCTGCGTTCCGCCAAACTTAATCGGCTATGTAAAACTGCCACGTCTGAAAAATACGCTCTGAAGTTCGCGACGATTTGTCCTGTCAACGCGATTTCGGGCACAAGGATTATCACGCGCCGTCCGAGCCGCCGAGTTATTTTTGCCAGCTCGATATAAACTTGCGTTTTGCCCGAACTCGTCACGCCGTGCAACAGGAACCCTTGAAACTTCCGCGCAGATAAAAATTTCTCGACCGTCTCAATCGCCGCGATTTGTTCCGCTGTTAGCTCGAAACTTTTCGGCACCGTCCGGATTTTGGAATAGCTGTCGCGCAAAATTCGCCGCTGTTCGACCTCGACTAAGCCTGCCTCGACTAATGACTTTGCCGCCCCTGATAGTTTCAGCTCGCCAAGTTCAAACGTCCTAAGCTCGCTGCGTTCCGCCAAAATTTTCAGCAATCGCAACTGCGCGGGTCTACTTGAAAAATTTTCTTCGTCGAAGTCTCGCGTCAGTTTGTAAATTTTCTCGACGCGCCTTGAAATTTTTTTGCCTTTGCGACCCGGCATGAATAACCCCATAGTTTGCGACAGCGGACATAAATAAAATTCCGATAGCCATTGCGCTAGGCTTATCATTTCGGGCGTGAACCACGGCTCCTCGTCGATTACGTCGAAAATTTCTTTCAGCGCGAATGCAAAGGCTGTTGAGTCGTCGACCTCGCGCACATTTATGACAAAGCCGTCAACTTTTCGCGCTCCAAATGGAATACTCACCCGCCAGCCCATAGTTAAAAATTCCAATCGCTCCGGCACAAGATACGTATAATTTTGGACAATATTATTCGCCGTGACGTTGACGCAAATTTCCGCGATTATCATTTTAACACCCCCAAAATTTTTCTTACGTATTCTAAGCGAAACTTTTTGCGTAGGCAATATTTTATGTTATAATCGCGTCGAAAGGAGCGGAAAATTTTTTATGAAAGATGTCCTAGATGTTCACATACACACGACAGCGAGTACACACGCCTACAGCACATTTCGCGAGGTCATTGACGCCGCCAAGAAAAAAAATCTTGAGCTTGTCGGTATAGCTGACCATGCGCCGAGCGTGCCCGGTTCGATTGACAGTTTTTATTTCCGAAACTTCAAAGTCATTCCCCGCGACGCTTACGGGATAAAAATTGCAATGGGCTCCGAGATGAATATTATTGACTATTCGGGCAGTACCGACCTCCCCGCCAAAATTTTAAAGCGGATTGACTTTGCGATTGCAAGTTTGCACAGGGAATGCATTGATTCGGGCAGCGTTGCCGAAAATACTGCGGCGATTATCGGCGCGATGAGAAATCCGCACGTCGTGATAATCGGGCACCCCGATAACCCACAATTCCCCGCAGATTTGGACGCAATTGCTTGCGCCGCCGCAGATAACGGCGTTTTGCTCGAAATCAACAACAGTTCGTACCTGCCCAATGGTCACCGTGCAGGCTCGGCCGAAAATGCAAAGTTGATGTTGGCGGCTTGCAAGAAGTACGGCACGAAAGTTATCATGGGCTCCGACGCGCATATTGAACTTGACGTTGGTAATCACGAGCTTAGCCAAAAAGTTTTAGCCGAAAATAATTTTCCTGCTGAACTCGTCGTCAATTCAAGCGCAGAAAAATTTTTCGCCTGCGTCGAATACAGAAAATCTCTCGCGCCTTGAGAGAAAGCGAGGTTAATTCATGCTCTCAAAAATTTTTTTCGGCGGCGATGTCAATCAAATCGGTCGTAACGTAACTTGGCAGCCCAATCAAAAATTTTTCAAAGAAATTCCCATCTTGTCGGAAGCAGACCTGCGCATTATAAATTTGAATTGCGTCCTTGCCACGAAGGGTCAGCAGGGCATTGACAAGGGCGAGACCGCACCGTTTTATTTTCATGCGCGCCCCGAAGAAATTAACTTGCTCACCGAGTCTAAAATTGATGTTGTGCTAAATGCGAACAATCACGCAATGGATTATTGCGAAACCGCTTTGCTTGAGCAAAATGATTACCTCGACCGCGCAGGGATTTTGCATTGCGGCACGGGTAAAAATCTCGATGAGGCCTCCCGCCCGCTCTTTATCAAAGTCAAAGATATTGTCATTGCGCTCTTCAACGTCGATGCCACGATGAAATTTTACGCCGCGACCGAGAATACTCCGGGCACGTTTTACTTGCCACCCGATAAGCCCGAACTTTGGAAAAATTTTTTTGAAGAGAAAATCGCCGACGCTAGAGAAAAAGCCGACGTTATATTTGTCGCGCCGCATTGGTATCCGAATCTCGGCACCGAACTCAAAAAACAAATCCGCAGTCTTGGGAAATTGCTAATCGATTGTGGCGCGGACGCCGTTCTTGGTTGTCATTTCAGTTTTAAGCACGGTGTAGAAACTTACAGGCAACGCCCGATAATTTACAACACCGGCAATTTTCTTTTCGATACAAGTTCGGGGATAGGCGGCGGGTTTTCTCTCGAAATCTCAAAGCGCGGCGTCGAGCAAATTTTTTTCCACCCCTTGCCTAATACTCTGAGCGAAGAGCGTTCACAAAAAATCCGCGAGCAATTCCTAAATTCCTGCCGCAAACTTAACACGCAAGCAACTACCCTTGACAACGCGATTGCATTAAAATTCGAGCCGCCAACCCGCGCAGAAAAAATTTTGCAACCTGTCGAACTTTCTAGTTCACGGCGCGGAGAAATAATCCCGCCAATGACTGAACCTTTGCCCGATTGGACGCCCGATAAAGTTCCCGACGACGCAATCATTGAGCCGCAAAAATTCGGCGCAGTGAAACTTATCGGCTGCCGCATATCGCCCGAATGCTTGCTGATAAAAACTCGGCAAACAATTTATGTCGAGACGTGGTGGACGCTCGACGAGCCGACCGACAAAGATTTGACAATCAGACTTTTGGGCGTGCCCGCAGTCAAAGTCGCAATGCCAAATTTCGGCGCGGGTATGGATCATCAAGCTTGCGACAGTATGTGGCCGACCAATCGTTGGAAGACCGGCTTCATTTATCGCGAGAAATTTGGAATCCGCCCGCCGAGCGCAAATGAATTAGTCAACGTCGATTTGTTCCTGCAAGTCTCCGTTCTCGACGACAAAACCGAACTCGGCAAATACGTTCACCCGACGAAAATTCAAATGCAAATCCCGAACCGCCCAACCGTAAACCTTGCAAAGTCCTTCGACGAAGAATTTAATATCGACGACTTCAAGAACGAATTCAAAGTTAATAACGGCGAAATGTTTTTCATGCTCCGCGCCGTGAAACCTAAGGCACCCGGAATTGAGCAGTCCGCATTTCGCCGCGCAAAATTGTTTCGCAAATACTTCGGCATTGATATTAGCTTTGTCACGAACGAATATCAAAACGACCTCCTAGACAATCGCGACGAGTTGGGGCTTGATGTTCGCGTTTACAACATGTACGATTATTTTCAAGAAATCAATCGCGATGTCGAGAAGGCGCGCAAGATTTTAGTCGGCCCAATGAAAGAAGGTTGGTCGATTGAACGGCTAGAAAGGGATTGGAAAGTATATCGGCGAGACGGCAAGTTAATAATGTATTGTATTTTCTCGCTGAAAAATCAGAAATTGAATTATGTAAATTTCTTCAACGACGCGGGGAAAAAATTTCAGCGCGATACTTATGACATGCTCGGCTTTTTGAGTCGCCGACAAAACTTGGAGCCTGAAACGTCCCGCGTAACCGAATCTTTCTACTATCGCCCCGATGGCTCGCTTGCAATTCATAAAACTTACGAGCTTGTTGACGACAAAAATACTTTGATTTCAATGGAGCTTGTGAATCGGGAAGGAGTCGTCACGAACACTTTCAATAACCTCGAAGACGCGCTGTCGCATTTTCTCTTCAACCTTTTGCGCGACAAGAAGAAGAATTATTTCCTGATAGGCGACAGGACGCCCGAATGGAATACGGCTTATGTCAACATAAAAACGGCGGGGCTCAACAATGTGCGCGTCATTCACCAAGTGCACAGTTTGCACGTCGTCGGCGATTTTAATCCGCTAACGGCTCCGACCAAAGGGCGTTACAAATATTTGACGAATAAAAATCTCAAAGTCGACGCCATAGTCACTTGCACTAAGCAACAGGAAAATGACATTTTGCAACGTTATTACGTGTCCAATGTCTGCACGATTCCGCACCCGCTTAAACATTTTGAAGTCGGCAAAGTTAAATTTAATCCTCTGCTCGCGGTGATGGTCGGGCGAATTGCTCCCGAAAAAGGTCATAGCAAAGTTATCGACGCTTTCAAAATCGTTACGGATAAAATTCCTCAAGCGCAACTCCATTTCTACGGCACAGGCTCCTTGAGGACGGAATTGCAAGCCAAAATTGATAAACTTAATCTCAAAAACTCGATAATATTTAAAGGATTCAGCGACAACATAGGGGAAATATTTTCTTCTGCCGCTCTCTCGATTTGCGCAAGTGCTTTTGAGGGTTTTTCCCTTGCCGTTCAGGAAAGTTTGCAAAATAATTGTCCTGTGGTGTCGTTCGATTGTCATTATGGTCCGCGCGATATGATTAAAGACGGCGTAAACGGTTACTTGGTGCCGATTGACGACATTGAGGCGATGGCGGATAGAATTATAAAAATTTTTGCCGAGCCCGCTCTTCAAAAGAAACTTGCGGCAAATTGCGCAAAAAGTGTAGAAAGATTTTCGGAAGAGGTCGTAGCGCGGCAATGGGCTAATCTTTTCTATAAGCTAATGAATAATCAAACGTTTAATTGAGGAGGTAAATATTTTGTTAGTTCACGAAATAATCAATAATGGGCGCGAAAATGATATTGCGGTCGTCGATGAGGGGCAAAAAATAACTTACGCTCAACTTAAAGCCGGTATTAAAAAATATCGCAACCGCTTGCACGAAATCGGAATCAAATCGGGTGACCGCGTCGGAATTTTTTCCAGAAATAGCGTAGAATTCGTTTACGCCTACTTCGCAACCGCTTCGCTCGGCGCAATCAACGTTCCTATCAATTTCCAGCTCAGCCCGCGCGAAACCGCCTACATTTTGCAGGACGCTGGCATTAAACACTTGCTCACTTACGAAAAAATTACTTTCGACGAAAAAATTCCCGTCACTCAACATAATATCGCAACTTTCGCCGATAATTTTTCCGCCGACGCTCCCGAACTCCCAACAGACTTCAGCGAAAATAATCCCTGCGTCATAATTTATACCTCTGGCACCACCGGCAATCCTAAAGGCGCAATGCTTTCGCATAAAAACCTCATCTGCAATACTAAACAATGCGAAGTTTTCAAATGCCATAGCAAATGTAAAGTACTTTGCGTCCTGCCTATGTATCATTGCTTCGGTTGGACTTGCGTCGTGCTCAATACCTTCTATCGCGGCGCAGAACTCGATGTCATGCGCGTTTTTAAGCCTAAAGATATGGTCGATATGGTTCGCGAACAGAAAATCACCGATATTATTATCGTCCCGTCTATTTTTAAGCTCGTTACCGGCCTCGCTAAGCCCGAAGACTTCAAAAGCGTCCGTTTTTTCATGAGCGGCGGCACCACTCTCCCTGATAAAATCGTCGAGGAGTTCAATAAGAAATTTAATCGCAAAATCGCCGAAGGTTACGGTCTTTCAGAGGCATCGCCCGCTGTTTTCCTCACCACTCACGGCGAAGAACGGCAAGGCTCTTGCGGTAAGCTCCTTAAAGGCACCGAAGTCAAATTGGTCGACGAAGACGGAAAAATCGTCCCTCAAGGCGAAGTCGGCGAAGTTTTAGTGCGCGGCGGGCAAGTTATGCTCGGTTATTGGAATAATCCTAAGGCGACGGCGGAGGCTCTCGACAAAGACGGCTGGCTCCATACCGGCGACGTGGGAAAAGTCGACGCGGACGGCTATTATTATATCGTCAGCCGCATCAAGGAAATGATTATCAGTATGGGCGAAAATATTTACCCGCGCGAAGTCGAAGAAGTCGTTTATCAGTTCAAAGGCATTAAAGACGCCGCCGTTATCGGCGTAGATGATAAATTGCGCGGGCAAGTCGGCGCGTGTTTCTACGACGTTCAGGACGGCGCAACCGTCGATAAGTCCGAACTTAAAAAATTTCTCCAAAAAAATCTCGCCCTCTATAAAATTCCGCGCGAATTCCGCGAACTTAAAGAAATTCCGCGCACTTCTACAGGTAAAATCGCTAAACGTAAAATTTTAGAAGATTATCTCGCCTCGAAAGGATAATTTACATGAAAAATTTCTTTACAGCGTTATTCATCTGCTTAATTATCTGCTCAAATAGCAAAATCTACGCCGCTGAACTGACTCAAGAACAATTCGACCAAATGTTTTCTATCACGACCCAATTTTCTACAGAAAATAAAACTCTAAATCTCGACGCGCCCACTTTTCAAAAAAATTTCAACGATTTTATGACAAAATTTATAAAAGAATCAAATGCAGGCGACGATACACCAACTTTGGAAGAAATTTTCATAATTAAAGAGCCAATTATCGTCCAAACCGACAACGGTAACTTCTTAGCTAAAAATTTTATGAATCACGTCGCTATTGTCGGTTCCATCGACCCTAACGGTAATCTAAAAGTCCTAAATTTCTTCTCCGCTAAGCCAGAAAATAAAAATGATATGGTCGTCACCGTGCTAATTTTCAACGCTTTCGTTCAAGGCATCTCCCCTCAAATACATATTCAAGAATTGCTCGGCGAATTGGAAAAAAATCAGTCCGCTGTCAGAAACGGCGTTAAATTTTCCGTCACTGAGCAGGGAAATATGGAAATTATAACCGCCGTAGCCGAATAGGAGCGCGTTATGAAGAAATTTTTAACGATTTTGCTCGTTTTGCTAGTCATTTCCGCGCATGTCGAGGCAGTTTCCTTCAGCAAAGATCAACTCAACAAAATTTTTATCGATGTCGAATCAAACCAAACTAATTCTACCCTAAATCTAAACGTTTCAACCCTAAAAACGAATTTTAACGGGATTATAACCCCAATTCTCCAGGAAACTATGCAAATTAATGACGTTTCCGCTATGGCGCACCTTTTTTTGATAAATGACTACAAAATTTTCAGCAAACCTAATGGCGATACCTTCGCTAACATTTTCGGCGATTACAGAGTCGCTTTGGTCGGTCTCACTGAGCCTAATAACGGCAATTTCAAAGTTTTAAGCCTCTATTACACCACTCCCGAAGAAAAAGACGAATCTCTTTTCACTATTTGGTTCATTACCGCTTTTGTTAAAAGTTTTTCGCCCGAAATCGACCCGCAAGCACTTATGAACGAACTAACCGCTGAAAATTCGCCCGCTTCAACCGTAAAATCCGGTATAAAGTTCTCAATTTCTTCCGAAAGTAATCTAAACGTCCTAACAGCCACCGCTCAATAAAAAAATTTATCCCCAGCAATGCGCAGGGGATTTTTTTGCCTAAAACGGGCTTTACGAAATCATTATAAAAAAAAATAGACTGTCAAGAAAATTTTTATTGATTTAGACATTGAAAAGTCTCGCGAAAAAGAATTCAAATCTATTTCAGGCGGCTACAAATTCATAAATGAACGTATATGGGACAGAAAAAACGACCAAAAAAAAACCGCCGAGCGTTTCGACGGGGCTATTTTAGTTGGCGATAATCTGATTGAACTTATCGCCGTAAGCTAGCGCGAGATTTTGCCGCAAATTTGCGAAGTAGTTCAAGTTGTCGTCGTCGGTAACGAATTTTTCTGCGGCGTCGCGAGCTTGAATTAAAATTTCCAAATCGCGGAACACGTCAGCGATTTTCAAATCAGGCAAGCCGTGTTGAGCCTCACCGAAGAATTGACCGGGACCGCGCAGTTTCAAATCTACTTCAGCGAGCTTGAAGCCGTCGCTAGTGGTCTCCATAGTTTCGAGGCGCGCCTTTGCAACGTCATTTTTGCTATCTGAAATCAAAATGCAGTAAGATTTTGCGGCACCACGCCCGACGCGCCCACGCAGTTGATGAAGTTGCGCCAGCCCGAATCTTTCCGCGTATTCGACGACCATAACGCTAGCATTGGGCACATCGACGCCGACTTCAATAACGGTAGTTGAAACGAGCAGTTTAGTTTCGCCGTCGCGGAATTTTTCCATAATCTCATCTTTATCGCGCGGAGTCATTTTGCCGTGCAGGAGCGCGCAAGGTATATCGCTGAAAATTCCTTTTCTTAGCATGTTAAAAATTTCTTCGGCGGGTTCAATATCGGCGAGCAGTTCGGATTCGCTACGTTCAATCAGCGGACACACCACGTAAGCTTGCCGCCCCGCTAAAATTTCCGTCCGAACGAAATCGTAAACATTTTTCCGCCCGCGAATATTTTTTACGACAGTTTTTATAGGTTTTCGTCCCGGCGGCAATTCTTTTATTACGGAAACGTCTAAATCGCCGTAAACAGTCAAAGTCATTGTGCGCGGGATTGGCGTTGCGGTCATGACGAGCATATCTGGCAGCGTATCCGATTTTTTTTCAAGTTCCGAGCGTTGATTCACGCCGAAGCGATGTTGTTCGTCCGTGACGACTAATCCAAGTTTGGCGAATTGTACGCCCTCTTGAATCAGCGCGTGCGTCCCGATTACTATATCTACTTCGTGCGCCGAAATTTTTTGGTAAATGTCATCTTTTAAGCGTTTGGAGCGTGTAATTTTCGCGCTTAGAAGTCCGATGCGAATTCCCAAGTCGCCGAGCAAAGCAGAAAATTTTTCGTAGTGCTGAACCGCTAAAATTTCTGTTGGAGCCATGAACGCCCCTTGAAAACCGCTTTCGACTGTTTTAACTAGCGCGAGCATAGCGACTGCCGTTTTGCCGGAGCCAACATCGCCTTGAACCAGCCTTCGCATTGGCAATTTGCTTTCCATATCCTTGACGACTGCGCGGAAAACTTTTTTTTGGTCTTTAGTTAGCTCGAATGGCAACTTTGCAAGCGCAGATTTGACAAGTTTGCCATTTTTTTTGTGACTTATGCCTAATCTTTCGTCTTGAGTTTGCCGCTTGATTAGCATAAGTCCGCATTGAATCAAAAATAGTTCGTCGAAAGCCAAACGGCGTCTTGCCGCGTCGAGTTCTGCCAAATTTTTTGGAAAATGAATTGCCCGCATTGCCTCATCAAGCGAAATTAAATCTTGTTCGCGCAAAATTTCTTGCGGAAGGATTTCTGTAAGCTTTGGCATTTGCGAAAGAAGATTTTTCATTGCTGTGCGGAAAATTTTTTGACTAATTGCAGCGGTCGAGGCGTACACGGGCATAATTCCCAATTCTGGCTCTTCGTCCGCGTCGAGTATCGTGAAACTTTGAATTTGGCTCATTGCGAGGCGTCCCGACCACCTATCGAACTTAGTTTTGCCGATAACCATAAGACGCATACCGTCGCGAAGTTTTGTCAGCAGATATTTTTGATTAAACCAAGTCAGCTGAATGACGCCCGAATCGTCTTGCAGGTAGGCGTTGATAATCGTCAAGTTGCGCGCCTCGCGTGACGTGATGTTAAAAATTTTCCCGACAAGTACGACGCTTTCGCCCTCGAAAATGTCGCAAATCCTGTTTAAGTTGCTGTGATTATCGTAAGTGCGCGGATAATGGGTCAGCAGGTCGTATTTTGTGAAGATATTCAATTTTTCAAGCGATGCGGCGCGTCTGGGACCGACTCCTTTAACGTACATAACGTTATCTGTGAATTCAAATTCAAATTTACTCATAATGACCTCCGAAATTTAAAAAAATTACTTTAAAACCTTGATTGGGAAGATAATTTCGTTACCATTTGCGTTAATGAAGGTATCGGCGGCGACATTGAAGACATTTTCCAGAGTTTTAGGGGAAAGAATCTTAATTGGGTCGCCGGAAGCGAAAATTTTTTTATCTTTTACAATCAAAACGTGGTCGCTATATAGTCGAGCGTGATTTATATCGTGCAGAACCATAATAATTGTTGTGGAAAACTTTTTATTGACGTTTGAAATGATTTCCATGACTTCGAGTTGGTGCGCGATGTCCAAATAGGTTGTTGGTTCGTCTAGAAGCAAGATTTTTGGTTGTTGAGCCAGTGTCATAGCGAGCCAAGCGCGTTGTTTTTCGCCGCCGGACAGAGAAATTACTTGCCGGTTTTCAAAATCGGTTAATTTTGTGAGTTCGAGGGCATTTTTAATTGCATCTGAATCGATTTTTGATTCTCCGCCGAAAAATTTTCTATGAGGGAAGCGACCGAACGAAACTAATTGACGAACGGTCATATCTTGCGGTGCATCGCGTTCTTGGGGGAGTATTGCGATAATTTTTGAGAGATTACTACCGATATTTCGGATATTTTTACCGTTTAGAGTTACGACGCCCGAAAATTTTTCGATTAGCAGGCACAAAACCTTTAAAAGAGTGGATTTACCTGCTCCATTAGGACCGATTATCGCGGTACGCTTACCGGAAACGAATTTATAGCTTACATTTTGTAAAATTTGTTTCCCGCCGATAGTTACGGAGATATTTTCAGCTATTAAGTTCATAAATTAAAATATCCTCTGTTTTTGCCTCGTAAAAGTCTGTAAGCTCGGCAAAATCGTTATTATTTGGGTTGAGTAGTGCGAAAATTTTAATTCTGCCCTCGTGATAGAGGAATTTTGCGTCATTGCGAGTGATAATTTCGATAAAAGCTTCATTGAGGCGCAAATAATTACGATTTTGTTCGCGCAAGATGAGTTTATCGGAAATATTAGTTGTAGCGAGCAAATCATCAACGATAAAGCGCGGTTGAAGCTCTTTACTTTGAAAAAGTTCTTGAGCGAGCAGAAAAGAATTCTCGTTGACGCCTTGAACGAATGCGACGGTTGGCGGAGGAAGATTTTTCACTGCGAAGGCGTTAAAAACTTGTTTAGTAAATTGTTTTTGTTCATTTAGGAGGCGAGCGCGATAATTTTCTTGTTTTTTATAAGCGTCAGGGAAATTTTCAAAGACATAGCGAATTTTATTAACGATTTCGATTGGAGTGGTCGATTTTTCGTCGAATTTGAATTCATTGGGGATATTTATATCGATATTGTTAGCGGCCGCGCCTTGTTTGCCGGTTATGACGACGCAACCCGAAATTGCCGCCTCGCGAGGGATTCTATCTTTGCCTGGGTGTTTACCGAAGTCGATATAAATTTTCGCCCTTGATAAAAGCTCCTGAACTTGTTCGGGCGTCATATTTTGAATCGGTCGCCAATCAATATCGGGCGCGAGCTTGATAAGCTGTTTTGTGATTTCAAAGCCTTTTTTGGGATTATAAGCGACGATATTTTCTTTGTAGCTCAAATCAACCTGCGCGGCACGACGTAGAAAAGTTTGATTGAGATAATCGCCGACCGAATAAATTTTATCGTCCGCTATGCCATTGAGCTTAACGAATTGCCGCGCATACTCCGATTGCACAAAGTGAATTAAATCATCGTCGCCCTTGCCAAAATAAAAAAATTTCGGCATGGGTCTGGACAAAGGATTTAAACGAATAGCATTGATTGATTGAGTTATGATTTTGATATAATTGTCAACACTCATCCACCAAAGGACGCGCTGAATTTTTTCGGAAATATAAAGATATTCGCTGAAGTACTCCGGAACGATTAAAACATTTTGTTCAGCGTTTTCGACTTCAAAAGTATAAGGTAAGTGATATTTCTTATAAAAATCGTGAACGGGGTCGCCGCCGTTGAAATTTTGTTTTTCAATGTAAACCATGCGAGCATCTACACCAAATTGAATCAGTTGCGAGCAGAGTTGATGACAAAGTTCTGGACCGCCCGAATTATAATTGCCTGGGCAAATGATATAAATTTTTGTGTTTGGATAAATCTTCATGATGACCTCCAAAAAAATTGGCCGACAAGCTCCGTAGAGCTTGCCGACCAGAAAAATTTCTTACAGATAACGGAAGTAAACGTAAGCGGTTGAAATGATTATGGAGAGAATCATTAGCGGGAAGGCAACTTTCATGAAGCCGATAAACGAAATTGCGCGCCCGCGTTGAGCCGCCATAGACGCCACGACGACATTTGCACTTGCTCCGATTAAAGTACCGTTACCGCCCAAGCACGCGCCCAAAGCCAAACTCCACCAAAGCGGGTCGAGATTCGTCAAGCCCATTGCGCCCATGTCTTTAATCAACGGAATCATCGTCGCGACAAACGGAATGTTATCGATAAACGCTGAAGCAATCGCGCTCATCCAAATGATAACTATCGCGGTAAAAGTCAGGTCGCCTTTGGTAATTTCCATAGCCTCTTGCGCCAACATTTTAATAACGCCGGTCTCGACCAACGCGCCGACTAAGATGAACAGCCCGCCAAAGAAGAATATTGCAAGCCATTCGACTTTGCTGAGCATTTTGGCAATCATTTCCTCGTTGCGGTGGAAAGTTATCAAAAGTAACAAACTTGCGCCGGTAAGAGCCGCCGTCGCCGATTCAAGTCCGAGCATTCCGTGAAACGCGAACAGGCTAATAGTTATCGCCAAAACGAACAGGCATTTTTTCAAAAGTGTATGGTCGGTAATTTGTTCGTGTTCGTTGAGGCGCATGACTTTATCTTGGAGTTCGGGTTTGGTGTGCAAGTCGTTCTTGTAAATCATAACTAACAGCCCAACAGTTACGATAAAAATAAGAATCGAGACGCCCGTCATGTTCAGCACGAAGTCACCGAAGCTCAAGCCGACCGCCGAGCCAATCATAATGTTTGGCGGGTCGCCGATAAGAGTTGCAGTGCCGCCGATGTTCGAGCTGACAATTTGCGCCATTAGGAATGGTTTCACGTCGCATTTCAACTGCGCGGCGATATTGAAAGTTATCGGCACGGTTAAAAGGACGGTCGTAACGTTATCGAGGAGCGCGGAGCAAACAGCAGTCAAAGTACTCAGCGCGACGAGTAGCGCGACCGGTTGCGCCTTGACTTTCTTAGCCGACCAGATTGCTAAGAAGTTGAACAGGCCGGTTTCACTCGTGATGTTTACGACAATCATCATGCCCATTAAAAGTCCGATTGTGTTAAAATCGATATGATGCACTGCGGTTTCCTGGTCGATGATTCCCAGAAGAATCATCAGCATCGCGCCGAAAAGTCCGACAACTGTACGGTGTACCTTTTCGGAAATTATCAGCGCGTAGGCGGTTATGAAAATCACAATCGCCACAATCGTCATAGTTTCCATTAACTTACCTTCCCCTCAAAAAAGTTTTTTATCCGTGACGGTCAGAGTAATTTTTTCGCCGTCGCGTTTTATTTTGAAGTTGTAGCTTTTAACGCCCGCGTTTGACAGTTCGATTTTCAGCGCGAGCAATTCCCTGCCGAGTTTGTCAGTAAGTTCGGGCGTAAAACCTGCTTTGGCGAGCGGCGCGGGTGGAGCTTCAGCTTCTGCGACCAAGCGGAGTTTTTCGGCCTTCTTAGCGGCGGTTATGAGTTGCTGTTCAATCGTCTCCTCTTCGACGTAATTTTTTATCATGTCCTTATCGGTCAAGCCGCGCGGGATTTTCGGCATAAGTTATCACCTCCAATTTTTAAGGGAAAAGGGAGATGGGAGAAGGGAAAAGTAGGGATAAGACTTTTCTCTTTTCTCTTTTCCCTTTTCCCTTTACCCTTGTCCCTTAACTTTAGCCCATGTATCCTTCAAGCCCACGACGCGATTAAAAACCAATTTATCAGCGGTGGTGTCGGGGTCGACGACGAAATAGCCCAGCCGCAAAAATTGATAATGAGTGCCCGTGCCCGTCCAACGAACGGAAGGTTCAATCAACGCCTGCTTGACGATTAACGAATTGGGATTGAGCGCGGCTATAAAATCTTCGGGCAGATTGCCTTGCGCGTCGGTCGTCAAAAGGTAGTCGTAAAGTCTGACTTCGGCGGGCAGGGCAAATTTCGCGCTGACCCAATGAATCGTCCCTTTGATTTTGCGTCCTGCCGTCGCGCCACCCGATTTGGAAGTCGGGTCGATTGTGCAACGCAGCTCGACGACCTCGCCCGCAGAATTTTTGATAACCTCGTTGCACTTAATAATATAAGCGTGTTTAAGTCGGACTTCGCCGCCGGGCTTGAGCCTGAAAAATTTCTTAGGCGCGTCCTCCATGAAGTCATCGCGCTCGATGAAAATTTCCCTCGTGAACGGGACAAAGCGACTGCCGCCGCGTTTAGGGTGATTCTCCGCTGTCAAGTATTCAACGGAATTTTCATCGACGTTAGTCAAAACAACTTTCAACGGGTCGAGCACCGCCATAACCCTGCCGGCGTTTTCGTTCAAGTCTTCGCGGACGCAATGTTCAAGCATAGAAATATCGACAACGCTGTTACTTTTGGCGACGCCGATTCTCTCGCAAAAATCGCGAATCGCCGCTGGAGTAAAACCTCTGCGCCTAAGTCCGCACAAAGTCGGCATACGCGGATCGTCCCAGCCGCGAACGTAATTTTCTTCGACGAGCTGGCGGAGTTTTCTTTTGCTAGTAATGGTGTTAGTCAAGTCGAGGCGCGCGAATTCAATTTGGCGCGGGCGCGTGTTCGGGTCGAAGCCCAAAGAATCCAGTAGCCAATCATAAAACGGGCGATGGTCTTCAAATTCGAGCGTGCAGACCGAGTGCGTAATATTTTCTATCGCGTCTTCGAGCGGGTGCGCGAAATCGTACATGGGATAAATCAGCCAATTGTCGCCGGTGTGATGATGAGTTGACCGCGTAATCCGATAAATGACGGGGTCGCGCATATTTATATTAGGGCTTGCCATATCGATTTTAGCGCGCAAAACTTTTGAGCCGTCAGGGAACTCGCCATTCTTCATGCGCGTGAACAAATCTAAATTTTCTTCGACGCTGCGATTACGATAGGGACTTTCCTTGCCTGGTTCAGTCAACGTGCCGCGATAAGCTCTGATTTCTTCCGCGCTAAGGTCGTCGACGTAAGCCAGCCCGCGCCGAATCAATTCGACCGCATAATCATAAAACTTGCCGAAATAATCCGACGCGAAAAATTTCCTGTCGCCCCAATCAAAGCCGAGCCATTTAATATCCTCTTGAATCGAATCGACAAACTCAACGTCCTCCTTAGTGGGGTTAGTGTCGTCGAAACGCAAGTTACAAAGCCCGCCGTTATGGAGCGCAAGTCCGAAATTCAAGCAAACCGACTTCGCGTGCCCGATGTGCAAATAGCCATTCGGCTCCGGCGGAAAGCGCGTGTGAATACCGTTGGTGTACTTGCCCGCCTTCAAATCGTTTTCAATTTCCTGCTGTACAAAGTTTATCATATCAAAACCCCTTTAAAGTTTTTATGACGAAATTATTTTAACGCCGCGATAATCAAGCCGCCAATCGCCGCCATAATCGCTCCGACGCCCAACATTGTCTGGATAAAATTAGTGTGAATTTGTTTCAACAATGTTTGGAAGTTTTCATCAATCTTTTTATTCATTTCCTTCATTTCGGCATCGTGCTTGCGGCGTTCTTCGTCTTGCCGGTCTTGCAAACGTCGCATATCCTCACGCTGCTGCTGTGCTTCCAAAATAAACATATCAACCTTAGTCGCAACCGTTGCAACTTGTCTTTCTAAACTGGAAACACGCTCGTCTAACTTTTCAATTTTATTTTCTTCTGTTGACATCTTAGACACCTCACTTAATTTTTGAGTTTCTCCTCGACATGAAGTTTCAAGCGGCGAACGCCTTCGGCAACGCGCTCGTCCATAGGGAGGTTTGAAATAATTTTATCAATGTAGCCGCGCTCAACAATTTTTTGCATAGTCCAAGAAAAATTTATGTCGTAAATCCACATGAGGCGAACAATTTTCCTATCGCCATTGGTGCGAATTTTTCTGTAGTCAGCTTGATTGCCCGTCACGAAATTTTCTACAAAGTCGGGGCTGATGTCGGGACGCGCCTTGCCCTTGATAAACTTCGGCATTTTATCGGCATTAGCCTGCGCAAGGAACGGTTCCAACACGCGATAAATATCTAACTTGTCGGCGTCGCGAATCAGCTTGGCAAATAAAATTTTCCGCTCGTCCTCGCACGGCGCGATAACTTTTTTGTTGTGATTCTGAATCGCGAACTTCAAAACGTCATAATCCTGCGCGGATAACTCGTTGAAAAATTCCAATTCGTCAATGACTTTCAAAGCAAGGTCGGCATGATCTTCGGAGTCGGCGTCGTTGAAAGTTTTGTAAATGCTGTACTGGCGAAAGCGTCCGACATCATGGAACAGCCCAATAATTTCCGCAAGCTCGCTGTCATGCGTCGACAACTTTAAAAACTTCGCTAGCTCAACGCAATTCGCTGTAACGTAGCCCGTATGCTTTTCCTTAATCAAAATCCCCTGCTGAACTTCCGCGTCGTCCGAATAAAAACTTTTCATATATCGCGCCATCCAGTCGTGCATTCTCTTGAGTAGGTCTCGCATACAATCGCCCTCCAAAGTTAAATCTGAATTAAAAAGATTATACAACCGATTCGGGCTTTACGCAATTATTTGTTGACGTAATTAAGGCGGCTATGTTAATATGTACGTGTTTAGGTAAAAATTTTTTGGAGGGATTTTTAATGAGTAAAATCGCGGTCGTGTTCTGGAGCGGCACCGGCAATACTGAGGAAATGGCGAACGCCGTAGCCGAAGGCGCAAAGGCGGCGGGTGCTGACGTTGAAATTTTCCAAGTCGACGAATTCAACGCGAGCGACATGGCTGATTATAACGGATTCCTTTTCGGTTGCCCGGCTATGGGCGATGAGGTTTTGGAAGAAGAATCTTTCGAGCCGTTCTTCACCGAAGCCGAAGCGAAACTTAACGGCGTTCCGGTTGGCTTGTTCGGTAGCTATGGCTGGGGCGGCGGCATTTGGATGGAAAATTGGAGCGAGCGCACTAAAGAGGCCGGCGCGAAATTTGTCGGCAACGTTATAGCTGAAAATGCTCCCGACGACGACGCGCTTGAAGATTGTCGCAAACTCGGCGAGGATTTGGCTAAAGCGGTGTAAGAAATAATTAGGGACAAGGGATACGGGATAAGGGATAAGCTAGTTTAAAAGGGAAAAGATTTAAACCTTTAAACCTCGCTTTTCCCATTTCCCTTACCCCTTGTCCCTTTTATATTCGCGGTCGAGCATACCGAGCACAAATAAATTTTCGTAGACGCCGTTTGTCAAAAGAATTTCGCGCAAAAGACCTTCGCGGACAAAGCCGAGACTTTCATAAAGGTGGAGCGCGACAGAATTATAATCCTTGCAATCAATCCAGATGCGATGAAAATTTTTAATCTCGAACGCCCACTTGAGCAGAAGTTTGAAAGCCTCGCGCCCGTACCCGCGACCTTTCTTGTCAATGATAACGTGCGTGAACTCCGCGCAGGGCGTATCCAATTTCCTAAGCATGAAATAGCCGACGCGCTCGCCGGTCAAAATCTCTTCGGCGATAACGTCCATTTTATCCGCGCTGGTAAAATTTTTGCGGTGATAATTTTCGTCGAACGGGACAATGAATTTCAAATTTTCTGGAGCGGCTTGCAACTTCATGATATAATTCAAATCGTCGAGCGTGGCGCGTCTCAATCTCAACCGCTCGCCCGCAATTAAGATTTCCATAGTATCAAGTCCTTTCTATGTAATGTTTTTTCATTACGCATTACGCATTAGGCATTACGCATTGCCTTTAGGAGGTTTTCTGTTTGGATTATTTTAAAAATATTGATTGGCTGGCACTTGGGGAAAAGTTAATTATCCCCGCGTGTATCCTAGTATTTTCGTTCTGTGTGGGCGTCATGCTTAACAGAATGTTGACGCAGAAACTTGCAAAGCACGTCAAGTCGACCGAGTCGGAGATAATGGAAATTTTCTTCCGAGCAATGCGCGGCGTCCCGATTTACTTATCCATCGTTATCGGGCTTTATTGGAGCGTCACGACTTCCGATATGCCCGCCGCGCTCGAAAAACTTTTTTCCTATATTCTGTTCGCAATGATAGTCTTTTCGATAACGCGAGTCATTGAGCGGACGCTGTCGGGCTTTATCCGCCTGAAATTTTCGGATTCAAGCGACATGACGCAATCGACTTTGCTTGATACGATTTTTCGCGCGGCAATTTATGTATCGGGCGCACTGATTATACTAGATTACTTCAATATTTCAATCGCGCCGATTATGGCGGCTATGGGTTTCGGCAGTGTGGCGATTGCTATGGGCGTAAAAGAGCCGCTGGAAAATATTTTTACCGGAGTGCTGCTCATGGTCTCCAAACAAGTTCGCGTCAACGACTACATAAGACTTTCCACCGGCGACGAAGGACGCATTATCGACATAAACTGGCGATTTATAACGGTTATGCCGCCCAATGAAGGCAGCGTCGTTGTCATTCCCAACAAAGTTATCGCCAATGCCGTTACGTCAAATTACTCTCAACCGCGCGATGATATTATTTTGGTCGTGCCAATCGGCGTCTCCTACGATAGCGACCTTGAGCACGTTGAGCGCGTGACGGTCGAAGTTGCTCGCGAACTCCAAATTAAAATCGACGGCTACGAACCGCTATTCAATGAAAACGGCGTCGATATAAATAAACTCGCGCCGGTCGTCCGCTTCCAAAAGTTCAACGACTCGTCGATTGACTTCAACGCGGTTTTGCATGTGCAGACGTTCACTAATCAATATCTGCTTAAACACGAATTCATTAAGGCGATTACGAAACGCTATCGCGAAGAGGGCATTAATATTCCGTTCCCGATTCGCACGCTCGATTTGCCTGATGATAAAAAAATTGACCTGAGGAAGTGATTGCTTATGATTGTCGACAGCGTAAAAGTAAATTTCGCCGGCATTGACGACGCCACCCGCGAAGAGGCCGCAAATTATCTGGCTTACGTTCGCGAGCGCACGTCCGTTCCTGTCAAGTCGATTAACGTTAAGGCTTGCGAAGATGGCTTTGTCGATGTCAGCTACACTGCTCGCGGAGAAAAATTTGAGCGCATTAGACGTATAACAGGGTATCTGGTCGGGACGACCGACCGCTGGAATGACGCTAAAAAATCCGAAGAGCACGACAGAGTTAAGCACAACATTTTTAACTGAATCATCACTTGCAAAAATTTAGAGCCGGCAGGTTGTCGGCTCTTTTTTAATCTTCGTTTTCTGCTTGCTTATCGAACAGCTCGCAATAGTATCCATTCTTGCCACTGTTCTTGACGTGATAAACCGCCTTGTCAGCCGAAGCAAATAAGCTGTCATAATCGCGCCCGTTATGCGGAGCAATCGCAATGCCAATGCTCGCCGTCACAAAGCGCGACTTCCCTTCTAACGACAAATTGAACGCTATCTGCTTAATCTGCTCGGCCTTACGAATTACAACTTCCATATTGGGCAGGCTGTCCACGATTACAACAAATTCATCGCCGCCAAATCGCCCTATGCAATCGTTCGGGCGGAAAATTTTCTTCAAGCCCTTTGCAAACTCAACTAAAACTTTATCGCCGAATTGATGCCCCAAAAGGTCATTGACTTCCTTAAAGTGGTCGAGGTCAATCACGTAAAACGCCATGAAAATATTCGCGTTCTCATTCTCGTTGAAAGTCTTTAGTTTCATCTTGCAGAGGTTTTCCATAGTCTTTTTGTTGAAAAGCTCGGTGAGTTTATCAAGCTCCGATTCAAGTTGGAAGGCGTCGCGGTCAGATTTTATTTTGTTGAACGCCGCCGCCATTTGTCCCAACTCGTCGTCGCTATTGACTTCGACTTTGTTAATGGAAGTATTCCCGCTGACAATTTCATCAACGGCATTAGTCATTTGGATAATCGGCTTGGAGATTCTCACCGACAACAGATAAGCCGCCAAAGTCCCTACGAACAACATAACCAGCCCGAAAATAACCGCCTTGACCGCCTTGTCGTAAGCTTGGTCCCAAATGTAATGATAGGGGCGAATGGTTACAATCATCCAACCCGTTTCAAAATTTCGCGAGTAAGTCGCCAGGCAATCAACCTCGTTAATGTCAACGCGAAGAACGCCCGTACTATTATAAATGCGGTCGAGAATAAATTTGTAGCTGTTGTCAATGGCGTATTCGGAACCGGCTCGGACAATGTTATCGGAGTTGGCGATAACGCGCCCAGTCCTGTCCATAACAATAATGCTGGTCTCATCGTCGTCGAACTCCTCAACGAAATCCTGCAGGGCTGTAAGGTCGAAATTCCTTTGCACCATGCCGACGGGTTTTTTTTGGGAATCGAAAACCGGCACTTCCATTACGATAATCATTTTGCCGGTCGCCATGCTGGAAATAATATCCGAGACAAAACTTCTGCCCTTCATCGCCTCTTGAAAGTGCTGGCGTTTTTTGAGGTTGACGCAAGTTGCGCCATCCGTGCGGAAGAGCTGCCAGCCGTCAGCCCCCGTCAAGGCCATAAGGTTTTCGTCGTCAAAAATTGCGTTCGTCTCGTTCAAAAGTTTGGCAATGTTTTCGCGTTGAGATTCTGTGGGCGATTGAACGTAGTTAATAATTTGCGGATTCAAAGAGAGCGAGCGCAGGACGTGTTGATTAACTTCAATGAGTGCGCTGACGTGTTCGGAGATGATAGAATTTCGGAGCTTGTTGTTTTGCCTGACGGATTCTTCCATTTCGGAAATTGTATTGAGTGCGCTGGCGATAATCAGAATGATAAACGGTATGGCACCCATTATCACAAAAAAGAAAAAAAGTTTGGCTCTAATGCCCTTGTTAAATTCCATAATTTTATCCAATCAGGGATTAGTTCAATCCCTAGCAATCACTTATTGCCGAGATTTTGTATAAGAGTATAAATTGCGGGGAAAAGCAATACAACGAACATCGACGGGAAAATAAATATAACCATCGGGAAAAGAATTTTGACCGGAGCTTTCATTGCCTCAGTCTTTACGCGTTGCCTATGTCGGTCGCGCATGTTATCCGCCTGCACTTTTAAAGTTCGCGTCATACTTGTGCCGAGCTTTTCCGCTTGAATTATCGAGGTTGTGAACAAATAAACCTCCTCCAAGTCGCAACGCTTAGCTAAATTCGTCAAAGCGTATTGATGCGTCATGCCCAAGCTAACGTCGTGTTGCATTCGCTGAAATTCGTCAATGAGCGGCCCTTTCATGCGCTTAATCATTTTGGAAATCGCGCCGTCGAAAGATAAGCCTGCCTGCACGCTGACACAAAGCATGTCTAAGAATTCGGGTAGCTGCTTGCGAATAGCTTTTTGCCGCTGGCGAATTTTCGAGTTCAACACGGCAAACGGAATCGCCGCGCCCATGAATAATCCCAAGCCGACAATCAAAATTCGTTGCGCGGGATTAAAGCCCGGTCGATAGTAAAGAATAAGCAATGTAGCGGCGGCAAATAAGGCAATCGATATCAGCCAGACCGTTGCCAAGCGCGCGACGCTCCATGTACCCAATTTGCCTGCGCGGAAAAGTTTATCTTCGATTTGCTCTCTGATTGCGGCGGGCGCGAGCTTTTGCAAACGCTCTTCAAGTAAAGTCAAGAGCGGCTTAACAATTCGGTCGTAGAGAGCTTCGCGCGGCTGTTGAATAATTATTTGCGGGACGCCTTCGTTTACCCTTATTGCCGTCGGGGTAGCATTTTTTTTCAGCTTGGGTGCGCGACTGCCTTCCGCCTCGTCAATCATCGCGTTTAGCCTTTTGCGTAACTGCGCCTCCGGTGTTTGCTTTAAGCGGAAAAGAATGACAAGAAATATAAACCATAAAAACGAACTTATAGCGGCAAGTGCTATAATCATAAACCTCACCTCGTCCCGAAAAATGAAGTCGGCAATTCAACGCCATTCATATGGAATTTGTCCATGAACATCGGCGAAAGTCCCATAGACTCGTAGTGCCCAACAGATTTTCCGTTATTGTCTATGCTGTCCTGAACGTAGCGGAACAAATCTTGCAAAATAATCGTATCGCCTTCCATGCCTTGCACTTCGGTTATGTGTGTGATTTTTCTTGTGCCGTCGCGGATTCTCGCCTGCTGAATGATTAAATCAATCGCGGAGGAAACTTGCGTCCTGACGGCGCGAACAGGTAATTCCATGCCCGCCATCAAAACCATCGTTTCAAGGCGGCTCAAAACGTCGCGGGGCGTATTGGCGTGGGCGGTCGTCAAGGAGCCGTCGTGACCGGTATTCATAGCCTGGAGCATGTCGAGAGCCTCGCCCGAACGAACCTCGCCGACGATAATTCTATCGGGGCGCATACGCAAAGCATTTCTAACTAAGTCGCGAATTGTTATCGCGCCGTGCCCTTCCAAGTTTGCTGGTCGCGCCTCAAGCGTCACGATATGATTTTGCTGCAGTCGCAATTCGGCGGCGTCCTCAATAGTAACTATTCTGTCAGTTTCGGGGATAAATGACGAGAGCACATTTAAAGTTGTCGTCTTGCCCGAACCCGTGCCGCCCGATACCAAAATATTCAGCCGCGCTTGAACGCAAGCTTCAAGGAAAACCGCCATATCTCTGCTTAGCGTGCCGAATTTTATCAAGTCGTTTATCGTCAAAGCTTTTTTAGAAAATTTACGGATTGTGACGACGGGACCGACCAAAGATAGCGGCGGGATAATTATATTGACGCGGGAGCCGTCAGCAAGGCGGGCGTCGACCAGCGGCGAGCCTTCATCGACGCGACGACCTAACGGCGTCAAAATGCGCTCAATGATACCCATCAAATGCGCGGTGTCGTAAAAGCGCACGTCCGTTATTTTGAGCTTGCCGTATTGCTCGACAAAAATTTGGTGCGGGCCGTTTATCATAACTTCGGTGATGTTGTCATTTTTTAACAGCGGCTCCAAAGGTCCCAAGCCGAGCAGTTCGTTGCTAATGTCGTCGACAAGTTGAATCCTTTCGCCGCGTGACATCGTATAGGGACTTTCCGCCAATTCGCGAGAGGCATAGACGCCGATAATATTTCTTATTTGTTCCCTAGCCTCTTCGCCGCGAACTAAGGTTGCTTGTTCGTCGGGCGTCATTTCGTCGACAATTCTGCGGTGAACGGCCAGTTTTAATTCCTGCATGACATCATTTCTCGACGTGACGGCGCGTCTTCCCACGAATGCCGACGCCTCGATTGGTGCTTCGCGTTCCTGCTTGATTTGTTTTTCCGTGTAAGTTGGTTTTTGAGCTTCTTGTTCTTGTTCTCTTTGCTTTGCTTTGAGTTCGGTTTTTGATATGTGGGTTGGTTCGGGCGCGGGCTTATCTGGATCTTGCGTTATACCGCCCAATCTTTCGAGCAATGACAGTGGTCTTGGCATTAAAATTTTCACTCCTCTTTATTAAAGTTTTGGTCTGATTACCTCGTCAAGTTGTATCCGCCTCTTCAAGTTTCATGCTGTAGACTATGTTAAATTCTTTGGGCATCATAAGGAACGATTCTTTTCTTGAGAAATTGATTGTAACAGTTACGTCTTCGTTGTCGTCCTTAACTTCGACCGTAACTAAATAGACGCCCGCCGCCATGTCTTTGTATTTGTTATACTTATCTACTAGCCGTTTTCTTTCAGTAGTGTCGGTTGTCAAAGAGACTTCGCGGGCGACAGTGCGGGCAAAGTTATTGAAGTTAAGGTAATCCATGAACATGATTCCGCCGTAAATCATACCGAAAATCAGCAGAAAAATAATCGGTGCCATGAGAGCGAATTCTACAGCGGATTGTCCTCTTTGCTTTCTCATAAGAATCAGCGCGGCTTTAGGTTGTTAGGTTGTTAGGTTGTCAGGTTGTTAGGTTGTCAGGTTGTTAGGTTGTTAGGTTGTCAGGTTGTTAGGTTGTTAGGTTGTCAGGTTGTCAGGTTGTTAGGTTGTCAGGTTGTCAGGTTGTCAGTTAATTACTATCCACCTATCCACCTATTAACCTATCCACCTAATTGCTTTTCCGCGCCTTTCACCTCTTTTCTGTTCAAGATATTTCCGCTCGTTTTGAAGATATTTTAAAAGAAAATTCCAACGTTTACAAGCTCTTTTCCTAAAAAAAAAGCTCCCACGATTCGGAAGCTATTAGAGTTTTCTGACGTTTCAAACGTTCATTTTGATTGTCGCCGATTGACGAACGCAAGCGCGGTTAAGCACTAATCTTAGTTGCCTTCAGCCATCTGAGTTGCGACGTTATTGGCACTGTCTATCATGGTGCTTGCATTTTCAAATGCCGAACCAATAGCCCCGCCGAGACCTTCGTTGCTGAGGACGAAAATAGCGATTGCCGCGACGAAAGCAATAATGAGTGCGTACTCAACCATGCCTTGCCCCTTTTCAGAGGACTTAATTTTTTGAACCAAACCTTTGATATACATCAACAAGAGAATCTCCTCCATCCCTAGATTAAGAAAAATATTTATCTCCTTGACGACTCAACCTGTCACGTCAAATCGATTCAAAGCTTCGTAAAATCAGTACTCGATGTCGACAATTCTTTGAATAACTATGTAGCCGACGATCTCCAAGACAATCGCAATAATGATGGCATAGCGTCCAATTTCTTCCGTCACGAAAAGCAACATTTGATCGTGATTGAAAGTCCAGCAAAAGATCGCCATGAAAATCGGCAGGGCGATGAGCACCCATGCAGAAAATCTTCCTTGCGCAGTCAGAGCGTTAGTTTCGCGTTTCATGCGGATGCGCTCGTTGATTGTGTCGCTGATAGTGTCGAGGATTTGAGCGAGGTTTCCGCCGATTTCGCGCTGAATCAAAACCGCCGTGACTACAAGATCGAAGTCTGAACTGCCGACGCGTTTGTTCATCTGTTCGAGTGCCTCTTCCAAAGATACGCCCATTGTTATATCAGTCATAACTCGTGCGAACTCGGTACTAATCGGCGGTTCCATTTCCTTTGCGACCACGTCCATTGCCTGTTGAAAGCTGTAGCCGGCGCGCAGGGCGTTTGCTACGGTTGTCAGGCAATCGCCGAGCTGTTCGGTAAAAGCTGTTCGCCGCCGCCTTGTCATTATCGACAGCGTAGTCCACAGCCCAAGCGGAATAACTAATCCTATCAGCGGCGCGGTGTAAAGATTCATCGTTATTATATAAGATATGATTGTTGCTACGATTCCGCCGACAATCGCGACAATAACGAATTCCGCGCCGTAAAGCGGAATGCCTGCTTGTCGGAGTTTAACGTCCAAACCTCTGGAGAAATCCCAGGCGGAGAAAGGTCTTGCCAATTTCTTAATGAATTGGTAGGCTCGGCGAGCTAGCGGCTCTTTTTCCTGAACCTTATTATCACCGACATTGTGGCGGCGCAGGCGGTACAACACGTTGACGCTTTGAATTCTTTTGACGTAAAGCACTAGCAGAATCGTTATTATAAACGTCATCAACGCGCACAACAACGCCACGAAGATTGCCAAGCTCTCTACCTCCCTCCTGCAATAACCTTGTCAGCCATATCACTTATAGTTTTCATTAACAGAGTATCTGCCGGCAAGCCGCGCGACAGACGTCCGCTGTTAGCTATGGAAATCATGCGGTATTCGTTGGGAATCATCACGTCGACCGGATAGCCGAGCTTGTCGGAAATCTTGCGGCGTTCTTCTTCAGTGAAGGGGTTAACGCGGGTGAATACCGTTTTGACCTTGTGCATTTCATCTTCCTGCGACTCGAACATCTCGATTGTCTTTCTGACGTGTTTAATCTCGAAGCCGCTGTTTAACATTGTAGTTACGAAGATTATATCAGACATGTGGCAAAGATTCAACGACAAGGGATTGAAACCGGCAGGTAAATCCATGAGGACGTAGCGAAAAATATTGCCCGTCATCATGACGACTTCAACAAGATTTTCGGGCGAGACCAGCTCGGCATATTCGGGGCGGTCGGGGCTACTAAGAAGGGAGACATTCTTTTTAATCTCCAAGAAGTATGGCGCGAAACTCATCGGCGTCAAAAGTTTTATATCTTGCGTGGCGTCGACGAGAGTTCTTTTAGGGTCTGCGTCGAAGAAGATTGGAAGGTCGCCAAATTGCAAGTCCGCATCGATTAAAGCAACGCGCTCGCCGGTTTTCTCGGCAATCAGCAACGCTAGCAACGCCGTTAAAGTAGTGCGTCCCGAACGCCCTTTCGGGCTGAAAAAGGAGATATACCTCGCAGGTTTATGCTTGCCACGCATGGTGTAGAGTTGAAGATATTCTAGAACTTCTTTGGCCCCGAATGGCTTTAAAATACAACCTGTTATGCCGCTTTCCAGAGCCCTTTGAGCCTTGAGAGGATCCCATTGCATCATTGTACCCAAAATATAAGTTCCTGGAAATATATCGACGAAAGCCGCCAAAGTGTTAAGCGTTTCTTCATTATCAAGACTAATTAAAAATAAATTCGGGTTGAACATGGCGGCCGGACCTATTGCGGCGTTTGCAGTTCTGTAGGTCGAGGCAACATCAAAATCGGGTGATTTTCTCAGCGTCATGACCATATCTTCCATCAATTCCGGAGTGTCTTCAATTACAATCACTCGATAAGCCAAGTCATCAACCTCCCGTGCGATTTTATAGAAATGTTGTTAGCGATTTAAAAGCCGAAAAATTTCCCAATGCCTCTAGTAATTGCGCTGAAAAAGCCGCCGCTTTCAGGTTTAATTTCGGGAGCGACGGTGCCTTGTCTGTTCGTATAACGACCAACTAAATCGTAAAAACTTCTCGTCAAGCGCGAATCGGGCGCGGCGAACATCAAAGGCTGTCCGGCATTGATAGATTTATTGACGGCGGGATAATCGTTGGGCAATTTGTGATAGAAGGGTTCGCCCAAAAGTCTTTCAACGTCCCTGCCCTCGATTAGCTTTTGAGAATCGGCGCGGTTTTCGATGAGCCGAATTTTACTTTCCTCGTACTCGAAACGAAGCAGGGTATCGTAGCCAATTTTATAATTTTTCAACGCTGGCAAAAAATCTATGACGCCAATATAATTTATAATTGTGCTCATGTCAAGCATTGCCAAATTTAATGCGCTGAACATTGAATTAAGGTCGAGGATAACGAAGTCAAAATAATTCATGCGGCGAATAATTTCGGAGAGAACTTGAACATCGGTTTGGTAGGCGTCGTAAATGTAGAGCGGCGCGGGCAGAATCGAAAAACTAACTGCGCCGTGACTATACTCAATCAAATAATCTTTGACACGGAAACTTTGCGGGTCGTCGAGCAAAGCGCGTTGTGCGCCGGCTATGGTGTGAGAAGAGGTGAGTTTCAAATAATTTAGGACATCGCCGAATTGCAAATCGAGGTCTGCCAGGCAAACTTTGTAACCTTCGTTAGCCAAGCCCGCTGCTAAATTTATCGCGACGACAGTTTTTCCTATGCCAGGCGACGTGCTGAAAACGCTAATAATTACGCTAGTTTTTTGAATTGCACCAGTTGCGTACGGCATCTGAACTCCCTCCAATCTGCTAAAATTTTTGAATTATTTCTTGGTGAATGGTTCGTTAGTTTCGTCTTTATCAAGGTTGAATTCGACTACCTCATCATTAGATTTTTTTCTGGTGTTGCGATTAGTGCTGTCATTGCTTTTATCAATTTGCCACTTGTTATCTTTGTAAACAACTCTGGAAGGTGGCAGGATTCTTCGCGGCGTTGGCTCTTCTTCTTCGACGACAACTGGTTCGGGCTCAGGCTCTTTGAAGTCGACCTTTTCTTTCAACTTATCGGCTTCCTTTTCGCCTTCGTACCATTGGCGCATAGGTTCGGACATTTCAGCTTGCGAATTATTTTCCTCCTCGACTATGTAAGGCGTCACAACGATAATCAATTCGCTTTTGTCTCTGGATTTGGAAGTGTGCTTAAAGAATTCGCCTAAAATCGGGATGTCGCCTAGTAGCGGAATTTTGGAAATAACTTTGCTCTCTGAAGAATCCATCAAGCCGCCGATAACAATCGGTGCGCCCGAATTGAGATTTATAACGGAATCGGCACTGCGCGTCGTGATTATCGGCAGACCATTGACGCTGTTATTCTCGCTGATATTGCTAACTTCGGCGTGAATCATGGAATTGATTCTGCCTTGAGAATCGACGACGGGGCGGAATTGCAAAATGATACCGTAATTTTCAAACTGCGTATTTGACGAGCCGTTAGTATTGGTCGAGGTGTAAGGGATTTTACCGCCGATTTGAATTGTAGCTTGCTCGCCGCTCAATGTCATTACGCTTGGACGGGAAAGAATTTTAGCTTTGCCGTCGCTAATCAAAAGGCTCAACGTGGCGTTAATCGGGCCGAAACGATCGCTTACCCACTCAAAACGCGGCTTTGCAAAATAAGTGGTATTATTACTGGAAGACCTGTTGTAATATTGCCCGAAGTAGAAAGTTCCGCCGCTACCGTCTGCGCCGTATTGAAGCCCTAAGTCTTTGGTATTGTTGGAATTGATTTCGATAATCTGGGCTTCGAGGCGGATTTGGGTTGGGTGCAGAATCTGCAACATGTCAATAATTCTGCCTTTGCCTTCGGACTTGCTTATATCGAGACTTCCGCTCCTGCCGACATTGCTAGCCGATGTTGTGTCAAGGCTCATATCAAAGCCGCTACCGACAAGAATACTGCTTTCGCTGGTGCCGTCTACGAAAAGGCGCGCCGTTTGCAGGGCGTAATTTTTTTCGTACTGGTTTTCAACGGTGCCTGTCAGCAAAATTCTTTCGCCGACCATTTTGACGTGAACATCGGGTAAACCTATTGCATTTTCAATCAACATGGCTTGACCAGGATCTTCGGGCGAGACGACGACTAAATATTCGTGACGAACGCCGTCTTGCGTCCAGACGAAAAGCGCAGTCGAGCCGGGATTTTCTTTAGTGACTACTAAAAATTCACTCGCGGAACCGGGCAGTTGAATAACCGTCGCTACCGTCGGATTTCCTACGGCAATTCGCGTTATTAGCTGCCCCATATCCATATAATGCGAGGTCTTAATATGAATGCTTAAAGTTTCGGGCATGGCGTATACGCTTGGGGAGATGAGGGAGAACGCCACTGCCGCTGGGAAAAATTTTTTTAAAAAAGAATGGCTCATAATGAATAATTCCTATTCGCATCAATTATTACCTGGAAACGACTGGGCAACGCGAGAATTCGCTAAAGCCGTATCGGAAACGGGCGCGGCTACATTTGGCATATTTGTAGTAGTGCGACCGCTCACAACCGGTGGATTAGGAGCCTGTATTCCCGAAGGTATCATAGGCATGGAAGAAGGCACCATCGGAGAGCCTGCCTCTTGCGTTATTTGGTCGCCTTGAATGATTTCAATTTTGGGAGTTGCGGAAACTCCAGGCAGTTGCGGAAGCGACATTGCCGGTACGCCATTGGAAGGTATCACGGGCAAAGGATTTTGCGCGGGCGCAGGAGCCGGTTCGGGCTGAGGTTCTGGACGTGGCGCGTTAATCGATTCAATCGTGTATTCTACTTCGCCGGTGTACATGTTATGCGGTTTGGAGGGGCGCAATGACATATAAATTTCGCCGAGCTTTGAGGCGGAAACTAATTTTAAAACATCTTCGGGGTGCAGGGCGAATGTCGCTATCGTCGGGTTATTTATAGCGGTCGTGCTCGTGACGTTGCCGTCGCTCAAAACGGTCGTGCCCGTCATATCTTTATTGATACTCAACAGCTGAACATTTTGCAAAAGAACATTTGTAGTCGCGCTGTATTGGCTTTTCTCGACAAGGAGCAAGTCGACATAATCGCCGGGCTTAGCGAAACCCGCGACGCCCGTAATGTCGTTAACGCTTATTGAGATAGCGCGACAGTCTAGCGGAATTGTTGCTATGAACCCCTCGTCATTTTTTTCCGCGAAAACTTTTTGAATCGTGAGTATGTCGCCCGCGAAAATCGAAACTTTGACCTGAACGTCCAGAATATCTTTAAAACTGGTTATTGAACCTTCAGGCACCATTTCTACGGGCAGTTGCTTGAGTTGCAACATACTTTCCTGAATTCTCGTGCGTGGCGGGATATTTACCTTTGCCACGACGACTTGAGTTGTATTGATAGCCTTTTTTTCAACTTCGTCTTGTTTAACGACTTCTCTGCCAATGATAAAACTCATTGCGGCGTAGACGACTAAGAACATGAAGATTGCCGCCGCGCCTGCTAACATCAGCAACTGACGAGGTCGCAGGTCATTCAATTTATTTATCAACTTCTGTAACATGAGCAACCCTCTCTCGTCTAAAATAATTCCTATGTTTTTTTGAATTATAGCTTTTACAAATATTTTGTCAAACGGTTTAATCAAACTTTAAAAAATAAATTCTCCACTTTTGCCGCCGGTTTTTTGTTCGAGGTGAATTTCGCCGAGCGTCATTTTTTTATCGACGGCCTTGCACATGTCGTAAATAGTCAGAAGGGCAATCGTGACCGCGTGAAGTGCTTCCATTTCAACGCCCGTCGCCCAAGTCGTCTTGACTGTCGCGATAACTTTAACGGCGGATTCTTCGGGTAACATTTCAAAATCCAAAGCACAATGACTAAGCGGCAAAGGGTGGCACAGCGGAATAACGTCGGAAGTTTTTTTAGCCGCCATAATTCCCGCAATCCTTGCGACGCCGAGCACGTCACCTTTTTTGGAGCTACCCGACTTGATAACCGAAAAAATTTCATCGCCGACAAAAATTTTCCCGCTGGCAATGGCGATTCGTTCTGTCAGATTTTTTTGACCGACGTCGACCATAATAGCGTTGCCCGCCGCGTCGAAGTGATTCAATTTCTCGTTCAAAAAAATTTTGTCCTTTCTAAAAGTTTCGATCGTAAACTTTGATTGTAAGTATATTTTTCTAAGCCCGTTTGTCAAGATAAAAGCTTATAAAAATTTTTGAATAAGGGATAAGTTATAAGTCTTGAGAAATGGTCTTACAAACCCCGCATCGCGTGCAACCGTCAAAGCACGGCAGCGTTGTCTTGAAATTTTTTGCCCTGTTAAATTCGTCAATCAAATATTTTTTGCTGAAGCCTTGATTCAGGAAATCCCACGGCAAATTTTCTTCCAAATTTCTTTGACGCAGATAAAAATTTTCGTTGAGCCTCGCCGCTTTAAAATTTTTCCTAAAATCCTGCGCGGTCTCCGATTGCAATACGATTTCTGAAATTTTCCTATCGCCGCGTGCTAAAATCGCTTGAATCTCCGCCGCCTTGAACGATTCCGAAATTATTTCAACGCCGCGCATTGATTTTAATCCTCCGCGCAGAATTTTTAAAGCCGTGTCGAGATATTTTTTTTCCGCGAACGGCGACCATTGAAACGGCGTGAACGGTTTGGGCACGAACGGATTTACGCTCAAAGTCAGCCGCCCAGCGCAAAATTTTTTTATCCGCGCAGATAAATTTGCGATTTCTTCCACGTCTTCAAGCTCCTCGAACGGCAAACCAATCATGAAATACAATCTGAAATTTTTTATGCCCGCTTTGAGTCCGAGTTCGACCGCGTTGAAAATATTTTCCTCGGTAATTCCCTTGTTAATGACGCGGCGCATTTTTTCCGAGCCGACTTCGGGCGCGATTGTGAGTGTTTTTAGCCTGCTCGCCGCTAATGATTGCACTAATTCGGGCGTAACTGAATCTGCGCGGAACGATGCGACCGACATTTGAAGTTTCTCGTCGAGAATAAATTTGCATAGCTCGTCAATTTGCGGGTAGTCAGAGATTGCCGCACCCATGAGTCCGATTTTTTTCCCGAACTGCTTAGCGTAGAGAATTTCCTGCTTTAAAACGTCCAGCGACCGATTGCGCGGTTTTCTGAAGCAATAACCCGCCATACAAAAGCGGCAATGACGCCCGCAACCCCGCGCAGTTTCAATTAAGTACATATTGAATTCTGCGTCGTCAGTCAAAATCATTGAGTGCGCGAAGTGTTCGTCGAGATTTTTAACCCATTGTCTTGAAACTTTTTGCGGGAAGGTTGGAACGTAAACTCCTGGAAGGCGCGAAATTTTTTCGAGACGCTTAGAGCGCGCAAGATTTTCTGTTGAAATAATTTCGTCGATAAGCGGCGGTAAAATTTCTTCGCCCTCTCCGATGACAAAAGCGTCGAATATTTCTGCGAGCGGTTCGGGATTAAATGTCGCGCAAGGACCGCCGGCGATAATTATCGGGTCAAAGTCGGTTCGTTCAGAGGCGCAAGGATTTATTTTGCCGAGGCGCAGAATTTTAACGATATTGAAGTAATCTGGCTCGAAACTGACTGCAAAGCCGATGATTTGGAACTTATTGAGTGGCGATTGAGTTTCTACGCTTAAAATTTTGTTTGCGGAAGGGTTTAGGAAGAATCTTTCGCAAGAAATTTGCTGATGAGCGTTGAGAAGCTGATAAATGATGTGAATTCCTAGGTTAGACATGCCGACGCGATAGAAATTGGGATAAACGAGCGCGAAATTGAATCTGCCGCCGAATTTTTTGTTCAAAACGGTTTCGCGAGCAGAAATTGAGCGCAAATGGTCTTCGTAAGTGTTCAAGATGATTTCCTCCGAGAGTTTTTGATGATTATAACAAAAAATCCCGCCTTTCGACGGGCAAAAATTTTTCAAAGTTCGGGCGGCGGCGTAAGGTCAGGCAACTTCAAGAGGTTCCCGACTGCCAAATCTTTTTCGTAAGTCCAAGTTCTTTTATGAGGCAAATAACCGCTGTCAGAAGTGAAAGTCATTTCGCCGAACAAAATTTTCTCGTCAATCTCGTAGAAGTCGACGCGCACATAAGAAAAACCCTCGCTCAAAATCTTTGCAAAGCGTTTCATATCCTCGAAAGTTTTAGGCTTAGGGTGTGTTGGCAAAATCGAACAAACAAAAAAACATAAGCAATTCTCTGATA
>CAMZHX010000019.1 GCA_947307055.1 uncultured Selenomonadales bacterium | reverse complement strand
ACGAAAATCTTGCGGACGACGTTAAGCCCGAAGTCCAAAAGCTTATCGGCTTCCCTGACGCGGCTGTTGATAGGATTGTCCCGTTGCAGAAGAATGACGAAAAACTTTTGGTCAAGGTCGAGCCCTACGCCGAATGGGATGTTGATTCTCGCGGCGTTGTCGGCGAATTGCCCGCGATTAAAGGCATGACGCTTGTTGACAATCTCGGCGCGTACATTGAGAGAAAACTTTTCACGGTCAACACGGGGCACGCCTCGATTGCTTACCTTGCTTATCAAAAAGGCTACGCCGATATGAGCAAGGCTATGCAGGACGAGGAAATCGTAGCGGCCGCCCGCGCAGTTTGGGCTGAGACTTCCGCGCTGTTGATTGACAAATATAAATTTGCTCCCGCCGTTCATCAGAAGTACGTTGCGACGACCGAAGCTCGCTTTAAGAATCCGAACTTGAGCGACGAAGTCACTCGCGTAGCTCGCGGCCCGAAACGTAAACTTTCTGCCGCTGACCGCTTGGTAAGCCCCGCGACACAACTTCTTGAGCGCGGACTTATCCCCTACGCTCTGGCTAAAGTTATCGCGGCCGCTCTGAAGTTCGACTACGCCGAAGACAAAGAGGCCGTCGAGGTTCAGGACTTCATCAAGGCGAACGGCATTGACGCTGCTATCACCAACTTTACGGGCGCGGCTCCCGATTCAAAACTGTTCGCGCTCGTCAAGGATAATCTTTAATTCTCGGACACTTACCTTACCACAACCCCAAAAAAATTTCCCCCTCCAAAGTCGGAAGGGGATTTTTTTTAGTCGGACAGGAAGACGACCTTTAAATCTTTTAGGAACTTCGTCGCGTGATTCTCAATCAAAATTTTATTCGAGTCGATGATTGAGACAATGGGCGTGCTGTTGAAGTTGTCCAGAGCAATCGCCTTGATGACGAGCGGCTTTGAACCGGCGCGGGAAATATTTTCGGGCGTCGTGACGTAATCGACCATGCCCATTGAAATTATCTTATCGACGTCGATATTTTTATGACCGTAAATTTTGGTACCGTTGATGTTCTGGATTATGGGCGACATGACGGCTTTAAGCCCTAAGCCTCTGCAATCGATGACAAGGCCGGTGTAATCGCCCTGCGCGGCAGACGCGTATTCCTCGACGGATTTTCTAATTATGGTTGGATTATCTTCGGCAAAACTCGTAGAGGTTGAAAATAAAATTGTCGTCGCCGCGATTGCCGATAAAATTTTCGGGAACTTCATACCAATCACCTCGCCGACAATTTATCACAACATTATGAAAATCCGCTTAAGGAAAACTTTTTAATCGAATAGGAAAACGACCTTCAAGTCCTTAAGAAATTTTGTCGCGTAGTTCTCAATTAAAATGCGGTTGGAATCGGAGATGGCTACGACGGGATTGCTGTTGAAATTTGTAAGCGCGACGGCTTTGACGACGAGGGGCTTATCACCTGCGCGGCTGGTATTCTCTGTGTCGTCGACGTAATCGGCCATGCCCATTGAAATAATTTTGTCGTAGTCGAGATTTTTATGGCCGTAAATTTTGGTGCCGTTTGAATTCATGATGACGGGGCTCATAACGGGCTGAAGCTCCAGACCTCTGCAGTCGACGACAAGGCCGGTGTAATCGCCTTTAGCCATAGCGGCATAATCTGCGACGGATTTTCTTTGGACTTGTTGACGCGGCGCGGGATTCGTGATGGGTTGACGGTAAATCGGCTCTTGGACGGTCAGCGCGCCCGATTGCAAATTTTGTAAGTCGAATGCCATTCTTGAAATCGGCGACCTATAAGGCGTAGTCGGTGCGGGCGAGTATCTCGGCTGATAGGATTGACTGGGCGCGGAAGTTTCGACATCAAAGTCCGGGTCTGGGAAAGGCTCGACCGTATAATTTCTTTCAAAGACGGCTCCGGCTAAAGAATTATTTCCTCCGAACAGCGGCACTTGCATTTTGACGCGATAAATGCCGTCGCTAAAAAAATTTTCATCGATAACTATTGCGCCCTTAATCGTCGCCGCGACGCTTAGTTTGACGGTATCTTTAGTCGTCACCAGGTTTTCGACGGTAGTTTCGCCCTCGACGCGGACGCCGTTAATAAATTCGGCGAGCCTGCGATAAGCATCGGCTTTTGCACCGCGTGAAGCTAAAGCTTTGGCCTGCGCTTGATTGATAGCGTTGGGCGGCGCGACCGATTCACCCGTCACGGTTATGACCTGGTTGCGCCAGTCGACGCCCTCAGACGCTTTGGCCGCCACGACTGCGCAAGTTGCTAGCAAAATTGCTACCGCGGCCGCCATTAAAATTTTTGGCAACTTCATCTCAATCTCCTCCTTTGCCGATAAGATAACATACCTTTCTTAACCGTGCATTAGCCGTAAAAAAACAAGGTAAATGTATAATAAATCTTGTGCAAATTAGGTTAAATTTCGTAGCAGAATTTTTTGTTGCCTCCTGAAAAATTTTATAAATTTGTATTTTCCTCGATTAAAATGCTTTTAACCGAATTTTCATCAGTGAGCAAAGTTTTCTTAGCCATCTTGCTCAAATATTGCGTACATGGAATGTCAGTAGTGTATTCAAAAACGTGCGAGTGAGTGAAAATCATTTTGCGCCAATCGCCGTAACGCGCCGTCAAAATATTTTCCCAGCCAATCGGCGCGGGCAATTTCACTTTTTCAAACGGCAAATAAGTCACGTCCGCAAAATCTTTCGGGTCGTAAGTAGCGTTATTCCTTTTGATGACAAAATCTCGGAACTCCGTCAAGCGTTGCGCGGAAGGAAATATTTTCGACAGAAACTCTTCGACTTTGAGAGCCTTTTGCCTGAAAGTTAGCTTTTCCATAAACTCTTCCAAAGTTTTGTAAGGTAGCACGAGTTTTTTTTGATTTTGAATTGCGTCCTTTATTGACTGCGGGAAAGTCAATGCCAAAAAAAGTTCTCGCGCCACGTAGAAATTACCTGATTGTTTTTTGTCGTCGAAGGGCGGCGCAGCATCGTAAGGGAAAATGTCAATCCAAATGCCTTGGTTGACGTGCCGACGTTCAGGCCATTGAATCATAGTCGTGCGATTGTCCCGAATTTTAATCATCGGCCAAAACGGCCACCACCCTGACGAAATTTTTTCCTGCTCTAACTTAACCAGTTGCAGATTTTCTTCGCCAGGCGCAGATTTATTTTGCTCGCTTTCCAATTTGTAATTATGCCACGGGTCAAAAAAATACGGCTCTTTAATTTCTTGCGGCGCGATTCGCTTAAACTTTTCGTAATCCGGACGCAACATCGCTAAATCAACATCATCGTCCCAAGGGATAAAGCCTTTGTGCCGCGCCGCGCCCAGAAGCGTCCCGCCGATTGCAAACCAACGCAAATTATATTTCTTGCAGATTTTGGCGAACTCGTTTATCAAATTGATTTGCGCGTTCCATAACTTTTTCCTGTGGCTCGTGACTAAAAAGCCTTCTCGCATTTCGTCGCGCTCAAGTTTTTCCACGAAAATTTCGCGCCCGTCAACATTGCGCCGCAAAAGTTCATTCTGCTCGCGAAGTAAATTATTTTGCTCCCGAAGCAATTCATTTTGCTTGGCAATCAGTTCGAGCCGATTTGCTCCCTTCCCCATCAAATTTCCTCCTAAAAATTCAGTGCCGCAACTCGCTTGAAATCGTTTTGAAAATAAATTCGCTGGCAGTCATGCCGTTGGCCGCCATGTAGTTCATATGCTTATCGAAAAATTCCCGGCGAGCCTCGAACATTTCGTCATTGCCCGCGATAAAAATTTTCTGCATAAGTTCCGCAATTCCTTTCAAGTCCTTGCCGTCGACGCGATAAAGAATTTTCATCAGCGCGTTGCCGAGCGTGTTGAATTTTTGCGTGTCACGAGTCAGGAAAATCATCGGCTTATGCGTGTATTGATATTCGCCAATCCACGAGGCGCAATCCATAATCATGCCGTCGGAAGTTGCGAACAGCCCTTGATATTGAGAACCCGTGAAAACTTTTGCATTAGGCAAGTCGTCCCAAGCCTGCAGATATTCTTTGAAAGCCTCGTTCGACGGAAAAACTTTATGCCCGACTGCCGAAGCCAACAACATCGGGTGCGGCTTGACTACCCAAGACGTTTCGGTGTGAGCCTTCGCGAAGTCGTAGAAAAATTTGTAATTGTGTTGGAAGGTCGAATAGTAAATCCCGCTGGCAATCGACCAATGCGGTGCCCAAATAATTTTTTTTGCATTGGGTTGCGCCAACTTCCAATCAAAGCGGAGTTCGTCGGAATTTTTATAAAAGGCGTCAAGTTTCGGGTAGCCGCTGTAAAGTCCGCGCGGCATTCCGATTCGACATTCCTTTTCGAGCAGGTCGATATGGAATTGCGTATCGAAAAAAAGTTTCCAGCCGAAATGATAAATCGGCGCGTCGTAAATTTTCCAAGCCGACATGTTGAAACCGTAGGGCACATACGCCAACAAAGTCTCCGCGCCGATTGCCGACAGACTAAAAGCTTTGGGCAGATATTCAAAGTACGGGCGCAAAAATATCAGCAAGTCCTGCGCGGGGAAAGTTTGTTGGTCATCAGTCACGGCGACAACGTTTATCCCACGCGACTTGAAGCTTTCGACACCGCGCTTAAAATCCTCCATGACGAGCGGTTGACCACGTAAACTTTTCTGCAAGCACAGGAAAAATTTTGTCTCGCAATGTTTATCGTTGGCAAAAAGGTTGTAAAGTTCATCGCCGCACCACATCGACGGGTCATCGCTGACAAAGCCGACGCTAATTTTCTTCTTGCCGCGAATCTTCTTGACCGCGAGCTTGAAATATTTTTCGAGGCTGTCGTTGTAAGCGTCCTTCGCCAGAATGTTCGAGACGTTGAAAATATCCGCGTAGTTGAGACGGGAAATTTTATCAGGCGATAATCTGAAATCAATAGCCGAAGCCGCGAGAGCCGCGCCCTTTGCATTTAAATGCGTCAAGTCACTGAAACAATCGTAATCAATTTGCGCGTCGAACATGTCAACGACCGCGAGGTTATAAATTTTTTCGAGCCGTAAAAGTTCGCGACGAAGCGGCATTAAAATTTCGCGGCTGTAATTTTTATTCAGAGCGGCGGCGAATGGAAATATAATCGCAATGGGTTTCGCGCCGTTGTCGACGCAAAGCTTGACGTAATCTTCCAGGACGCGCAAATTATTTTCGACGGTCTCGGCGTCAAAAGTTTTCTCAAGGCGAGCGAGTTCGTCTTCCCAAGCCGTCATGTCATCGACCGAAATTTTTTTATCCCGCTTGAGCTTGTCGAAGTTCAAATCGGCTTGAGCACTCGTCACGAGCGAAAAAATTTTGTTGACGTTGCCGCTGATAAGGTTGGCAAGCAATTTGTCATGCGTCGAAGTGGCAGAAATATTTTCGCGCATGGCAAAGGCGTAGGCGAAATCGTCCGCGCAGGTCGAGAAATTTTTACGGCAATCGACGCGCAAAGCATATGGCGCAAGCCCTATGAAAACAAATTTAATCGTGCCGCGCTTAACGTTCTTGAAAATGTGCTGAGCCGTCTGGAAACTTTGTCGCAAATCCTGATTCGGCGACGCGAGGTTGACGCCCTTAAAATCAAGTCCGCACAGCGTGAAGTCGTCGCCCGTCGCGAAACTATCAACGGCATTTTCCTCGACGTAGCGCAGATTTGCCAGCCATAACGGATTAAGCGTCTCGACGATTCCAAAGTTGATGATATTATTTTCGGGCACGTCGTTAGCCGTTAAAAAATTTTTCATCTTCGCCGCGTCGCCAGAGCCTTTGCCGCAAATCAGCCATAAATAATTTTTCCCAAGCTTTATCAGCTGATTCAGTAGCGCGAACGGTATCACTTGAATTTTTATTTTGTTGTTGAGCGTAACGAATTTTTCGCCGCCGTCCATCAGAATTGCGAACGGTCGCGCCTTGCTGTAGTTTAGAATCGTCAGCGCACTCCGCAAAGAATTTTTATCGAGCACAACGAGAATTACTTTTAGTCTTTCCATTTCGAGCCTCCGCGAAAACATTTGGCAAAGTTTAACACGCACGACGCTTTTTTTCAACGCGCGATTGATAAACGCGGCGGAAAATGTTATATTCAGGCAAATTATCGAGGAGGTTTTACTATGGCGAAAAATTTTCAGAATCAGACGCTGGACGAAAACGAGTTGATAAGGATTCGGCGCGAGAAGCTCAAAGGATTCATTGATAAGGGCGTCGAGCCGTTCGGGGCGCGTTACGAGGTCAGCCATCATGCGGCGGAAGTTCGCGAGCAATTCGGCGATATTGAAGGCGAGGTCGATGCGGGCGAGGTTTCGATAGCAGGGCGACTTATGGCGATTCGCGGACATGGCAAGGCGAGCTTTGCGACTTTGTCCGACAGAAGCGGCGCGATTCAAATTTATTTCAAACTTGACGTTCTCGGCGAAGACAAATACAGAGAGTTCAAACTTCTGGACATCGGCGACATAATCGGCGTGCGCGGGCAAGTCTTCAAGACGAAGCGCGGCGAATTGACTGTTCGCGTTGAGGACTTCAAAATTTTAGCGAAGTCGCTTCGACCGTTGCCCGAAAAATTTCACGGGCTAAAGGACGTTGAAATCCGCTACCGTCAACGCTATTTGGATTTGATTATGAATCCCGAAGTGCGCGACGTTTTCATAAAGCGCGACAAAACTATCAAGGCAATTAGAAAATATTTGGACGAGCGCGACTTTGTCGAGGTCGAGACGCCGGTTTTGTCGACGATAGCAGGCGGCGCGGCGGCTAGACCCTTCATAACTCATCACAACGCCCTTGACGCCGATTTATATTTGCGCATCGCTACCGAATTGAACTTGAAACGCTTGATTGTCGGAGGCTTCGAGCGCGTTTACGAACTCGGCAGAGTTTTCCGCAATGAGGGCATGGACATTCGCCACAACCCCGAATTTACTAGCGTCGAAATTTATCAGGCTTACGGCGACTACCGCGACCTTATCGAAGTCACAAAGGGAATTGTCTGCGCGGCGGCTGAGGCCGTCAACGGCACGACCAAAATAACTTATCAAGGCGTCGAGCTGGATTTGTCGGAGGCTCCTTGCCTCAGCATGAATGACGCCGTTAAAAATAAGACCGGCAAAGATTTCCTGTCGTGCGAGACCGTCGAAGAGGCGCGCGCTATGGCTGACGAATTGGGCATTCCCTACGAAAAAAGATTTGGTATCGGCGGCATTTTGAACGCGGCATTCGAGGCAAAAGTTGAGGACGATTTAATCCAGCCGATTTTTATAACGCATCACCCGACGGAAATTTCGCCGCTCGCTAAGAAAAATTTCGACGACCCGCGAGTAACTGACCGCTTTGAATTTTTCGTATATGGGCGGGAGTTGGCAAACGGCTTCACCGAACTCAACGACCCGATTGACCAGCGAGCGCGTTTCGAGGAACAACTCAAACAGCGCGAGGCCGGCGACGAAGAAGCTCACGTTATGGACGAAGATTTTATCCGCGCCCTTGAATACGGAATGCCACCGACGGGCGGACTTGGTATCGGCGTCGACCGCTTGATAATGTTCCTGACCGATTCGCCGTCAATCCGCGACGTGCTACTTTTCCCGACCATGAAAGTTATCGCGGAATAAAAAATATGAAATGGATTAACCATCAAATCGTGACGGGCTTTATCGTGAGCACGGCGACTGATGACGCGATTTTCACGGCGTCGAGCATAGTTGGCGCGGTTTTGCCCGATAGGGTAGAGGGTTCGCCGCCCAAAGATAATAAAGCTTACTGGAAGTGGCGCAAGAATCATCGTACGTGGTCGCACTACCCGCCGATTTATTTTGCACTAATCGCCGCCGCGCAGGTTGCTAAAAATTTTTATCCCGACCCGACGCTCGCGCTTGTGCTGAATTTGATAACCTACGCGCTGGTCGGAGCACTCCTCCACATTGCCGAAGACGGGATTTGCGGCAAAGTCCCGCTGTTCACGCCGCATAAAAAGTACGGAATAAAACTTTTCAAAGTCGGCTCGTGGCGCGAATATTTTTTCGCCGCGCTGATAATTTTGATTTGTTTATTCGCCCGGTTCGGAGACATTGAAACACTTAGGAGCTACTATGAAAAAATTTTTTAGCTTTATGCTGATTGCGGGGTTGATGAGTTTTTTTGCGGTGCTGATTTTGTTTATCGCGGAGAAAACTGACGTTATGCAACTCAATGGGCGATCGCTCGGCGTGAACTTCTCGCAAGACGGCGATGATACTTTGATGACGTGGCGACCGTTGCCATATCCTTGCGTTTATACAATCACGACGGCTAGTCGCACAACCGGTCTTGTTGAAGGCTCGCCGCCCTACCACATTTTCAAGGAAGAGGATACGCGCTTTGCAAATTACGTTGTGCCGCGAGCCTCAATCCCGACCTACTATTTCATAACTGCGCGGGGATTTTTCGGCGAAATTTTCCGCAGCGATAAAGTTTACGCCAATCCGAATTTCCCGACGCCGCCCCACCCCGTCAGCATTTACCACTACGACAAGAACAATCCTGCCAGTTTAATGCCGTTCTTGGTTTGGCATACGGTGCCGAACGCGGTTTGTTATGAGCTTGAACTTTTGGACGCGCCGCCCGAAGTCGAAGGCGGAATAACTTTGTCGACAACTCACCACCTCGATAGCACGCGCAAAATTTATACCAACGGTTATCAAGCCGACTTGCGCTCTTTCGCTGACAAGCCCGAACTTTATTGGCGGGCGCGAGCTTTGGGACTTCATCACGAACCGATTGGCGAATTCAGCAAGGCGGAGAAAATTATTTTCGACGCGACAATGCCTCTGCCGAATTGCCCGCTGATAAATAATTTTGATTACATGAACTACTTGACGCAGCCGATTTATCACGTGTTCGATTGGATTCCGTTGCATTACGGCGTTAAGTATGAAGTTGAAATGTTGACGCACCCGCCAGAAGTTGAAAATAATATTGTGGCGAGCATGGACGCTGTTTGGCGCATGGTTTCAGAGGACGTTGCCAGCTGCTACGACGAATACGGGCGACCTTATGCGGGCGTTTACTATTGGCGAGTGCGTGCGCTCGACGAAAATAATCAGCCGATTGGTTCTTGGTCAAATAGCGAAAAATTTATCGTTGAGGACTACACAAAGGGCGTTGACGTTGCAGTTTTGGGCGATAGTATTTCGCATGGCGGCGGCGCATTGAGTTATTCCCCGCGCGCTTTGCAGTACAGCTACGAAACTTATATCGATTTCCCGGTCATAAATCTCAGCCGGAGCGGCGATACTTCTCGCATGACTTTGGAGCGATTTGAGCACGATGTTTTGCCGCTCAAGCCGCGCAACCTTATAATCTCGACCGGCGCGAATTGTCTGCGCGACGCGAGTATTTCGGCTGAAGATGTTATCTCCGACCTTGCCGGCATTAACAAACTTTGTGTGCAAAATGATATTCGCCCGATTTTTTTGACGCTCATGCCGATTAACCCCGCGAACCTTCAAAACGCCTTCCACACGCCCACCGACCCAAATTGGCACGCTAAACTCCAACTGATTAACGACTACATTAAGCGGCAGGAATTTTTCATAGACCTTGAGCCGTATTTCTACGACGCGAACGGAACTATGGACGCTGGCTTTTCGGTCGATGGCATTCACCCAGACCTGCGCGGCAAAATGTTAATCGGCGAACTCATCAGCAAAAATAGAAATCTTTTCAGGAACTAGGGATTAGTACACTGTATCTTCCGTCGAACAGCTCGGCGGGATTTTTTGTTATCTTTACAATGCGAAAACTTTCTGCTAAAATCCGTTCAGATGAAGTTTTTACGCAGTCAGAGCGGTTTTCAGCGGTTTTTTCGTCTAGGAGGCGGTCTTTATGGCTGAAATTTATAATGACAAGTCAAATACTCTGCTCAGCGGCACCAGCGGCGACGATTCTATTCAAAATGGCGGTTATTGGTATGAAGGTAATGAGGAAATTTGGCACGATGGCGGCTCAAACGTCACAATCAACGCGGGCGCAGGCAATGATTCTGTTGAGAATTATGGCTCGGAAGTGACAATAAACACCGGCGAAGGAAATGATTATGTTTGGAATAATGGTAGCTCGTCAGTGACAATCAACACAGGCGCAGGTAATGATTCTGTTGAGAATTATGGCTCGTCAGTGACAATAAACACCGGCGAAGGAAATGATTCTGTTGAGAATTATGGCTCGGAAGTGACAATAAACACCGGCGAAGGCAATGATGAGGTTTATAATCCTGGCTTGTCAGTTACAATCAACACCGGCGCAGGCAATGATTCTGTTGATAACTGGTATGGCGATTCAGTGACAATCAACACCGGCGAAGGAAATGATTATGTTGATAATTCTGGCTCGGAAGTGACAATAAACACCGGCGAAGGCGATGATTCTGTTGAGAATTATGGCTCGTCAGTGACAATAACAGGCGGCAAGGGCAATGATTCTGTTGATAATTGGGGCTCGTCAGTAACAATCACAGGCGGCAAGGGCAACGATGCTATTTATAACAATTACAATATTAGTGGTGGTTATGCCTATGACGATAACGACGGCTCAAATGTCCTATTCAAATACAGTTCAGGCGACGGCAACGATATTATTTACGGCTTCAAGGCAGATTCTACGCTATCAATCAGCGGCGGCTCCTATTCTACGAAAAAAAGCGGCTCAGATATTATCGTGACGGTCTGGAACGGCAAAATTTCTTTAATGGGCGCGGCGAGCTTGGATAAAGTCAACATTAAAGGCACAAAAACAAGCAGTAGCTCAAATAGCTCAAATAATATCTTCTCGAAAGTAAATGTAACTGATTTCGGCGGCAAGTCTAAGCAAAGCGTACGCAATAAAGCTTTAACCGGCTTTGAAACACTTTTGAAAACAGATATGAGCGACGTAATATTAAAAAATGTGGACGGACTCAAAACTTTAGACGCTCCGACGCAAAAAAAATTATCGTCACTGTCTTCGATATTCAAATTGGCGGGCAAAGCAAATGACAGCTTTGATGTTCTTGGAAATATGTGCTCGTCGGCAGAAACTTTCCTCGGACTCGTTAAAAGCAAAAAAAGAGACGCAAATTGGGGAAAACAAGTTTCCGATTGCGTTAAAAATCTTATGAAGTTCGGAAATGCCGTTTTGAAACTGTCTGATAAAGAATTGGCAAAATCTCTCGGCTTAGGATTGGGCGGTTCTCTGTTTGGGCTTGCCGGCTCAATAATCGCTACGACTGACGGAATAAACGATAAAGAACGCGACAATATTGTAAAAGATTTATTTACCGTCAGCGGTGAATTTGCAAAATTGGTAATCCCAAACGCTAAAGTCCCGTCAATGGAGATAAATTTAGTTGTGGCTACTGCTTCGGCTCTGTATATGGGTAGCGTTCAAACGCAAAAGAGTATTGAAAAATATTCTGCGGACGGTTCATTTACTTTGACGGATTTTAGAGACACAAAAATTGATTCCGTTATGGTCAGCCTTGATGAATTTGCTAGAAAAATGACTTTGGGCGCATCTGATGTATTTTTCAACTGGTTAGACAAGAAACTTGGCGGAAGTTCTTACAGCGATATGACATATATAGAAAAAGCTGCAGAAGGTTACAAAATTCTTTTCAATTACATTGGAGATAAAAGTGTAAAGCTTGCAAAAAGCATTGGAAACGCAATCGGCAACTGGTGGACAAAAATAACAGATTCGTTGAATCAAAAAGGATTAAATCTCAAAGGCGACAGCAAAAATAACATACTTCTCGGAAGTGAGAAAAAAGATACACTATCAGGCGGCGCGGGAAATGATAAAATTTATGGCAACGCAGGCAATGATTCGCTAGTCGGCGGCGACGGTAATGACACTTTAAATGGCGCAAAAGGCAACGATACTTTGACGGGTAGCAAGGGCAAAGATGTTTTCATAAGCGGCACAGGAAAAGATGTCATAACCGATTACGCGACCGGCGATAAAATCTCTATGACCGCCGCAATTACTAAAACTTCAGTCAGCGGTTCAGATGTCGTCTTCACTATGGGTAAAAATTCTCTCACCGTCAAAAATGCTAAGGGCAAATCGTTAAGCCTTACCACTTCGGCGGGAAAAAATCTTTCAACGATAATCGGCGGCTCGACAACTTTAACAGTCACTGACAAAACTAAATCGCCCGTAACGGTCGGCTCTGCAATCAAAACTATCAACGCCTCGAAACGTACGACTGCAGTTAAAATTACCGGCAACAGTTTAGCTAATACAATCACGGGCGGAAGTAAAAACGATTCGCTATACGGCGCGGCAGGTAATGATTCAATCTTAGGCAATGCCGGCAATGACAAAATTTACGGCGGCAAAGGCAATGACACTTTGACGGGCGGCAAGGGAAATGACTCGTTATGGGGCGACGCCGGCAAAGATACATTTATCTATGCCAACGGCGATGGCAAAGATGTTATCTATGGCTTCGACAATACTGACATGTTGAAAATCACCGAAACTTTCACCGGAACCTACAACAAATCCAAGAAGGAAGTTTATTTCAAGGTCGGCTCCACTTCCAACGCTATTACTCTTAAAAATTTCACTGCAACAACTTTCAACGTCAACGGAACGTCTTACAAACTCAGTTCAAGCAAACTCGTCAAGAAATAATGTGACGTTCTTATTGTTTGGTTACTTTTTAAAAGTAACTCCCGTCGAAAGGCGGGATTTTTTTATGTAGCTGTTGATTTTGAAATGTCTACGTGTTAAACTTCGGATAAATCGATTCAAGAATAATTATAATCGCTGATTATGTAAAGGAGGATTTTAATGATTGATATTACCGACAGAGTGCGCAATAAAGATTTGCTTAGCAAAATCGTGAGCGCGGAGGAAGTAGCGAATTGGATTCAACCAGGCTGGACGATTGGTTGCAGCGGCTTTACAGCGAGTGCTTATCCTAAAGCAGTACCGCTCGCATTGGCTGAACGCATGAAGAAAGAACCCTTCCAAGTAAACATTTGGACTGGAGCTTCGACCGGCCCCGAACTCGACGGCGCACTTGCTGAAGTCAAAGGCATTAAGCAACGTTTGCCCTACCAGACCGACAGCAAACTTCGCCCGCTCATCAACGACGGCACTGTTGATTATCTCGACTTGCACCTTAGCGAATCCGCGCAGTTGACCCGCACCGGCTTTATCAAAAAGAAAATTGATTTCGCATTGGTCGAGGCCTGCGCCATAACCGAAGAGGGAAATTTAATCCCGACGACTTCTTTGGGCAACGCGGCAAGTTACGTTCAAAGCGCGGACGTTGTCGTCGTCGAAATCAATACCACGCAGCCGCTTGAGCTAGAAGGTATGCACGATGTTTACGTCCCGCTCGACCCGCCCAATCGCTTGCCCATTCCGATTGTCCACGCCGACGACAGAATCGGCACGCCGTATATCCCTTGCACGCCCGATAAGATTAAATTTATCGTCCCGTGCGATGTCAAAGACCATACCCGCGACCTTTCGCCGATTGATGAGAATTCAAAGAAAATGGCAGCTTTTACGCTCGAATTCCTCAAGGCGGAAATCAAAGCTGGTCGTATGCCTAAAGGACTTCTGCCTTTGCAATCGGGCGTCGGCAATGTCGCTAATGCGGTGCTTGAAGGTTTCGTCGAAGGCGATATGAGCGACCTCATTGTTTACACCGAAGTTATTCAGGACGCGATGCTTGACCTTATCGACGCGGGCAAATTGAAATTTGCGAGCGGCACGGCGTTTAGCCCGTCGCCCGCCGGCATGGACAGATTTTATAAGGACATCGACAAATACCGCAAATATATTCTGCTCCGCCCCGAAGAAATTTCCAATTCGCCCGAAGTCGTGCACCGTCTGGGCGTCATCGCTATGAACACCGCCCTTGAAGTCGATATTTATGGCAATATCAATTCGACGCACGTCACCGGCACAAAGATGATGAATGGCATAGGCGGCAGCGGCGATTTTGCCCGCAATGCTTACCTGACGATTTTCTACACGCCGTCTACGGCTAAGGGCGGTAAGATTAGTTCGGTAGTTCCGTTTTGCTCGCATATTGACCACACCGAACATGATGTCGACGTTATCATCAGTGAATACGGGATTGCCGACCTGCGCGGGCTTGAGCCGAGAACTCGTGCGCTCGAAGTCATCAACAAATGCGCACACCCCGATTATCGCCCGATGTTGCTTGACTATTACGAGAGAGCACTCGCCGCAACGAAGAAGGCAGCGACGCCACATTTGTTGCACGAGGCTTTGAGCTTCCATACGCGCTTCCTTGAGACAGGAGACATGAGGAAGTGAAGTTATTAGGTGGTTAGGTGGTTAGGTGATTAGAATTCTAACAACTAATAACCTAACAACTAATAACTAATTTTGGGTTAGTGGTAAGGAGAAATTAAGATGAAAACTTATCAAGAGGCAGTCAAAAGCCGCCGTTCAATCTACAAGCTCGGTAGAGAAATTCCGGTTCTGCAGTCGGAGATAATCGCGGCAGTCGAGCGCATGACCAAAGACACGCCGTCGCCTTTCCATATGCAATCGGCTCGCGTCGTCGTGACTATGCTCGATCATCACGAAAACGTTTGGAATATTGCACGCAACGAACTTAAATCGACTCTTCCGCCGCTCAAATTTGCCGAGATTGAATATAAACTCAACGCTTTCGCGGCGGCTTACGGAACGATTCTTTTCTTCGAGTCGAGCAACATGATTAAGGCTATGCAAGACCAACTCCCCGAATACAGGGACAATTTGCCCGGCTGGGCTATGCAGGCTAATGGCATGTTGCAATTCGCTATCTGGACGGCTCTTGAGGATTTGGGGCTTGGCGCGAATCTTCAGCACTTCAACCCGCTGATTGATGAGCCTATCAGACAAATTTTCGACCTGCCTGACAGTTGGGACTTGGTCGCGCAACTCGTCTTCGGCGAGAAACTCGAAGACCCCGAACCGCTTTACAAAGTCCCGACCGGCACCCGCGTTAAAATTTTCAGAGAGATTTGAAGGTGGTTAGGTTGTCAGGTGGATAGGTTATTAGCTAACTACTACCCACCTATCCACCTATTAACCTATTAACCTATTTTAGGAGGTTTTAATGAAATGTTCAAAGTTCTTGGAGTAGACCACATTGGCATAGCGGCAAAAGATTTGGCAGAAGTCGGTGCATTCTGGGAATTGCTCGGCTTGAAGTCGAACGGCGAAGAGACCGTAGCCGAACAAAAAGTCACGACCGGTTTTTATCCCACGCCTAACGGCAGCGAAATTGAGCTCCTCGTTGCGACCGAAGAATCCAGCCCGATTGCAAAGTTCATGGAGAAAAACGGCGGGCGCGGCGGCATTCAACATATCGCATTGCTCGTTGACGACCTCGAAGCGGCACTTGCTGACCTCAAGGAAAAGGGCGTTAAGCTCATCGACGAAAAACCGCGTAAGGGCGCAGGCAATAAAATGATTGCGTTTATTCACCCCAAAGCAACTCACGGCGTCCTTTTGGAGCTTTGCCAACCGATTAAATAAGGGAAAAGGGAGATGGGAGAAGGGAAAAGGGTAGGGATAAGGTTTTAAACTTTTCCCTTTCAAACTTGCTTTTCCCATTTCCCGTTCCCCTTGTCCCTTAAGCGACTGAAAGGAGCGTAATAAATGGCGACAGTTCAAGAAAAAATTGACTTAATGCACTCGAAGAAGGAAAAAATTCTTCAGGGCGGCGGCAAGTCCAGAATAGATAAACAACACGAAAAGGGCAAGATGACTGCTCGCGAACGTATCGACATGTTCTTTGACGAGGGAACTTTCGTTGAGCTCGATATGTTCGTCAAGCATCGTTGCACCAACTTTGGTCAGGATAAAAAAGACCTGCCGGGCGAAGGCGTCGTAACTGGCTACGGCACTGTTGACGGACGTTTAGTCTACGCCTTTGCGCAGGATTTCACGGTCGAGGGAGGCAGTCTCGGCGAAAAACACGCGCATAAAATCTGGAAGGTTATGGATTTGGCAATGAAAATGGGCGCACCGCTTATCGGCATAAACGATTCGGGCGGCGCACGCATTCAAGAGGCAGTCGACGCGCTTTCAGGTTACGCAGGGATTTTCTTCCGCAATACGGCGGCCAGCGGCGTTATCCCGCAAATTTCCGTTATCATGGGACCTTGCGCGGGCGGCGCGGTTTATTCCCCTGCCATAACCGATTTTATTTACATGGTCAAGAAGACTAGCCAAATGTTTATCACGGGCCCTGCGGTTATCAAATCCGTCACGGCCGAAGAAGTTACTGCCGAAGAACTCGGCGGCGCAATGACTCATAACACACGCTCTGGCGTTGCACATTTCGCGGCGGAGGACGAGGAAGACTGCATTAAACAAATTCGCTATCTGCTCAGTTTCCTGCCCAGCAATAACCTTGAGGACGCGCCGCTTGTCGAGACCGATGACGACCCCGACCGCCAAGACGAAGAACTTAACACGATTATCCCCGACAACCCCAACGCGCCTTACGACATGAAAGATGTTATCCGCATGATTGTCGACAACGGCGAGTTCTACGAAGTTCACCAGCACTTCGCCACGAATATTATCACATGCTTTGCGCGATTCGGCGGACGCAGCGTTGGCATTATCGCGAATCAACCGGCGGTCATGGCGGGTTGCCTCGACGTTGACGCTTCGGACAAATCTGCGCGGTTTATAAGATTCTGCGACGCCTTTAATTTGCCGCTCGTGAATCTCGTTGACGTTCCCGGCTTCTTACCCGGCGTCGACCAAGAATATAACGGCATAATTCGTCACGGCGCGAAAATGCTTTACGCCTATTCCGAAGCAACCGTCCCGAAAGTCACTGTCATTACGCGCAAGGCTTATGGCGGTTCTTATATCGCGATGTGCTGTCGTGAACTCGGAGCAGATCAAGTTATGGCGTGGCCTTCCGCGGAGATTGCGGTTATGGGACCTGCGGGCGCGGCGAATATTATTTTCCGCAAAGACCCCGACAAGGATAAGAAAACCGCCGAGTATGTCGAAGAGTTCGCGACGCCCTACAAGGCGGCCGAACGCGGTTATGCCGATATGGTTATCGAGCCGAAAGAAACTCGCCCGCTCGTTATCACCGCGTTAAATGCCCTAGCAAGTAAGCGCGAAGTCGGTCCCGCTAAGAAACACGGCAACATTCCGCTTTAAGGAGGAGTTACTGTGGCTGAAAAAATTAAACCCGAAATCATCGCGGCAATTACGGCGGCGGTTCAATCAATGTGCGGCGGCGGCAAAGTCGTCTCGGTCAAAATCAAACGCAATGACAACTGGGCTTTGGCGAACAAGCTCAACAAATAAATCGGAGGGAAATTTTCAATGGCAACAAAAAAATTTAACGTCACTGTAAACGGCACGACTTACGAAGTCGAAGTGGAAGAAGTAAAAGCGGCGGGCGGCGCACCTAAAGCGGCGGCTCCGGCTCCTAAAGCGGCTCCTGCACCGGCACCGGCTCCCAAAGCGGCGGCTCCGGCTCCTGCGGCTAAAGTTGCGGCGGGCGCAGGCGAACATTCCGTCGATGCCCCCATGCCCGGCAAAGTTATTAAACTCGTCGCCGCTGAAGGTCAAGCAGTCAAGGCCGGCGATGTCCTCTTGATTCTCGAAGCTATGAAGATGCAGAACGAAATCACCGCCGACGCCGACGGCACCGTCAAGAAATTCAACGTCGCGGCCGGTCAAAGCGTCAAGGCTCACGAATCGCTCGTTATTCTCGGCTAAAATTTTTCTCGACAATAAAAGAGTGCGTTTCCAATTTCGGAGACGCGCTCTATTTTTTACGGCTCGCGTTGTAAAATTTTTTGTCCCCAAGCGTAAAGCTCATTTAGCGCGGGGATTAACTCCTTGCCAAAATCTGTCAGCGAATATTCTACAACTTTGGGCGGCTCCGAAACTAATTCGCGGCGCAAAATTAGCCCGTCCGCTTCCATTTCCCGCAGTGATTTTGTCAACATTATGTTCGTTATGCCTGGTATGCGGCGTTTTAGTTCGTTATATCGGTTATTTTCTTTTTCGTGCAGATACCACACAAGCGGCAACTTCCATTTCGACCCGATAACGTCCATTGCGCAAAGTATCGGGCATTTTTTGTTGACGACATCGCTTAAAGTCGCGTCAATCGGATAATTTTTTTCGTCCATGTTCAAACCTCCACAGCAGGCAGATTTTTCTGCGTTCTCGCCAAAAATTTGCTTTCCAATTATACTTCAAACAGTTAAGGAGGTTTCAACATGAAAAATATTTTTGAAGCGGTCGAACTTAACAACTTGCATTTAAAAAATCGTCTAGTGCGCTCGGCGACTTGGGAAGGCATCGCCGCGCAGGACGGCAGCATAGACGACGACACCTACGAAATTTATCGCGAACTCGCAAAGGGCGGCGTCGGAGCGATTATCACGGGCTTTACGAGCGTCGCGACTGACGATTTTTATTTCGGCGGCATGATGCGCCTTTCCGATAACAAATTGATTCCGCAATATAAAAAGATTCCGCAATATAAAAAGCTCGTCGAAATGATTCACGCGGAAAATTGCGCGGCGATTAGTCAGTTGGCTTTGGGCGCGTTCTATGAAAATTCCGTCGAGGTCGGCGAAAATGATTTGTCGACCGAAAATGTCCGCGAAGTTATAAAAATGTTCGTCGACGCGGCGATTCGCGCTGAACTTTGCGGCTTTGATGGCGTCCAGATTCACGCGGCGCATTTCTTCTTCCTTAGCAGATTTATCAGCCCGAAAATCAATCGCAGGTCTGATGAGTTCGGCGGCTCGACTGAAGCCCGCGCCAAAATTTTGCTCGACATTCTGCGCGGCATAAAAAAATCAGCTCCAAGCCTCCACGTCACGATTAAAATCAATTCAAGCGACTTTGTGAGCGGCGGCCTCGACGAAGGCGAGAGCTTGAAAATTTGCAAAATGCTTGAGGCGGCCGGCATTGATTCAATCGAGGTCAGCGGCAACGGGACTTCGGTCGGCGGCATAAGGGCGGGCGTCAACGAGGGATATTTTGCTGACTTCGCCGCGAGGCTCGCTGATGAAGTTCAAGTTCCGGTGATTTGCGTCGGCGGCTGGCGTAGTCGTCAAGTCATGGAAAATTTCTTGAATCAAACGCAGGGCGAATTGCTAAGTTTATCGCGCCCGCTCGTCAGGGAACCCGACTTCCCGAAAAAACTTGCCGCCGATAAAAATTGCGTCTCAAAATGCGTCTCGTGTAATGCTTGCTACAGGACGCCCGCTCATCGCTGCATTTTCGGGAGGCGCGCCTAAATGGAAAATCTCAACGTCGAGACGCGGCGCGGCACCGTCCTAAATGGCGTCCTATTCCCCGCGCAAGCTTCTGATACCGTCGTCATCGCCATAACCGGCATTCACGGCAATTTTTATAGCAATCCGTTCTATTACAACATAGGCGACACCCTCAGCACGCACGGTATCGATTTCATTTACGCGCAGACCAACGACGCATTCGGCGAAATCGAGACTTACAACGCTAAGACTGGCGCGAAAGAAATTATCGGCTCGTGGAACGAAAGATTTTCCTACACCGAAGAGGACATCGACGCCTACCTTGACTACGCCGCGAAAAATTATCGTCATGTGATTTTGGCGGGTCACTCGCTCGGCGCGAACAAAGTTATCTACTACTTGTCACGAAATCACAATACAAAGCGCGTCGAACATTTTATCTTTATGAGTCCAGCAAATTTGGCGCATATGATGAGCGGCGTAAGCGACGGCGAAAAAGATTTTATAGAAAAGTTGGTGCGCTATGGTCAAGGCGCGAAGATTTTGCCGTTTTACTTTATGGGCTGGGTGGTTTGCACGGCGAATACCGCGCACGATTGGTTGAGCGGCATTTTGGATAACACCAACAATTTTTCCCAACTCGAACAGATTACCCATAACGGCGCGATGATTATCGGCACCTACGATAACTTCACTGACGGCGACCCCGTCGGCTTCCTCAAAAATATCAATTCGCACATGCCGACCGCGCAGGATAACAAAATGATTTTCATTGAGCGCACCGGTCACACGTACCAACAGAAACACGACGAGATTGCGAAAATAATTTTGGACTTGGCGGAGGGTTGGACGGCTTAAATCTTAACAAAGTTCGCGCTGACTTCTAAAAGTTTTATCCCTAAAAATTCTAGTTCGCGGGCGAAGTCGGTAGCCGTCCCGTCGAAGTCAATATCAAGTTCAAGGCTCGCATTCAACTTGCGGGCAAAGGCGTCGTTCACGCCCAAAATATTTTTAATGCGTTCGCTAACGGTGGTCAAAGTGCCGCCGAGTTGCTCGAACGTATTTTTTGTTATGAGCAAAGTCAAATGGCGTTCGACCTTCGCGGCGGACTTGAGCGCGGCAAATGAAATTTCGCTCCCTGCGCGGCGACCGGCTAATTTCAATGCGTCGCGATTGTCGATAAAAGTTCCGCCGCCCGTCGTCGACCCGGCAAAAATTATCTCGCCGGTATTTAGTTCAATGAGGCGGCTCGAAACGGAAATATCATCGCCGGACAAAATTTTCACTTCCGCGCAGACGAGGCAATCAACATGGAAATCATTGGCGAGAGCTTTACAAAATTGAACGTCGCCCGCCGCTGAGTAAATCCTCTGCTGAACGACGCGGCTAACTTGCGCCAAGTCGACCGTCCGAGTAAAGCCTTGACGTTTGAGCGCGGAAATAATTTCGTTCTCAATCTCGGCATAACGTTGCCCGCTCGAATCGAATGCTATGACGGCCACGCGAGGATTATCGGCGTTGACATCGACCAGAGATTTTTTTTGCAGCTCGGAGAGGCGCGAGGAAATTTTATCGGCGTCAAGCTCAACGTTTAGTTCGACGATATAAATTCCGTTGACGACGCGGCTTGAAATAATTTCGTAGCTTGAGATAAGCCCCGCGCTGTCGACAGAAATTTTATCGTTGACGACCATGAAATTTTCTGTGAGCGTTTTGGCATTGACCGCCGCGCCAAATTTCTGTTCAATCGCCATGCGCATTGCGTTATGAATCGCACTGCGTTCGGTATTGCCGCGCCCGATTGCGTGAACGTTTTCAGCCGAACACGTCGCGCCGCTCAAAAAAATCATCATCGCCAATGCCGCCAAAAATTTTTTCATAGTTAAGACCGCCTTTCTGTAAAAATTATAGCACAAAGTACGCGACATTGACAAAAAGCCGAGTTTATGATAGATTTTCAACATCAAAATGCTAACACCTGCAGGTAGCATTGCAGTATTGGTCATATGTATCACTGAACGAAGAACCCCCGCACAGAATGGGACGCTGTACGGGGGCTTCGTTTTGCGATAACTTTTACAAGGAGGAATGGATTTGCAGACAAAAATTTTACAACCGACGGAAGAAAATTTGATTTTAGCGGCGGAAAAGATTAAAAAAGGAGAATTAGTCGCGTTCCCGACGGAAACTGTGTACGGCTTAGGCGCGGACGGCTTAAATGTGGAAGCTTGCAGGAAAATTTTCGTTGCGAAGGGCAGACCGAATGATAAACCGCTAAGTTTGCACGTCGCAAGCCTAGAAATGGTCGAGCGTGTCGCAAAAATATCTGCGCGGGCAGAAAAATTGTTTGAAATGTTCTGTCCTGGTGCCTTGACGATAATATTGCCAAAGAATAAAATTGTTCCGGACTTCGTGACGAGCAACTTTCAAAACGTCGGGATAAGATTTCCGGCAAATGACGTGGCGTTGAAACTGATAAAATTATCGGGCTGTCCAATCGCGGCACCGAGCGCAAATTTATCGGGCAAAGTTCCGCCGAAGACCGCGCAGGAAGTTTTTAGCAATTTATCGGGGCGCGTGGAAATAATTTTAGACGGCGGGCAATGTCAATTCGGCATTTCGTCAACGGTAATCGATTTGACGGCAGAACCGAAAATTTTACGTCACGGAGCAATTCCTGCGGAAAAAATTTGGGAGGTTTTAAAATGAGCAACGCCGAACGCAATAAACTCGCGATGAAAAAATTCATGACGTGCATAAATACGAACGATAAAACTTTAGCGGCAGAATTGATTGCCGACGAAGCCGAATTCACGACGCCCGTATCAGAAAAGCCGCTTTACGGTGGCGCGGGTTATCTATCGGTCGTGGAGTTGATGCGCAAAAGTTTTTCTGACATTCGCTGGGAAATGGTCGACATGGCGGCCGAAGATGATAAAGTTGCGGTCAGTTGGATTTGTAGCGGCACGCACGACGGAAATTTTATGAATCTCGCGCCGACCGGCAAAAGAGTTTCGTTCAGCGTCATGAATTTCTACTACTTCAACGCGGACGGCAAAATTATTAACGACGTGGCGGCGCAGGGCATGTTCGGCTTGCTGAGTGCTCTTGGTTTGATTAAATAATTTGGAGGTCATAGCATGAATTTAATGGAAGGCTTGCAGAAGGATAAAGAACTTTTCGCGGCAGTGGAAAACGAACTCAATCGCCAGCGCAATAAGTTAGAGCTTATCGCGTCGGAAAATATCGTTAGCAAAGCGGTAATGGAGGCGCAAGGCTCGGTACTCACCAACAAATATGCCGAAGGTTATCCGAAAAAGCGTTATTATGGCGGGTGCGAATTCGTCGACGTGGCGGAGCAGCTCGCGATTGACCGCGCTAAAAAGCTTTTCGATTGCGATTACGCAAATGTTCAGCCGCATTCGGGCGCACAAGCTAATATGGCGGTATATTTTGCGCTCGCGACGCCCGGCGATGTGATTATGGGCATGAATTTGACTGACGGCGGGCATTTGACGCACGGTTCGCCGGTAAATATGAGCGGAAAGTATTTTAAAATCGTTCCGTACGGAGTTAGCCGCGAAAATGAAACGATTGACTACGACGAATTAGAAAAAATCGCGGAAAATTGCCGTCCGAAAATAATAGTGGCGGGCGCGTCGGCATATTCGCGGATAATCGACTTTGAACGCCTCGCCGATACCGCTAAGAAAGTCGGAGCTTATTTAATGGTCGACATGGCGCACATAGCCGGATTAGTTGCGGCGGGATTGCACCCAAGTCCGTTGCCCTATGCTGACGTTGTGACTTCGACGACGCATAAGACATTGCGCGGACCTCGCGGCGGTTTGATTCTCTGCAAGGACGCGGAGTTCGGCAAGCAGTTCAACAAAGCGATTTTCCCCGGCACGCAAGGCGGACCTTTAATGCACGTGATAGCGGCTAAGGCTGTGGCATTTTTCGAGGCTTTGCAACCCGAATTCAAAACCTATGCCGCGCAGATTATCAAGAACGCAAAAGTTTTAGCCGAGACGTTGACGGCGGACGGATTTAGGATTGTGAGCGGCGGCACGGATAATCATTTAATGCTTGTCGACCTGACGAGCAAAAATATCACGGGCAAAGAGGCGCAAAATCTCCTTGACGAAGTGAACATCACCGCAAATAAAAATACGATTCCATTTGAACCGCGCAGTCCGTTCGTCACGAGCGGTTTGAGGTTAGGCAGTCCTGCTTTGACGACGCGCGGCTTTATGGAAGACGATATGCGCGAAGTTGCGAATATTATCGCGTTGGTTTTGGACAATCCGACTGACGAGAGCAAAAAAATAGAGGCGCGGTCGAGAGTGGCTGCGCTCTGTGAAAAATATCCGCTGTACTAAGGAGGGCATTGTGGACTTAGATTATTTGATATTTCTGCAGGGGATTCGCAACGATTGGGGCGGCGAGGGCTTTTTTACGTTTATTTCGAGCATACCCAAAAGCGCATTAACAGCGGCGATACCTGCAATACTTTTCTGGTGTTTCAACAAGCAAGCGGGAATTTTTTTGCTATTCAACGCGACGTGCGGGCGAGTGATTAACGATTTATTGAAGGGCACGTTTTGCGTCTATCGCCCGTGGATAAAGGACGCAGAAATCATTCCGTCGGGCGATGCATTGAAGGAAGCGTCGAATTTTTCATTTCCGAGCGGTCACACGCAATTTACGACGGCGGTTTTTGGCGGCTTAGCGTTTTTCTACAGGAAAGTTTTGCCGCTGCTGATAATTCCATGCGGGCTGATAGTGATTTTAGTAGCATTCAGCCGAAATTTTTTAGGAATGCACACGCCGCAAGATATAATAGTTGCGATAGCGTATTCGATAGGGCTTTTCTTTGTCGCGGAGAAAATTTTCGCATGGATAGGCAACGACAGGGAGCGCAAATCGATTTTCTTTTTAGGCGGGCTGATAATCTGCGCGGTAATCTTTTTGTGGCTGTACTTCAAGCCGTATCCGGAAGACCTGCTGAACGGAAAAGTAATCGTCGACCCTATCAAAGCGCGAGTAGATGCCTTTGACGCGCTGGGCTTTGGATTAGCATTTTTCTTAGGTTGGTTCTTGGAGCAGAGGTTTGTAAACTTCAAGACGAAAATTTCATTCAAGGACAGGATTTGGCGAATCGTAATCGGCTTTGCGATATTGGGCGTGATAGCGGTTGTGATTTACCCGATAATCAAAGTTTTCTTGAGCGTCGAGGCGTATGAATTCTTCAAAGCGTTTTTGCCGTTCTTCTCAATCATGTTTATAATCCCGCTGATATTTACAAAGGTCGAAAAGAGATTCAAGCACTAAACATTTTGCATTACGAATTACGCATTAACAAAAAGGCCTCCGCCAACTTTCTGACGGAGGTTAATTTATTTGTCTTCGGGCTTCAAGCGTTTTATGTGGAAAGTTCCGGTTTCGACTTCTTTTCTGTGACAATGCGGGCATTCATTAGCGATAATGCCGGTGTAGCCGCAAACGGGGTCGCGGTCTACGGGGTGATTTATTGAGAAGTAGCCCATATTGGCATCGTGCATAGCCCTAACGAGAGCCTCGAATGCGGAAAGATTTTTAGTTGGGTCGCCATCCATTTCCAAATATGCGATGTGGCCCGCGTTGCATAGTGCGTGGTACGGTGCCTCGATTCTGATTTTATCGCCCGCGCAGATTGGAAAATAAACGGGCACGTGACTTGAATTGGTCATGTAGGGGCGGTCAGTCACGCCTTTTATATTGCCGTAAATTTTTCTGTTAGAGCGTTGGAATTGTCCGGCGGTCGATTCGGCAGGCGTTGCGAACGTCGTCCAATTTCTTTTCTCGCGCTTGGTGTAATCGTCAGTCCTCTCGCGCAGGTGCCCGACGATTTTTAAGCCTAGTTCTTGAGCCTCTTCGGATTGCCCGTGATGCTTGCCGATTAAAGCGACCAGACATTCCGCCAACCCGCAAAAGCCTATTGAGTAGCTCGCGTGCTTTAGGACGTCTTTAATTTTATCGGTCGGCTTGAGCTTCTCCGAATCCATCCACACGCCCTGCCCCATTAGGAACGGGAAATTGTAAACGTGCTTTTCCTCAATCGTCTTGAGCCGGCACAAAATATAATCGTGGCAAATCATTATATATTTGTCATAGAGCTTGAAAAATTCTTCGACGTTACCTTTTGATTCAAGCGCGAGCTTAGGCAGGTTAATCGTCACGAAAGCGAAATTCCCGCGACTGCCCGACTCCTCGCGCCCGTTGACGTTACTCATTACGCGCGTCCGGCAATTCCCCGAATTTATAAACGACAAAGTAAATTTATCTGTCGCGGTTTCAACGTCAAAACTTTCTTTTCCGAGTGCACCGAGATATTCAATCGAACGCACGTTGATAACTTCAGGCGTTTTCGTTTGAGATTCTTTGCCATTCCATTGAACACAAGATTTTTTAGCACTAGCGAGATATTTGGCGATTTCGTTTGACATTGTGAACTCGACACGATAGCGAATTTTTTCGTGGTGTTTGGAATCATAGCGATTCAGATAGATTTTCGCGGGGTAGCCGAGTGATTGCGCGAGTGCTAGCTGTTGCCAAGCAAGTTCTTTATTAGTGCTTCCGAGTTGAACTTTAGATTTATAGCTGATATGTCCGTCGCCGTCAATCATACCTGCTAGAAATGCCAATTTTATTTCCCGCGTTGCCGTGAAAAGTTCATGTGGAATACTTCTGCATTTTTTCTGGAGACCGCCGAAAAGTTCAATAAATCTTTTCTCATATTCCTTAGGGCTACCTTTGACGTAAATGCTGTAATAGTCGCCTTTATCGCCGCGTTCAAAATGAGTAACCGTGCAATCTTCATTCCAAGTATTTTTTACACGTTCAACAAAGGTTTTGAGAATATCCTCCTCCGTCTCGGCGTCAAGCGTTACGTATAAGCCATTGTCATAACAGCCGTCCGTTATAATGAGACCGAGAATATAAGCTTCATCAGTATCGGAAATAAAATTTTTCTCGTCAACTTCAATCGTCGGCAATTCGTAGTAAGAATTTATGGTATCGCCGACTTTTAAATCGGAAACTTGAACGCGCCCGCGATTAGCCGTATAAAGCGGGTGGTCAGCGGTAACTAAAATTGACCTGCCGTTGTCAAAGTTCACTCTTACCCAGTTGCCTTGGTCGGGATTTTTAACCACCGTATAAACTTCAACGAACTTCCCGGCGTCGGCGTCCAAAATTTGCAAATTCTGAGCTTTGATATACTTACTTTGTCCGCTTTGCATTTCGGGTTCAGACATGCGTTCCCAAAGGCGTTTAATCCCTTCGCAGAAAAATTTTCCTTTGTATTGATAGATGACAAGTTCATCACCATCTGCGCACCCCATGGTAGCAATATAACTGTTATAATCGCCCGCCTTGTAGTATTGCAAATTATATGGCGCGTCCAGCGAAACGAAATTAGGGAAAAGACGTTTCGCGCTGACTTTGCACGCCTGGCGGAATAAATCGTAATTCGGGTCATCGACGTTGTAATTTACGCCCGCTTTTAGTTGAAAGACGCTAATTGGGAAAATGGGCGTCTCGCCGTTGCCCAGTCCCGCTTCGATTGCGTTGAGAACTTCGCGCGTTGCTAGCCGACCTTCGGGGCTTGTATCCATTCCATAATTTATTGAGCTGAAGGGCACTTGCGCCCCTGCTCTTGAATGCAAAGTGTTGAAATTATGAATTAAAGCCTCCATTGCTTGGTGAGTTTCTTCCACGACGTCCGCGCAGGCTTGCTTATAAATTTTCTCCGCGATTTTTTCCGAGCCGACAATTTTTGTCAAGTTCTCGACGGCGGCAGAGTTTTCGCCCTCGCAATAAGTGCAGATATTAAAATCAACTTCGCCCGCCGCCTCAACGTCGCAGAATTCGCAAGCGCGTTTAATTTCGTCTTTTATCGCCCTCCTAAAAGATTTTCTTACACCTTCAGCCATCGCATAATCGAAAGCGTTTATGCTCTGCCCGCCAAACATATCATTTTGATTGCTTTGAATTGCGATACATGCCAGCGACGCATATGAGCGAATGGAATTGGGCTCGCGCAAAAAGCCGTGACCCGTCGAGAAGCCGCCGCGAAATAATTTCAGTAAGTCGATTTGGCAGCAGTTAAAGGTTATCAAACTGAAATCTTTATCATGTACGTGAATCCAGTTTTCCTTATCCGCCTGCACAAACTCTTCCGGCAAAACGTAGTTGTCGACGAAATACTTTGAACTTTCCGCGCCGAGCTTTAGCATAATGCCCATTGAAGCATCGGTGTTGATGTTGGCGTTGTCGCGCTTCAGGTCGATGTCCACAGAATCGGCGAAAAAAATATCGCGATAGGTGCTCATCAATCTTTTTTGCGCCTCGCGACGTTGGGTGTGCCTTTGCCGATAAACTATGAATTGCTTGGCGACGTCGTAGAAGCCATGCGCCATCAAAGCTTTCTCGACTTGGTCTTGAATCGCCTCGACGCCGATAATTTCGTTTTCAGAAATGGCGCGCTCGACTGAATCCGTCACGAGCTCCAAATCCTCAGCCGAAAGTTTATCGGCGGGCGTTGTGGCGTCACGATTTGCGCCGGCTATCGCGTTGAAAATTTTTTCGCGGTCGTAGTTGACCCGTTGCCCTGACCGCTTCCGAACTTTTGTAAGTTTCAAGTGAATCCCCCCTTTCAAGGTAAGTGGCGCGATTATATCACTTGAAAACGGCTTTGTGAACAGTTTCAAAATCGGCGGCAAGACGCGAAGGGCAATTAGTCAATGGCGCAATGGTGCGGTTTCACAAAGTCAGCGGCTTGAAAAAATTTTTTGTTGAAGGTCGCGCCCGCAACTGCTACAATCAGAAAAAATTTTTTGCAAGGAGTTGATGATTGTGGCGAGAATTTTTGATGCGGAAATTTTATCGAATGAAGAGGTTGCCGAAAAAATTTTCCGCTTGACGGTCGACGCGCCCAAACTTGCAGAAATTGCGCGGGCAGGACAATTCGTTCAGGTGAAAATTTCGGACGAGTTCACGTTGAGACGACCGCTGGGCATTGCCTCGACTTTGGGCGGGCACGTGAAAATTTTTTATCGGGCGGTCGGGCGCGGTACTGAAATTTTGTCGACGAAAAAAGTCGGCGAACGCTTGAACATTTTGGGCGCACTCGGCAATGGCTATACCCCTCGCGAAGGAAAAGTTTTATTGGTCGGCGGCGGTATGGGACTTGCGCCTTTGCTTTTGGCGGCGGAAAAGTTTTCGACTGATGTCCTAATGGGCGGTCGCAATCAAGGCGAAGTTCTCTTCTGGCAAGATGAATTCAAGCCGCACGCCGAGAAAATTTTCATTACGACTGACGACGGCAGTTACGCTCGGAAAGGTTTCGCGATTGATTTGCTACCCGACATTTTAGCGGCGGGAAATTATTCGGCGATTCTGACTTGCGGCCCCGAAATAATGATGCGCGGTATCGCCAAACTCGCTCACGAAAAAAATTTGCCCTGCGAAGTCTCCTTTGAAAAACGTATGGCTTGCGGGCTCGGCGCGTGCCTCAGCTGCTCAATCGACACCGCCAACGGTAGAAAAAAAGTTTGCAAAGATGGTCCCATTTTCGACGCAAAAGAGGTCTTTGACTATGCAACCGATAATCAAAAAAATTGACGTAAGAAGTATTTTGACAAAATCGAATATCCCCGTCACCGATTACGCCGTAAATCCCTACATCGGCTGTACTCACGCTTGCAAATATTGTTACGCTTGCTTCATGAAAAAATTCACGGGGCATACTGAGGATTGGGGCACCTTCCTCGACGTGAAATTTTGGAAGCCGGTTAAAAATCCCAAGCTGTACACCGGTAGAAAATTTTTTATGAGCTCGGTCACCGACCCTTACAACCCGCAAGAAGAAATTTACAAGCGCACTCGCGAATTCCTCGAAACTTTTCAGGGCGTCGATATAAATTTGAGCTTGCAGACAAAATCCGATTTGATTCTGCGCGACCTCGATTTGATTAAGACGTTCAAAAATGTTCGCGTCGGATTCAGCATAAATACTTTGGACGAAAATTTCCGCGCCGATATGGATAACGCCGTCTCGATTAGGCGCAGGCTTGACGCGATGAAAATTTTGCACGCGGAAGGAATTCGGACGACATGTTTTATTTCTCCGATTTTTCCTGGCATAACCGATGTCACTGCGATAATCGACGCGGCTAAAAATTTTTGCAATCTCGTTTGGCTGGAGAATTTAAATCTGCGCGGGAACTTCAAGCCGAAAATTTTAAAGTACGTGCGGGCAAAATTTCCGGAGCTTAGGCCGCTCTACGACGAAATTTATTATCAAAAGAATCCGCGCTACTGGTTCGAGCTGCATAAAATTGTTGAGGACTACGCCGCGAAAAATAATTTGGAATACGTGCGCAACCGCGACGACTTCCAAAGGGATTTCGACGCGCCGCCTGTTATCGTCAATTTCTTTTTCCACGAGCAGATTAAAAAAATTTCAGGAGGTGCGGCAGTTGAATAAAAATCTTTTGCAAACGGAACTTTGCGGCATGAAACTCAATACGCCAATTTTCGCCGCGTCCGGGACTTTCGGTTTTGGCGAGGAGTTTGAAAATTTCGTCGACCTTCAAAGGCTCGGCGGTGTCATGGTCAAATGTCTAACTCCGAAGCCGCGCAGAGGTAATGACGGCGTGCGAATCACTGAAACGCCTTCGGGTATGCTGAATTGCATTGGCTTGGAAAATCCCGGCGTCGAAAAATTTTTGTCAGAGATTTTGCCGCGCATCAAAGATAAAATGAACGTCGTCGTAAACGTGAGCGGTTCAAGCGTCGAGGATTACGGCGAACTCGCTAAACTTCTCGACGTTGACGGCGTCGCCGCGATTGAGCTGAATATTTCCTGCCCGAACGTCAAGGACGGCGGAATAATTTTCGGCACCGACGAGCGACAAGCGGCTAAAGTCACGAGCGCGGCAAAAAAAAATACGCGCAAGCCCGTTATCGTCAAACTAAGCCCGAATGTCACGGACATAACGAAAATTGCGCGTGCAGTTGAAAATTCCGGCGCGGATTGCTTGTCGCTGATAAATACGCTCATGGGAATGGAAATAAATATTCACACGTGGCGACCAACACTAGGCAACATTACGGGCGGATTGTCCGGCGGCGCAATTAAACCCGTCGCAGTGCGTATGGTCTGGCAAGTCGCGCAAGCCGTCAAAGTCCCGATAATCGGCATGGGCGGGATTCGTTCGGCGGCCGACGCGGCAGAATTCTTTTTGGCGGGAGCTTCTGCAGTCGCAATCGGCACGGCAAATTTCTCCGAGCCGTCAATTACTATGAAAATCGCTGACGACTTGGAAATTTATTTGCAAAGTTGCGGGCTCAAAAATATTCGCGAACTCGTCGGCAAAGTCAAATAAAAATCATTCCTTCCACTCAAACTCCAGCCCGCCAATATGAACAGTCATTCCCTCTTTGATTCCGCGAGTTTTCAACAGGGCGTCAAGATTTTTCATGCGCCAAATAAATTGGAAACGCCGCAAGCCCTCATCGTTATCAAAATTCGTCATAGCGACAATCTTTTCCAAATTCTTATTCCGGACGATAAATTCCGCCGCGTCGTTGCGCTCGATTATTACGGGGTCGTCTTCCTTGTCTACGTCGAAAATTTTAACTTCGGCAATCGGTTCGACTTCCGGAATAATTTCCTCAAGCCGCTTGCCGACAAAATTTATCAGCGCGTCAAGATTCTCATGCGCCGCCGCCGATATAGCAAAAAATTTAATCCCTTCCTCCTCCGCGAGTTTCTCAAGGGCAGGAAGGTTTTCTTTTGCTTGCGGCAGGTCGATTTTATTCGCAACCAAAATTTGCGGTCGCTTTGAAAGTTTTTCGCTGTACTTTTTGAGCTCGACGTTAATTTTCTTGAAGTCGTCGACAGGGTCGCGCCCGTCAACCGCCGCCGCGTCCACGATATGCAAAATCAATTTCGTGCGCTCGATATGCCGTAAAAAATCGTGACCGAGCCCGATGCCGTCCGCCGCGCCCTCAATCAGCCCAGGAATATCCGCCATGACGAAAGATTTTTCATAGCCGAGACTCACAACGCCCAAAACCGGTACGAGCGTCGTGAAGTGATAGTCAGCGATTTCGGGGCGCGCAGAACTCACAGCGGCTATCAAACTTGACTTGCCGACACTGGGATAGCCGACAAGCCCGACGTCCGCCAAAAGTTTCAGCTCAAGGAGAAGTTCGCGACTTTCGCCCGGCTCGCCGAACTCAGCAAAAGTCGGAGCGCGTCTCGACGACGATTTAAATTTAGCATTACCTCTGCCGCCGCGCCCGCCCTTAGCGACAATCGCACGCTGTCCGAGTTCAGTCAAGTCGGCTAAAATTTCGCCGGTCGTCGCGTCCTTTACGAGCGTGCCTTGCGGAACTTTTATCACGCAATCCTCTGCGCCGCGCCCGTATTGTTTTTTCCTGTCGCCGGCGTCGCCATTCTCGGCGGTGTACTTGCGATTGAATCTGAAATTTAAAAGCGTGTTGACATTGGCATCGACCTCAAGAACGACATCGCCGCCCTTACCGCCGTCGCCACCGTCGGGGCCGCCCTTCGGTACAAATTTTTCGCGCCGGAAAGACGATTTGCCATTGCCGCCGTCGCCCGCTCGCACACTGATTTTACTTCTGTCTATGAATTGCATTGTTCATTCCTCCGCGCACCTACTTTTAAAAAGTAGGCAAACAGCGGGTGATTTCAAGGTCTGGGCTGGCCGCACTCCGCACAGAATTTGCCTTTATTGACTGCGCCGCAATCTGGACATTTCCACTCATCGCTAACGGGTTTAGGCTTGCCGCATTCCGAACAGAACTTGCCTTTATTGACCGCGCCGCACTCCGGACATTTCCACTCATTGACGACGGGTTTTGGAGCACCGCACTCCGCGCAGAAGTTGCCGCGATTATCCTCGTGCCCGCAAGCTGAACATTTCCACGTTGGCGGCTTTTGCTGTTGTGTTTGTTGAGCCTGTTGCTGTTGAGCCATAGCGAATAGATTGCCCGCGTTAACGCCGCCAGCTTGAGCCGCCATATTCATGCCCATAAAACCTGTCATCGCGCCCGCAGAATTATTTGCCGCACTTTGCATAGCATTTGCTTGAGCCGAAGTCAAGACCGCCGCCGCCATTGCTGGATTCCTCAACGCGCCGCTTCTTTGCATTTCCTTAATCATATTGGCATCTTCTTCGCTCGCGCTGACATTCGAGACGCCAAACGATACGACTTTTAAGCCGCGCAGGTCGCCCCACTTGCGGCTAAGGACATCATTAAGCGCGTCGGCAATTTCGGTCGTGTGAGCAGGCAGGGCACTATATCTGATTCCCATTTCCGAAATTTTAGCAAAGGCAGGTTGCAAAGCCGTCATAAGTTCAGTTTTAAGTTGCGCGTCAATCTCCGAGCGATTGTAAACATCTTTGACGTTACCGCAAACATTGGCGTAGAAAAGCACGGGATTAACAATTTTGTAGCTGTAGGAGCCGAAACATTTTATCGCAATGTCGACATCAAGCCCGATATTGTAATCGACCACGCGGAAGGGAATCGGGCTAGGCGTGCCGTACTTGTTGCCGATAATCTCTTTGGTGTTGAAATAATAAATGCGCTCGTCACGCCCGGTATCGCCGCCGAAAGTGAAGCGGTCTCTTATATTAAAGAAAATGTCCTGAATGTTTTCGGCAATAGTTTTGCTGTTGTTGAAAATTGATGGCTCGGTCGACTTGTCGTAAATGTACTCGCCGCTATCTGCGCAAAGATCGATAACTTTGCCGTTTTGGACGATAATCACACATTGCCCGTCATTGACAGAAATTTTCGAGCCGTTGCTGATGATATTGTCGTCGCCGTCATTGGAACTCCAACGACTGGTTTTGCGTCTGTGGCCTTTAGCTACTAAAATTTCCGGCGAGAGACTGTCACAATAAAAATATTCTTTCCACTGGTCGCCGAGAACGCCACTTGCCGCCGCTAGTGCCGCTTGAATAAATCCCATTTTTAAATTCTCCTTTCGATTCCCTTTAAAAAAATTTCCCCCACCGACGGAGGGCTTTTATTCAGTATATATAGTTGTGTTCATGATTTTATAAATCGCTATCATGCTAATCATTGTTCATATTATAGCATTATCCCTGACTTTTGCAATACTATTAGTTACTGCTGAAACCGCGTCTGCTTCGCAAAGATAATTGTTCATTATTCAGTCATTAATAAATTTCCTTTTTTAAAATCTTGTCGACGTGGTGGCAGTTGTGATATAATTCGCTGGAAAAATTTTACCTGCATTTCTGAGAGGAGTTGCATTAAAATGAGGTTGCCTAAGGTTTTAAAGAGAATCGCGACCGCTGTTTGTGCCGTAGCGTTGGCAGTTGGCATAGCGGGTTGCGGAGGAGGTGACAAGGAACAATTTATTAACATCGCTACGGGCGGCACAGCAGGCACTTATTATCCTATCGGCGGAGCTATTGCAGAAGTCCTTAACAAAAACGGCATGAACGCTTCCGCGCAGTCAACCGGCGCATCAGTCGCCAATATCAACATGCTAAAAGATAAGCAGGTTGAACTTGCAATCGTTCAGAACGACATAACTTATTACGCTGTCAACGGCGAGGAAATGTTCAAAGAAAGCGGCAAGGTTGAAAATCTCAATGGCATTGCGTCGCTTTATCCCGAAACTTGCCAATTCATCGTCCGCGAGGATTCTGGCATTAAAACTATCAACGACTTGAAGGGCAAACGCGTAGCAGTTGGCGCGGCAGGTTCGGGCGCAGAGGCTAATGCTCGCCAGATTCTTGAGGCTTACGGCATAACTTACGACGACGTTGACGAGCAATTTTTATCCTTCGCGGAAGGTTCCTACGCGCTCAAGGATAAAACTGTTGACGCCGCTTTCGTGACCGCAGGTTATCCTACGGCTTCCGTGCAAGATGTCGCCTCGCAGAATAAAATTCGCCTCTTAGCTGTCGGTGACGAGCAAGTCAAAAAGCTCGCCGAAAAATATCCCTTCTACACCAAAACTGTTATTCCCGCCGGCACCTATCAAGGCTTCAATGAAGACGTTGAGACCGTCAGCGTTATGGCTATCTTGGTCGCCAACGACAAAATCGATGCGGCTCTCGGCGAAAAACTCACCAAAGCCATTTTCGATAACTTAGACAAGATTTCGGCGGCGCACTCCGCAGCAAAGAGCATCACTAAGGAAGGCGCGCTCAAAGGTCTGGACTTCATCAAGATGAACGAAGGCGCGACCAAAGCCCTCAAGTAAACCTCTTGCAAAAAATTTATTTCGGCTGATATAATTACACCGACAACGAAAAGAAAACGTCTTATGACGTTTGCGACGATTCTTTTGACGAACTCGATAAGTCCGCCCATCGCTATCACCCCCTTTCCGTTAATAACTTCAGGGCCGGGTGATAACATGGGCGGCTTATCATTTTTGGAGGAGCAATGGGAAATTTTATTGTGACGACGATTAGGAAGCCGAATGCGGCGACAGAAAATTTAGCGATGGAGCTTGCCGAAAAACTCGGCGGGCGATTCGTTATTCGCGAAGATTTTTCATTCGACGCGCTCAGGAAGATTCACGGCGCGGAAAATATTCTGCTAGTCAAAAAGAATTCCTTAAGCGTCGTGACGGTCGAGGGCGAATTATTTTTTCACCCAAACACGGCGCACCTGAGGATAAAAAATCTGCGCGGCGGCGAAGGTGACCGATTAATTGATGCGCTGAAAATTTCCACCGGCTCAAAGGTTTTGGATTGCACATTGGGTTTGGGTAGCGACGCCATTGTCGAAAGTTTTATCGCGGGCGCGGCTGGTAAAGTCATCGCGCTGGAAATAAATCCGCTCATTGCAGAGGTCGTAAGCTACGGGCTGAAAAATTTTTCGGACGATAGCCCGCACATTTTGGAGGCAATGCGCCGCGTCGAAGTCGTCAACGCCGATTGCAAAGACTTCTTGAAGACTTGCGCTGATAAATCTTTCGACGCGGTTTATTTCGACCCGATGTTCCGCCGCCCAATTCAAAAAAGTTCGGGGCTTAATCCAATTCGCCCGCTTGCTGACTCAAAACCTTTGACGCCAGAAATTATTCGCGAGGCTTGTCGCGTTGCAAAATTCCGCGTCGTCATGAAAGAGCATTCCGGCAGCAAAGAATTTGAGCGGCTCGGCTTCAAAATCGCGGGCGGCGGCAAGTATAGTTCGATTGCCTTCGGCGTGATTGACCTTGCTGATTAGATTTCTCAAAAAAATTTTCAAAAGCACTTGATAACTGTTATCACGTGTGCTATACTGCGTTCAAGCTTTCGTTAAAGCTCTCCTAAAATATAATACACATACGCTTGAAAAAAGCTCCGTGCTGCTCACACGGGGCTTTTTCGATTGACTTTCTTCGTAAAGCGATTAAAAGCTATAAAGGTGCATTGTGTTGTTGAGGAGTTCGACCGAAAAAACGCCCTCGTCGAAAATCAAAACGTTCAACGCCATGTTATACTGACCAATCGCCCACATCTTGCGGATACGAATTTCGAGAGCCGCGCAGATTATCAAACGAATCGCCGCGCCATGACTGACTACGATAATATTTTTGTCCTCGTTGTCGGCGATGATTTCGTCTAGCGCATTCATTATCCGCGCTTGACTTTCCAGAAAAGTTTCGCCGTTAGGCGGCTGAACTTTATCGGGCTTGGTAAAAAAGTATTCAAAGCCCGCGGGATTTTCTATAGCCAACTCGCTCAGGAATTGTCCTTCCCAATCGCCAAAGCTCGTCTCGCGCAAGCCCCGCTCCTTTATCACCGGCAAGCCAAATTTCTCCGCTAAAATTTCCGCCGTCATGACCGCTCGCGACAAATCGCTTGAGTAAATCGCGTCGACTGCGTGGAAGGGCGCGTGCTCCGCTAATAAATGCGCTTGCTGAATCCCTTCCGGCAAGAGCATTATGTCCGAGCTACCCTGCAATTTCCCGATTTTATTCCATTCGGTCTCGCCGTGACGTATCAAAAAAATTTTCGTCAAGTTCATCGCCTCCCGCCAAAAGTTTTAACAAAGATAACAAAAAACTTTTTGAAAATCAACCCGAAATGAATAGTGAAAATAATTTGTAGCTGTGGTATCATAAGCGCGTTATTTCATGCGCAGGAGAAAATCCCATGAGCATTACAGAGAAAATTAAACGCAAGCTCAGCCGATTTGAAATTTCCACTAAGATAACTTTTGGGTATGCGGCGTGTTTTATAGCGTTGCTGATTCTAATCAATGCGGCGATGTGGTTCGGCGTCATGAACGCGCTTTATCGCCCCGCAGAAAATACTATCATCTACAGCATCAGTCAAATCGAAAATGTACTTGAGGAGCTAGAAGAAAATTACGAGGACTTCAAACCCGGTACCTTTCGCGGCGCGTTGGTTACGGGCGTAGTTTTGCGCGTCGTCGACAAAGATGGCGTCGTTTTCATCGATACCGATAAAAAATATCCCTCGCTTGAACGATTCGAGGAAAATATTTTGGACGCCCCGCCGATTTTTTCCAGAGATGATTTCAAGATTGCGCAAATCCGCAACGCGTTGATTTATCGCGCTGAAGTCGAATACGTTCACGAGGGCGAAGTTTTTAAGCTGTACTTTTTCCGCACCATAACTTCCGAGCTGAAACTTTTCGAGGAGCTGGAAAGGATTTTAGTCGCGCTCGACATTCTCGGAGTAATTATCGCGATGTTCGTCGGACGCTACTTGAGCAAAAGAATTTTGAACCCGATACAAACTATGAACGAACTTGCGCGGGAAATTGCGTTCGAGAAAATGGGCGGGCGAATTCCGGTCGAAAATGCCAATGACGAACTCGGCGAACTCGCCAAAACTCTCAATAAAATGCTAGACCGGCTTCAGGGCGGCATAAATAAGCAACAAAAATTCGTCTCCGATGCCAGCCACGAATTGCGCACGCCCGCCGCCGTCATCAAAGGCTATATCGAATTCATTGAGCACTACGGCACCGAAGATAAAGAGCTACTCGAAGAAAATCTCAAAATGATTGGCTCCGAGGCGCAAAACATGCAGGCGTTGTTGGAAAATTTGCTGTTCATCTCGCGCACCGACCAAAACCGTCAGAAGCTCAACAAAAAGGCTTTGGATTTGGACGACATTATCGGCGACGTTATGCAAAAAATGAAGGTCGCGATTAAAACGCACGAGGTCGAATTGACTAGCAACGAGCCTGCGAAAATTTTCGGCGACGAAATCACGATTCGCCAAATGATTAGGATTTTTCTGGATAACGCGGTCAAGTACACGCCCGCAGGCGGCAGTATCAAAGTCGGCTCGAAGGTCGACGGCAATAAAATTTTGGTGAGCATTTCGGATTCCGGAATTGGGATTGCGCCCGAAAACTTGGATAAAATTTTCGACAGATTTTTCCGCGTCGGCAGCGAACAACTCGTCAGCGAGGCAAATGGCAGCGGGCTAGGCTTATCTATTGCCAAGTGGATTGCCGATGCGCACAAAATTAAAATTTCCGTCGCAAGCGAGCTCGGCAAAGGTACAACTTTCACACTGACTATTCCAATCAATTCGCAATGAAAAACTCCCCGACGCGCAATCGGGGAGTTACTTTTATTTACGAACAATCACTTCACGACGATATTAATTAACTTGTTCGGGACGGCGATAATTTTCATGATTTTTTTGCCCGCCGTCAACTCGGCTACTCGCGGCAACGTCGGCGCAAGTTTTTCTAAATCGCTTTTGCTCAAGCCGACCGCAACTTTGACGTGTTCGCGAACTTTGCCGTTAATCTGTATGACAATCTCAATTTCTTCCTCGACAATCGCGGCCGCGTCGAAAGTCGCCCAGCTTTGTTTGTGAACGTCGCCGTCAAAAAATTTGCTCCAAAGTTCGGCGGCTATGTGCGGCACAAACGGCGCAAGCATTATCAAAAGATTTCTCGCCAGCTCGCGTGCTAAGTTCGGGTTAATCGGCTTGTCCTGGAAGGCGTGCATTGCGTTGACAAGTTCCATGAGCGAACTAATCGCCGTATTGAACGCAAAGCGGTCGCGGACATCTTCCGTGACTTTTTTTATTGTCTTGTGCAACGTGCGCCGCAATGAAATTTCTTCGGGCGTCAAAGTCTGCGCATCGTAGTCGTCAACACCGGCTTTAATCGCGTCGCCGAAAATGTTGAGGATTCTCCAAACGCGATTCAAAAATCTGAACGAGCCTTGAACGCCCTCGTCGCTCCAATCCAAATCTCTCTCGACCGGCGCGGCGAACAGAATAAACAATCTCGCCGTGTCCGCGCCGTACTTGGAAATAATTTCTTCGGGGCTGACGACGTTGCCTAAAGACTTCGACATTTTCGCGCCGTCCTTGATGACCATACCTTGCGTCAACAAATTTGAAAACGGCTCGTCGTAATCCAAAAGCTTCGCGTCGCGCAAAACTTTAGTAAAAAATCTGGAGTAGAGCAAATGCAAAATCGCGTGCTCAATGCCGCCAATGTACTGGTCGACAGGATTCCAATAATTAACCTTGTCGCGGTCGAAGGGCATTTTATCATTATGCGGGTCGGCGTAGCGCATGTAATACCAACTCGAACAAATGAACGTGTCCATAGTATCGGTCTCGCGATGAGCATGACCGCCGCATTTCGGGCAAGTACATTCGTTAAACTGCTTGCTTGTAGAAAGCGGACTTAACGCGCCCTGTTTGAACTCGACATCGTCGGGAAGTCTGACGGGCAAATCTTCTTCCGGAACTAAAACTTCGCCGCACTTGTCGCAGTAAATTACGGGAATCGGCGCGCCCCAATACCTTTGACGACTTATAAGCCAATCGCGCAGACGATAATTTACTTTGCGCTTGCCGAAGCCTTGCCGCTCCGCCTCGTCCATAGTCGCTTTGAAACCTTCGTTAAAATCCATGCCCGTAAATTTGCCCGAATTAACCATAACGCCTTCGTGCTCGGTATAGGCCGCGTCCATTTCCTCAAGTTTAAGTTCTTTGTCCTTAGGTTGGAGCGTCAAAATAATTTCAAGCCCGTATTTTTTAGCGAACATCCAATCGCGTTGGTCGCCCGAAGGTACGCCCATAACCGCGCCCGTGCCGTACTCGAACACGACGTAATTTGTAATCCAAATTTGAACCTTGCGGCCGTTGAAGGGGTTGACGCAGTAAAAGCCCGTGAAAATGCCTTCCTTCTCCGATTCGGAACTTGTGCGTTCGATGTCGCTTTGACTGCGGGCTTTGTCAACAAATTTTTTAAGCTCGTCGGCTTTGGGACTGACCGCGCAGATTTTTTCAACGAGCGGGTGTTCGGGAGCAAGCGCAAGAAATGTTATTCCGAACGACGTATCAGGGCGCGTGGTGTAGACAGAAATTTTTTCGCCGAGTTCGGGCGCGTCCAAAGTAATTTCCAAGCCTTCGCTGCGCCCAATCCAATTCTCCTGCATAATCTTGACGCGATTAGGCCAGCCCGTCAACTTGTCGAGGTCGGCTAAAAGTTCGTCGGCGTAGTCGGTGATTTTGAAGAACCATTGCGCGAGATTTTTTTTATGGACTTCGGAATCGCAACGCCAACATTTTCCGTCAATAACTTGCTCGTTCGCCAAAACCGTCCCGCATTTATCGCACCAGTTGACGGCGGCTTCTTTTTTGTAAGCGAGACCGCGTTTGTAGAAAAGCTCGAACAGCCATTGCGTCCAGCGGTAATAATCTTCGCGGCAAGTCTCGACCTCGCGCTCCCAATCGTAAGCAAGCCCCATAGCTTTTTGTTGCGCGGTCATATTTTTTATGTTGGCAAAAGTCCAATCGCCCGGCTTAACTCCGTGAGCAATCGCGGCATTTTCGGCGGGCATACCGAACGCGTCGAAGCCCATAGGGTGCAAAACATTGTAGCCGGCCATCATGCGATAACGAGCCACGACATCGCCGATTGAATAGTTGCGCACGTGCCCCATATGCAAATTGCCCGAAGGATACGGGAACATTTCCAGCGCGTAATATTTCGGGCGGCTATCGTCCTCGACCGTCCGATAATATTCGGGCGCGTTCCAAACCTGTTGCCATTTCTTTTCGATTTCCTGCGGAATGTATTTTTCCATTTAATTCGCCTCCTGTTGAACGCGCAACATTATATCAGCAATTCAAGTCTTAAGCAAAATTTTGCAACGAAAAAACTCCCTGCCGCTCGACGGGGAGCCTTTTCTGATTGTCGATGAAATTTATTCTTGAGCCGCCTCGTAGACGTGACTGATATTAGCAATGTCGACTTGATATTTTTCGCCATCTTCCGCCGTGACGACGATATTCGGGTTGCCCTCGATAAGTACGACGCCCGATACAACGCCCGTCATGGCTTCTTGATGACTTGTCGGATTGCCTTCGGCGTCGGCCTCGTTAATCGTCTCGACCCAATCGATGTTCTTGCCAATCATGCCGCTGAGTTGTCCGACCAAAACTGACGTATCGATATTGCCGACAAGTTTGTTTAAGTCTTCGAGATGAGACGCGACATTAGTCATTTGCTCCAGCGAACTGAATTGCGCAAGCTCGGCGATGTAGCTACTATTGTCTTGCGGGTCGAGCGGGTCTTGATTCTTGAGTTGCGCGACCAAAAGTTGCAGGAAAGCATCTTGACCGAGCTCGTTATTTTTTTTAGTCTCAGTCTTTTGCGTAGCGGCGTATGCGTCAGCATTATAAGTTACGCCGTCAACGGTGATAGTGTTGAATGCATTTGCCATAATAATTCCTCCAAAAAGTTTTTAAACGGAATAGTCGACGCCGTCCGCGCTTTGAGCTTCATTAACGGGCGCGGTTGAATCAGCGTCGCGTTCGAGAGAATCGAAATTTATTCTGCGATTGCCTGAAGATTGTCGGCGATTTTGTTGCCAAGCTTGCCCGCCTTGACCATTCATCAAGCCGCCGCCGTCACTCAAGCCCGCGTAAACTTGCACGTTTTCTACCTTAAGTCCGGCGTTATTTAAGTCGTGGCGCAGTTGCACGAGCGAATTTTCTATAATCGTTCTGACTTGCGCGTTATCGCTGTGGAAACTGGCATTAATTGCGCCGCTCGAACTGACGGAGACTCTTAAAGTAAGTTCGCCGAGATGTTCGGGGTTTAGCTTGATGACCATTTCGGAATTTTCAGCCGTGCGAATCAGCCGAGCTTGTCGGACAATCTGCGCGGGAACGTCGAAGTCATCTTGAGGCATAGGCGGCGGCGCGTCGGGGGCTTGAGTAGGCGCAGTAGGTTGAGTTTGAGGGGCGTCGCTAGCCGTTGCTAAGTTAGCCGCGAAAATTTCTCCGCTGGTTGAAATTGGTTGCGCTTGAGTTTGGTCGGGGATTATCGGTTGGGAAATTTGGTTTTGGAAATTTTGGTTATCTTGTTGCTGAGGATTTTGATTGAACTGTTGCGGAGTAGGTTGCGATGGGGTAACTGGCGCGGCAGTCGGAGCCTCTTCAATTTGAATGTTTACGCTGAGCGGTTCAGATAAATTTTGCGGCGCGGGGCGTTCGTCTATTTTCTGCTGAAGTATCGGTTGCGAGGTCTGAACTTGAATTGGCTCAACGGGTTGCGATTGGATTGTTGATTGCGGTTGCGAAGGTTGAACTTGTTCGACCGGTTGCGTTGGAATTATCGGTTGCGAAGTTGGAACTTGAACTGGCTTGACCGGTTGAGTTGGAATTGTCGGTTGTGGTTGTGAAGGTTGAACTTGAATTCGTTCGAGCGGTTGAGTTGGAGTTGTCGGTTGTGGTTGCGAAGGTTGAACTTGAATTTGTTCGAGCGGTTGAGTTGGAGTTGTCGGTTGTGGTTGTGAAGGTTGAACTTGAATTGGCTCGACCGGTTGAGTTGGAATTGTCGGTTGTGGTTGCGAAGTTGGAACTTGAACTTGTTCGAGCGGTTGAGTTGGAGTTGTCGGTTGTGAAGGTTGAACTTGAATTGGCTCGACCGGTTGCGCTTGCATTGTTGGTTGCGAAGTTGGAACTTGAACTTGTTCGACCGGTTGCGCTTGGATTATCGGTTGTGGCTGTGAAGTTGGAACTTGAACTTGTTCGACCGGTTGAGTTGGAGT
>CAMZHX010000018.1 GCA_947307055.1 uncultured Selenomonadales bacterium | reverse complement strand
GATATGGCGTGTCCGAAAAAAATTTAGTCGTTTTAAATGGCGCGGCGGAATTTTTTTACCTATATTTGAACGTAACGCGCCCAAAACGTGTTATAATTCCGGTGCCGAGCTTTTCGGAGTATGAGAGGGCGGCGCGAGCAACTTTTTGCGAGGTCAAGTATTTTTTCACGAGTTCAGCGGAAAATTTCGCTATAAATGTAGAAAAACTCATTACGGAAATAAAATCGCCCGACGATTGCATAATAATTGGGCGTCCGAACAATCCGACGGGCAATTTAATCGCGATAGAAGAAATTTTGCGGCTTTCCCAATTCGCAAACGTAATTATCGACGAATCGTTCATAGATTTTCTAGGAATCGAATCGGCGCGGCAATTTATCTCGAAAAAAATAGCCGTCGTGCAATCTTTGACAAAAATTTTCGCGATACCCGGCTTGCGATTGGGCTTTGCAGTCGTCGAAGAAAATTTAGCAGAACGATTAAATTTGTCAAAGGACGTTTGGAACGTGAACTTTTTGGCGCAAAAAGCGGGCGTCGCAGCACTTTCCGACGAAGATTTTTTAATAAAAACTCGTGCTTGGTTGAAAATTGAACGGGAATTTTTCATCGAACGGCTAAAAACTTTGCGCGGCATTGAAATTTATCCGTCGTCAGTAAATTTTGTACTGTTTCGACACGAAAAAGCACAAAAAATCTTGTCGGAACTGCGCCAGAGAAAAATTTTGCTAAGAAATTGCGCGAACTTCGCAGGACTAGACGAATTTTATTTAAGAACCGCAATTCGCTCGCACAATGAAAATATTTTGCTGTTAAATTCACTCGAAAATATATTGGAGGTTGGAAAATGATTCATATTTGCTTTGGACTTCACGACGGAAACGGAAAATATTCCAAATTTATCGGCACGTCGATGGCGTCCGTTTTTGAAAAAACTTCTTCGCCCGTGACAATTCATATCCTGCACGACGCAACTTTGACCCGCGATAATCGCAAAAAATTCTCCGAACTCGCCGAAAAATACAATCAGCACGTCAAATTTCATGACGTTGAAGAGCTTTGCCGCGACGAAATTGCTTTTCTCCGCGAAAAACTCGCTGATAAAATCAATTCGCGGTTCAGTATCGGCGCATTTTATCGCCTGCTCATCAAAAAAATCCTCAAAACCGGCAAAATTATCTATCTCGACGCCGATATTGTCGTTAATCTCGACATAAACGAGCTTTGGCAACATGATTTGGCAAATTTCCCCGTCGCCGCCGTCCCGGAAGTCGACGCTACCCAAAATTTTATTATCACTAATAAATTCCTTTTAAATACCGGCTTTGTCAAAGTTCAAAATTATTTTTGCTCTGGCGTTATTGTTTTTAATCTTGACAAGCTCGACGAGAATTTTTTTTATAAAGGCGCACAATTTTTGGCCGATAATCCCGCTTGCGAATCGCCCGACCAGGATATTTTGAACGCTTTTTTCTCCGAAAATTATCTCAAGCTCGCTCAAAAATTCGATTCGTTCGTTATAATCGACCGGCGATTAAATCTACCTGTCAAGGAAAAAATTTATCATTATGCCGGACAAACTTTCGGGCTTGACCGCGATAACCCTTACGACACGTTATTTATCGAGAATTTTGCGCAAACGCCCTGGCTTAATGCCGAAACACTTCTAAATCTCGGCGAAACATTCCGTACGGAAAATGATAAAAATTCCTTGCGGGTGCAGTGGCTCATGAAAATTTGCTCCGAACATCGCCGCGCCTTTTTCATCGAGCCACGAAATATTGAGGTCATTAAAAAACTTTTTCAAATCCAAGAAGACGAGCCAATTATCGAACTTCGCAATCAAAATTCCCTAAAAGAACTTATAATCAAAATGCACGAACAGCGCGGGCAAAAAATGTTCTTCATCTTCTTTGAAAATTACGATTACATAATGGAAATATTAGTTAAGAACGGCTTCAGAGAACACAGACATTTTCTGAACGGCTTGATGTTCATGACGCGCGAGCAAAGCGGCTATACTTACTCGCCGCCCGAAAGAAGTTTTATTCAATCGTTATGAAAAAAATATTTAATCTTTCGACCCGCGAAGGCTTTGGGCAATTCGTCAGCGTGGTTGGCATTGGTACCAATATTCTTATCAGTGCTCTCAAGTTGGCGATTGCGCTTATCAGCGGGTCAATTTCGATTCTCGCCGACGCCTTTAACAACCTGTCCGACGCCGCAACCTCCGTGATTATGCTAGTGGGATTTCACATGGCTGCCAAACCCGCCGACGAAGAACATCCTTTCGGGCACGGAAGGGCGGAATATCTAGCAGGGCTTTTCATAGCAGCGGCAATGATAACCGTCGGCGGTAAGTTGCTTTGGGAGTCCGTCGAAAAAATCATCAGCCCCGAAGAAATGACCGCAAATTATATAACGCTGTTAGTTTTGAGCATGTCTGTTGCGATTAAATTTGTTCTGGCAATGTTTTATCGTTACGCAGCGCGCAAAATAAATTCGGAGGCGATTCGCGCGGCGTCAATAGACAGTTTCACCGATTGCCTTGCTACAGGCGTCATTATAATTTCAATCGTCCTTTGGATTCAATTTGAAATCAACATTGACGGCGGTGCGGGCGTGTTCGTATCGGCATTCATACTGCGTAGCGGTTTCTCAACGCTCAAAGAAATTTTGACGCCCCTGCTCGGCGGCAAACCTGATCAAGAACTACTCGACGGCATAAAAAAAATCGTCACGAGTGCGCCCGAAGTTTTAGGCGTGCACGACTTGATTGTTCACAGTTACGGCGCGGATAAAACTTTTGTCACAATGCATGTCGAAATGCCCGCGACGTTGAAACTTTTGGAGGCGCATGAAATCATTGACCGCTTGGAGCGCAAACTGCAATCGCAATTCCAAATTTCAGTGACGTTGCATGTTGATCCGGTCGTTCAGGGCGATAAGAATTTTGATGAGCATCGCGAGCTTGCCGAAAAAATTTTGCGCGAGATTAGTGCGGATTTATCGTTGCATGACTTTCGAATTGTGCCGTACAAGTCGGGCAGGAAATTGATTTTTGATGTAAACGTCCCGCAAAATTTCCCGCTAACCGATCGCGAATTGCGCAAGGAATTTCAGCGGCGATTAATTCAACTTCACGCCGACGACCGCGCAATAATTCATCTCGACCACCAATATTGCTAATAATTTTTTCTTGACAACAAGCGGCAAATGATTTAATATTAGCCGCGTTATGGGGGCGTAGCTCAGCTGGGAGAGCGCTTGAATGGCATTCAAGAGGTCAGGGGTTCGATCCCCCTCGTCTCCACCAAAGAATATTTTTCCGCTGAAGGCGGTTTTTTCGTTTACGGGAAACCTTATTTCAGATAACCAAAATTTTAGCGATTATGTTCCGCGCCGTGTTTATTGCAAAAGCCGGCGATTATGCTATAATGCGGGCGGTAAAGACTATTCCATTTTGAAAGGGTAAATCAAACTGAATCGACAATTTTACGACAACGAGCGCGAGATTGACCTTGCCGAACAAAAAGTTTTGCATAAGCGCGAGAAAAAAGTTGTGTTCGCCCGCTCAATGATTTTTCTTGTGGCGGCGGGGAGTTTTGCTATCGGTTGGGATTTCAATCTGCATTACTGCTACATAATCGCGGCGATTTTGGCGATGATTTTTATTCGGCTGATGAATTATCACGACGCTTTGAAACGCCGGAAAAAATTTTTAAAGAGCCGCCTTGCCGTAGTCAACTCGTATCTTTCGCGGGCAAAGGGCACGTGGCGCAAGCGTTCAAATGACGGGCACATTTATTTGAAGAACAATCGCCCGCAAGATGTCGACTTGCACATTTTCGGCGAAGGCTCGATTTTCCAATACATTTGCGCGGCGCGAACTAAACGCGGTCGGGATTTGTTAGCGGAATCGTTTTCGCCGGAGCCGCCCGACTTCAATGAGGTTCGCAATCGTCAACGGGGCGTCGCTGAACTTTTGCAACGTCCAAGATTATCGCTCGACTTAGAAGCTTATGCGCGGCTCATGCCCGACAATCACGACACAAGCGAATTGATCGTAAGCGTGGAGGAAGATTTGCCGCCGCTCGGAAAAGTTTACTGGCTACGCTTCGTTATGCCGGCGATTTTAATTTTGTCATGCGCTTTGGCGTGGTTTGGAATAGTCGACGAACTCGCGCCGCTATTCGTTATGACGTTCTCGCTGATAATTTCAATCGTCGCGCTGCCCGCCATAAATGAATTGCTCGCGCCGCTCAAAATCATTTCAAAAGAATTGCGACTTTATCACGCGATATTTGAACGGCTCGAAACGACAAACTTTATGTCGTTGAGGTTGACGGCAATTCGCGACATATTAACCGATGAAGTTTCCGCCGCGCAGAAGTTAAAGGAATTAGCGTTGCTGGTCGACGCGGCAGACGCAAGGCATAATCCGCTATTTTTCATTTTGGGCAACGCGCTATTCTTATCGGATTTCTTTTTAGTGATAGCGTTCATGAGGTGGCGGGTCGACGCGGCAATACATTTGCGCACATGGCTAGACGCCTTCGCGGAAGTGGAAGTTTTAATATCGCTGGCGTCAATCGGGCAGACGCGCACGACTTATTGTTTCCCGACGTTTTACGAGGAAGAGGAGCCGCATTTGAAAGTTGAGGGATTAACGAGTTTACTGGTCGCCGATAATAAGGGCGTGCCGAATGACGTTGAGTTAAGGGCTGGCACGACGATAATCACGGGCGCGAACATGTCCGGAAAAACGACGTGGATTAGGACACTTGCCGCCGCCGTTATGGTTGCGTATTCGGGGGCACCGGTTTGCGCGAAAAGTTTTGCGGTCAGTCGGCTATCTGTGCTGACTTCGATTCGGGTCAACGACGATTTAAGTCAGGGCGTCTCGACCTTCTACGCCGAACTTTTGCGGATTAAATCCATGATTGAATACACCGAAAAAAAATTGCCGATGCTCGCTTGCATCGACGAGATTTTCAAGGGCACGAATGTCAACGACCGCGTCGTCGGGGCGAAGGAAGCGATTCGCCGCCTGACTAACGACAGGAGCATTACGCTTGTCACGACGCACGATTTCCAACTTTGCGATATGGTTTCCGAGAATACGAAAATTTCCAACGCGCACTTCGAGGAATATTACGAGAACGACGAGATTAAATTTGATTTCAAGTTGCGCAAAGGCAGGACGCATACCACAAACGCGAAATATCTTTTGCGCATGGCGGGTATCTTGCCGCCCGATTAATTCACTTCTTGATCCAGCCAAATTCTTCAAAGCTCTGCCGCCAAGCAATTCGCTCGTAAAAATCCTTCATAGTGGTTGGCGTGTGGAAAATCGGAACGCGCTCTAAGGCAAAAAAATTGCTCCCCTTATCGACGACGCCGTATTTTATCGTGAACGCGCCCTTGTAACCCAAATCCTGCGCAATGCCCGCTATATGCAAATTGTATGTGCCGGTCGGATAGGCTAAAAATTCAATCGGGTGACCGAGCTGTTCTTCAAGCAAAGTTTTCGAGTTCAAAAGCTCGTTGCGAATCTCATCGTCGGGCAATTCCTCAAGCTTAGGGTGCGTCAAAGTGTGCGATTCAATCGTTATGCCGTTTGCTTCCAATTCTTTGAGTTGCTCCCACGTCATGTAGTTGGGATAAACGCTCGTGAACGCAGGAATGATAAAAATCGTCGCGCGCAAATTGTACTTCTTCAAAATCGGGAACGCATTCTTATAATTATCAATGTAGCCGTCGTCGAAAGTTATCAGGACAGGTTTAGGCGGCAATTCGATTTCTCCATTCAAGCCCGCGTAAAGTTCATCGGGCGTTATCGTGACGCAACCACTATCCGCTAAAAATTTCATCTGCGCCTCGAAATCGCTGATGTTTATCGACAGCGACGTATTCTTATTGTCGACTTGGTGATAATTCAGCACGAGAATCTTGGAGCCGTCGGCAATTTCGGTTATTTCGTTGAGATTTTGGGCTCGCGAGTGGTAAAAGCCCAGCCCCATAACAATCAGCGCAATCAGAAAAAATTTTTTCATGTCAATCTGCGGGACGCTCGCCGGTTTTGCCGGTGAACTTGTGATAAGCTCCGCCCTTACGACGATTAACCAATTCTGCAAAAAGGTCTTCGGGTTTAATGCCGTGCCACGCTAACAATACTAGGCAGTGATACCATAAATCGCCCATTTCGTAGACTATTTGCTCGACATTGTTATTTTTCGACGCTATTATAGTTTCAACGGCCTCTTCGCCGACTTTTTTTAAAATCTTGTCGTGCCCCATATTGAAAAGGTAGTTGGTGTAGGAGCCCTCGACGGGGTGGCGTTGGCGGTCTTTGATAACCGAATAGAGTTCGTACAGGACAAGCGATAAATCTTCGGGTGGTTGGTCGATTACGGCGGGCAAATTTTTATTTTCGTCAAGCCTGCGCCCGCTGAAACAGGAATAGGTTCCGGTATGACACGCTACGCCCGTTTGATGAACTTTAATTAAAAGCGCGTCGCCGTCGCAATCGTAATAGAGGGCTTTGACTTGCTGAACGTTGCCGCTTTGCTCGCCTTTTTGCCAAAGTTTTTGGCGGGTGCGGCTATAAAACCAAGTGTAACCGGTTTCAATCGTCTTTTGGAGCGATTCTTTGTTCATGTAGGCGAGCATGAGCACTTGCCCGCTTTCTTCCTGCACAATCGCGGGTACTAAGCCGTGTTTATTGAATTTTACTTTGCTGATGTCTATTTCCATGGATATTCCCCCTTTAATGATATTTTATCCAATTCCGCTTCATAAATCAAGTTAGGAGTGATTTAATTTGATAGTGTCATGGAACACAACTAACGCTTGCAATATGTATTGTGCGCACTGCTATCGTGACGCGGGTTGCAAAGCTAAAGAAGAACTTTCGACTGCCGAGGCTAAGGTACTTTTGAATCAAATAGCTCGCGCCGGTTTCAAAATAATGATATTTTCTGGCGGCGAACCTTTAATGCGCCCGGATATTTTGGATTTGGTTGACTACGCCACGCGCTTGAATTTAATTGTGGTTTTCGGCACAAATGGCACGCTTATCTCGATGCATATGGCTAAAGCTTTAAAAGCGGCCGGGGCTAAAGCTATGGGCATTTCCTTAGATTCACTCGACGCCGCTAAGCATGATAAATTCCGCTCTTTCGAGGGTGCTTGGCAAGGCGCAGTAAACGGCATGAAAAATTGTTTGGCGGCCGGTTTGCCTTTTCAAATTCACACCACCGTAATGGATTGGAATCAGCACGAATTGGAAGCTATAACTGATTTTGCCGTTGAAATTGGCGCGAAAGCTCATCATTTCTTCTTCTTGGTGCCGACCGGACGCGCCGCCTCTATTGAGGAAGAATCACTGCGCGCTAAGGGCTACGAAAATGTTTTGACGCGGATAATGCAAAAGCAACAAGAAGTTTCAATCGAACTCAAGCCGACCTGCGCCCCGCAATTTTTAAGAATCGCCGCGCAACTTGGCATTAAAACTCGCTTTAAACGCGGCTGTTTGGCGGGGCTAAGCTACTGCATCATCAGCCCACGCGGAATAGTTCAACCTTGCGCTTATCTAAACATGGCTCTTGGCGACGTGCGCAAAACTCCCTTCGATGAAATTTGGCACTCTAATGATACTTTCAAGACTCTACGTACTCTCGACTACAGCGGCAACTGCGGCTCTTGCCAATACAAAAAAATTTGCGGTGGCTGTCGCGCTCGCGCCGCTTGCTACTCGGACGGCGACTTCATGAGCGGCGAACCTTGGTGCGATAAAAATTCCTTTATCTGTGCGCTAGATACGAACTCGACCTTGGCGGGCAAGTAGTCGCGCTTTGTACATACTCCTATCACCGCTGAATCCGGCAATAAAAAATTCCTGCCCGCTATTGAACTTCTTCCTTCCAATATCGCCGCGCCGTCTATCTCCTTTATCTCTATTCCCCCGCCGCAGTATTTCACATAACTTTCTTTTATCGTCCAATATTCCAAAAAGGCTCTTTCGCCGCGCTCCTTTATCTCTTTTATTTCTTTGGTCGTGAAGCAATACTTTGATATATCTTCATAATCCTCTGTTTCTATTTCCACGTCCACGCCGTTTTCTGTTTCCCCTATGCTACAAACTACCCAGTCACCGCTATGCGATAAACTAATTTTCCATTCTCGACCGCGTACATATGGTTTGCCTTGCGCTGTCCTTTCTATCCTTATTTCTGACCAGCCGACTGACATTAGCTTGCTTAGCTGATAGTGAGCTAGAAGTTGCGCCCAGACGCTCCTATTCTTATCCGCTTCAAACCGATAGCTCTGTATTACCCTTTGCCGCTCCATACTTAAATGCCGCAGATAGGGCAAGACCGAACCTTGTAGCTCCCCCGCTAGACTTAACGCATATACTTTTACCTCATTCAATTACTTTCGCCCCCAATAAAAAATTCGCGCCGATTGCCCCCGCTAGGTATTTTATCATTTAATTTCGTATTGCCAATAGAATTTACTTATGCTAAAATCAAATAGGGTGAGATTTTATGGAAACATTACACGGCGTGATTAACGATATTAACAACATACTATGGACGTACATTATAATCATCGCGCTGATAGGTTCGGGCGTCATCTACACGCTTAGGACGAAATTTGTACAGATTCGATTAATCGGCGAAATGATAAAGCTCATATTCGGGAGTGCGGGGCAAAAAACGAGCGGCAAGGAGATAAGCGGTTTTCAAGCGTTTTGCGTATCTACGGCGTCGCGAGTTGGTGTGGGCAACATTGCGGGCGTTGCTATTGCCATTGTTACGGGCGGTCCTGGTGCAGTCTTTTGGATGTGGCTAATTGCATTCATAGGTTGCGCCACTGGTTTTGTTGAGAGCACTCTTGCGCAGATTTACAAATTGCCCAGGAGCGACGGTGCATTTTTTGGCGGACCTGCTTACTACATGAAAAACGCTCTTCATATGACGGGCTTAGCGAAACTTTTTGCTATTTTAATTTCCGTGACTTTTGGTTGGATTTATGTTTCGGTTCAAGCAAATACAATAGTTGGAGCGGTCGAGACGGCCTTTGGTATTGACCACGCGATAACGGCGATTGTCGTTGCAGTGTTGACTGCTCTTGTTATTTTTGGCGGTGTGACTAGAATTGCGAAATTTGCTGAAATGCTCGTGCCTTCAATGGCGGGGCTTTATCTTATAAGTGCTATTATTATCATCATCATGAACTTTGACAAGGTGCCGGCGATTTTGGCACTTATTATTCACGACGCTTTTAACCCTCAAGCGGCAGTTGGCGGTGGATTTGGTGCGGTATTTATGACGGGCGTTCGGCGCGGCTTATTTTCCAATGAGGCGGGCGAAGGTTCTGTTCCGAATGCGGCGGCTACGGCGTCTGGCAAGCACCCTGCGCGCCAAGGTTTGATTCAAAGTTTTGGCGTTTACGTTGACACTTGGCTTGTTTGTTCTGCGACTGCTTTTTCCATTTTGCTGACGGGCGAATTTTCTATTGGTGGAGAGTTGACGGGCGTTGCTCTTGTTCAAACTTCTTTAGCTAGTGTCTATGGCTCTTACGCTCCGCACGTATTAGCTGTTATAGTATTTCTGTTTGCATTTAGTTCTATTGTGGGCAACTATTTTTATGGCGAAGTCAATATCGCCTTTTTTGAGGGTGATGAATCTGGATTTTTACCGAGTTCTGTTGCGCGTCATGCTATGAATCTTTTTAGGGTTGGCGTTGTTGCTATGGTTTTAATTGGTAGCTTTGCTGAACTTGCTTTAGTTTGGGACGCGGCTGATTTATTTATGGGTTTTTTGTGCTTAACTAACCTTTATGCCATCATTCGTCTTTGCAAATATGCGTTCATTGCGCTTGACGATTACGTTGCTCAAAAGAACCGCGGCATTGAGGAGCCTAAATTTGACGTAAACATTTTGCCGTCTAAAGAAGGAATTCACGCTTGGGGCATTGACAAAAAACGGGGGTAAAGAATTTGGACGATAAAAAAGCAATCAATCAAGAAGAAATAGAAGTTCATTTTGACGCGGATAATGCCAAAGTCGAGGCGGTCGAGGGTGATTACAGCGCAGACCAAATCCAGATTCTCGAAGGGCTTGAGGCGGTCAGACTTCGCCCTGGCATGTATATTGGTTCGACTTCCGAGCGCGGGCTTCATCACTTGGTTTACGAGGTTGTTGACAATTCGATTGACGAGGCGTTAGCGGGCTTTTGCACCGAAATTAACGTAACCATTGAGCCTGATAATTCAATCACGGTCAGCGATAACGGGCGCGGCATTCCTATTGATATGCATGAAAGCGGCAAGCCTGCAGTTGAAGTCGTCTTGACGGTTCTTCATGCTGGTGGCAAATTTGGCGATGGGGGCTACAAAGTCAGCGGCGGGCTTCACGGCGTAGGCGTCAGCGTTGTTAATGCCCTTAGCGAATCTATGGAAGTTGAGGTCAAGCGCGACGGAAAAATTTATCGCATAACATTTTCTCGCGGCGTAACCGTCACCCCGCTCAAAGTCATCGGCACCGCGCAGGATACCGGAACTAAAGTTCACTTCCTGCCCGACTACGAAATTTTTCCAGCGAGGGAATTCAATTTCGACACGCTCAAGCATAGATTGCGCGAACTCGCCTTTCTCAACAGCGGCATAACTATTACGCTGACTGATAAGCGCACTGGCGGCGAGACTAGAAATTTCCACTTCGACGGCGGAATAAAATCTTTCGTCGAACACCTCAACCGCAAAAAAGAAAAAATCAATCCCGCGCCAATTTACTTCAACGGGCGCAAAGATGATGCGGTCGTCGAGGTCGCCATGCAATACACCGACAGCTATCAGGAAAATATTTTCAGCTACGTCAACAACATCAACACCGAGGAAGGCGGAATGCACCTTGTCGGCTTCAAAACTGCGCTGACGAAGGTTGCTAACGAATTCGCCAAGCGTCACAATTTGTTCAAAAACAACGATACTACGCTAAGTGGCGAGGACGTTCGCGAGGGCTTAACGGCGGTTATCAGCGTCAAGTTGCACAATCCACAATTTGAGGGGCAGACTAAAACTAAGCTTGGCAACGTTGAGATTCGCTCGCTTGTCAATGCAGTTGTCAATGAAAGTCTTAGTGAATTTTTCGAGGAGAACCCCGCGATAACTAAAAATATTTTAGAAAAAGCGGTAATGGCTTCGCGGGCTCGCGAGGCGGCTCGTAAAGCTCGTGAATTGACGCGTAGGAAAAATGCGCTGGAAATTTCAAGTCTGCCCGGCAAGCTTGCTGATTGTTCCGTCAAAGACCCCGACAAAGCCGAAATTTACATTGTCGAGGGCGACAGCGCAGGCGGCTCTGCTAAGCAGGGGCGCGACAGGAGATTTCAAGCGATATTGCCTCTGCGCGGAAAAATTTTGAATGTCGAAAAGGCGCGCCTTGATAAAATTTTCGCCAACGCCGAGATTCGCACAATGATAACGGCATTCGGCACGGGCATTAGTGAGGACTTTGACTTGAGCAAGCGACGCTACGGCAAAATTATCATCATGACCGACGCGGACGTTGACGGCGCACATATCCGGACTTTGCTCCTAACTTTTTTCTATCGCTATATGAAACCGCTCGTCGAACACGGACATGTTTTCATAGCGCAGCCGCCGCTCTATCAGATTCGCAAAGGGAAAAATCATTGGTACACCTACAGTGACGACGAACTTTCCAAAAAGCTCGACGAGGTTGGGCGCGACGGCGCGACGGTTCAACGCTATAAGGGCTTGGGCGAAATGAATCCCGAACAGCTTTGGGAAACGACTATGGACCCTATGACGCGCACAATGCTCCGCGTAGAGGTCAAAGACGCGCTTGAAGCCGACGAACTCTTTACGATTTTGATGGGCGACCAAGTTGCGCCGCGCAGGCAATTCATCGAGGAAAACGCTCTGCTCGTCAAGAATTTAGACATATGACAAAAAAGCTCCCGCAGGAAAGTCTTGCGGGAGTTTTGAATTTATGAGGTGATTTAATCTTCGGCGTTATGCTGATATTTCGTGTGGTAATGAACGACGTAAATGCCTTTGCCGGTGATGTGGCGAATGTCATCGACGTAACAGAATTGGCGCGTCCTCGGATAAACCAAAATATCGCCCTCGTAAATTTCTTGGCTGTCGTTCATGATAAGTGTATTCTGCTCGGTCTCGCTGAAAAATGCGGTAATCAGCGGCGGCACTTCGTGGTTGTCGCGCACGTGCACGAAAACATTCGGCTGAAGTCTGGCGGCTCCCTCGAAGTAGTCATCTAAAACAATTTTCAAATTGGCGTCCATAAACTTCCCCCCAGTAATTTTGAATTATTTTATAGTAAATGCGCTTTGCTGTCAAATACCTTATTTTAGGGCGTTGAGCATATCTTCGCGAGTTATAGCGTAAGTTCCCGACTTTCTAAGGACAATGCCCGCCGCGACGTTAGCGATATACGCGCCGTCAACGGGCTTGAGACCGCCCGCCAAAGCCATAGCGAAAACTGCTGCGACCGTATCGGCAGTACCGGCAACGTCGAAAACTTCTTGCGCACGTGTTGGCAGGTGAAAAGCTTCGCTAGGGGTTACGAGTGTCATACCCGATTCAGAGCGCGTCGCCAAAACATTTTTTATCCTGAACTTGCGCATGATATAACGGCCTGCGCGTTCGGCGGCGTCATCGTCATCAGTCGGGATAGGGCTTAGCAAAATTTTGTTTATCTTCGCGACGTTGGGCGTAATGTAATCGGCTTGCGCGTATTTAATCCACTGCTGACCGTAGGGCATAACGACGACCGGCACGCCGTGATTATGAGCGGCTCGAATCACCGAGGCGCAAAATCTTTCTGTGCAGACGCCCTTTTCATAATCTGCCAAAACTATCGCGTCGAGGCTATCATTTAGTCGCCGCTTGACGAAACTTTTTAACGCCTCGAATTGTTCATCGGTGCGCGGTGCCAAGTCCTCAAAATCCATGCGGAACATTTGAACATGCCCGCTCATAATTCTAACTTTAGTTGTGGTCGGCCATTCCGTCGCGATTAAGCCCTCTTGGTCAATGCCGCTCTCGTACAGTTGCATAGACAGCGTCTCGAAATTATGGTCATCGCCGACGAAGCCTGCTATTGACGTTTTGCAGCCGAGCGTTGCCAAGTTGTTCGCGATATTAGCCGCCGCGCCCAAGGACGTTTTGCGCTTAACGATTTTAGCGACGGGAACGGGTGCATCGCTCGCAAATTTCTTCACGTCGCCGTAATAATATTTATCCATCATTATATCGCCGATAACCATCACTTTGCACTTGCCGACCTTCGTCTTGAAAAATTTTTGCCAATCCGCTTTGTTCATAAACTCACCTTCCAAAATTTTTCAGCTATTATATCACGAAACGTTGTTTGATAAAAACTTGACAGCGCAAGAACTTTTTATTACAATCGCGATTACATGGCGGCTTGCCTGTGTTTCCATTAGCCCCGGACATATGCACCCACCAATCAAAAAAATTTTTGGAGGAATCTTCATGAAAGATACGTTCATGGCAAAGGCGGGCGAAGTCGAGAAGAAATGGTACCTCGTCGACGCCGAAGGCAAAACCGTCGGTCGCCTCGCCGCTGAAGTCGCCAAAGTATTGCGCGGCAAAAATAAACCGATATACACTCCGCACGTCGACACCGGCGATTACGTCATCGTAATTAACGCGGCTAAAGCAGTCTTCACCGGCAAGAAACTTCGCAAAAAAGTTTACTTCCACCATACCGGCTATCTCGGCGGCGGCAAGTATGCGACTGCCGGCGAGTGGATGAAAAAATTCCCCGAACGCGTTATTGAACATGCTGTTCGCGGCATGTTGCCGAAAAATAAACTCGGCGCGGATTTGTTCAGAAAACTGCACGTCTTCGCGGACGATAAACACCCGCACGCCGCGCAGAAACCCGAAGAACTTAAAATTGAAACGCGCTAAGGAGATGAGAACATGGCACAAGTAAGCTACTACGGCACAGGCCGCCGCAAAAGTTCAGTTGCTCGCGTGCGTTTAGTTCCGGGCGACGGCAAAGTCACGATTAACAATCGCGCTATGGAAGAATATTTCGGTTTGAAAACTTTGGAGCTGATTGTCCGTCAACCGCTCGTCCTGACCGAAATGAACGATAAATACGATGTAATTGCTTCCGTCAAAGGCGGCGGCACGTCTGGTCAAGCAGGCGCGATTCGTCACGGCATTACCCGCGCTCTTATGGAACTCGACGCTGACCTTCGCCCCGCGCTCAAAAAAGCCGGCTTCGTCACTCGCGACCCGCGCGAAAAAGAGCGTCGCAAATACGGTCTCAAAAAAGCGCGCAAAGCTTCACAATTCTCGAAACGTTAATCCAAAAATATTTTCGGCTCCCGCTCGCCTATGCGGGAGTTTTTTTTAAGCTAATTTTCTTGACACTGCCCGCCGCTTGATATATATTAGCTAAAATCATCTATGAAATTTCACTGAATTTTTTCGGAGGATTTGAAAAGCAATTAGAAATGCGCAATGCCTAATGCGTAATTAGATTTTGGTAATTTTCTTTTCATTACGCATTACGCATTACGAATTACGCATTGTATTTTGAGGAGGGTTTATGAAAAAATTTTTGCTCGCGATGTTGGTATTGATTTTGGCGGCAGCAGGATTTATTTTCTGGCTCTTTGCTCGCGATGCTGACGGCGTACCAATTTTGATATATCACCGAGTAAGCGACACCGACGACAATCCGCAAACGCTAAAGCTTGCCGACTTCGAGGCGCAAATTAAATACCTCAAAGATAACGGCTACTCGTTCATAATGCCCGACGATTTACTTGACGCTTGGGAGAAGGATAAGCCTTTGCCCGCCAAACCTGTCGTGATAACTTTCGACGACGGCCACGACGATATTTATAAAAATGTCTTCCCGATTCTCCAAAAGTATAATTTGCGGGCGACGGTCTTTCTTGTCACCGACCATATCGGGATGCCCGACTATTTGACGTGGGATGTTGTACGTGCTCTGCAGAACGGCGGCTTTATCGATTTTCAAAGCCATACCAAAACTTACAGAGATTTGAACCGGCTCGCGCCCGATAAGCTCTGGAATGAAATTTACGGCTCAAAGCAAGCGATTGAGTGGGCTTTGAATAAGCCCGTCAAATTTATCGCCTACCCCGATGGCAAATACAGCGTCGCGGTCGAAGATACTTGCAAGGAATGTAATTTCCGCGCAGGGTTCATTGAGGATTACGGGCTTGCCAAAGACGATGACAATAATTTTATCCTGACAAGGATTCCGGTTGTCGGCTCCAATTCCAATACGCTTTTGCGATTCAAACTACGCTTGAAAGGTTCGCCGATTTTCGCGCCGATTAACCGATTCAAACAGGATATTGCCGACGGTAACCCCGAAGTTGCCGATTTGATTTTTATTCCGTGAGGAGACGCTATGGAAAATTTTGCTGACTTGACGACCGAAAAAGTAAATCCCGCGACGGTCAATATTGATAAGTGCTCGACGCTCGAAATGGTCAAGCTCATAAACGACGAGGATAAAAAAATTGCGGCGGCGGTCGAAAGTGTTTTGCCCGAAGTGGCGCAAGCCGTCGACGTTATCGCCCAAAGTTTTGCTCGTGGTGGCAGATTGTTTTACATAGGCGCGGGCACTTCCGGTCGGCTCGGAGTTTTGGACGCGTCGGAATGTCCGCCGACTTTCGGAGTTTCGCCCGATATGGTTCAAGGTTTGATCGCGGGCGGCGAGGGTGCATTGATTAAAGCTGTCGAGGGCGCGGAAGATAATCGCCAACTCGCCGAAAATGATTTGACTGCTAAAAATTTCTGCGCGGCTGATGTTCTGGTTGGAATCACGGCATCGGGCAGGACGCCTTACGTATTGGGCGGCGTCGACTTTGCTAAGAAACTCGGCGCGATAACTGTTGGGGTCTCGTGCGTAGAAAATTCCGCGCTGGCTAAAGTCGTCGACATAGCGATAACTCCTGTGACGGGCGCGGAGGCTCTTACGGGTTCTACGCGCATGAAAGCCGGCACCGCTACTAAAATGGTTCTGAACATGTTGACGACTGCCGCTATGATTAAAATCGGCAAAGTGCGCGGCAATTTAATGGTTTGCGTTCAGGCGACTAACGACAAACTTCGCGACCGAATCAAGCGAATAAATGAAATAAGGGAAAAGGGAGATGGGAGAAGGGAAAAGGGTAGGGAAAAGACTTTTCCCATTTCCCTTTCCCCTTTTCCCTTACAAAGGAGATAATTCTATGCAGAACGGTATATCAATTTATGCAGGGCTCGACTACGACAGCGAAGAAAATCTCTCGCTGATTGAGACGGCAGCGGAAATGGGTTTCAAACGCCTTTTCACTTCCGCGCAAATTCCGGAGGCCGCGAACGCCGAAACTTTTCAAGAAGACTTAGCCGACATTTTGGCGACTGCCTCTCTAAACGGCTTTGAAATTATCATCGACGTTAACGCCGAAAATTTTTCGCAATACGACATCGACGGGATAACTTTGCGACTAGACGACGGCTTCAGCGCGGAGCAAGTCGCCGAAATTAGCCGCGCCCGAAAAATTATGCTCAACGCCTCGACCGTCACGGAAGATTTTTTAAACGACCTTCTAGGACTCGGCGCGAACTTCGACAACATAACCGGCTTGCACAATTTTTATCCTCATGCTTGCACGGGGCTAGACAGCTATTTTTACGACAACCAAAATCATATTCTGCGCGACTTCGGAATAAAAGTCGGGGCGTTCGTTCCGAGTAAGGACGGCAAAAGGCGTCAACCTTTCGGCGACGGACTCCCGACGCTCGAAGACTGCAGAAATTTTTCAACAGATTTATCAGCGAGATTTTTGGCGGCATTGGGCACCGATTTTATAATCATCGGCGACGGGCAGCCCACTCGCGAAGAACTTCAATCATTGGCGGCGATTCAAGACGACGAAGTTATTTTTCAAGCGCAACTCCTTAGCAACGACTTGACGACCGCCGAACTTTTGAGCCACAAATTTACGCGCCGTCCGGACGTTGCAAAGTCAGTGATTCGCGCGGCGGAGGGGAGGAGGTATCTCAAAGAACTTGGCGGCAAGATTCCGCCCGAAAAGTTGCCGATTCAACGGAGCTTCGGCGATGTGACTGTTGATAACGACAACTTTGGGCGGTACGCTGGCGAAGTGCATATTGTGCAGGACATTTTGCCCGCCGACGAGCGCGTTAATATTGCCGCGCACATTTTGGAGGAGGAAATTTTTTTGACGGGCTACATTAAGCCGCGCCAGAAATTTTCGTTTAAATTCATCTAACTTTTCATTGCGCATTACGCATTGCGCATTACTCATTGCATTTCGCATCCACAATTTCGGACAGAAGACTTTTTTATAATCAAGCCGCAGCAGAAATTTTCGCTAATTGTCTGAATCCATTTTGGAGGCTGATGCGATGAATTTTAAATCATTTGTGACGGCCGCCGCGCTACTTGTTATGTTGAGCGGCACGGCGGTTGCCTCGCCTACCCTTTCTAAAAATTCGCGGGGAAATGATGTTCTGCTCCTGCAAAAAAAACTTTACCTTATCGGCTACGACATAACCGAATTTGACGGCGTCTTCGGCAACGAGACTGAAAAGGCCGTTACTGCCTTCCAGAAGTCGCAGAAAATTACTGCCAACGGTGTCGTAACAAATGTCACGTGGCGCGCACTCAAGAAGGCTAAGGAAAAGAAAGGGCGAACGCTCCCCGAAATTAAAATTACTCCCGCCGTCAATACCGGAACTACTTCCAACTCCGCGCCTACCGGTAAACCTTTTATAACTAAATCTCAAGGCGCGGCTCTCGCTGCGACGGCTAAAGCTCTTATCGGTGTGCCCTACGTCTTCGGCGGGACGACTTCTGCCGGTTTTGATTGTTCGGGACTTGTTCAATACGTTTTTAAAATGAATGGGCTCACCATACCCCGCCTTGCCGACGAGCAATATAATCTCGGCCGCAAAGCGGAAATAAAACATCTCTCGCCCGGCGACTTGGTATTTTTCTCGACGTATACCAGCGGCGTTTCCCATTGCGGCATTTACGTCGGCAACGGAAAATTCCTTCATGCCTCGTCGAGTCGCGGCGTTATCATAAGCGATTTGTCCGACGATTATTGGAAACCTCGATTCGTCGGCGCGAAAAAATTGGTCAGCGATTAGAAAACTTTTAGTTGCGGCTTGAAAATTTCTTGTGGACTTACTGGCGAAAAAAATATATGCTCTTCCAAAACGAAGGGCAATATTTTTTGAGCTTAAAAGATTGTTATCAAAATTAACAAAGTCTCGACTACGGTCGGGGCTTTTTCGTCTTGTGGGTACAACGAACTTGAATTTCTAGACGGTTAGTTAATAGTTTTCGATTCCTCAAAAAAGCCCGCTGATAACTCCTTCGGGCGTAATGTCGATTTTCTCGGCGGCAGGACGTTTCGGCAATCCGGGCATTGTCATAATATTGCCCGCCAATACCACTACGAATCCTGCGCCCGCAGAAATTTTCACTTCACGAACAGTCACGTTGAAATTTTTCGGGCGACCAAGTTTCGTCGCGTCGTCGGACAATGAATACTGCGTTTTCGCTATGCAAATTGGGAGTTTACTAAAGCCGCGCTGTTCAATCTCTGCGAGTTGCTTTTTGGCCGCAGGAGCATAGGTTACGCCGTCCGCGCCGTAAATTTTCTGCGCGACCGCCAAAATTTTTTCCGCAATGCTCAAGTCGTCCTCGTAAGTAAATTTGAAATTTTTCGCGTCGTCAAAACTCTCCTCGACAGCTTTGGCAAGTTCAATGCCGCCCGCGCCGCCTTCTGCAAAAACTTTCGATCGCGCAAACCTTACGCCCTTAGCCGCGCAGAGATTTTCGACCGCTTGAATTTCTTCGTCGGTATCGGTCGGAAAGTCATTGAGCGCGACAATCGCCGGCAATCCGAAGCCCTGCACGTTCTCGATATGCTTTTCCAAATTCTCAAGCCCGCGAGCGACTGCCTTGACATTCGGAGCCGCGAGATTTTTTTTATCAACGCCGCCATGCATTTTCAACGCCCGAATCGTCGCCACGATAACAACCGCGTCGGGACGCAAGCCGCTCATGCGACACTTAATGTCCAAAAATTTTTCCGCGCCCAAGTCGGCACCGAATCCCGCTTCTGTGACGACAACATCAGCGAGTTTCAACGCGTATTTCGTTGCCGTGACGCTGTTGCAACCGTGCGCTATGTTCGCGAAAGGTCCGCCGTGAATCAAAGCGGGCGTTCCCTCCAAAGTTTGAACGAGGTTTGGCTTAATGGCGTCTTTGAGGAGCAGAGCAAGCGAGCCAGTAACTTTTAAATCGTTCGCCGTGACGATTTCGCCGTCGACCGTGTACGCCACAATAATTTTGCCGAGCCGCTCTTTTAAGTCAGCAAAATCTTTCGCCAGACACAAAATTGCCATCATCTCGGACGCGACCGTTATATCAAAGCCGGTTTCGCGAGGCACACCGTTAATCTTGCCGCCAAGCCCGACGATTACATTTCTCAAGGCGCGGTCGTTCAAGTCCAAAACTCTTTTCCAGACGACGCGCCGCACATCAATTTTGAGTTCGTTGCCCTGCTGAAGGTGATTGTCCACCACTGCCGCCAAAAGATTATGTGCGGTCGTTATCGCGTGAAAATCGCCGGTGAAATGCAAATTTATATCTTCCATAGGTACGACTTGCGCGTAGCCGCCGCCAGCCGCGCCGCCTTTTATCCCAAAGCAAGGCCCTAAACTCGGCTCACGCAACGCCACGCAAATTTTTTTGCCGAGCCGCGCAAAGGCGTCAGCTAATCCGATTGAAGTTGTTGTTTTGCCCTCACCAGCGGGAGTTGGAGTTATCGCCGTCACCAAAATCAATTTGCCGTCGGGATTTTTTTCGACGCGGCTCCAAACGTCGGCAGAAATTTTCGCTTTATACTTCCCGTAAAATTCCAAATCGTCTTCATTCAAGCCGAGTTTTTCAGCCGCCGCCGTTATTTTTTCGACCTGCGCGGCCTGCGCAATTTCAACATCGCTCAACATAAAATCGCCTCCAAAAATTTTCATGATATTTTTATTCTTCATAGCCTAGTTCTTTTGCCTTATCAAAATCCTCTCGCGCCAATTCTTTGCAATATTTCCCGCGCAAATAATATCCCTTTGCATCTGTAGGAGCCAACACGACATATTTACTCAAATCCGCAATCACTTGAACGTATTGATTTAGACTAGCATGCGCCATACTTCGATTGTAATACGCCTCTGCATAATTCGGATTCAATTCAATTGCTTTAGTGTAGTCTTGAATCGCCAATTTGTATAAATTTAAGCTATTATAAGCTTTGCCGCGAGCATTGCAAGCCCTTTCAAACCACGAATTAAAATTAACTCCATTATTGTAATCCTTTTCCAGTTCTGAAATCGCGCTGTTGTAATCCTGAATTGCACGTTCATATTGCTCAAGCTTAAAATAAGCGTTGCCGCGATAGATATAGGAATATTTGTTATCCTGATTAAGCTCCATTGACTTGCTGTAGTCTTGAATCGCTAATTCATATAAATTCAAGTTAAAATAAGCTTTTCCGCGATTGTTATAAATATAATCTAAACTTGGATTAAGTTTTATCGCAGTATTGTAGTCTTGAACCGCCATTTCATATTGTTTTAAATTTAAATAGACATTGCCGCGCCGATTATAAGCCGTTGAATTATTTGGATTAATTTCGATTGATTTATTATAATCGTTAATTGCAAGCTCAAACTGATATAATCTAGAATAAATGTATCCTCGACGGCAGTAAAAATCGGCGTTATTAGGTTTTTTTTGTATTTCATTCGTCAAATTGCCAATCTTTAGCTCATATTCTTCCTTCCAATCCATAAAATTGCCTCCTAAAATTTTCTTCATGATAGCAAAAAAAATCTGCCGCTATAATTTTAATCCGCGCATGAATCATACAATCGCCGTAAAAATTTCCCGAAGCCTTTGACAGTCGAATCAAATTTTTGCGGTTCGCTCAGCCGATAAAAGATTTCGTGCAATGTTACCTTGCTTTTATTGCCGTCGAGCGCGGAAAATAATTTTTTATCGGTCAATCGCGCCGGATTTGCCTCGAACAGCGCGGGATTTATCAAAAAAACCTCTCTTCCGTCCAAATTTTCTATCTGTTCGAGCCACGCGACGAATGATTCAGCATAAAAATTGAAATTCACGACTTCGGGCGCGGTCACGTCGACTTCTTCCAAAAAATCCACGAACCAGGGATATTTATAAGCTTTTTCGCTCCCCGACACCAAATTTGCCAGCACGGGTTTGATTAAATGGACGTATGCGAAGATGAACCGCGCAAATTGCACAAAAAGTTCCTTCGACAATGGGAAATCGCTTATTTTGAACGAATTTTTTTCATGCCGGCAGATGTATTTGATTATTTTTGGTGATTTTATTGGTCGCGCATAAAAATCTGCCGCCGCCAATGCGCAATATAATTCTACAATATGCGCTTCATTTCTTTGATTCGCCGAGCCAACAGAAAATTCTTTTACCGCCGTCAAAGTCGTATCGCCTACAAAATATGTCGCATCGAATAAATTTTCGCGTTCGGAATAGTATTTTAAGGCGGCTTTAGTGTTCGGGAGGAAATTTTCGCTCCGCGCAAAGAGTTCGTCGCTTTTTTCGGTCGGCGTGAAGCTAAAATAAGGCAAAATCAGCACGCCGCCGATAGAAATCCTGTCCGCGTAATCGGCGAGGTTATTTTTGAGCAAGCGGGCGATTGTAGGCAAACCTGCCGCGCCAGTGCCGCCGAATACCGAACCGGCAAGGAAAATTTTAACATTTTCGCCTTCGCCGATAGTTTTTTCAATCTGCGCAGTCAATTTTGAGCCGTCATCGAATTTTTTAGCCAAAACAGCCGCTCCAATCGAAGGATGCCCGCGAAAACCTTCATTTAAAGTCGTTTCGCGCTCTTTTTTGCTATAAAGTGCCTCGTAAATTTTGCCGACGGGCGAATTCTTATGATGATAAAAATTTATAAGATCGTCGAGCGTTTTATCAGTTCCGGTCGGGTTCCAAGGAAATGGGCGCACGATTGACACCTTATTTTTGAATAAATTCGTATCATTTCCGGTCGAAAGCCGCTGAAAAACGGAAAAATTATTCAAAGCGGTCGAAGTTCTTTCCAAATTTCCATTTCCGACGTCAGGGTCAATCGCGGAAATAAAAAGTCGCTCATTTTCGGGCAAAATCCCCGCAATGCATAAATGAATCAAGCTTTCCATAACCTTCGCGCCGGTTCCGCCGATTGATATAAAATAAAAACTCATAATTTCCTCCCAAAAAATCGCGCTCCAAGCGGTGTATATTTAAATGCGAGCGGCGTTGTAAAAATTGTCAGCAACCAGTAGCCTATTCCAGTAAAAATCGCAGAAAATAGCCCGAAAATTATTCCGTTTAGCTTGATTCCAAGAATTGGCGCATAAAAATGTGGGATTCCGACCGAAATTGCCAGCGATAAGCATAAAAATGCTACCCAAAAAATTCTTTTACCTGCGTCCGCTGATTCGTCAATTTTAAATAAAAATCGCGCCGATATGAACCAAATCAGCGCACAAATTCCATTTAAAAGCCCCGTCACCCGCGTCAAAACGAAAAATTTCTCCAACCAACGCGAATAATTCATATTTTCCGACGCCGTTGCGAGTGAATGCCCCGTTATGTTCGAGCACAGATAATACGCCGCCGCCGTGCATAAAATCGCCGTTATCACGATTAAAAATAACTTTATGACCGTCCGCGCAGTTCGATTCATTAAATTTCCCCCAATTTTTTCAAAAAATCTTCCGAAAATATGTTTCCGTACTCTGTGCGCATTTGTTCGACAAATCGCCGCCAATATTTTTTTGCGCGTTTCATTGCGAAATAATCAAAGTAATATGGCAGCGGAATAAAACTTGCAATGCCAATATTGTCGATAATTCGGACGCGACGTTGAGTTTTTGAGGTTCTCTGCACCAAATAATTATCCGGGTCGACGCCCGCAAGCAAAAATTTCTCGTCGAAGTAAGTTTTTTTGAAGTCGAGCAATAATTTTTCCGTATCAGGCAAAATTTTCGGGTCAGAAACCGTATCGTCAAGGACATTAAACATAGTTTTGGAATTTTTCCCGTCGAAATCCAAAACGCGTTCAAAAAGATAGCCTTTGCCCTTTGAAGTCTCAACTTCGCCAAAATATTTCGTAAGGAGCGTCATTTTGTCTGCGCGGTCGCCTAAAGCCTTGCGGTAACGCGATTCTTTTTTAAAATCGGGGTCGTCGGGCGTGCGCAAAATCTTAACGCATAAATTTTTATCGGTCGGGTGCGCGTAAACAATTTTGTGATTGCCGTCGCCTAAAAAAAGTTCGTCAGTTAGAATAATCATTACTTAATACCTCGTTTTCGGAGCCTCGTCGCGAGTCGGCTCAATAATTTCGTCTATTTTTGGAATTTCTCTGCTTTCAATGCGTGGTTCATCGGAAATTTTCCTGTCTAGGGGATTTTCTTCCGTAATTCTTCTATCGAGCGGCAAATTTCGTTCATCATCTGTAATTTTTTTATCGGAAGTGATTTCAGATTCAGGAGCTATTTTTTCAGTCGGCGGACGCTCTTCGACAGGCCTATCGCGCAAAGTCGAGCGTTCCTCGATAGTTTTGCGACGTTCGCGACCTTCCCTAATGGGCTTGCCGATATAATCTTCGCCGTCGGGAATATCCTTCGCGCCGGAGGGAATAGACTCGTGATATTCGCGGGCTTCGCGCTCAAAACGATCCCTCAAGTACGGGTCGACCGTAATTCCTAGCGCGTCGGCTACTGAAATGCGCAAAAGTTCAACGTCCGGAATCCAATAGCTAATGTCGTCAATATAAAGCGGGTAGCCAGGTACCATATCAGCTTCCAAACCGTTTTGTTGAGCGGCTTTGAGTGCTCCGGCGAGTTCGAGCAGTTGACGCAATGACATATCGGTTTCTATGGCGTCAATAACTTCGCGAGCAATTTTGGGAATGCGCGGAATAATTTCGGGCGAAGTGACTTTATCCATACAAGCCGCCATAAATTTTTGCTGACGTTTGACGCGCCCGATGTCGCCTTCCGAATCACGGTAGCGGACGTAAGTTACGGCGGTTTTCCCGTCCATATGCTGTTCGCCGGGATATAAATCAATTACAAGCCCGCCGTTATCGTCCCAAGGGTCTTCGTAAAACATGCGCTTTTCAACGTCAATATCAACGCCGCCAATCGCGTCGATAATTTTAACAAAACTATTGGTATTAATCAAAACGTAGTGGTCAATGTCGATGCCTAAAAAATTTTCTACGGTCGATTCAGTCAAGCGAACTCCGCCATAAGCAAAAGCGGCGTTAATCTTATCGTAGCCGCGCCCGCGAATTTTGACGCGAGTATCACGCGGAATTGATAGCAAAGTCGCTTGGTCGAGGCGCGGGTCAATCGTAGCAATCATCAAGGTATCCGAGCGGCCAACATCATCTTTGCGAATGTCGACGCCCATTATCAAAACTATCGATTTATCCTTAGCCTTAATCAGTTCGTAGGAGTAATCATCATCGTCGACGACTTTTCTTTCGGGATTTTTGGGATTGAACATGCTCGACGAGGCGAACATTGCTCCCGCAATCGCCGACGCCAAAAAACATAGTGCGAGCAGGATAATCGGCAAGTAATTTCGTTTAGGTTTATTTTCCAACGCAACACCTTCTTTGAAAAATTTTTATAGATTCTATCACGCAAAATTTCTTGACGCAATGGAAAAATTTTTCTAGAAAAAGGGTAGCGTGTTAAATTATCAAACATATCCCTTGAATCAAAAAAAAGTTTGTGCTTCACTTTTTACACAAACTATTTTTCTTTTGCCCACGTAGCGAATCGCCTTGTAAGTTTCATATAGTTCATAAAAACTTTCTTTTATTGCAGTCAGTATATCAGAGGGTCTTGACCGTATCTGTTATAACCGGCAGTGCCAGGCGCGAGCAACAAATATAGCAAGAAAAATATATTGATAAACGGGACAAGCGAAAGGAGCAACCACCAGCCGCTTTTATCCAAATCGTGCAGGCGGCGAATACTCAACATAATGCCGCCGACGCCCGCGATAAATGACCAAATGCCAGTGGGCATTGTAACTAGAATGCTTTCGACATCGCTTGTTAAAAAGCCGCCGACAAAACCTAGAATAAATCCTATCACTGCGGAAACCAGCCACCAAAGCACTTGATATTTTAGATAGCGCAGGCGATTGAGCCGCCCTTCCGTTTTGTAGACTTCGTTAATTAACTCCATAAAAATTTCTCCTTTGATGCAATCAATATGTCAAAGGGTCTTCGCCGTATCTGTTATAACCGTCGGTGCCCTTCATGAAGAAAAGATATATCGAAAAAATTATCCCTACGACGGGAACGAATGCCAAAATTACAAAGTAGCCGCTTTTATCTAAATCGTGCAGGCGGCGAATCATAAGCATGACATTACCCGCGCCCGCCACGATTGCCCAAATGCCCGTAACGACGTTGACTAACATTCCCATTGGGTCGCCCGTCAAAAACGCCGCCATTGAACTCGTAACGAACGTAGCCACGCCCGCCACTATCGCCAACAGTACCATATATTTGAGATAGCGCAGGCGATTAAGCCGCCCTTCCGTATGATAAATTTCTTTGAATATGCTCACTATAAATTTTCCCTCCTAGTTGCTAGCGAATTGCCAGCCGCCGGAATATATTGCTCCACCGATTGAAGTATATTCCGTCAACGCCGCTTCCCCATATTTAGTTTCAGAACCGGTCTTTGATTCAAATTTCATTTCATTGGCTTCGGCATAAATGCTGAATTCTTTTGTATCACTATTTTTAGTATATGTCATAACTACTTTATCTCCGACTCGCTTAATGTCAAGGGATTCATTACCCTTTACGTAACTTGTAGTAAAATTATTAGCCTCTATCTGGCCGCCCATTTGATTCATGAGGTCGTTCCAACCTGCAAGATTTTGTTGAGCGTCGTAGTTATATTCAAGCGTGCCGCTGACCATGCTACCGACTCCCGCGAATAAATTATATTCAGACCTAATAGCTTTGTCAGCTTCTTTGCCTCTCGTTATTGTGTCGTAAGCACTGTGTATATCATGGATTACTTGTTGCCAATTCAAAGGTTTGTAATCCTTAGCGGCGATTTGTTCTATTGTATGTTCAACAAAGTCAGAACTTGAATTACCACTGCTTGAGTCGTCGCTTGAAACGGAACTTGAACCGCCGCCGCTACTCGAACTGCCGCCGCCTTCCAAACTAGCTCTTTCGGACGCGCTTGCTACCAATTCTCCTGCGTTGTCGAAGGTGTCTATTATCGCGCCGCCGAAGCCGCCGTCCGCAAAGACAATCAAATAAACCATAGCGACAAAACTCATCATCAAGGCGTATTCAAGCATGCCCTGACCTTTTTGAGCCGAAGATTTTTTGGGAGTTTCATCTGAAGTTCCCATTGGTAAGCACCCCTTAGATTTTTAGAGAATGTTGTTAATGATTTCGGCAATTTGCGCGTCGCTCGGAATGTGGTTGTCATCTTTCTTGGAATAGATTTTAGCGAGATAAATTTTGTCAGCTATCGCAACGTAATACAAAAGACGAAAGCCGCCAGATTTGCCGACATTGATTGAAGAATTTGGCAAGCGAACTTTATAAACCGCAGTATTCGCGGGAATAGGAAGACCTTCGAGCTTATCGCCGATAAAATTTCCGGCTTTAATTTCCTCGACGGCAGGCTTAATATCCGATTCAATCTTCAAATATTTTTTGCGCCGCTTATAAAATTTAACGTCCTCCTTGAACTGCCGCGTCGGAATAATTTCCATTGAGTTGTTCCTGCCTTTCCTCTTCTTCCAGTTCGGCTAAAAATTCTTCCCAAGTTTGTTTAGGCATCAAGCCCGCTTCCATAAGTTTTATTTCCCTGAAAGCTTGCGCTAATGATTCTTCAAAGGGGAGACGTTCATCGTTATCCATGTTAAAAACTCCTTTCAAAGCGATTTAGATTTTTCCGTTGCGGCGAGCACCGCCTCAATCAGCGAACTGCGGACGCCGCCGCGCTCCATAACTCTGACGCCTTCAATGGTCGTACCGGCGGGGCTCGTGACTTTATCGCGCAAAATGTCGGGGTGTTCGCCCGATTGCAAAACCATTTTCGCCGCGCCGAGTAAAGTTTGTGCGGCAAGTTCAATCGCCATTGCCCGCGAAAGTCCCGCCGCGACTCCGCCGTCCGATAATGCATCAATCATCAAGAACGCGTAGGCCGGCCCCGAACCGCTTAAGCCCGTCACCGCGTCCATCAATTTTTCTTCGACCTCGACCGCGCGTCCCAATGTCGACCAGAAATTTTTTATCGTGTCGCCGTCGAGCGCGGCATTTTTATTTAGCGTGTAAGCCGTCATGCTCTCGCCGACCGAAACCGCGACGTTCGGCATGATTCGCGCGATTTTATTTGCCGGGAAGAATTTTTCGACGACCGCTAGTTTCAAACCTGCGACTGTGTAAGTTATAAGCGTCGACTCAGGGATTTTACCTTGCAGAGCCGCGAAAGTTTCCGTAGCGTCTTTGGGCTTGACCGCGATAATCAACAAGTCGACCTTGTCGAGAAAATTTGCGTCCGTCGAGACGTTGACGCCGTAGCGTTCGGAAAGTTCCCTGCAACGCGCCGCGCGTATCTCCGAAATAAAAATTTCATCGGGCGCAGAAGTTTTCCCGCAAATGCCGCGCACAATCGATTCGGCAAGCGCACCGCCTCCGATAAATCCGACTTTCATTTTTTTACCTCCACGTCAACAATTTCTATGCTCTCAAGCAAGCTCGTCACTTGCCCGCGTATCGCCGCCAAATATATTTTGTAAAGCCCTTTTTGCTCGGCGAGTTCTTCTTCCGTCAAGCCGATTGTACGTTTTTTGCGTGCCAATTCGTTTATTCGCGCTAAAAGTTCCGGCGTTATCAATTTCAATCCCCCTCAAGCAAACTTTCTATCAAAGTCAAAGTGTCGTCCTTGTCGCGCAAGTAGTCAAAAATTTGCCGCTGATAAGCTTCGACGTGATTAAATTGCGACGCAAACCAATCCGCCAGCGAAAGTAAATCGTCCTTGCCGAGCGGATTTTTCATAGCCGCTAAGAAAAGTATCAGCTCGAAAATTTTGTACTTCACGACGAAGACGCCGAAATTTTTAATAATGTCGCCCTCGAATCGCCACGGGTAGCAGTTCATGAAAAGTTCGTTGACTAAAAAATTTTCAAGGAAGGTCAAATGCTTGCCGACGAAATTTTTCCTGAAGTGGCTGAGCTGTCCATAATTCGCCGCGATTTTGGAGACCGCATCCGTAAATTTCCCCGCGCCGTAAATTTTATCGGAAAGTTCAAACATCATCGCTGAAAATTTTTTCGCGTCGAAGGTGACTGCCCTCAACATGCGCGGGATTTGCGTCGCCAAAAATTTTTTCGACTCGTAAGCCGCGATTAGTTTTATCAAAGCCGCGTCGTCGAAAATTTCTGCTGAAAAAATTTCGTCGAGCCGGTCGAGGAAAAATCCCAACACGATTAGTCTTTGGTCGAGCGTCAATGTCCGTTCCTGCAGAATTGAAATCATCGCGGCTTGAATTTCGATTACGTGCTGCAAAATTTTTTCATCGAGGGTCACAAGGTTTATAATGACTTTGTCGCCGCCGTGAATTTTTTCCGACACCTCGACCAGTTCAAATTTCATCGGCTCGGCTCGGAATAAAATTTTCTCCGCCGCTACAAAGCAAGTCAATGTCAACGACCGCTCGAAAAATTTTCCAAAGTCCGTCGTCACGCGAGGATAACTCCGGCACGTCTGCGATAAAATTTCTTCGCCGTATTCGAGTTGTAGCCGACATAAATTTTTTTCGGTAAGGAATGGGCAAGGGTGCTTCGTCAGCAAATATTTTCCCTTCTGCGCGTTGAACTCAAATTGCTCAGCGACATCGGGCGCAAGGCGCAAATATTTTTCGTAAGTCGCCGCGTCAACGTCGATATTCCAACCGCGCTCGCAACAATTTTCCTTGCACTTGGAGGAGTCGCAAATAAATTCGCTGACGTATTGCGGCTGGAAGTAAATATACTTTTTCTCCATAAACTCCTCCCGAAAATTTTTTTGCAAGTATATCACGCCGAAATTTTTTTGTCACTTAGTCATTAAAAATTTGCAGTAAAAATTTTTTGTGATATTATACGGCGGAAATACGATGCGTAATGCGTAATGCGTAATGAATTTGGGAATTGGGAATAGGGATTGGGTATGGATAAATTTTACATGGCGGCAATGGGCGGAGCAGAGGGTCTCGGCAACAAAAGTATCGAACTCCTCGTGAAATTTTTCGGCAGTGCAAAGGCGGCATGGTTCGCCGACGCCGCTGACCTTTGGAAGTCGGGCGTTAGGAAAAATGCCCTCGAAGCTTTTATTGAGTGGCGCAAAAAATATCCCGACGCGCCCGAACACCTCGTCAGCTACTGCGATAGGCAAAAAATAAATCTCTGCAGTTTTTTCGATGACGATTACCCGCCGCTCCTAAAAGAGATTGACACGCCGCCGATGTTCTTTTATTATCGCGGGAAGTTGGAGCCGCTCGCCGAAAGGATTGGGATTGTCGGTTCAAGAGAAAATACCGTTTACGGAAAAGATGTTGCGTTGCAACTCGGAGAGGAACTCGCCGCCGCAGGTTTGACCGTCGTAAGCGGCGCGGCTCGTGGTATCGATACTTTTGCTCATCGCGGCGCATTGAAGAGCGGTCGAACTGTCGCGGTTATGGGTTGCGGCATAAATTATATTTTCCCGCGCGAGAATAAAAAAATGCTCGAAGAAATTGCCGAACGCGGCGCCGTCCTCAGCGAATTCCCTCCGCAACTCAAGCCCAATCAAGGAACTTTCCCGACTCGTAACAGAATTATCGCGGGGCTTTGTCGAGGCGTTATCGCGTGGAGGCTGGCAAGAAAAGCGGCGCACTCATAACGAGCACTTACGCCGGCGAATACGGGCGCGATGTTTTTTCCATTCCTGGTCACATTTACGCGGAAAAAAGCGTCGGCTGCAACGATTTGATTCGCGACGGCGCAACGCTCATAAAAAACGCTCAAGACGTTCTCGACGAATACAGCATAAAAGCCGCTCCCAAAAATGAACTCGTCAAGGCGGTCAAGGTCGAGGGCATTGCGGCAAAAGTTTTGGAGCTGATTCCTTTCGACAAGCTCATAACCGACGACGAAATTTTAATGCAGGTTGACGAAATAGATTTTAGCGAGCTGTCCGGGATAATGCTTGAACTTGAAATGAAAGGTTGCATCGTTGAGGATGCTGGACGATATAAACGCAAGGTTGGAGGTTAAACAGGTGGCAGGGAAAACTTTAAAGTCGGTGATACTGGTCGAGAGCACGGCGAAGGCGCGGACGCTAAGGAAATTTGTCGGGCGGTCGTACTCGGTTCTGGCTACGGACGGATTCTTGAGGGATTTGCCGAAAAGCCGAATCGGGGTCGATGACAATTATCAGCCGGATTATATTACGGTGCGCGGAAAGGGGACATTGCTCGCCGACCTCAAGCGCGAAACGCTCAATGCGCGGAGGATATTTTTCGCGACGAATCCGGACGAACAAGGCGAATTTTTAGCGCGACAGTATTGCGAGCTGTTCGGGGTCAATCCGAAGTCGCATTGCCGAATTTGGTCGGACGAATTGACAAAGGAAAGTTTCAAAGCGGCATTCGAGGCGGCGCGACCGATTGAAAATAATTTGGCGGACGCCTTCCAAGCAAAGCAAATTATCGATAAGTACGTCAGCCACAAAGTCGGGGAATATCTCGCGATAAAAATTTGGCGCGGCGTGAAAGTCGGCAGGTTCCGCGCAATGCTCTTGAAATTATTCGCCGAGCCGTCGGACAAAAAAATTTTGACGGTCGGAGAAATTTTGACGCCGGCGACGTTGCAGGAACTCGCGCTGATGAAGTTGAAATTTTCAGCGGCGCGGACGAGGATACTTGCCGAGCAGCTTTACGAGGGAATAAATTTCGAGGCGGACGGCTACGGCGGCTTGATAACATATCCTCACGGCGCGGAAATTTCTTTGACTAGCGAACGCCGCGAGCCTGAAGCCGTCAAAAAATATTTGAACGACCAGCAATTCAAACTTTACGAGCTGATTTACTCGCAACTCACGAGCAAAGCAAATTCCGACTACGAGCTTGACGGCGCGATAACCGATTTGGCTTTAATGGACAAGTTCGACGCGCTCAAGGTCGATTGGGCTGATTTTTATTCGGTCGGCGTCGCGAGCCTTATCAAGCGCAAATACATTGTCGCGGAGGATTCCGGCTATAAAGTCACGACGTTGGGCGAGCGCGTACTCGATGCGATTAAAGTTTTTGGCGAAGAAATTTTCAGTGCCGATTCTTATAACGAAGTCGCCGCGCAGATTCGCGAGGTCGCGGCAGGTCGTATGCAAAAAATTTCCGCGATAGAAAATTACTGCGTGAAGTTCAATGCGAAATTCGATGAGGCTATGGAATTGCTAGGAGATGATGCCGCGCCGCAAAGTCAACCCGTCGTCGAGTCGGAAGAAATTTGCGAAAAGTGCGGGCGCAAAATGTTGATTCGGCACGGTCGCTACGGAGTGTTCCTGGCGTGTTCGGGCTATCCCGATTGCAAAAACACTAAGCCTTTGCTTGAGTATCTCGACAAAAAATGTCCGAAATGCGGCGGGCGGTTGGCGAAACGTTCACTCAATCGCGGGCGAATTTTTTACTGCTGCGAGAATTCTCCGCAATGCGACTTCGCGACTTGGGACGAGCCACAAAATTTGACTTGCAAAGTTTGCGGGTCGACGATGTTTGCTCACAAGTTCAAAGACCGCGGGGCTATGTACTACTGCGGCAACGAAAATTGTTCGACGCGAGAAAATCACCCCGTCAATAAAATTTTGGCCGACATCAGACAACGCGCCGAACTTCGCAAGGAGCGCAAAGAAAAATTAGCGGCTAAGGCGGCGGAGAAAGCTAAGGCTCCCAAAAAGCCTGCGCGGAAAAAATCGAGGGCGAAGTCTTGAAAGTTCACGTAATCGGCGCAGGGCTTGCAGGTTCGGAGGCGGCTTGGCAAATCGCTAGGCGCGGCGTCGAAGTCACTTTGCACGAAATGCGCCCGACTAAAAAAACTCCCGCGCATAAGTCCGCCAATTTCGCCGAGCTCGTCTGCAGTAATTCACTTCGGGCGGCAGGGTTATCAAATGCCGTCGGCGTCCTCAAAGAGGAAATGCGCCGTCTCGATTCAATTATAATTGCGGCGGCCGATGCGACTAAAATTCCTGCGGGCGGAGCTTTGGCCGTCGATCGTCACGAGTTCGCAAAGTTCGTCACCGCGAAAATTAAATCCGTCGCGAACTTTGTCGAGGAGGAAGTCACGAGCCTCGACGCGCTGGACGGTATAAAAATTATCGCGAGCGGCCCTTTGACGGCGGGCGCACTTGCCGACGAAATTAAACGGCTCACGGGCGGCGACGACTTTTATTTTTACGACGCGGCGGCTCCGATTGTCACGGCTGATTCAATCAATTTCAGCAAGGCGTTCAAAGCGTCGCGTTACGACAAGGGCGCGGACAATTCTTATATAAATTGCCCGATGACCCGCGACGAATACCTGAACTTCCGCGCAGAGTTGATTGCCGCCGAAAAGACTAAGTCGCACGATTTCGATCAGGAAATTTTCTTTGAAGGTTGCCTGCCCGTTGAAGTCTTAGCGGCTCGCGGCGAAGATACGATGCGCTTTGGGAATCTAAAGCCCGTCGGACTAATCGACCCGCGCACAGGTCAAACGCCCTACGCCGTCGTTCAACTGCGACAGGACAATCGCGAGGCGACGCTGTATAATTTGGTGGGCTTCCAAACGCATTTGACTTGGAGCGAACAACGGCGCGTCTTCAAAATGATTCCTGGACTTGAGGCGGCGGAGTTCGTAAGATTCGGCGTCATGCACAGGAACACCTACATAAACTCGCCAAAAGTTTTACTACCGACGTTCCAACTCAAAAGCTCGCCGGAAATATTTTTCGCGGGACAAATTACGGGCGTCGAAGGCTACGTCGAATCGGCAGCGGCAGGATTAATGGCGGGCGTCAACGCGGCACGACTTGCAAAAAATTTGGAGCCGATAACCTTCCCGCCGACAACTTGTCACGGAGCATTGGCGCATTACATAACGTCAGCGGTCGCAGAAAATTTCCAGCCGATGAATGTAACATTCGGATTGTTGCCGCCGCTCGAAGTCAAGACGCCTAAAAAATTGCGCAAAGAAAAACTCGCACAAAGAGCTTTGACGGACATAGAAAATTTAGGATTGGAGTGAGATAAATGGAATTTCATGCAACGACGATTGTAGCTGTCAAGAGGGGCGACAAGGTTGCGATTGCGGGCGACGGGCAAGTCACTTTCGGCAATTCAACTGTTATGAAGTCGACTGCTAAAAAAGTTCGCCGCCTCTACCACGACAAAATTATTGCAGGGTTCGCGGGCTCGGTCGCTGATGCCTTTACGCTGTTTGAAAAATTTGAGGAGAAACTCGAATCGACGCACGGGCACCTAATGCGGGCGGCAGTCGCGCTTGCTAAGGATTGGCGCACCGATAAAATTTTGCGTCGGCTGGAGGCTTTGTTGTTGGTTGCCGATAAAAATACGATATTGCTTTTGTCGGGCAATGGCGAAGTCATCGAGCCGGACGGCGACGTTGCGGCGATAGGTTCGGGCGGCTTCTACGCATTGGCGGCGGCGCGAGCTTTAATCGCTCATACCGATATGACCGCGCCCGACATCGCTAAGGAGTCGTTGTCAATCGCGGCGGATATTTGCGTCTTCACGAATCAAAATATTATTGTGGAAGAACTCAACTAAGGGGGATATATAATGGCGAAGGAAAAGAAAAAGATAACTCAAGAACTCGGCGTGAACGACCAGACCCCGCGCGAGATTGTCGCGGAACTGGATAAATATATTGTCGGACAGGACGAGGCAAAAAAATCTGTGGCAATCGCGCTTCGTAATCGCTGGCGCAGTCACAAATTGCCCGACGAAATGCGCGACGACGTTATCCCGAAAAATATTTTGATGATAGGTTCGACGGGCGTAGGTAAAACGGAAATTGCGCGGCGACTTGCGCGACTTGTCAAAGCTCCGTTTATCAAGGTCGAGGCGACAAAGTTTACGGAAGTCGGCTACGTCGGGCGCGATGTCGAATCGATTATCCGCGACTTGGCACAGACAGCAGTCCGCATGGTTCGCAAGCAACGTACAGAGGAAGTCAAAGAAAAGGCCGCCGCTAATGCGATTGAACGCCTGCTTGACGTGTTAGTCCCCGAACCAAAGCGTTCACAAAATCCGCTCGGAAAACTTTTCGGCAATGCGGAAGTCGACGCACCGCCGCCAGAGGAAGAAGACACTTCCAAAAAACACGGGCGCGAATTTATACGCAAAAGATTGTTGGCGGGCAAAATGGAAGAGCAAGTCATAGAGCTTGAAGTGGCAGACCATGCAAAGCCGATGGTCGGAATGTTTTCGGGGTCGAGCCTTGAGGGCATGGGCGATAATCTTCAAGACATGGTCTCAAGTTTAATGCCAAAGCGTATGCGCAAAAGGAAAGTGACGGTCGCGACTGCGCGGAAGATTTTGGAGCAGGAAGAGGCAGAGAAACTCATCGACATGGAAGAAGTCTCCGAAACTGCGGTTGAACTCGCCGAACGCAGCGGGATTGTCTTCCTTGACGAGATTGACAAAGTCGCGGTCAAAGGTTCGAGCTCCGGCCCCGATGTCAGCCGCGAAGGCGTTCAGCGCGACATTTTGCCGATTGTCGAGGGCTCAACCGTTATGACGAAATATGGCCCCGTCAAAACCGATTACATATTGTTTATCGCGGCGGGCGCGTTCCATACCGCTAAACCCTCCGACCTTATCCCAGAATTGCAAGGGCGTTTCCCGATTCGCGTCGAGTTGAAGTCGTTGCTCAAAGCGGACTTCGAGAAAATTTTGACCGAGCCGCAAAACGCATTGCTCAAGCAGTACAAAGCGTTGCTGCAAACAGAAGGGCTTGAGTTGGAATTCCAAGCGGACGCGATAGAGCACATAGCCGAGCTAGCCGAACACGTCAACGAGCAATCGGAAGACATAGGGGCGCGCAGGTTGCATACGTTGCTTGAGAAGTTGTTGGAGCAAATTTCGTTCGAGGCTCCCGACATGGTCAAGGACGGCAAAACCGAAGTCGTAATCGATGCGGCATACGTCGACGAGCGGCTAAAGGACATCGCCAAGAATAAAGATTTGTCGCAGTTCATCCTGTAAGAAAACTTTTGACAGTCACGAGAAATTTCGCGGCTGTTATTTTTATATTGATATGGGGAGGAACGTTAAATGGGTTGGCTTTATGATTGGTTCTTAATGCGTAACGCCTTATTACACGCTGACAAAGCTATAATTCAACCCGTTGATAAAAAGTTGCGTTGGAAAGTTAAAAACAAAACTTTGACAGTTGGCGGAGTGCGCGAGATAAAAAAGCATTCGGCGGAGGAATTGCCCTGGCTCGATGAACTACACGACATTTTAAAAATCGTCATTGAAGAGGGCGTCGAGAAAATTGCCGCGCACGCCTTCGACGACTGCATGCGCCTTGAGCAACTTATAATCCCCGCGAGCGTTAAGACAATCGGTGACTTTGCATTTACTTTTTGCTACTGCGGGGAGCGGACGATTGACGGCGGCAAAAATGTTCTTTGGAGCCTCACCGACGGCAAGTTGATTATAAAGAAAAATCCCGCCGCGAAGTCTGATGCTGACTTTTCGACGGGCTACGAAACTTGGAACGTTATCGAGAAAAATATTGCGGGCGTCGAGATTGAACGCGGCGTCATTCCGAGCAAAAATTTTTTCGAGTGGCTCGCTCGTATGGACAACAGTATAAAAGTTTCCTTTTGAACAGGCGGCGATTAAATGCTGAGCGGCACTTGCGGCGAAAATTTAACTTGGACGCTAGACAGCGACACGCTCACCATAAGCGGTGCGGGCGATATGGAAGAATACAACACCTTTTCTAAAGACAGAGCCCCTTGGTTTGAACGGCGCGACTTGATTAAAAGAGTTGTTATCGCGGACGGCGTCACGAGAATTGGACTTTTTGCCTTCGAGTACTGCAAGAACTTGACCGAAGTAAAAATCCCCGCCAGCGTGACTTATCTTGGCGAGGAAATTTTCGATGGGTGCACGCGCCTTGAGAAAATTTATTACAAGGCGGGTTCGGGCTTTGAAGATAAATTGCGCGAGAGCAATGACGCCGAGCTTATCCCGTATTGAATTATTTCAGGGCGATAAGGGCGGCGATACGTCCTGTGCGGTCGAGATTATTTTTCTGCGCGGCGCGATAGGAAAAATACCACGCGCTCTCGCAACAAGTGCATTTGCCCGCCACGTCGATATTTTCTTCGGGCACGCCCACTTCCAAAAACTGAATCACATTAGCCCGCCACAAGTCGAGAAAAATTTTCCCGTCGCGCTCAATCAAAAGTTCGCCGTAATTGCTTGGGAAGGCGTCCCTGCATTTGTCGATAACTTCGCCGCCGACCTCGTAGCAACACGAACCGATTGACGGCGCAATCCCAATCAAACAATCCTTAGGACGCGTGCCGAACTCGTCGCCCATTCTCAAAAGAGTTTTGGCGGCGATTTTTTTTAGCGTGCCCTTCCAACCGCCATGAGCTAAGCCAACCGCGCAGTTCTCAACGTCGACAAAAAAAATCGGGACGCAATCGGCAAAGCAAAGCATAAGCGGCAATTCGGGCGTGTCGGTTATAAGGGCGTCGGTCGTCGGAATCGAGTCGGCATAATTCGCGCAACCGCAACCGCGATAATTTTCATCGACGCGAAAAATTTTATCGCCGTGAACTTGATTTGGCGTGACAATGTCGGCCAGTGAAAACCCTAGCGACTGCACAAATCTTTTCCGATTGGCGAGAACGTCTTTAGGCTCGTCGCCAACATGTAGCGCAAGATTCAAACTGCCGAACGGCGGCTTGCTCACTCCTCCGAGCCGCGTCGATACAGCATGGGTCACCAAATCGGCTGGGAATGTCGAAAACTTCCCGTGCCAAAGATTATTTTCCGTCCGCTTCAAAAAGTAGCTCATAACGACCTCCTATAAAAAAATCCGCCAGTCAAGAAATTTCCCTGATTGACGGTCAATGACTTTTCCGAAATTATTTCTCTGTAGCGGCTTTATGTTCCTCGATAATCTTTTCCGCCAACTTATCGGGCATCGGGTCGTAGTGCGAGAACTTCAGCGAGTAAGACGCCCTGCCTTGAGTTTGCGAGCGCAAGTCTGTCGCGTACTTGTAAAGCTCGCTCGACGGAATCAACGCTTTGACTTCGGTCATACCTTTGCCTTTCGGGTCCATGCCCAAAATCTTGCCGCGCTTTGAATTCAATTTGCCGATAATGTCGCCCATATAATTTTCGGGCGTGAGGACGGTTATTTCGTCAATGGGCTCAAGCAAAATCGGGTCGGCGGATAAAATACCCTTCTTAATCGCGATTGAAGTTGCAGTCTTGAATGCGGCTTCGGAGCTGTCGACCGCGTGATAAGAGCCGTCAAAAAGATTAACGCTGACATTGACGACCGGATAACCCGCGATAACGCCTTCAGCAAGAGTTTCTTGCGTGCCCTTCTCGACGGCCGGGAAATATTGACGCGGGACGCTGCCGCCGAAAATACTTTCGCTCCAGACGTTGCCGTTATTGACTTCGGGATTAGCGTCCTTATTCGGACCGATTCTCAACCAAACATCGCCGTATTGCCCGTGCCCGCCCGATTGTTTCTTATGCTTGCCTTGAACTTCGACTTGCTTGCGAATGGTCTCGCGATAAGCGACGCGCGGTTCGCCCAAAACCATTTTGACGCCAAATTTGCGCTGAAGTTTATCGCCCAAAATGTCAAGGTGCACTTCGCCGATTCCCTTCAAAATTGTCTGCTTAGTCTCGGCGTTCTTGACCAACATAATCGTTGGGTCTTCGTCCTGCTGGCGAGTAATCGCGCTGAAAACTTTATCTTCCTCGCCCTTCTTCTCGCTCGTGACGGCCATAGCCAACATCGGTTCGGGATATTTAATGCGCTCGTACTTAATGGGCGCGGCTTTATCGCAGAGGGTGTCGCCGGTCTTAGCGTTGGCGAGTTTCGACGTAACGACAATATCTCCGGCGTGCGCCACGTCAACGGGGATTTGTTTTTTGCCCTGCATGGTGAAAAGGCCGCTCAAACGCTCCTGCCCTTCCGAATTGTCGCCGAAAAGTTGATAAGTCGCGTCGCCTTTCATATCGCCGCTGACTACGCGCACATAAGACATACGCCCGACGAACGGGTCAACCATAGTTTTGAAAATTTGTCCGCTGAACGGCTCGGAAATTTTGCGCTCGACAAGCTCATCAGTTTTGGGGTTGATGCCCTGATAGCTTTTGGAATCGGGCGCGGGGAAGAATTCGACTAAGCTGTTGAGGAATTTTTTGACGCCGATATTTTTAAGCGCAGAGCCTACGAACACCGGGAAAACTTTAGCCTCGCGAATGCCGGTCGCTAATGCCTCTGAAATTTCGTTCTCGTCGAGGTCTTCAACGTCGCCTTCAAGATATTGCATCATGAGTTCTTCATTGAACTCGGCGACAATGTCCAACATCTCAAGGCGTTTTTCCTCGACCTCATCAGCCAAATCCGCCGCGTCAATTTGTTCGTCATCGGCTTTGACTTTCGAGAAACTTTTGAGCAGGTCGACGACGCCTTTAAAGCTATCTTCTTTGCCGACGGGGATTTGAACGGGGACGACGCCGCTGCCGAATTTGTCTTTGAGTTGCGCAAGAACTTTATCAAAGTCGGCGTGTTCCCTATCCATTTTGGTAACGAAGAAGGCGCGCGGGAGATTCAAACTTTCGGCGAGGCTCCAAGCCTTTTCTGTCTCGACCTCGACGCCTGCGCTAGCACTCACCACGATAACAGTTGAATCGGCCGCCGCTAAAGCTCCATGCATTTCCGCGACGAAATCGGGGAAGCCGGGAACGTCAATGGCATTGACTTTGAAATTTTTCCATTCAAGAGCCGCTAGCGACGCGCTGATAGACATCTTGCGCTTATTTTCTTCGGGCTCGAAGTCGAGGACGCCGGTACCGAGGTCGACGTTGCCAAGACGAGTCGTCGCGCCGCTGTCGAAAAGTGCCGCTTCAAGCAAAGACGTTTTGCCTGAGCGGCCATGTCCGCAGAATGCTACATTTCTAATACTTTCGCTTTTGTAATCTTTCATGCTTAGACCTCCGTAAATTTTATCGCAAGTCTTATTCTATCGCCGCCGCAAATTTCCTGCCGAAAAAGCAATTTGGACACAGAGTATTTCACTAGAAATGAGCGAGGTGATTTACGCTTTAGTAGCGGAAAAATTTTTACATAAAGTATTTGCATGGAGCCGGCTCGAAATCTTATAATCGACGTAAAAATTTTTGGAGGAATAATTATGGACATTACAAGGCGAGATTTTTTCAAAATGGCGGGCGTCGCGGCAGTTGGAATGGCTATCGGTCAATTCAACGTCGCGGAGGCTTCCAAGAGTAAAAAAATTCTCAAACTTAACGCGGCTCCGGTCGTCGGCTCCAAAAACGTCACCGGACAAAAATTTTCGGGCACGGCGGCTAAAGTTTACTTCACGGACAAAATCGACGCGCCCCACCTCATCAAACTTTACAGCAGGATTAACGGCGAGATTTACGGCAAAGTTGGAATCAAACTTCACACGGGCGAACCGCATGGCCCCAATATTTTGCCGCGCGATATGGTCAGAGCATTTCAGGCGCAAATCCCCAACTCGGCAATCATCGAGACTAATACGCTTTATAACGGCGCGCGCTACGAAACGCCAGGTCACCGCGAGACGATTCGGACTAACGGCTGGGATTTTTGCGAAGTCGACATCATGGACGAGAACGGCGGAGTTAATTTGCCTGTGCGCGGCGGCAAACATCTGAAGGAAGTCACTATGGGCAAAAATCTCGTCAACTACGATTCGATTGTCGTTTTGACGCACTTCAAAGGACATGCAATGGGCGGCTTCGGCGGCAGTCTGAAAAATATCGCAATCGGAATGGCGAGCGGGCACGTCGGCAAAGTTCAAGTGCACGGCTACAAACGCGACGAAATGCCGCCGCCCGGTCCTTACTGGTTTGACGGTGTAAATATGCCGCTCAAGGAAGAATTCATGGAGCGCATGGCCGATAGCGGCAAGGCGACTTGCGATTACTTCGGCAAGCACATAATTTTTATTAACGTTATGCGGCGAATGAGCGTTGATTGTGACTGCGCGGGAACTGCTGCCGCTGAGCCAACTATGGCTGACATTGGGATTTTGGCTTCGACCGATATTTTGGCGATAGACCAAGCGTGTTGCGATTTGGTTTACACCGCGCCCGATTCCAAAGACTTGCGCGAGCGAATTGAATCGCGAGCCGGCCTTCATCAGTTGCAGGCCATGCGCGATTTAAACATGGGCAATCCCCAATATGAATTGATTTGCCTAGACTAGAGCTTAGAAATTTCCCTTGCCAAAAACTTTTCCGCGATTTATAATACATAACAAGACCAGACAATGATCATGTAGTTTTATGGCTATCACAAACGCAAAAAAAATCCCCCAGACGGTCCGGATAACCGCTTGGGGGATTGCGTTACATAGAACGCTTAGTTGTAACTCGAATCACCGACGGTTGAGTACGTAGTCGAGCACTTTGCTTACGCCGTAACGAATAACGGCTTCAGCCACTGTCTTTAGTAGCCAAAAGATTTTTTCTTGAAAATTTTCTGTCGCGTGTTATAATCAAAGAAAAATTTTAGGAGGGCTTTTATATGAAATGGGTTTGTAATGTTTGCGGCTACGAGTACGACGAAGAACTTGGCGACCCCGATAACGGCATTGAGCCCGGCACGAAATTTGAGGACTTGCCAGAAGATTTTGCCTGTCCGTTGTGCGGCGTTGGCAAAGATGAATTCTCCAAAGTCGAGTAAAAAATTTTTCAGACCGTGCAAAATTCTTGTAGAAAATTATAAATCGTTATGGTAGAATAAGCCTAACAAATTTTTTGAGGAGGCACTTTTAAATGAAAGTAACTGTAGTTGGTTCGGGTAATGTCGGCGCGACCGTCGCGAATGTCCTCGCGACCAAAGGTTTTGCTAGCGAAGTCGTCCTTATCGACATCAAAGAAGGTCTGTCCGAAGGCAAAGCAATGGACATTATGCAGACTTCGCACATGCTCAATTTCGATACAACTGTTATCGGCGTGACGAACGATTATGCGGCGACGGCAGGCTCGCAAGTCGTTGTCGTCACAAGCGGTATCCCGCGCAAACCTGGCATGACCCGTGAACAACTCATCGGCACTAACGCCAAAATCGTCAAGAGCGTCGTCGACCAAATCCTTGAGCACTCGCCCGAAGCTATTCTCATCATCGTCTCCAATCCTATGGACGCAATGACTTACCTCACGTTCAAAGATGCCAAACTCCCGCGCAATCGCATCATCGGTCAAGGCGGCATGCTCGACAGCTCCAGATTCCGCTACTACCTCGCCGAAGCTCTAAAAGAAGCCGGCTACCCTGCAACCCCGACCGATATTGACGGAATGGTCGTCGGCGGCCACGCTGATAAAACTATGGTCCCGCTCGTCAGCCTCGCAACTTATCGCGGCATCCCCGTTACCCAATTCCTCAGCGAAGAGGCTATCACAAAAGCGGTCGAGGCTACCAAAGTCGGCGGCGCGACCTGCACCAAACTTTTGGGAACTTCTGCGTGGTATGCTCCGGGCGCGGCGGCTGCGGCTCTGGTCGAAGCTATTGCTCTTGACGCTAAGAAACTTATTCCTTGCTGCGTTTACCTCGACGGCGAATACGGCGAAAAAGATTTGTGCATAGGCGTTCCCGTTATTCTCGGCAAAAACGGTATCGAAAAAATTGTCGAAGTCGAATTCTCCGCCGCTGAAAAAGCTAAGTTCGCCGAAAGCGTCGCGGCAGCTCGCGAAGTCAATAGCAAAATCGCTGACGCTCTCCAATAAGAATTTAATCTTGAATCTAATAGGGAACTCTGCCGTACAAGGTAGGGTTCCTTTTGATTTAAGGGGGCGCGACTTTTAAACGATATTGCTGTTGAAGGACGAAAATTTTTTCCAAGGAGTGGATTAAAATGACGGAGAGAGTTGAAAGAATTGAGCGGATAGCTCGGATAAACGGCGTAGCTCACGACAGCAAACACCGTTTCAATAGCGGACGCAATCGGCGCGATGAAAATAGTTTCGCCGAAGAATTGCGCCGCGTCATGAATAAGAAGTCCGAGCCCGTCAAGAAAACCGAAATCCCAGAGGCGTATAATTTGGAGCTGAACAGTTGCGGGACGCATTCGCTATTTTATTCGAGCGGCTTGAGTCTCGACCGTTTGTTGATGTTCTGATTTTGGAGGCGGAGAGATGAATAACGACAAAGATTTTATGAAGCTCGCGCTCGAAGAAGCGTTGCGGGCTTACGAGGAAAGGGAAGTTCCAATAGGTGCCGTTCTTATCGACGAGGACGGCATTTTAATTTGCGGCGAACACAATCGGATTGAACAACTACAAGACGCGACCGCTCACGCAGAAATTTTGACGCTACGAGCCGCAAGTAAAATTCTAAAACGACGAAGACTTTCAAACTGCACGCTTTATTCGACGGTCGAACCTTGCGCAATGTGTGCTGGAGCTTTAGTCTTGTGCAGAGTTAAGAGGCTTGTCTACGGCGCGACCGATTCAAAATTCGGCGCGGCAGAATCAATTTTCAACGTCGTGAACAATCCCGCGCTAAATCATCAGCTCGAAGTGACAGCAGGAGTTATGGAGGAAGAGTGCCGCGAGCTCATGATAAAATTTTTCTCCGAAACGCGCCGCATTTTAAAATCATTTGAACTTTATAATATTGGCAGATTGTAAAATTTTCTCGCCAACCAGTTGCAAAATTTTCCGCGACAGGGTATTTTTTAAGCGTATTGTATTAAGGAGTGATTCGTGTGAGCAACGAAGAAATTATCCGCGCGTTTCATTTGATGTGGGACAACTTCCCCGAAGCAGTGACGATTACGCAGAAGAGCCGCGAAATTGTCGCCGTCAATAAAAAGGCCGCCGAGTTCGGTCTCAAGGCCGGCATTAAGTGTTCGTCAATCGGCAAGCCCGAAAATCACAAGGGCTGTCAATGCGACAAAGCTGTTGATACCGGCGAGCCGCAAATTTGCACCTACGAAGGGAAATTCGGCAAGGCTTACGGCTATTGGATTCCGATTCCCGAAAAGCCCGAATGGATTATTCATTTCGGCGTTGGCTACGCCTTCGAGTATCCGAAAATCGACCGCAGTCCTTCCAAAAAGTCGGAAAGTCTGCACGGCTTGACCAAAGGCACCGACCTTGAACCGGCTACGGCGGCAATGGCTCAAGGCGAGGCTAACGGCGTCATGATGTACTACGCGCTGGCAAGACTTGCTAAGGAACAGGGCTTGAACGAGGTCGCGAGCACCTTTATCGAGTCGGCGAATCAAGAGGCAGTGCACGCGGGCTTCTACGCTGTCCTTAGCGGCAAAGTTCAAAAAGATTTCTGGCCATTCGTCGCGGGCGTCGCCAAAGCTGAATACTGCGGCAAAACTAAAATTAAAGGCTTGGCGGATATGGTTCGTGCGGCGGGCTTGACTGCGGCGGCTGACGAAATGGAAATTTTCGCCGAACAGGAATGGCATCACGGCGTAGTTATCGATAATCTTTTGAGGAAATACGCGCCTGAACATTTGAACAGCGCGGGCAAGAAATGGGTTTGCCAAGTTTGCGGCTATGAGCATACCGGCGACGAGCCGCCCGAATGTTGCCCCGTTTGCGGCCAGCCAAAAAGCGTCTTCAAGGAAAAAGTTAGTCTGCACGGCTTGACGAAGGGCACCGACCTCGAATTTATTTCCAAAGAGGCCGCCCGCGCCGAACTCAACGGAACGTTAATGTATTACGGCCTTGCGCGTCTTGCTAAGGAACAAGGGCTTGACGAAGTGGCGGAAATTCTCCTTGAGTCGGCAAATCAAGAGGCTAAGCACGCCGGATTTTACGCCACGCTCAGCGGCAAATATCCTAAAGATTTCTGGGAATTGCTCGACAGAGTTAGGGCGGCGGAATACGGCGGCGAGGCTAACGTCAAAGCCCTTGCCGATAAATTCCGCGCAGCAGGTTTGGATAAAGCCGCTGACGAAATGGAAACTTTCGCGCAGGAAGAAAAACATCATGGCGTTGTTATCGATGAGATTTTCAAGAAGTTTAAGCCCGATTACAAGCCCGCCGATACCACCGGCAAAAAACTTTACGTCTGCCCATGCTGCGGCTACAGGTATTATGGCGACTTGGACGCCGAGCCGGATAATTGGACTTGCCCTGTATGCGGTCAGCCTAAAAAAGATTTCAAACTTATGGAAAATGCGCCTGAACCTAAAGTCGAAGCCGGACAGAAAGTTTTCGTCTGCACAATTTGCGGCTATGAACATGTCGGCGACGCTCCACCTGATGTTTGCCCGATTTGCGGTCAACCCGCGACGGTTTTCAAGGAGAAAGTCTGATGAATCGTCGAGAATTTATTAAAACTGCGGGCGTCGTGACACTCGGTCTGATGCTCGACGGAAATTTAACGGAGGCTAAACCTAATATGAAAATTTCAGCAGTTAAACTCTATGACGGCGGCTATATGATGAAATCTTTTGCTTGCGGCGGCGGCCTGCCCGAAGGCTCAATCAAAGAGGAAAAACTCCGCTCCAGCTTGCAAAATTACGTTATCGACACCGGCAAGGAAGTTATTTTGGTCGATACCGGCTTCCCCGCAGAGGAAACTATCCCCGTCACCAAAGATTCTGTCATAACTTTCGGCGATAAGGTCAAAGATTACGTCGACGCGCTCAAGGTTGCCGGTTACGAACCCGCGCAGGTCTCCAAAATCCTCATCACCCATAAACACGCCGACCATACCGGCGAATTGCGCCATTTCCCGAACGCTAAAATTTATATCTCGCGCATCGAGGCTGACGATATGAAATTGACCGGCGATAACGTCGTCCGCACTGATTTTACTGACGGCGCGTATAAAAATTTCAACGCGTGCCAAAAAATCGCCGACGGCGTTTATTATATCTTCGCGCCCGGCCACACTAAAGGCAATTCAATCGTTATCGCTGAAGACGGCGACATTTCCTACTTGATTCACGGCGATGTTACCTACACCGACGAAGCTTTGCTCGAAAATAAGCTTTCAGTCGTGTTTGAAGATATGTCCGCCGCTCGTGACACCTTAAATCGCGTCCGCGCCTTCATCAAAGAGAATAAAACAGTTTACCTTTCAACTCATACGCCATTTGGCTACGAAAATCTCGACAACAAAAAAATTATGGAGCTTCCCGACATCGAGGAAACTCCCGTTGTTGAAGAAAAAGCCGATACGCCTAAGGCAACCGGTACTAAATGGGTTTGCAGCGTTTGCGGCTACGAACATTTCGGCGACGAACCGCCCGAAGTCTGCCCGCGTTGCAAACAACCTAAATCAGCGTTCAAAAAAGCGTAAACGCAGGGTCTTTAACGCCGTTAAGCTCAAATGCTTTCGCCCTGTCAATGCATGTGGCGCATTTCCCACAAGGTTTTTCGCCGCGCTCATAACAACTCCACGTCAATTCATACGGAACGTTCAATTCTAAGCCGACTTTCACCACGTCGGCTTTTTTTTGACATAAAAACGGCGCGACCAAATGAATTTTTTCATAAGTCCCAATTCTAACCGCCGCGCTCATCGACACGATAAAATCTGCTCGACAATCGGCATAAGCTTCGCCCGCGTCGTCAGAATGAACGCCAATATAAATTTCAACCGAATCATCGTAAAGCCCGTCCGCAAAGCTCGCCGCAATCGAAATCATTAAGCCGTTGCGAAACGGTACATAGGTTGCTATGCGCAGCGATTTATTATTTTGAATCTGCGCGGCGTAAGAACTCTTTTCAAGCGGCGCAGTCGAGGTGTTAAGCAATGCAGAATCGGAATTTTTGAAAATTTCTGCGGCGTCAAGTTCGTAATGTGCGACGTTGTAAAATTTAGCGACGGCTCTTGCGCTTTGCAACTCCCGCTCGTGACGTTGACCGTAAAAAATCGATAGGGCAGACAAATTTTCCGCGCCCAATTTCTTAACCGCCATCGCTAAACAAGTTGTCGAATCCAATCCGCCGCTCGATAGAACTACTGCTTTCATTGCAAAGCCCCCTTAGCTCGCGAGAACTTCCGCGCCCGTCTCCGTTATCAAAATCGTTTTCTCCCATTGCGCCGACAAACTGCCGTCTTTGGTGCGAACCGTCCAATGGTCTTTCTCGTCGACCGTCGTATATTTTTCACCCGCGTTAATCATCGGCTCAACAGTCAGCACGACGCCTGGCACAAGCAACATTCCAGTTTCCGCGCTGCAATCATGACTTACAAACGGCTCCAAATGAAATTCTTTGCCGACGCCGTGCCCGCCTAAATCCGTCACAACCGAATAGCCGTTATCGTGAGCCATTTTGCCGCAAGCCGCGCCAATATCCCCGACGAAATGCCAAGCCTTAGCCGCCGCAATGCCCGCCTCCATAATCTCGCGCGTCACGTCAATTAAACGCCGCGCTTCGGGCGAAATTTCTCCGACAGTGTACATGCGCGAGGCGTCAGCAAAATAGCCGTCGAGGTCGGTTGTAATGTCTATGTTGAGAATGTCGCCTGCCTTGAGAATTTCCTTGCGCGACGGTATGCCGTGACAGACGACGTTGTTGACGGAAATGCAAATGCTCTTCGGGAAGCCCTCGAATCCTAAGCAGCTCGGATGGCCGCCGTGACTTACAATGAATTCGTGCGCGGCGTTATTTAGGGTCAAGGTGTCGACGCCCTCTCTGACAAGCTCGTTCATCAAGTCGAGTGCGCCCGTATTGATAACCGCCGCCCGCTTTATTCCTTCAATGTCCGCCGCGTTGTTAATCAATCTTTTTGGCGGGCGAACTTGACTTTTCGCCTTGACAAATTTTATCTCGTCGATTCTAGCGTCGAAGTCCGCGTGACATTTTTTGTACTTCTTGCCGCTGCCGCACCAACACGGGTCATTTCTCTTCATATTTCGCAACATCTCCTTGAAAAACTTAAACATTTTTATTTCCTCATAGGACAGGCAAAATTATTACACGCCTCACATTTCCCATTTCCCTTCTCCCATTTCCCATTTCCCTTTCTCTCCAATCCGATTATCGCTGTGATTGACTTTCGCGGCTCAAGCATAAGTGCCGAGCTCAAACTCATTCCGATTTGTTCCGCGCCCGCAATTTTAAAAAGTTTTTCCTGCGCGGTCAAATCCCAATCGCCGTAGCCCGGACTGAATCGCCAGCGCATTTTGTAACCTTCCCTTGAGAACTTCGCGGCAAAATTTTTCTCCATTAGGTCGGCGGCTTGTTCGACTGCCGCAGTTGCCGCCGCGTCCAAAAGTATTGACGCTAAATACTCGCCGCGCTCGAATTTTTTAGCAATCTCCTGCTCAATCGCCGCGCCGCAAGTCGCTGCCATGCAGATAACTTTTTCGCAGCCGTCAAGGTGTTTTATAATCGAATTGCCCG
>CAMZHX010000017.1 GCA_947307055.1 uncultured Selenomonadales bacterium | reverse complement strand
ACGCTGAATTAATAACCTGTTCAATGCCGCAAAAAAAATTCCTGCCGCCGCAAAATTTTTTTATCTTAACAAGATGCAATCATAACCATTTTTATTTGACGCTCAGAAATTCATTACCCACTGCGACGAATCGCCAAAGAAAATTTGCCGCTTCGCCCGCATAATCGACGTTGATTCTTTTGGTTGCTGTGACCTCTGCGCGGAAATCAGTCGACTCAATAAAAATTTCGTCGTCGCATAAGTCCGCGCCATAAAAATTTTTCGTAATGCCCAGAGCTTTTGAGAGCTTGCCGGGCCCCGAACATAGCTCGCGCAAATTTTTTTTACCGCGCCGAAGTCTCATCAAGTCAACGCCGTCCACAGGTTGCAACGCCCGAATCAAAATCGCTTCGGGAATATTTTCGACATTAGCGACGACGTTTGTGCAAATGTGCATTCCGTAAATTAAATAGACGTAGACGAAACCGCCCACGCCATAAAAAATTTTCGTGCGTTCGGTCTTGCCGCGATACGAGTGAGCCGCCGCGTCAATCGCGCCCATGTAAGCCTCCGTCTCAACAATTATTCCGCTCGTCAAACCTTCAGGCAAATTTGTTACGAGTTTTTTGCCAATCAATTCGCGAGCAACCGTCAAGCCGTCACGCTGATAAAATTCGCGTTCCAGTTTCATTTATCAACCTTAACGCTCATCCACAAACTATTATAGTATTCGTCCATTTTGTTGCCCAAATATTTGTAAGTCTCTTGACCATTGTAAATTTCGGGCGACGGGAAGGCAATCGGCGAATTTTTATAAGCTTCGTTCTCCTCAAGGTCTTTGACACCGATATTGGGAGTCGAGTAGCCCAGATAATCGAAGTTCATGACGGCGATATCGGGGCGGCACATGAAGTCAATAAATTTGTGCGCGTTGTCGACATTATTGGAATCTTTGGTGATAACCCAGCCGTCAATCCAAAAGTTCGTGCCCTCTTTGGGAACTGCAAAGGCCATATTCGGATTTTCTTCCAAAATAATCAGAGCTTCGCCCGAAAAGACAACGCCCATTGCCGCTTCGGAATTTATGAGCTTATCTTTAACTTCGTCGACGATGTAAGCCTGAACCAGCGGTTTTTGTTTAACTAACATTTCCTTAGCTTTTTGCAAATAAGTTTCGTCGGTCTCGTTGAGACTGCGCCCCATAAGTTTAAGCGGAATCATCAAAGCGTCGCGGGCAGAATCTTGCATCAAAATTTGTCCGGCGTATTTCTCATTCCAAAGAATATTCCAACTGTCAACAGGCTCAGTGACTTTAGTTTTGTCGTAGATAATGCCGACGGTGCCCCAGCAATAAGGTACAGAATATTTATTGCCGGGGTCGAAAGTTTCGGATTGCTTGAAAAATTCCTCGCCGATATACTTTTTGGCGTTAGGAAGTTTGGTTAAGTCGAGTGGCTGAATCAAATCGTTGCTGATAAGTTTTTGAATCATGTAATCGGACGGGCAAAGAACGTCGTAATGAACTGCACCTTCTGCAACGCGAGGATACATGCTCTCGTTAGTGTCGAATTCGTCAAGGATAACGTGAATGCCCGTTTCCTTCTCGAAAATTTTGAGCGTTTCCGGGTCAAGGTAATCGCCCCAGCTGTAGACGTAGACGACTTCTTCTTTCTTGTTGCCGCCGTCTGAACCGCAACCGAACGTCAAGCAACTCACCAAGATAAGAATTAGAATTTTAATCTTGTTCATAAGAAAACCTCCTAAAATTTTTATCCTTAAAAAAATTCCCTCCGCCACCGGAGGGTTTTTATTTTGCTATATATCTCCAGTCATATTTTGCTAAGCTGTACTCATGATTCAAACAACTTGCGCGATTATAGCATAAGCAAAATATATTGGCAATAACTGATGGTACGTGCGCATATCTTTTAAGTTATTTTTGCAAGCGTGGCGAAGATTGAACGAATTAGTTTTGTACGTTCTTCGGGCACGAGTTGCCCTGCCGCTTCCGACTTGTAGAGATTCGCCGACATTTGCGCAATTAGTTCTGCCTCTCGTTGCGTGATTAGTCTGCTTTCCAAAAGGAGCGTTAACATTTCTTTTACGTCATCAAAAGTCGCTTCCTCGTCGAGTGTCTCTATCATGTCGCGATATAAAATTTGTTTTTGGTCGAGCTCTTCGGGAATCAGCGCGATTTTAATGTAGCCGCCCAAGCCACGCCGTGACTCCACTACGAAGCCGCGAGCCGTCGTAAAACGCGTGCTCAATACGTAACTTATCTGCGACGGTGCGCAACTTATCTTGTCCGCCAATTCCGTCCGCTTGAGTTCGATTTGCCGGTCAGCGTTCTGCTTTAATCGTTTCAAAATATATTCTTCAATCGTATCTGCTTTATTGTTGAGCATGTTAATCACCTCTTCTTGATATTTTGACATTATACTTTCAAAATATCAAAACGGCAAGAGTTTTTTTCAATGCGCAACAAAAATCCGGAGTCTTTTCTAGTTTCTAGTCGATTTTTCGCCTTGTTTGCCGATATTTACGAGAATGCCGATTGCAGCCATAGTGACGATAAGAGAAGTGCCACCGTAACTTATAAACGGCAAGGGCACTCCGACTACAGGAATCATGCCGCCGACCATTAACAAATTTGCTATTGCCTGCCCTACAATCAAAATTATTATCCCCATTGCTAAAACTTGCCCGTATTCGTCCCGCGCCTTGTTTGCAATCCGCGCCGCATAAACCGCAAACGCCGCAAATAATAGGAAAACAAATATCGCGCCTAAAAAGCCATTCTCCTGACAGAATATTGCAAAGGCAAAATCCGTATGCGCTTCAGGCAAATAGTCGTACTTGCTGACGCCCACGCCTAAGCCCATGCCAGTCAATTCGCCCGAACCGATTGCCGATAACGATTGCACAGTTTGATAGCCGACGTTTTGCGCATCTGACCAAGGGTCGAATGTTATCAGCAGTCGCTTAAGCCGGTAGGGCTCGCGAAAAATCAAAATCGCCGCGCCTATAATCCCTGCGCCTACCAACTGCGCTATCTTCATATTGCTCAAGCCCGATATTATCAACATCAAAAGCGGTATCCCTAAAATTATCGACGCCGTGCCCATGTCCGGTTCAAGCTCGGTCAAGCCCGCAAATGCCGCTATTATCGCCATTTGTATCGTCCAATAATTCAATTCCTGTTCCAATTTTATTTTCGTCGAAATATACGCCGCCGCAATCATTATCGATACCAACTTTGCCAACTCCGCCGGCTGAAATTGCCCCATTGGTAACGGTAGCCAACGTTGAGCACCATTGACGACCGGGCCGAATATCAAAACTGCTATCAACGCAAGGAATGTCCCAAGCACGATTACAAATATCACTCTGCGCCAAATATGATAGTCGAAGCGGAAGCACACGAGGAACGCAATTATCCCGATAACGACGTTCAAAATGTGCCGCTTCAAAAAAAAGTAAGGCGTTGCAAATTCCGCCTCGGCGAATATGAAACTTGAGCTGAATACATTTATAGTGCCCAAAACTATCAGCACGAGCGTTATCGCGATTATCGCTTCCATGTCGCTTGTCCAAAATTTTTTCACGCCGGCTTGATTCAGCTCTTTTCTCTGAACTTCAGCCATCAAATCAACTCCTCTAAACATTGTCCCTAAAAATAATCGGCAAAATTTTTATCTTCAAGCGATTTTTAATCAGCCAAACCGTCAGCAAATGTTCAGCAACAGAACCTATGATTCTATACTCTCGCGGGTCGTCGGAACTCGCAAGGTTCGTCGTCGCTAAAATTTCTTCGGTCGCGTCAATTATAAACGAGAACAGCCACGCGCAATAATCGTCGAAAATTTTCCGCCGCGTAATGAAAATCTCGTAGCAGAAGACGCCAAAACTATTATTGACGCGGTCATAAGCCGCAAGGTAATCGGGTTGGCGCGCCGCAATATATTTTCTAATCGTGTTCATGACGTGCTCGGAAAGCTCGCGGCCGCTCTGCATGATTTTCCAATCGTAAAGCGCAATGTAGCCAAATTTGCAATCGTTGACTATAATATCATTTTCGCGCAAAATTTCTTCCGCCGCCTCAAGCGATAAAAAATTTTCGCCGTCGCTCGTGAAAAAGCGTCGGTAGTGCACAAAGCCAATAAGTTTATGTCGCGTGTGTTTCCAAAGCCAATACAGCGCGGTTATCTCGTTCAGATAAAGATTCAATCGGCTAATGTTGTCGCCGGTATCGTCGCCTATGTAGCCAAAATCAATTTTAGCTTGCGCGTGCCCTGCATGAATTATTTCGTAACCTTCGGGCAAAGCGTCAAGCTTAGCGTCCTTATGCGTCACGACGTAAATTTTGGAATCTGCGCGGACGAATTTTTTCAGCAACAGCCACTGACCATTGACGGCAGGGAAAGAAGAAATTTTTTCAAAAGCGTTTTCGTTAGCCGCCAGAAACTTTTCAAGCGCGGAATTTTTCCTAGCAAACGTTAAAATATTTTCGGCAAGGGCGTCGGCCTCAATCAGCGCGTCGATAAATTCTTCGGGCGTGCGTTCGTCAGTCAAAAGGAGCGCGTCAAAAAATTTATAGCGGAACTCGGCGAGCGAAGGATAAATTTCGACGTAAAAATTCCTCAGCGCGGGATAACTTTCGACTTCGGCAACACCCGCGATTTTGGAATTGAATTCGGGGAACATGTAATAATCATTCTTCGCGAAAAAGCCGTCAACATCGAGCGTGCGCTCAAGCTTCAGCGCGTGAATCAGATTGAAAATTTGAACGGCGTTATTCAGCGAGAAAAAATTATTCGTCGCATAATTACAAAGCGTCGGCAACGTGATAACGCGGTCAATCAGTCCGAGCGCGTAAAGCTCCCTGAACCGCAATAAAAATTCGTCGTGGCTCTCAATGACAATATAGTCCGCCGCGCCGTCCAAAATATTTTTCAGCGCGTCAACGGAAATTTCTTTGCCGTCCAGAAAAATTTGGAAGTCGCCGTTATTGATTTTGTAGTCGTCAGCCGCCGCGACGTTCGCCGGAATTATAAATTCTCCGCGTTCTGCCGCGCCTCTGAAAGAAATTTCCCCGACAACTTGAGCGTTCGGTAAATGATTGCTACGTCCGCGCCAAAGAATTTTAGGTTTGTACAAAAATTGTCACTCACTTTAAATATTTGTTCAACATCTCAATCAGCTTCGGAATATCGAGCGGCTTAGCTAAGTGGTCATTCATGCCCGCCTTTAGCGCGTTCGCTTTATCCTCCTCAAATGCATTCGCCGTCATAGCGACTATCGGAATAGTTTTAGCGTCCTTGCGTTTGAGTGCGCGGATATTCCTTGTCGCGTCGTAGCCGTTCATCGTCGGCATTTGCACATCCATTAAAATCAAGTCGTAGTAATTCGTCGGCGAATCCTTAACCATTTGCACGGCGTCCGAACCGTCGCTTGCGTCCTCGACCTCTAGCCCAATTTCCGTCAGAACCGCCTTTGCTATCTCGCGATTAACTTCAATATCCTCAACCAACAAAACGCGCTTCCCGTCAAAATTCGTCGCCGATAAGTCGTGCTGATTAACTTCCTCCTCTTCACGACCGCGTATCGCCCTAGACAACGCATTTTTCAAATCCGACATAAACAAAGGCTTCGTGCAAAAAGTCGTAACGCCCGCCGCTCGCGCCTCAATCTCAATGTCCGAATAGTCGTAGGCCGTCAAAATTATCACCGGCGCAGTGTCGCCAACTATGCGCCGTATTTGCCGCACAGTCTCAATGCCGTTTTGGTCGGGCATTAGCCAATCAACAATATATGCGTCGAAGGGGTCATCATCTAGGGCGCGGCCTGCGCGGAATACCGCTTCACGCGGCGAGGTCGTCCAATCCGAACGCATTCCCATTTGCTTTAGCATAGCCGTCACCGATTCGCAAGTGTTAAAGTCGTCATCAACTACCAACGCCCGCAAGTCGTTGAGCTCTTGAATCGGGATTTGCTTGACGTTCTGCTGAAGTTTTAGGTCAAGCGTCACGGTGAATTCCGAACCCTTATCCTTTTCGCTCTCGACCGTAATGGTGCCGCCCATTAGCTCGACCATTTTTTTAGTAATGCTCATGCCTAAGCCTGTACCTTGTATGCCGCTTTTCGTCGAAGTTTCTTCGCGCTCGAACGCGTCGAACACGTGCTTTAAAAATTCCTTGCTCATGCCCAAGCCGTTATCCTTAATGCGGAATTCGTATTTGGCATAGCCTTCAATCGCCGATTCGTATTGCGATATGCGGAAGAAAATTGAACCGGTCGCGGGCGTGTACTTGACCGCGTTGCTCAAAATGTTTATCAGTATCTGATTTATTTTGAGTTGGTCGGCGTAAATGTCCTCGTTCTTGACTTTGAACGCGTCGATTTGGAATTTCTGTTGCTTAGCGTTAATTTGCGGCTGGATTATGTGAATCAGATTGTGCACGAGGTCGGAAAGATTACATTCTTGCTCAGCGACTTCGACGCGCCCACTTTCAATTCGGCTCATATCTAAAATGTCGTTAATCAAGCCTAGCAGATGATTGCTTGAAGTCAGAACCTTTTCGAGCGAATCTTTAACTTGCGTGCGGTTATCGAAGTGGCGCAGGGCTAAGTTCGTAAAACCTATAATCGCGTTCATAGGCGTTCTGATGTCGTGGCTCATATTCGATAGGAACGTTGTTTTAGAGGCGTTAGCGTGTTGAGCTTGCGCAAGCGCGGCCGCTAGTTGCTGATTCTTAGCTAGAGCTTCGCGGGTTTGCTCGTCGACATTCGCAAAGCCGACACCGACCGCGTGCAAGCCCTCATCAATTTTGGCAACCCGCAACATCATAAAATGTTCCACGCCATATCTAAGCATCAAGTAGCGGTGCGAAATGATTTCCTTATTGGCGAGCCGCGCACGAATATTTTCGGGCTGAATGAATTCCAATAAAGCCTCGCGGTCGTTAGGGTGAACGAATTCTTGCGCGTAATTTTGGAGAGCCGCTTGGAATTTTACAACGTCGCTTTGCCTGCGCTTTAGTTGTGAGCTGACATCGGGCGCAACGCGATAGCAAACCGCCTCATCAGAATCAAGGTTCAAATGGTAAACCAATCGATAATCAACCGTCAGAGCCTGAATCATTTCGCTTTGACGACGGCGGCGGCGTTCTTCCGATAATAACTGCGTCTGCAACCGGAATTTCTCTTCCATTTCCTCGCGCTTAATTCGGTTCTCCGCGTCGGATAAATTTTTCTGGTGGATAAGTTTTTGATTTTTCTTTGCCTGCGAAATTATCAGCCAGAATACGACCGCCATAGCCGCAATCGTGAATAGCATTTGAATCATCGAGCGTTGGCGAATTTCGGCATTGACCGCGGCAATTTCTTCCTGAATTTTATTTTCGCGAATCAAATAGGACAACATCCAACCGGTACTGCCGACCGGACGATAGTAAAGCGATTCCTTCACGCCCCGATAGGTAAAAGACGCCATACCTTGCCGCGCGTTTGTGAAGTCGTCGTTAACCTGCTCACTCGAAAAGCCTTCGTCAAAGTCAGCGTCTTTGAGCGCGTCCAATAGATTGGTGCCTTTAGCCAGCCCACCTAAAACCGCGTCCGTTAGCGAATTGCCATTCGTGTAGTACAGATTAAAAAATGTCATTTCGCTCTTAGTCGTGTGAACTAAAATGCCCTGCAAGAATCTCGACATCGATAGCTCCATAAAACAATTTTTAATCGGCATGCCTTGAAAAACGACATTTTCTACGGGAATCGCCACGAAAACTTTTTTATCATGCGTGTAAATTTTCGACGCGTTGATTGTCAAAGTCGAGAAAAAATATTTGCTCGAATTGGGCTCAACTCCTTCGGGCGTAAAAACCATGCCGTTTGAACTCGCCAGCGCGAATTGGTCTACCTCGTAAAGAATTTTCATTTTGGCAAGGTACGCGCTTAGAGTTTCGACGCTTTGCAAGTCGGCGGGCGTCAGTGCTTTCATTGCCGCACGAAGATTATCGACGCGGACATTTATTCGAGCGTTAATGACTTGCTCGCGGCGGTCGGTGAGTTCGCGCAAGTACAGCGAGCCGACTGAATGTACCGTTTCATTGGTCGCGGCCTGCTCACTGCGATTTATCCATAACGTTGACAAAATCACCAGCGCGACAATTACTGCGCCCCCGATAATCGCCATTGACATCGTACTTTTATTTTTATCTTCCATGACTTGACCTCGTTGAAATGTTTATGCGCTTCGCTACGTTGATTTTATTAGAATCCGCTAAATATATCAAGCCTTATTTTTTGAGCGGACATTTACAAATTTCTATTGAGATTTTAATGCGGCTTTGATATAGTAAAAAAAATTTGGATAGGGAGGAGACTACAATGCTAAAGTTCATGAGAAAAATAATCGCGGCGATGTGCGCACTCATGATAATATTTTCGCTGAATTGCGCCGCCGCAAAAAAACTCGTCGCAGTTATGCCGCTGGAAAATATTTCGGGCTACAACGAAGAAAAAGTTGCCGAGATTATGACCGAACAAATAATCGCTGCCATACACGCCACAGGAAATTATACGGTGGTCGAGCGGACGCAACTTGGCGCGATACTCCGCGAGCAAGGTTTTCAAAATATCGCGGTCGACCCAAGCCGAGCCATTGAGCTGGGAAAATTGGCGGGCGCGGATTATACTTTGGTCGGCAAAGTGACTATGGCATTTGTCGAGGAAAATCCGACGGCTACGACCATTCAGACAATCGGCGCGGCTTTAGGTTTAGGCGGCTTCACCGAGACGGCTGGCGGATTCATTCCAAAGTTCAAAGGGCGAATCGGTTTTGAATATCGATTGGTCGACAACACGACCGGCGAAATTATCAACGTTAAAATCGTCGAAGGCTCTAAGAGCGGCGCGAGTGTCGCCAGTGCCTTTCATAACTCTTGCAAGAATGCCGCCGAAAATTTCCTAAAAGATTTCGCAGGAACTCAATCAACTCCGCCGCCCGCGCCCGCTCCTAGTAACGATTCGGATTGGGGTTGGTGAGATGAAAGGGAAATGGGAAAAGGGACATGGGAAAAGTATATTCCTAATTGCTTTTATTTTGTTGATGATTTGCGCTACGGCGTCGGCTAAAAATGTGACGGTAACTGGAATGGGGGTCACTAAGGACGAGGCGGCAAGGGATGCATTTCGTGCGGCGGTCGAAAATACTTTGGGCGTGCTCGTCGATTCGCAAACTTTGGTTCAGAACAGCATGGTTATCAACGACCAGATTTATACGCAGTCGCGCGGCTTCATAACAGATTACGCCGTTTTGAGTAGCGAGGAAGTCGGCGGACTTTGGCGCGTCACTATTAACGCGACCGTCGACGATTACCCCAACTCAAAACTTATGAACGAATTGACGCGGCTCGGAATTATCAATGTGCAACTGCGCAATCCGAAAATCGCCGTCTACGTCCCCGAACAGCATTTGAATTATAATGTTGGGGGGGCGGGCGGCGAGACCGCGATTGTTAAAATTCTTTTGAACGCGGGCTTTTCAAATGTCATCGAGGTCGGCACGGGTCTAAATTATCAAAGCCCTATGGCAATGAACGTCGCGCAGATGAAACAGGCCGCTGAACGTTACGGCGCGGACATTATGATTGTCGGCGAGAGTTTCAGCGAGGGCGTTGGCGATATGGGGAATTATTTGCCGGGCAATCAGGTTACGAACATGCAAGCTTGTCGAGCTCGCGTCGAGGCAAAAATGTTTATCGTGCGAACTGGTCAAGTAATCGCGGCGGACGGCAAATACGGTTCGGCCTACGACAACTCGCAAGCTATCGCCGCTAAGAAAGCACTTGCTAAGGCCGGCGAGCAAATGGGAAATTATTTTGTCGAGCAGATAACCGGCATGTACACTTCGCGGCAAGGCGTCGAGGTCATCGTTTACGCGGCGGACTTCTCGCAAATAAATCTTGTTCAGAGTGCGCTCGGCAGAGTTAGTCACGTCAGTAACGTAAACCTTTCGAGCTACGATAACGGCCGCGCAGTTTTCAATATAAGTTATGGCGGCTCGCCGCAAACACTTTTCAATGAGTTGAGAGCTTTGACGCCCGCTGAATTGACTTTGCAATCGCTTGCTTATAACACGTTGACAATTTACGTTAAATGACTTGGGGGAATGAAAATGATTGAAATTGGTATCGGGCTAGTCGCGGGCATTTTGATAATCCTCGCGCTGAAATTTTTTATCGAGCTGCCGTTTGAAATAATTTGGAATAGCCTAGTCGGCGCGGCGATTCTCTACCTCGTGAACTTGACCGGGATTATCATGATAAAAATAACTTTCATACACGCGCTGATTGTCGGCGTATTCGGTGTGCCAGGTCTAATCGTGCTGGCGATTTATCTTAATGTTATAAAGTAGGTGGTTGTAATGAAAAAATTTTTACTGCTCCTTTTGATGATTTTGACGGTGAGCGGTTGCGGCGGCAATGAGCCTAGCGAAAAAGACAAGATGATTATCGGCGTGATTACTCAACTGAATGCGACGCCCGAACAAGCTAAAAAATTTGCAAAGGGCGACGCGTTAAATTTCTACGACGATTTTAACTCAATGCAACTGGCTCTTTCGTCCGAGAAAATTAAAGCGGTTCAAACTCACGGCAGCGTTGCCCGCTACATGGCCGCGAATAATCCCGACTTCGTGATAAAAGAATCCCAGACCGTCAAGCTCGTTGATAATTTTTGTTGCGCAATGCGCGAGCAAGATGCCGATTTGAAAAATGAATTCGACGCGGCGATTGAGGCAATGAAAGCTGACGGCACCCTCAACGAGCTGGTTGACGAATATATAACTCACCCGCTAGAAATTCCGCCGTCGGTAGCAATGCCGCAAATTGACGGCGCGGCGACAATCAAAGTCGGAATTACGGGAGACTTGCCGCCTTTGGATTTGATTTTAGCCGACGGCACGCCCGCAGGATTCAATACCGCTGTGCTCTCTGAAATTTCTAAGCGCGTCAACAAAAATATCGAACTCGTGCAAATAAATAGCGGAGCGCGCGCCGCCGCGTTGACTTCCGCTCAAGTCGACGTTATTTTTTGGGTAGTCGTGCCCGCTGACGATTCGCAACGCCCCAAAGATTTCGACACCCCAGAAGGAGTCGCCGTCACCGAGCCTTACTATCAAGACGAGGTTAATTACGTGACTTTGAAGGAATTCGCGGAATTTTTCTAAGGAGAACGCATGACTAAGATAAAATTGCTCGACTCGAACACGATAAATAAAATTGCGGCGGGCGAAGTCGTTGAGCGTCCGGCCTCTGTCGTCAAGGAACTTGTCGAGAATTCTATTGACGCCGGCGCAAATCGTATCGAAATTGAAATTCAGAACGGCGGCAAGGCTTTAATTCGCGTGACTGATGACGGCTCAGGCATGACCCGCGAAGATGCCGCGCTTGCCGTGCGCCGCCACGCTACCAGCAAACTTTCAAGCGTCGCCGATTTGACAAACATTTCGACTTTGGGCTTTCGCGGAGAGGCTTTACCGACGATTGCTGCCGTGTCGAAATTTATTTTGCAGACGCGCCGCGTTGAAGACGAACTCGGCACGAAGCTCACGATTGACGGTGGGAAATTGTCTGACGTTCACGAGGTAGGTTGCAAAGTCGGCACGACGATTTTGGTTGAGGATTTATTTTTCAACACGCCCGCCCGATTGAAATTCCTAAAGGCGACCCCGACCGAAGCAAATAAAATAAATGACTTCGTCGTCAAGCTCGCGATTAGTCGCCCCGAAGTCGCCTTCCGATTCGTGAACGGTAACCGCGTTGCGCTCGCTACGCCCGGCAATGGTAATGTCCTCGACACTTTGAGCGCGATTTACGGAACCGAGCTGACTGATTCCCTTTTGACGTTGCAAAGCGATATGGAAAGTCTAAACCTGCGCGGATACGTCACTAAGCCCAACATTTTGAAAAGTTATCGCAGTTGGCAGACGTTTGTAGTAAATGGGCGCGTCGTCGAGAACAGGACGATTGCCAAAGCTCTCGACGAGGCGTATAAGTCGCTGATTCCTAAGACCGGTTTTCCGTTCGCGTTCGTCAAAATCGACTTGCCGCAAGATTCAATCGATGTCAACGTCCACCCGCAGAAGATTGAGATAAAGTTCGAGGACGAGGGCAGAATTTTCAAGGCGATTTATCATGCGGTGCGCGAGGCCGTCGAGGGTAAGCGCGAGACCTCTGAACACGACTTGACAGAAGTAGCCGCCGCGCCCGAAACTCCGCACTTTGAGCAGATAAATCTTGGCGATGATTTTTCGGAAGACGACCCACCCCAAAATTTTGAGCCGCCTAAGAAATCTGAACCGCCCAAAAAATCTGAGCCGCCTAAAAAGTCTGAGCCGCCTAAGAAGTCCGAGCCGCCTAAGAAGTCCGAACCGCCCAAAAAATCTGAACCGCCTAAAAAGCCCGCGCTTGAGCTTGAGCCTATTGGGCAAGTTGCGCGTTGCTACATAGTGGCGCAGAGCGGCAACGATTTATATTTGATTGACCAGCACGCCGCGCACGAAAGAATTTTGTTCGACAAATTGAGCGGCTACGCTGAACGGATTCCCGCGCAAGGTTTGCTGATTCATCGCGTGTTGCAGTTCGATTCGCAAGAGTCCGAGCTTATCGAAAAAAATCTTAGCGTCTTCGCGGATTTGGGCTTCACTATGGAGCCGAGCGGCGCAAATGAATTCCGACTAATGGAAGTGCCCGCTGACGCCTCCGACACCGACGCCGAAAATCTCCTGCGCGGAATCATCACAGAAATTTTCAACGGCGTGAACTCTGCCGACGACTTAGCCAAAAATATTCGTCAAGCAGTTTTGGCAACGACCGCTTGCAAGGCCGCAATCAAAGCCGGGCAGGAACTCAATCAGCGGCAAATGGAAATTCTTTTAGACGACCTGTCAAAGACGCCTCACCCGCATACTTGTCCGCACGGCAGACCGACTATAATAAAATTTTCCGCCGCCGACCTTGCTAAGATGTTCAAACGCACTTGAAAAATTTTTAAGCCGACAACCGCCGGCTTTTTTCATTGCAACAGGATTTTTTCAATCGGCGTCAAAATATTTACTAAGCGTATGAAAGGAGTGCTTATCATGAAAGTTTTATTGGTCAACGGCTCGCCCAAAGCAAATGGCAATACGAGCATCGCGCTCAACGAGATGATTAAAGTTTTCGAGGCGGAGGGCGTCGAGACAAATTATTTCCATATCGGCAACAAGGTTATTCGCGGCTGCGTCGCCTGCCAAAGTTGTTTCAATCTTGGGCATTGCGTCTTCAAAGACGTTGTTAACGAGATTGCGCCGATTTTCATGGAGGCTGACGGCTTTGTAATCGGTGCGCCGGTTTACTACGGCTCGCCCAATGGCACGGCGATTTCTTTCCTCGACAGACTTTTTTACAGCACGTTCACGCAGGACAAGTCCGGCAAAGTTGGCGCGGGTGTTGTAATTTCTCGGCGTGGCGGGTCGAGTGCGGCTTTCGACGTGCTCAACAAATATTTCTTGATGAATAATATGGCGGTCGCGGGCAGCCAATATTGGAATATGGTTTACGGCATGAATCCCGGCGAGGCCACTCAAGACGCCGAAGGCCTTCAGACTATGCGCACGCTCGCACGCAATATGATTTTCCTCATGAAGTCTATCGCGCTCGGCAAAGAAAAATTCGGCTTGCCCGTTCACGAAGAATGGACGCCCACTCATTTTATAAGGTAAGGGAAATGGGAAATGGGAAAAGGGAAAAGGGTTTTGTGTCCGAGTTACATCAAAAATTTCAAGTGCGACGGCAAACTTTGTGATTCGCGGTGTTGTCGAGACTGGCGAATTTTGCTTGACGAGGAGACCCGCCAAAAGTTTTTAACGCTCCCCGACCACGACGAAATTTTTAAGCACGTCGACGAGTCAGCGCAGGCTTTCAAGTTGCAGAGTTCGGGCGCATGTCCTTTCCTCGACGAAAATTTTCTATGCAAATTGCAACTCAAGCACGGCGAAGATTTTCTGCCCGCGATTTGTCAGAGCTTCCCGCGAGTAACTTACAAGCTCGGCGATGAACTTTTCCTGCAGGCAATGACGTTGACTTGTCCGGTCGCGGCAATCTCAATCCTCTTGGAGCCGATAACTTTCGAGACGACCGACAACCTCAAGGCGCGGCAAATTTTCGACTTCACAGAAAAAATCCCTGACGTTGAAAAATTCCTGTCACGACAGCGAGCCGCGATTAAAATTCTGCAACGGCGCGACTTGTCGATAAATGAGCGGCTACGGAATCTTTGCGAGTACTTCGGCGAAAAAATTTCTGTGCCCGTCGACTTCGACGCGGAAAACCACGCGGCGACTTTAGCTGAAATTTTTGGCGAGATGTACGACGCAAATTTGACCGTCGGCAAAAAAAATCAGCTCGCCGCGACTTATCAAGCCAATCGCGAAAATATTCTAATTCAACTGCGCGGAAATTTTTCGGACGTCTTAGAAAATTATCTCGTCAACGAATTTTTCATGCGGTGTTATCCCTGCGCGTTTGTTGGCGATGAGAAATTTAATTGTCGGGTATTCGTGACGGCTTATCGGGCTCTTGAGTTCGCGGCGGTCTTGACGACGATTTCGCGGACGCATTTGACTTTGGAAGATTTTTTAGAATTGCTCTGCGCGGTCAATGACAAACTCGACCATAGCAAAGGCGGTATGGAGGCGATTAAAAATTTTGCTGCGCTTCACGACGCCGAAATTTTCTACTCGATAATGATTGAATAGGTGGATAGAATTCTAATAACCTAATCACTAACCACTAAAAAGAGGTGACAGCTTATGAAAGAAATATTGGAATTGTTGGAGCATAACGCGCGGCTCACGACCGGCGAACTTGCGTCAATGCTGCAAAAGTCGGAGTACGAAATCGAAAAGGAAATAGCCGTGCTCGAAAAGGAGAAAATCATTTTGTCCTACGGCGCGCTGATAAATTGGGAAAAATTCGGCGATGATAACGTCACGGCGGTAATCGAAATCAATTTGACGCCTCAACGCGAAGTCGGCTTCGATGCAATCGCCGAGAGAATTTACCGCTTCGACGAGGTGCGCACGGTTTATCTAATGAGCGGCAATTTCGACCTGCTCGTCATAATCGAGGGCAAATCGCTAAAGGACGTGGCAAATTTCGTAGCGACACGCCTGGCACCGATTGAAGGCGTGACACAGACGCGCAGTCATTTCATGTTGAAGGCGTACAAAAAAGACGGCGTGATAATGGAAGACGACGACCGCGACCGCAGGTTGGTGGTTGCGCCATGACTTGGCAAGATAAATTGTCGACTGCGGTTAAATCCGTCGCGCCCAGCGGCATTAGGAAATTTTTCGACATTGCCGCCAAAATGCAGGACGTAATTTCTTTAGGCGTCGGCGAGCCGGATTTTGTGACGCCCTGGCCGATTCGCGAAAGTTGCGTTTACGGTTTGGAACGCGGCTACACGAGCTATACGGCTAATCGCGGTATGCTCAAATTGCGCGAAGAAATTGCCCGCCACTACGTCGAAAAGTTCAATGTCAGCTACGACGTTGACACGGAAATTTTGGTTACGGTCGGTGTCAGCGAGGCTTTGGATTTGGCTTTGCGAGCCATTTTAAATCCAGGCGATGAAGTTCTGATTCCGGAGCCCTGCTACGTTTCCTATCAAGCGTGCACCTTCATGGCGAATGGAATCCCTGTTAGCGTGCCCGCCAAAATCGAAAACGAATTCCGAATCACACCCGAAGAGCTGGAACCTTTCGTGACGCCCAAGACCAAAGCAATTTTAATCGGCTATCCGAACAACCCGACCGGTGCAATTATGGAGCGCGATGACCTGTTGAAAATTGCCGACTTCGCAGAGGCGCACGACTTGATTGTTATCAGCGACGAAATTTATGGCGACTTGACTTACGGCGGCGTTCACGAATGTTTTGCCGCGTTGCCGAAAATGCGCGACCGAACTATTTTGCTAAACGGTTTCAGCAAGGCCTACGCCATGACCGGTTGGCGAATCGGTTACGCGCTTAGTAATCCCGACTTCATCGGGGCGATGACTAAAATTCATCAGTACACGATACTTTGTGCGCCGATAACTGCTCAACTCGCGGCGGTCGAGGCTCTCAAGCGCGGCGAAAAGTATATGAAAAAAATGGTCGCCGATTACGACAGGAGACGCCGCTTGATTTACGACGGCTTTAAGACTATGGGCTTGGAGAGTTTCGAGCCGCGCGGAGCATTTTACATTTTCCCGAACATCACGAAAAGCGGATTTACTTCCGAAGCCTTTGCCGAAAAATTGATTCAAGCTGAACACGTCGCGCTCGTACCCGGTACGGCTTTCGGCAAATGCGGCGCGGGGCACGTCCGTTGCTCCTACGCTACAAGCATTGACAAAATTTCCGAAGCGTTGAACCGTATCGAACACTTCTTGAAAACTCATAAGTAAATAAAAAAATCCCGCGGCAATGGCTAAGGGATTTTTAATTTGCAAAAAGGCGACGCGATTGTTATCATTGCGGCGGAGGTGATTGACATGTTCAGAAAAATTTTTGCGACGCTCCTTTTGACGGCGATAATGTTTTTTGCTCAAAATGTTTCGGCCGCGCACATAACGTATCAGGTGAGCGTCAAGGATTACGGTTGGATGCAGCCCGTCGGAGATGGTCAAGTTGCCGGCACAGTCGGCGAGAACAGGCGCATGGAAGCTATCGTCATAGATTTTGACGGCATAGAGTACAACGCGCATGTTAAAGAAATCGGCTGGCAAGGTTGGAGGTATTCGGGGCAAGTCGCCGGCACTATCGGCGAAAGTCGACGCATGGAAGCTATCAGAATCAGACTTTCGGGCAGATATGCTGACAAGTACGACGTCGTTTATCGGGCGCACATTAAAGATTATGGCTGGCTCGATTGGGTCAGCAATGGCGAAGTGGCTGGCACGACCGGCGAGGGCTTGCACATGGAAGCAATTCAAATCCGCATTGTGCGCAAGGGCGAATATTACGATGACGACTATGACAGATACGACCGCGACAGATATAATCGCGACAGATATGGCAGATATGGGCGTTATGACGATGACGACTACGGGTGGTGATTAAGTGGTCAGGAAAATTTTCGCGGCCTTTCTCTTGACGGCGATTTTGTTTTGTGCTCAAAATGTTTCGGCGCAGTTCAGTTATCAAGCGAACGTAGAGGGCGCAGGGTGGATGCAACCTGTTGGAGCCGGTCAAGTCGCGGGCACGACAATGCAAGCTAAACGCCTCGAAGCTCTGATTATAAATTTCGACGGCGGCATAAAATACAGCGCGCACGTCCAAAATATCGGCTGGCAAGGTTGGGTAGGTTCGGGCGGCGTCGCCGGGACTGTCGGACAAAACTTGCGCATGGAGGCTATCAGAATTCAACTTGAGGGGCAAGCGGCACAATATTATGACATATATTATCGGGCGCATGTTGAGAACGCGGGCTGGCTTGGTTGGGCTAAAAATGGTGAACCTGCTGGATCGGCGGGCGCAAGTCTACGCATGGAAGCAATTCAAATTCAAATCGTCGAAAAGGGTAGCCCTTTCGACCGTAGCGAAAAACCCGCCTTCTATCAAGTCATTCATAATGTCCCGACGGTTTAAGGAGAATTCATGGACGCAATAAAAATCTACAAAAAAGCTCTAGCACAATTCAAAGCTAAAAATTACGACGATGCTTTAAAAACTCTCGCGGAAGTTAAAATCGCCGCACCGCATTGGAAAAAACCACTCCTGCTCAAAGCGTACATCTTGCGCGAGCAGGGCAAAACCGTCGAGTTGTTCTTGTTTGCTCAAAAAATTTTGCCGCTCTTCGACGCCACGCTGCCCGAAGAAAAAGAGCTTTTGTCGGACGTGTTGAACCTTTTGGGAATGGCCGGTTCAAAATTGGGAATGGTGGAATCGGCGTCGGAACTTTTGCGCTTATCGGGCGAGACTGCAAAAAACAACGCCGAAGCTTGCTCCGAAATAAGTAATGCAATTATAGTCGCCAATGCTGTCGAAAAATTTTCAGCTGACGACTTCAAAAAGCTCTACGCCGAGTATAAAAAATATCTGTCGGACATTACGCCCTATCCCAGAAAATTTTATGCGCATAAAAAAATTCGCGTCGGATTTTTGTCGGCGGATTTCAGGATACACCCCGTCATTAAATGGGCGTGGGCATTGTTGACTGCGTTGGATAAAAATTCTTTCGAGACCTATTGTTACAGTGCCGGAAAAAGTTCTGACATTGTCACGAAACACATCAGCGCGACTGTCAAAGGCTGGCGCGACATTTCGACCTTAAGCGACGTTGAGGCGGCAAAATTGATTCGAGACGATGAGATTGACATTTTGATTGACTTGTCGGGGCATACGGGCGGCAATCGACTTCGGGTCGCGGCTTATTGTCCGGCCACAGTTCAAGTCAGCGGCATAGGCTACGTGAATAGCACCGGTCTGCCTTGCTTTGATTATTTTTTGTCGGACGAAATCTGCGCGGCAGGTTCGGAAGAATTTTTCACGGAGAAATTGATTCGCTTGCCGCATACTCATATTTGCTACGAGGCTTCGACCGATTTGGACGTTTCAAGCCCGCCGTGTCTGAAGAAAAATTTTGTGACATTCGGCAGTTTCAATCAGCCCAGCAAGTTAAATGATTCAATGTTAACGACCTGGAAAAAAATTTTGGACGCCGTGCCACAAAGCCGCTTGATTCTCAAAAACAAAACTTTCAACACCGACGACGGGAAAATTTTTTTCGTCAATCGATTAAAATTTATTGGGCTGGACGTTTCGCGGGTGGAACTGCGCAACTTTTCGGGCGACTACCTCCGCCAATATGACGACATTGACATTGCGCTTGACACCTTCCCCTATACTGGAGGCGTCACCACTTGCGAGGCGTTATATATGGGCGTGCCGGTCGTCAGTCTCTACGGCAATCGGCATGGCTCGCGCTTCGGACTTAGCATTTTGAAAAATATCGGGCTTGAGGAATTGGCGGTTGCTACTTATGATGATTACGTCGAGCGGGCGATTGCTTTAGCAGGCGATTGGGAGTTGCTAACGATTTTGCGAAGAAATATGCGCGGCATGATGAAAAAGTCGCCGCTTATGGATTCGGAAAATTACATTCGCGAGGTCGAGGCGGCTTTCAAAAAAATTTTACGGGAGGATTCCTATGAGCAAAGACGAGATAAAAATTGCGTGTGAAAATCGCAAGGCTCGCCACGATTATTTTATCCACGAGACTTACGAGGCGGGCATTGAGCTAAAGGGCACCGAAGTTAAAAGTTTGCGGTCTGGCAAAGCAAATCTGCGCGACAGCTACGCCGAAGTCAAGGACGGCGAACTTTTCCTTGAGCATATGCACATCAGCCCCTACGAGCAAGGAAATATTTTTAATCACGAGCCGTTGAGGCGACGACGCTTGCTCATGCACAAGAAAGAAATTTTAAAGCTCTTCGGCAAGACACGCGAAAAAGGTTTTACGCTTATCCCGCTGAAAATTTATTTCAAGCGCGGGCGGGCGAAATTGGAATTGGCTTTGGCGAGCGGCAAACATAATTACGATAAACGCGCCGCGCTCCATGAAAAATCCGCCAAACGCGACATCGAACGCGCTTTGAAAGAAAAATCAAAATGATTTAGGGAAGTGATTGTTTTGCTTAAAATTTCCCCGACGCTCGAAGAATTTCAAAACTTCGCGCAAAGTTCAAACTTAATCGCCGTGACGGCTAACCTCAACACCGATTTAGATACGCCCGTTTCGCTCTTCTATAAGCTGGTCGAAAACGGGCGCGGCTTTATCCTCGAATCGGTCGACACCACGCAACAGGCCTTCGGGCGATTTTCTTTTATCGGCGCGGAACCTTTCGTTGAGTTGCAAGTTTTCAAGAACAAGTTGATGATTCGCGACGGCGACTTGATGAAGTGCATTGACGGCGAACCCGTCAGCGCGATTAAAAATTTCATGGCGCGATACAAACCCGCCGCGCTCGATAAAAATTTGCCGCTCGCTAATGGCGGCATGGTCGGCTACTTTAATTTTGAAATCGCCGCGACGTTCGACAGGATTCGCGGTCTCGAACTCGATGACGAAGAACTTTTAGGGCAGTTCATGATTTGTCGCGTTATGCTCGTCCTCGACGCCCTGAAAAATTCTGCGCGGCTAATCTATCTCGCTGATGTCAAGGATAAAAATTTGCCCGAACTCTACGCCGAAATAACTTCGCGCATGAACGCCATTTCCGAAAAAATTGCCGCGCCACTAATGCCCTTGTCCCATGTCCCTTGTCCCATGTCCCTAAACTTTATGTCAAAATATGGCGAGGCTCCGCCCGAAGTTTTAGCGGCTATCGAACGCGCTAAGGAATACATTTTCGCGGGCGATATTTTCCAAGTCGTGCCGTCTAAACAATTCCGCGCTAAAATTTCAAAGCCCGCCTTCCTCTTCTATCGCAAGCTCCGCCAAGTCAATCCGTCGCCCTATATGTTTTACTTGAACTTTGGCAGCGTGAAATTGGTTGGCGCGTCGCCCGAAATGCTCGTCAAGGTCGCGGGCAAAAAAGTTTACACCTACCCGATTGCCGGCACTCGTCGTCGCGGCTCGACCCCAGATGAAGATAAAATTCTTGCCGCCGAACTTAAAACCGATGTCAAGGAGTGCGCGGAACATTCTATGCTTGTCGACTTGGCGCGGAATGATTTGGGCAGGATTTCCGAAGCGGGCACCGTCAAAGTCGAGAAGCTCCGCGAGGTCGAATACTTTAGCCACGTCATGCACATGGTCTCAAGCGTCGTCGGCAAGCTCAAAGAAAATTTCACGCCGATTGACGTTTTGAAAGCGACATTCCCCGCCGGAACGGTCAGCGGTGCGCCCAAACTCCGCGCTATGGAAATTATTCACGAACTCGAACCCGTCCGCCGCAAAAGTTACGCGGGCACGGTCGGCTATATGGATTTTTGCGGCAATATGGATATGTGCATAACGCTGCGGACTTTGCGTATTGATAACGACGTCGACGCGGTGATTCAGACCGGCGCGGGCATTGTCGCCGATTCCATTCCGCTAAACGAGTACAAAGAATTTTTGCAGAAGGCTAAGGCACTCTTTGAGGTTGTCGAGGAGGTCGAGAACAATGGCTAAAAAAATTTTACTCCTTGATAACTACGATTCGTTTACTTACAATGTCTATCAACTTTTGTCGGAATTGGGCGCGGCGGTCGAAGTCGTGCGCAACGATAAAATTTCTGTCGACGAGGTGAAAAATTTCTCCGCCGTGATAATTTCGCCAGGTCCGGGCGTGCCGAGTGACGCGGGCATTTCGGAGGAGTTGATTGATAAACTTAAGGGCGCGTTGCCGATTTTGGGCATTTGTTTAGGTCATCAAGCGATAGGCGAAGTTTTCGGCGGAAAAATCATTCGTGCAAAGGAAATTGTTCACGGCAAAACGTCGCGATTGATTCACAGCGGCAAAGGGCTTTATCGCGGACTTGCGCAGGGCGTCGAGGTCGGGCGTTATCATTCGCTGATTATCGAGCGCGAGACTTTGCCCGATTGCCTAGAGATTACGAGCGAACTTAACGACGGGACTATTATGGGCGTGCGCCACAAAGTTTTCGACGTGGAAGGGATTCAATTTCACCCCGAATCGATTTTGACTCCTCAAGGGGGCGTAATGATGAAAAACTTTTTGGAGCTTGCAAAAATTCTCCCTGTCGATTATAATTCTGCTGACAGATAAAAAATACCTCGCGAGTTGCGAGGCGAAAATTGCTTGAAGGCGGTTTACCCCCGACTATATCTAAGTGTCGAAAATAATAAGGATTACTTAAAACAGTCGCTTTGAGTGGGGCTCAGGCGGCTGTTTTGCTGAGAAGGAGCAGGATTGCTCCCGTAAGCAATGTCACGCGGATAATAAATTTAATCACGCGCATAATCCTCATCTCCTTTCTGGGGGAGACTACGGATTTAAACCGCCCTGCCGCTAGGCATCAAGCGAGCACATTATAAAATATCTGCTACTACTTTTCAAGTGACTTTCATTTTTACTGCTTGCAAAAATTCTCCTTGTCGATTATAATTCTGCTGACAGATAAAAAATACCTCGCGAGTTGCGAGGCGAAAATTGCTTGAAGGCGGTTTAGCCCCCGACTTATATAGACAGATGAAACAAGATTCAGCCGCTATGCTGTGGGAAGGCTTAGGCGGCTGTTCTTGTGAGGATTAAGAGGATTATGACGGTGAGAATAATCACACGAATTATAACCTTTATCATCACTATCCGCCCCCTTTCTGGGGGCTTTGGATTTAAACCGCCCTGCCGCAAGGCATCAAGCGAGCATATTATAAATCATGAACGATTTCTTTTCAAGTAGATTTCATTTTCTGGAGCGATTGCAATGACTAAGCTTGACAACTTGAAAAATTATCTTTGCGGGTTGAGGAGCGTCGCTGTTGCATATTCGGGCGGCGTCGATTCAACTTTTCTGCTCAAAGTCGCGCATAATGTCTTAGGCGAAAATATTTTGGCGTTGACGGCGACAAGTAAATTCATTCCGCGCTCCGAACTCGACGCGGCTAAAAAATTTTGCGCTGATAATAAAATCCGCCAAGTAATTTTCGAGGCGGACGTTTTGAAAATCGCGGGCGTCGCAGAAAATCCCGTCAATCGCTGTTACCTGTGCAAGCGCGAACTGTTTAAAAATTTCTTGCGCCTCGCCGAAGGGAAAATTTTAGTCGAAGGCTCGAACATGGACGACACAAAAGACTTCCGACCCGGCATGAAGGCGATTGCCGAACTCAAAGTAAAAAGCCCGCTGATTTCCGCCGAACTTTACAAGGCAGAGATTCGCGAGCTGTCGCGGGAAATGAACTTGCCGACATGGAATAAGCCGTCTATGGCGTGTTTAGCGTCGCGCTTTGTCTACGGCGAAACTTTGACTGCTCCAAAACTCGCGGCGGTCGAGGCGGCTGAAGATTTTTTACTAAGCGCGGGTTTTAAGCAAATGCGCGTTCGGGTTCACGGCAACATTGCAAGAATAGAAATTTTGCCTGAACAATTCGACATGCTCCTGAGCCTTCGCGAAAAAATTTCTGCGCGGCTGAAAACTTTGGGCTTTGATTACGTGACGCTGGACTTGCAAGGCTATCGAACAGGTAGCATGAACTTGAATAAATAAATTCCCCTCCAAATGCGGAGGGATTTTTTTTGCGCCGTGTATGAAAATTTTCTGGCGTGTGTTATAATCGACGAAATCTTTCACAGAGGAGTTTTAACCATGAAAATAATTTTGACGGGCGACAGACCTACAGGCAAACTTCATCTCGGACATTACGTCGGTAGCCTTCGCGAGCGCGTGCGCTTACAGAATTCCGGCGAGTTCGATGAGATTTACATTATGATTGCCGACGCCCAAGCCCTCACCGACCACGCCGGCACACCCGCTAAGGTTCACGAAAATATTTTGAACGTCGCGCTTGATTATCTTGCCGTCGGGCTCGACCCTGCTAAGTCCACAATTTTTATCCAGTCGCAAATCCCGCAACTTTTCGAGCTCACTGCCTACTACATGAATATTGTTACGGTCTCGCGCCTCGAACGCAATCCGACTGTCAAAAGCGAAATCGCGCAAAAAAATTTCGAGACGAGTATACCTGCTGGCTTCCTGTGCTACCCTGTCAGCCAAGCCGCCGACATCACCGCCTTTGACGCAAATTTAGTTCCGGTCGGCGAAGACCAAGCCCCTATGCTCGAACAAACTCGCGAAATCGTCCGCAAAATGCATGAGCTTTACGGCGAAGGAATTTTAGTCGAGCCTGAAATATTCCTCCCGCGCAGTCAAGTTTGCAGACGCTTGCCCGGTATCGACGGCAAAGCCAAAATGAGTAAGACGCTCGGCAACTGCATTTACCTCAGCGACGACTCCGCGACCGTCGCCGCAAAAATCAAAGACATGTACACCGACCCGACCCATATCAAAATTTCAGACCCCGGTCACGTCGAAGGCAACGTCGTTTTCACATACCTTGACGCCTTAGCCGAAGATACTGCCAAAGTCGCTGAACTCAAGGAACATTATCAACGCGGCGGGCTGGGTGATGTCGCTGTTAAAAAATATCTGCGCGAAGTCCTCGAAGAAACTTTAGAGCCGATTCGCCGCCGCCATGCTCAATACGAGGCGCGTCCAGATGAAGTTATGGACATTCTCAAGGAAGGCACTAAGAAGGCTCGCGCTAAGGCGTCGAAGGTTCTTAACCGCGTCAAACGTGCAATGAAGATTGATTATTTCAACGTGTAAGGAGTTTCGGATTATGAAAAAATTTTTTAGCCTCGCGCTAATCGTGACGTTAATTTTATCGCTGACAGCCTGCGCGGCCGCCGCAGATAAAAAACCTAAAGTGAAATTTGATAAGGGTAAACTCAAGAAAATCGAACTGACAATAGCACCGACTCAAGGAATGCCGATGATTGTCCTGCGCGAAGATTATTCCGACGTGCCGATAATGGGCGAGGCGGTCGCCTCTCAAGACCAAATGGTCAACTTCATCAACAAACGCAATCCCGACCCGAAAATAAATTGCACAGTCAGTCAGCTCGTTCACCTCTACTACGTCGAAGGCGAGCGCGAAGGTATTCGCCCCGACATTGCGATTTGCCAGGCGATTAAAGAGACGGGCGTTTGGAATTACGGCGGCGACGTTATCCCCGAACAAAATAATTATTGCGGATTGGGCACGACCGGCGGCGGCGTCAAAGGAGCATTCTTCGCGACGCCTCAACTCGGAGTCCGCGCCCATATTCAACATTTGCTGTCCTACACGTCGAAACGCCCGCCCAAAGTCGAAATCGTCGACCCACGCTACGAATTGATTCAGAAGTTCCGCCCGCAAATTTTCGGCAAGCTCACTAAGTGGACGGATTTAAATGGCGTATGGGCTGTGCCGGGCAATCACTACGGCGAAGACATTTTAAATTTATGGCTACAAGCGCAAATGCCTGACGCCTCTGAAGCCTCAATGGACGCCGCTAATTTGAAAATAGCTTTGGAGGACGACAAAGCGGCGGCTTATGTTTATCGCGGGCTGGTCAACATGGAGCGCGAAGACTTTTACAGCGCAAAGGAAGATTTTCAAGCGGCGTTGCAAGTCGAGCCTGAATTGCCCGAAGCCCTTTTCGACCTCGCGCTTGCTCAAGAAAATACTCGCAAGCCCGCCGATGCCATTAAGATTTACGACGAGCTATTGAAGGTTGACGAAAAATTTGCCATTGCGTGGTACAATCGCGGACGCCTCAAGCTTATTCAAAACGACTTCAAGGGCGCGATTAAAGATTTTGAATCCTCGCTGGCTATCGAGACCATTAACGCCGAAGCTTATAGCAACATCGCGATTGCATATCTCAAGCAGAAAAAATACGAGGAAGCTTGGGAGAATATGCAAAAAGCCGCCGCGCAAAGTTCCACCAATCCCGTTGTTCAAGAGAATTACGAAAAGTTCGCGGCTTGCGTCAAGGTCAAGAAGTAGTTTTAAGAGGAGATAAAGATGGGAAAGTGTATCGTTCGTTCATCTGAGCCAAAAGTATTAACCCATAACAATGGCGAAATAACTTTTGTTACTATGAATGTTGGAGCCAATACCTATGCCATAGATTATGCCTACTGGCTTCCTAAACCTAGTAATCATGTTATAGTGGGCAAATATTGTTCGCTTGCTCGTCAACTTGTTTTTAATATTGGCAGAAATCATAATTTTAAAATTGTAACTACTTATCCATTAAGTTCAATAAACAAATCAAAAAAATTACCTCCTCCTAAATGTAAGGCAAAAAATCCGCATCAAATAATTATTGGAAATGACGTGTGGATTGGTCATGGCGTTACAATTATGGGCGGCGTCAAGATTGGAAACGGCGCGGTTATCGGCGCAGGTTCTGTCGTTGCCAAAAACATTCCGCCTTATGCAATCGCTGTCGGCAATCCCGTACGGGTTATCAAATATCGCTTTGACGAGGAAACGATTAGAAAATTTCTCGCGGTTAAGTGGTGGAATTGGGACTTGGAAAAAATCGCTGATAATTTGCCGCTCATGAATGACGTTGAAAAATTTTTGCAGACGCATTACTCGCCCGAACTTGAAAATTTTCCCGAAGACGACTTCAGCCGACAAATTGACAGCTTTATTGGCGGCGATGCTTATCAATTCTTAAGGGCTTTTGATATTAAAAACTCGTTACCGCCTGAAATCGTCAAAGACTTTTTACAAGCCAGTCGCCAGCTTGACGGTTTAGGGGGAGGGTGCCGTGTTTATCAATTCATTACGGACTTCAAAGCTATGAATCCGCTGTGGCCTAAGGTCGTTAAAAAATTTAAGCAAGCGAACTCGGAAAATGCTTTGCTCGTGATTTGGCTTGATAAGGACGCGACCGAAGAAAATTCGCGCTCGCTGACTGAATCCATTGGCGACAGTAAAAATATTCTCATCTTCAAACACGACAAAATTTTTTCGCCCGCCGCGCTCCGAAAAGCTACTCATTTCATCACGACCCGCGAAATGTCGACGCTCGAAGCTCTCGATTATCTTTGGGATACCGACGTTAAAATTATCTCGTCACTCGACGACGGAATTTTTGACGGAGAACCGCCAGTCGATTGGAAACTTTTCTTACAGTAAGGAGATGAAGCTTTGAAATTTGCAAAGCGCATGGAAAATTTCGGCGAGGGAGTTTTCTTTCGGCTCGCCGCCATGAAACAACAAAAAATTTCGTTGGGCGCAAAGGTTATTGATTTATCAATCGGCGCACCCAATATTCCGCCGCCCGCGCACGTCATGAAAGTTTTGGCGGAGGAAGCCCTCAAGCCTGAAAATTACGTCTACGCCATAACCGATACCCGCGAACTTTTAAACGAAGTCGCTAATTGGTATCGCCGCCGCTACAACGTCGAGATTGACCCCGCGTCCGAAGTTTGTTCGCTCTATGGCTCGCAGGAAGGACTTTCGCATATCGCGCTGACTTTGATTGACGACGGCGACTTGACTTTAGTGCCCGACCCTTGCTACCCGATTTTCGCGGACGGGGCTAAGCTTGCTGGCTCGGAGATTTTTTACATGCCGCAACTTAGGGAGCACGATTATATTATTCAGCTCGACAAAATCCCAAGTGATGTCGCTGCCCGCGCAAAATTTATGGTCGTTTCCTACCCAAACAACCCTACGACCGCCACTGCGCCCGCCGATTTTTACGAACGCCTGATTCACTTCGCCAAGAAAAATAATATCATCGTCCTGCACGATAACGCTTACAGCGAATTGATTTTCGACGGCTCGAAGGGCTTAAGCTTTTTAAGTTTCAAGGGCGCAAAGGATGTCGGCGTCGAATTCAATTCCCTGTCGAAAACTTACGGGATTGCCGGTGCGCGAGTCGGTTTTTGCTTAGGCAATCGCGAGGTCGTCAAGCGTTTCAAACTTCTCAAAAGCAATATCGATTACGGATTATTTTTGCCGATTCAAAAGGCGGCGATTGCGGCTCTGCAAAGTCCAAAGGAAGTTATCGACAAAACGCGCGCGGCTTACGTCGAACGGATTGACGCTTTGATTGACGGCTTGAACGCGGCGGGCTGGCATATCGACAAGCCTAAGGCGACTATGTTTGTATGGGCTCCCGTCCCGAAAAAATTCGACACGTCCGAAGAGTTCGTCAAAATTCTGCTCAACAAGGCAAATGTCATGATGACGCCGGGCAGTGCCTTCGGACCGAGCGGCGAAGGTTTTGTCAGAATGGCATTGGTGCAGACCGCCGACACTATGAAGCAAGTCGCCGCGCAGATTCAAGCAAATATCGACTTGTAAGATTTCGGAGCTTATGCTCAAAGGCATGGGCTCTTTTTTCATTAAGAAAAATTTAATACAAAAGTTATTGACAACTCGGCGATAATCGTATAAATTATGTATGCGAGTCGAACCCAAAAAGAAATTTGAAAGGGAGGCTGATAAAGAAGACGTATTGACCGGTCGCAACCGTCACGAGGCGGCAAGCGACATCATCATCAAAGCCGACGCAGAAAGAAATAGAAATTTTTTGAAGAAGGCTTAGCCCCCACTAAGAATCGGAGAAAAGTTTGTATGGAAGAACTGGTCGGCACCGGAAACAATCATAGAAAGGAGTAAAAAATTCTATGGACGGAAAGATTTTTTTATATAGCAACGGCACCCCCCCCCGAATAGCATTTTCCCCTGACGCATTCACCTTCGACCTTCAGCGTTTCAACTTGTCGGAAACAATGACATTGAAATTAAAGACAGGTGATACTGTACCAAGCGACGCGCTCTTCTCTTTTAAGAGTGGCGACAATACTTGGTACAGCACATCATCTTCCGACTTTACGACCGATAAATTGAGCGACGCAACTGAAATTAAAATTTTGGGCAACATCACGCTGACAGAAGACGTTGACGTAAACCTCGGCGCAACGATAGCTGAAGTAATCAAAGTAGCTGGAAACGCCACCCTCAATCTTGGCACTAGCAAACTGACTATCAAGCGCACAGATGGTTCAAGTAATAATGCTACAATATCAGGCATAGCATGGGACAACTCAAAGCAACCGTCAGCTATCGTGGTTCAAGACGGCGTCACTTTCAACGTAACCGGCACTACTGCTGAGGAGAAAACCGGCACAATAGATTACACTTGGGATCCCGATTCCTCGGAGAATTATAGTGAGGCAATCAGAACGGCCAGAGCTTCTGCTGCTATTCAAGTCGGCCAAGTAGTCGGCAAATACACTCAGGATCGCTCAAGTATTGACAAAGCCCAGTTCAACATGCAGGGCGGTATCATTAAGAGCGTGAGCACCGCTATTTCCATGTCAGATAATGCTGTTGTCAACATAAGCGGCGGCACGACAGAAAGTTCAAAGTCTTGCGGCATTTACTACGGCAACAACAGCCCCGGCGGCGGCGAGATAACCATTTCCGGCGGCACCCTCAAATCTGGAGAAAATTCACAACTTCCGGCGATTCAAATCAGTGGTAGTGTCGGAAAAGATGATAAATACGCTAAGCTTACAATCACCGGCGGCACGGTTGAATTTAGTAATGCAGGCTATAACAATTATACTGAAGAAACTAAGAAGAACTTTTTTGGTACTGACGGCAAGCCTGTCGGCAACCCCGATGCTATTTATGCCGGCGGCAATACCAAGCTTACCATTTCGGGCGGCGAAATTACTTCCACCGGTACAGCCGTTGAGCTCCGCGCAGGTAAGTTGGATTTCACGGGCGGCACTGTTACGAGTACAGCCACCAAAGAATATTCAGTTAATACGAATTCATCTACAAGCAGCGGCGGTCAGACATTTGGTGCGGCTATCGCCGTTGCGCAACATACCACAAAACAAAATATCGATGTCAAAGTTAGCGGAGATGCTAAAGCTACAGGTCAAATTGCTTTGGCGGTTGAAAACCCAGTAGATAATACAGACAAAGATAGTACAATTACGGCAACACTCAGCGGCGGTACTTTCGTGAGCACAGCCTCCGGTGAAGCGGCTATTTCTGCAAAAGCTGCCGACAGCCGATCGTCTATCACTATTGACGGCGATGTAACGTTTGCAGGGCAGCTCGAAACCACTTTCGCCACGACCGACACCCAACCAGGCTCGTCAACTACCGGTATCACAATCGCCCCAACTGCCACAGTCACTATGGCTAAAGTAGTCGTAGATGAAGAAACAAAAGAAATCACATTAGAAAAAGTCGGAACCTTCGATTCGACTTCGCTCAAGTATAACATAGGAACGGAAGCGGCTCCAAACTACGTTGTCGTTAATGATGGCTGGAACAATTATAATACGGTTTACAGCAAAGATGATGCTGCAGATGCTGCGGATACTGCCAACACGTGGTTATATTTGACAAAGAGAACAGGAGGTGAAGCTGCTGCCGAATTAATTGTCACTATGGCTCCCAAAGAAGTAAGCGGTAATAATAGTGACGATACCTTAGCACTCACGACGACATTAACCGCTGACACTAAATATGCTTCTGTTATTGCGGTTGACCTTAGCGACACTTTGTTTAGTGCTATCCCCGATAAATTCAAGACTATCGACGCATCCAAAATAATAACTGCTGATATAGTCAAACTCAACATAACAGGCAACGACAACATCACGTCAATCTTAGGTAGCGCGGGTGCTGACAGCCTCACGGCGGTTGCAGAGGACGGCGTAACTCTCAACGGTGGCGAAGGCAATGATAGCTTAGTCGGCGGTTCTGGCACCGATACTTTTATTTTCAGTTCGGGCACGGATTCAATCAGTAACTACACCTACGACACCGACGTTGTCTCCGTGACGGCAACGGGCGTGACGGCTCCGACTGACTTTACCAAGGCGACCTTTGACGGCAGCAATTTAACAATCAACTTTGACAGCAACAATATCTTGACGTTCAATAACGCGGCGACGGTTGCCGTTGCGCAAAATGACAGCATCTACACTTACGAGGCGGCAGGTAACAAATTGAAGTACATTGCGTTGACGCCGGCTACCAGTGGCGATGGCGCAATTTCGCTCGGCGCAGGTTATACCAATTCGCAATTCAATGGCAGTGCTAGTAGCAATGAAAATTATGCAACGATAAACGCCTCGAACGTCACGCAAGCAATCAGGATACGCGGCAACGACAAGGCAAATTATATCGTCAGCAGCAGTTTAGGCGGCGTGCTTGAGGGCAACGACGGCAAAGATACGCTTGTTGGTTCGGGAGTTGCGGCCAGCTTGACGCTGAACGGCGGCGCGGGTAATGACTTACTTATTGGCAGTGACAATGACAATGGTTATAATTATTTCATCTACAGCGAAGGCTCCGATTCAATTCAAAACTACGGCACTGGCAACTTAATCAACGTGACGGGTCGTGAAGTTTCCTTCGCTGACGTCACGGTCTCGACACCGGCAAGCAATTCTGACTTGCTGATTAAGTTCGACAACAGCAATCAACTTTTGATATCGGGCGGCGCGGCAGCAAATAGCGTTATTTCGTTGACGAGCGGGCGCAACAACTACGCCGTCACGAAAGATTACATTGCGCTCAACGGCAAGTCTATAACTCTCACAGCGGGTTATGCGGCTGAAACTGACGCTGCCGGAAATAAGGTTTTCGACGGCGCGGCCGAAGGCAACACGAATTACGAGACGATAAACGCGGGCTTGGTCGAAGGCGGCATTTCAATCGTCGGCAACGCAAACAATAACTACATCATAGGAAGCGAGACTAAGAGCAACAGCCTCAACGGCGGCGCAGGCGATGATACTTTGGTCGGCGGCACATTGCCAGCAGAAGCAGACTTGTTCTACTACACGGCGGGCAAAGACGTTATCGAAAACTTCGGCGCGAGCACTGACAAGTTGGCAATCGAAGACACGCGGGTTGAGAAAATTGCAAACGGCAAGCTGACCAACAGCAAATTGACTTTCACAGTCGACAAGAACAACTCTTTGACGTTCAAGTTCGGCGACAACGCCCCGTTTGAAAGTGTTTCGCTGCAAAGTAGTGCTTACCTCACTAAGGACGGCGTAGTAAGCGTCACGAGCGGGGATAATAGTCCTAGGAGCCTGACGTTGTTCGCGAGCGCGAAGGGCAGAATCAACCTCAACGACGAACTTTACAGCATAGCTGGAGCTAGTGCCATTTCAACGGTCGACGCCGAAAAAGTGAAGTCGCAAAGCGTGACATTAGTCGGCGGCACAAAAGGCGGCCTGTTCAAGTACTACGACGGCAACAAGCAAAGAGACGGCTTCGAGTACGGCGGCGGCACAGTTTCGATAAGCGGCTACGAGGGCGGAAGAGATAGAATCGACCTCGGCGATGCTTCGCTTAGTAGCTTTACAGTCGACGATAATGGTGTTGTCCTTACACTCGGCGAAAACCTTACACTCGGCGAAAACAAAACAATTTCGATAAAGGGCGCGAAAGGTAATGAAGTCCTCCTGCGTGACCCGACTAAGGGCAATGGCTACAAAAAGATGGTGTTCGCGGCGACGGGCGTAGTTCAGAACAAGGCAAAGAATCCGACAATGGCGACTGTTTCGGCGGGCGTAGACAGTTACTCCTTTGCTGATAGCACCAATAACGCCCAGACAGTCAAAAAGATTTACGTGACGGACGCCGACGCGGGAGCAAGCATAAGAGCGGGCGACAAGTATAACACTGTAATCGACGCGAGCAAGGCAACTAATAAAGTCAGCCTTTCGGGCGGCGCGAAGAATGATAAACTTATCGGCAGCACGGGCGACGCCGCTGACCTGTTCGTTTACACGGGGGGCAAAGATGTCATTCAAAACTTTGGTGGCAGTGACCAAATTTCGCTCACGGGTAATTTTAACAATAGCCTCGAAAGCGCGAAGATAACCGCGGCCAAGAAGTCGATTAAGTTCAAGTTCGACAACAAAAACGTGCTGACGATTAAGTCGAACGAGACAATGAGCGGCGAGTTGAAAATCAACGACGATAAGAATATTTACTTCAAGAACGCGATAGGCGAGTCGAAAGGCTCAGTTGGCTCAGTTAGTTTGACTAGCGCGTTTAGTGGTACGTTCAAGACGCAGGACAGCAATAGGACGGCACTGCCCACAGCGGCGACGGTCAATGGCGGGAATGTCGAGAAGAACTTGACGTTCAAGGGCTCTTCGGACGCTGAAACGCTGATTGGCGGCGGCAATAAGAATAGGAAGACGATGTTCAGAGGCGGCGGCGGCGCAGATAGTTTAGTCGGCGGCGCGAGCAAGGATACCTTCTTCTACGCCAAGGGCAACACCGGCGACGCGACTATTGCTAAATTCGACTTCGCAAACGACAAGATCAAAGTCTCCAGTGGCATCATCAGCAAAATCGAAAAGTCGGGCGATAGTGCGATTAAGTTCAGCATGACGAATGGCAAGAGTACAGACGCTGCTGTCGGTTCGTTCAATATCATGAGCGGTATTAAAAACGGCAGCACTGCGGCGGTTACCGACTTTAGCAAAGTTGCAATCAAGGCGAACAACACGTACTACTGGTTCACAGAGTCCGGTGGTGATACGTACTATTCTGCAAGCACGGGCGACACTTTAGCTCCAGGCACGTTAATCACGACGGAAAACAGGCTCAAGAGTGCCCCCAGCGACGGCTATGCGGTAATCGACCTGAACTACTCGACCAACCTAGCTAAGAATGACATTGTGGCAGTCAAGGCCACGACAACTAATCCAAACACCACGACAACCTGACAATTTAACTTGACGTAAAAAAAATTAAGGGCTTATGCTCAAAGGCATAGGCTCTTTTTTTGTTAAGCTTGAATATTAATTTTGGGGCGATTTTGAGTTGCAAATGACAAAATCCGCTATAATGAATTTTTATTTCTTGAGATTGATTTTGAGCTCGACGGTAAATTTGGTACCTTCGCCGAGTTTTGACGCGACAGAAATTTTTCCTTCGTGAAGTTTGATAATTTCGGAGGCAATAGCGAGGCCGAGACCATTTCCGCCCATTTCGCGCGAGCGTGCTTTGTCGACGCGGTAAAATCTCTCGAAAACTTTATCCAAATCTTCGGCGGCGATTCCGATTCCGCTATCCATGACGGAAAAATTAACGCGCTTGCCGTCCGAATTACCCATTTCGACGAGAACCGTGCCGCCTTCGAGCGTATATTTAATCGCGTTGTCGACAAGAATAATCGCGAGCTGTTTAAGTTTCTGTTCGTCCGCGTTAATCATGAGCTTGTTAAAATTTTCGCCGACGAGACGGATATTTTTCTTTTCAGCGAGCGGAATCATCATTCTGACGACCTGCTGAAGAATTTCTGCCAAATCGACGCGTTGAATTTTAAATTTAAGTGCGTTGTTATCGCTACGAGCGACCATAAGCAAATCGCTGACAAGATTAGTCATTTTTTTGACTTCGCTTTTGACATCTTCGAGTACTTGGCGCAAGAAAGGGTTTTTAATCGACGGATCAGCGAGCAAAAGTTCAGCCGACGACAACAAAACGGCAAGTGGCGTGCGCAATTCGTGCGAAGCGTCCGCTGCGAACTGTTTTTGCTTATCATAAGCCTCTTTGAGCGGAATAATTGCGCGTCCTGCCATGTAGTAGCCGATTGCAGAGGCGATTAGCAGTGCGACGAAGCCTAAAAAAACTTGCGCGTAAGTTGCTTTGCGAAGTCCGGAGTAAAGCGCGGTAACATCTTTGCCGACGTAGAGTTTTTGAACCAAATCACCGACGACAATTTTTTTTGAAGTCATCATGACGGTTGAAAGCTGCCCGGTCTCGTTGGTATGCTGAAAAACTTCGACTTCGCCGTCGTCAATGCTCCAATTTTCGATAACTGAATAAACAAAGGGCTCAATTCGGAACGAGGCGCGCTCAAAATTGACTAACTGCTTATTTTCGTTAAAAATGTAGAAAAAAAGTCGGTCGTTGACGCTTTTATAATAGCGATTATCATCAGCGACGGCGTTAGGGTTCTGCAGGTAAATAATTTGCGCTTCAGCGACTCCATTTGCGGCGTCGGAGAGTTCCTGCGCCTGTTCGGAGAACATTGACCAATTCATAGCCATATGCATGACGAAAATAATTAACGCCATGAACAAACACATGATAAGCGCGTAGGCAAAGGCTAATTGTTTGCGACTGCGCCCGAAAATTTCCAATTTCTAACTCCTAACTCCTAATTTCATTACGCATTACGCATTGCGCATTAAGAATTGCTTTTCAGGCTTCTAAACGGTAGCCGATACCGCGCACAGTTTTAATTGCAATGGTTCCGTCAACGTCCATGAGCTTTTTGCGCAAAATTTTCATGTAGGAATCGATGTTATTGGAGGTTATATCGCGTTCAAGGCCCCAAATGCGGTCTAAAATAATGTCGCGAGGGACGACGACGCCCAAATTTTGCGCGAGCAGGTCGAAAATCTGAAATTCGCGCGGCGAGAGCTGAATAACTTGATTTTTGCGCATTAAGACTTTAGTAGTGCGATTGAGTGTGAATTCGCCGATTTCGATGACTTCCTGTTGAATTTTTTGAGTAGAACGCCTGCCGAGAGCGCGAAGACGGGCTAAAAGTTCTTCAAACTCGAAAGGTTTAACCAAATAATCATCTGCGCCAGCATCGAGCCCCATAACGCGGTCTTCGACGGTATCTTTGGCGGTCAACATGATGATTGCGCGTTCGTAGCCGGCTTCGCGCAGTTGTCTGCACGCTTCGAGACCCGAAACGTTCGGCATCATCCAATCGAGAATCAAAATATCGTATTCGGAGTACATAGCGTATTCAAAAATGTCCGCGCCGTTAGTAATCCACTCGACGTTGAATTTATTTTGGGCGAGCATGTACTCAATGAGTTTGCCGAGTCGGCTATCGTCTTCGGCGAGCAGAATTCTCATCATCTGTCAATCACTCCCGAAAAATTTTTCATGATTATAACAGGTATTGGCTAAAAGTACAAACAAAAAGCTTTTATGTGACGCGCAATCCCGTAAAATTTCAAAATCGCCGTGAAAAGCTCAAATGTGACGATGAAACGGCGATTTTTAAGTTTTTGAGCTGAAATCGGGCTAAATCGTCGCAAAATCCTTGCCGAGTCACAAAAATTCTTTTACAATCGCGCCAACATAGGACAGATAAAAACTTCGGGAGGAGGAAATCGCATGACACCGGTTGAGCGCAGAATTTTAATCAAAGTTTCGACGATGTACTATCTCGAACACATGAAGCAGACTGAAATTGCAAAACGCTTGGGAGTGGAGCGCACGACGGTCAGCAAGCATTTAAAACGGGCACTGGATCAAGGAATCGTGACGATAACGGTAGCCAACGAAAATTTTGAGGACATTGAATCGGCAATGGAAAAACGTTTTGGTTTGAAGGAATGTTTTATCGTCCCGAAGAGTTATGACCTCTTAGCCGTCAAACAGGCTATGGGACGCGCCGGACTTCAACTTTTGCGCCGAATCGTCGACAACAAACAAGTTATCGGGCTTGCGTGGGGCACTTCAATTCGCGAACTCACCAGACACGCGCAAAATTCCAAAGTCCCGCAGATTGATTCGGATTTTGTTCCTCTCGACGGCGGCCCCGAAAATATCGATAGCGAATTGCACGTCAACACCCTTTGCTACGAATTGGCGCGAGCTTTCGGCGGGCGTTGCCACTACATTTACGCGCCGGTTATCACGCGCACGGCCGAAATCAGAAATGCTATCGTTCAGGACGCTAACTACGAAAAAATTTCCGACTTCTGGAAGAAATTGGACATAGGGCTTGTCGGAATCGGTGCGCCGGTTAAGTCGTCGAATTTGGTTTGGATGGGCGAATTTGGGCGGCAAGCGATTGAGAGTTTGTCGCGCACCGGTACGGTTGGCGAAATTTGTTCGGTTTTCTACGACAAGAACGGTCGCGAAGTCAAAACCGATTTTTCTGACAGGATTATCGGCGTAGACCTCGACACGCTCCGCAATTTGAATTACTCCATTGGAATGGCGGCTTCGCGAGAAAAAGTTCCGGCGATTATGGGCGCGTGCAAAGGGCAAGCGATTAACGTCCTCATAACCGACGAGATGACCGCCAAAATTATGCTCAACGAGTAGGGAGGGGAAATTATGCTGGGATATTTCGTAGCCGCCGCCGTCACAGTTTGGATTGCGCAGACTATTTTAGGCTTTCGGCAGTTTAAAAAGTTCAACAACCATATAAGGGAACTCCGCCAGGAAGGGCGCGTCGCTATCGGACGTGCTCGCGGGCATTTTTCGGCGGGCGTCCTTATTCTTTTTATAATCGATGCCGATTGCAGAATTCAGCGCGGCGAAATTATGGAAGGGCGCACAGTTTTTGCCGGCTTCAAGGCCTTTGACAACTTCAACGGCTTGACGCTCTTTGAACTAAGCGAAGACCTCTGCAAGTCTATGAAACTTTCGCGCCAACAAACTTTAGCCGTTATCTCCGCTCAACAGGAGTACGAATCTTATAAACTCATGAAGGCTGAAGAGAATTTGGCGACTGGTTGAGATTAACGGTCGGAGATTAAAGCGCGCAGTCTTCGGCCTTAATCTATAGATTAAAAATTTTCTAGGAGGGAATTTTATGGACACAATGGTATCTTTCGCGCAGGCGTTCATCGGATTATTCAATCGCGGCGGTGAAACTCTCGCGGGCTGGGTAACAGGAATCATTCCAACACTTATCGTCCTGCTCGTCGCTATGAATGCTATCGTTAAAATGATTGGTAACGAGAGAATCGAGAAATTTGCAGGAGTCTGCGCGGGCAATCCGCTCACTCGTTACATCGTCCTGCCCGTTATCGGAACGTTTTTCTTCTGCAACCCGATGACTTTATCCTTAGGCAAGTTCTTACCGGAATTTTACAAACCTTCCTACTATGCAAGTGCCTCCGGAAGTTGTCACACTTTGAACGGACTTTTCCCGCACATCAATCCCGGTGAATTGTTCGTTTATCTCGGCGTTGCAAACGGTATTACAACTTTAGGACTGAATCACGTTGACTTGGCACTTAGATATTTGCTGATTGGTATCGTGATTAACTTCCTGCGCGGTTGGGTAACTGACTTTTGCACGGCTTACGTTCAGAAACAGCAGGGCATTTCGCTCAGCAAGACTTTGAAGACTGCTTGAGATTTAAAGGAGTGAATTTAAATGGCTGATTATAAAGCGGTAGTAGTCAAGGCGGGCAGCGGCGGTTTCGGCGGACCTTTGACACTCATTCCGGACGGCAAGAAAAATAAAATCGTCAACATTACTGGCGGCGTTATGTCCAAAGTCGCGCAAACCCTTTCCGAGATGACTGGCTGCGAACTCGTCGACGGCTTCAAAACTCGCGTTCCCGATGATGAAATTTTGGTCGTTGTTATCGACTGCGGCGGAACTCTTCGTTGCGGCATCTATCCCCAGAAAAGAATTTTTACTATAAATCTTAACGCAACTGGTCCCTCAGGTCCGTTAGCAGATTTTATCAAAGCAGACATCTACGTTTCGGCAGTCAAGCCCGAAAATATTTCCTACGCGGAAGGCGTCGCAGTTCCTGCGGCAAGTGCGGCTCCCTCTGCTGGCGGCGGTTTTAAATCGGTCGTTGTCAAGGCGGGTAGCGGCGGATTCGGCGGCCCTCTTACACTCGTTCCCGACGCGAAGAAAAATAAAGTCGTCAACATTACCGGCGGCGTTATGTCTCAAGTTGCGAAGACTTTATCCGAAATGACTGGTTGCGAACTCGTCGACGGTTTCAAAACTCGCGTACCTGATGATGAAATTTTGGTCGTCGTTATCGATTGCGGCGGAACGTTGCGTTGCGGCATTTATCCCCAGAAAAGAATTTATACAATTAACCTTAACGCCACAGGTCCTAGCGGCCCGCTCGCCGACCATATCAAAGCTGATATTTACGTCTCGGCCGTTAAGCCCGAAAATATTTCTTACGCGGACGGATCTGCTGCTCCCGCTCCGGCTCCTGCCGCCGAGCCCGCTAAAGATACTTCCGGCGATTCCGGCTCCGCAATCAAAAAGGGCGGCTACGACACTTCCAAAAAGATTACTGAACAAACTTCCGGCAGTCTCATGGCTAAAATCGGTCAGTTCATGGGCGGCATAGTCTCCGTGTTCTATCAGGCCGGCCGCGATTCGATTAACACCATTATCCGTACGATTCTTCCGTTTATGGCGTTCGTCTCAATGCTCATCGGCGTAATTTTGGGAACAGGCGTCGGCGATGTCATCGCAAATTTGCTCTCGCCGCTCGCTGGCAACGTCGTCGGGCTCGTTATCCTCGCTTGTATTTGTTCTTTCCCGCTCTTATCGCCCTTCTTGGGACCAGGCGCGGTTATCGCTCAAGTTATCGGTGTTTTAATCGGCGTTCAAATCGGCGAAGGCAATATTCCGCCGCATTTGGCATTGCCCGCGCTGTTCGCTATCAATGCTCAATGTGCTTGCGACTTCGTCCCTGTTGGTTTAGGTCTTGCTGAGGCTGATGCTGAAACCGTCGAAGTCGGCGTGCCTTCCGTCCTCTATTCCCGCTTTATCACCGGTCCAGTCTCCGTTATCCTCGCTTGGCTCGCAAGTTTCGGTCTTTACGAATCATAATTAAAAAAAATAGGTCTTTCGACCATAAAAATTAAAAAGGCAGGTAATTATACAATGGCAGAAAAGATTTATTCAAGTAAGGTTGTCGAACTCGGCGGCCAAGTCAAAGATTTCATCACGGCGGCCAATATGATCATCATGTTTGAGGAGTCAATGGCTCTGCCCGAATTGCGCGACGCTTGCGTCATGCACACCGGCAATCAACTCACCGGCATGATTAAACCCGGCGACACTTACAAAATCGCGGGCACCGAATTCAAGATTCTCAAAGTCGGTTCCGAAGTCCAGAAAAATTTGATGAATCTCGGCCACATCACGATTAAATTCGACGGCGGCGAGGGCGAACTTTTGGAAGGCTCCGTTCACGTCGAAAATAAACCCGTTCCCGAAATCAAACCCGGCGATATGATTGAGATTTTCAAAGCGGCGGATAAAAAAGTCGCTGACGGCTCTTGGCTCGGTCTCAAAGGCAAAACCGCTGTCGTAACCGGCGCGGCTTCAGGTATCGGCAAGGCTGTCGCTCAAGCTTTCCTCGATAACGGCGCAAATGTCGTAGTCTGCGACCTCAACCCCAACGAACCCGAATTCAATATCACCGAGAACAGCGGCAAAGTTAAATACGTCATTACAAACGTCTGCGAAGCCGCTAGCGTCGAGGCTATGGTAAAAGTTGCGCTCGATACCTTCGGGCAGATTGATATTCTCGTCAACAACGCCGGCATTAATATTCCTTGCTTGCTCGTCGATCCCAAAGACCCGCACGGCAAATACGAACTCAACGAGAAAATTTACGATAAAGTTACCGGCGTCAATATCAAAGGCGTTTATCTCGTCGCGCAAGCCGTCGGTCATGAAATGGTTAAGGCGGGCGGCGGCGTCATCATCAATATGAGTTCCGAATCTGGTTTGGAAGGCTCCGAAGGGCAAAGCATTTACGCCGCAACCAAAAATGCCGTCAACAGCTTCACGCGCAGTTGGGCTAAGGAGCTCGGCAAATATAATGTTCGCGTCGTCGGCATGGCTCCCGGCATTATGGAGGCGACTGGACTTAGAACTTTGGCTTATGAAGAGGCACTCGCTTATACTCGCGGCATTACCGTTGACGATTTGCGCAAAGGTTACAGCTCAACCAAGACTACTCCGCTCGGACGTAGCGGCAAACTGTCCGAAGTCGCCGATGCAGTCGTTTTCCTCGCGAGCGACAGAGCTTCTTATGTCGACGGCGTAACAGTCAACGTCGCGGGCGGCAAAACTCGCGGATAACCCACTTTTCCTTACCACTTACCCCCCAAAATTTAAAAACCCTCCAGCAAATCGCTTGAGGGTTCTTTTTCTTATAAAATTGTCGCCAAAAAGTTTATCGCGGCGTCTTCGCTCTGTTCAATCGCAATTTCCACCGCTCTTTTCGCTCTAAATAACAATTTTTCCGATTCGCGGCGCAGTCTGAATGATTCCGACACCTGTGCGGCGATTTTTTCTTGTATTTCTTTCGATACGACCGGCAACGGCAAATTTGAAAAATTTTCGATTGATATTGCCGTTAAAATCGTGCCCGTGCATTGTTGACGCATTAAATTTTGCATTAACTCCGACTTAAACAATACTAACAACGTCTCCGAATTAAAATTTTTTGAATCTATGACGAAAAATCCTGTCGAACATAACGCGCCGTCGTTTTCTTCCGTTATCAATGCGCAATTCTGCAATGAACCTTCGATTGATGAAATGATTACTTGTCCAGATTTTACAATTCTCCGCGCTCGCGTCGGCAATTCTTCGCCTAAAATCTCATCTGGCGTCGAAATATTTCCGTTTAATTCAACGTTTGCAAGTTCAATGTATTTATAAATCGTTTTAGGCTTCGGCATAAAATTTTTGTCGTGAATTCTGCAAAGTTCGCCGACCGTGCCCGCAATATTCATTAAATTTTTCCAGTCGTCGTATTTTGGCTGATAAAATTCAGCGTCAAGGCGTCTGCTAACTGAAAATGACGCGCTGAAACTTTTTATCGCGACGTTTTCGCTACTCGGTTTAAAATTTTCCAAGTTCAATGCCGATGACAATATTTTTTCCGCCGCGTGATAGTTTTCGTCGGCTCGCTCGCTTATAAAATCGCTTTTCAAAATAAATGAGCTGATAATTTTATAAAAATCATCACTAAATTCTGGTATAGGTACCTTGCAAACGTCATCAACATTAAGTTTTGGCTGAGCATTTCCGCTTCGCCTTCTTAAAATCAATATCTGCCCAAATTTACTGTTCAGATACGTCAAAATAAAATGTCGTGTTGCTTTATCGAAACTTCCGAGCTTAATTCCAATATTATTTTCGCTGATATTGCAATTTGAAAGTTTTTCGTCTACTCGTGCAAAAAATCCGATTGAATTTCCAACTTTAGATAAAATTATATCGTCCGTGAACAGCTGAGAATTTAAAATTCGTAAATTATCTTCTGCAGATATGTAAATTATATCCGTTGTGTTGATACGAAAGCTTCCACGTATATTTTCAATCCTTACAAACGGAATTCCGGATTTAAGATACGATGAACTTGTCAAAGTTGAGCCAAAAGGTCCGCTAACTACAGAAGATTTACTTAGATAAAAATGTTTTCGTGATTTGATAAATAAATCTGTTTGCATTGCGAGATTTGAAAAATATTCAGCGTCTAATCTATGTTCTTCGTTTAATTCTGATAAAAAAATCTCTGTGAATTCAAGCTCCTCCGACAAAATTTTATATTTAGCGGCGTCGAAGGAGCTTTGCTCAAAAAAACTTAGCCCTTCGCGCTTGGCAAATTCAATAAAAGCCTCCGCGATGCCGTCTTTAGTCTTTCCGTCGTGATTAAAAAGGTCGTGCTTAACGATTGTGTGATTATGGTCGTCGCGCAGGAGTTTTTCGCCGTCATATTCTAAAATTTTATCGCCGGAATTATCTTTTGACGGTTCGCGCATGGTCGCAAAGAAAATCGGGTAATCTTCGCGATATGGACAAAGTTTTTCGTCCCATTTCTGCACAAAAAGCACGCTAGTTTTAGTTCCGGTGTGCGGTTTAAAAACATTTCCGTGCAAACCGACTATCGCAAGAATTCTGCAGCGTTCAGCAATAAAATCGCGAATATATTTATCGCTTGAGTTATTAAAACGCCCTTGCGGCAAAATAATCGCCATTCGCCCGCCAGATTTTAGAAAATTAAGGTTGCGTTCAATAAAAAGTATGTCGCGCCCGACCTTTGATTGATATTTTCCGCGAGAATTTTTGCCCAATTCGTATTTTGCAATAATTCTGCTCTCCTTAATATCGCCAGCGAACGGCGGATTAGCCATTACAATATCAAAATTAAATTTCGAGTTGTCATTTTTAGCGGCGCGGAGTTTTCTTAAGCCCTTCCAGCCGTCATTGTAAATATCTAGCCAATCTTCATCAATAATTTCGTTCCAACGTTCATAATCAAGCGTGTTTAGGTGCAAAACGTTAGTTTTTCCGTCGCCGGCGATTAAATTCAGCGTTCTAGCCACTCGAACTGTCTTTTCATCGAAATCAATCGCGAAAATATTCTTGCTAACGTAGTCTTCGCACTCTTGCGGCTTACGTTCCAGGCTAAAAAGATGACTTTGTGGGATATTTTTAGCGTTTAAAATATTTTTCCAGACAAAAAAAGTCGTATGAACCGGAAAACCGCACGAACCCGCTGCAGTATCAATCATAGTTTCGTTAATTTTAGGATTTAACATGCGAACGCACATATCAATAACGTAACGAGGCGTAAAAAATTGCCCTTTTTCGCCTTTTTGCGATTTAGTCATTAAATATTCAAAAGCGTCGTCGATAACGTCGAGATTTGAATTAAAAAGCTTAACATTTTGCAGAGAAGAGACGCAAATAGCCAAATGCGACGGAGTTAGCTTAATTTTATCATCAGCGGCGAAAACTCCAGGCCATTTATCCTTAGCGCGGTCGAAAATTGTTTGAATCGTATCTTTTAATTGGTTATCGCTCTCTCCGTAGTTCCAAAACTCCAAAAATCTGGATTTATCGCGCCCGCTGAGCATTTCGTCGAAAAGTTTGGTATAAATTAGCTTAAAAACCTCTTCAAAGACGTCGACGCCGGCATTAGCGAGCACTTCGTCTTCAAGTTCGCGAATTAAATCGGCTAGAGTTTTATTTTCGCGCAAAAGTTTATCATCGGCGATTAAATTAGCGATTGTACGGCGTTCGCGTAGAATATCTTTTAATTTTTGCCCGTATTTAGGAATATCTGGAATATCTTCAAAGTAATTAGGGTCTTTGCGGTGATAAAAAGAAATTTTTTCGCCGTTTGACCATACGCCCATAGGCGCGCCGGTTGCATTGCAGTAAGATTTGAGTTGTTCTTTGCCGTCTTTTAGCTTAGGCTTCTTAACTTCGACGATAATATATTCGACGGTCGGATTATTTGGTTCAAAAATGACAATATCAGCGCGTTTAGTCTCTCTACCGAATTTAATTGGGTGTTCGACAGCCATTTGAGCGATTTTATAGCCGTAATCGTCGATTAATTTGCGAATAAACATTTGTCGAACGGCTTCTTCGGGTGTGAGGCGAATTTCTTTGCCGCGAACGAGGCATTTGATAAAAAAAGTGGGTTTACCGCGAATAATTTTGGTGTAAGCGTTAGTTTCGAGGAAATTTATTTGCGCGGGGGAGAAAATAGTAGATTTGTGAGTTGAATCGGAGAAAAATTTATCGGAAACGAGCATCAGACCACCTCCAGACGTTTTTTTCATTATAAATCATGCGTCAAGGACGAAATTATCGTTTGAAGTTGGTTTGAAATGGATTTGGGCGGCTGAAATCGGTTTTGAGGGGAAAATTTTATTCATTATGTAGGTAGTGGCTGAAGTTCCCGATTGTCAGCGCGGGGAAAATTTTTTGGAGTTCGCGCAGAAATTCTTTGGTGCCGAGAAAATTTTCATCGGGCGGCATGACGGTAAAAAATTCGTCGGGGTCGTAATTCAAATTTCTAATCTGAATCATCTGGACGGGCAATTCGGCTAAAAAACTTTTCCACGCGGCGAATTCGGAAATTCTATCGTTGAAACCGGGCATGAAAAGCATATTCAACGAGACGTGAACGCCGCTTGCAAGCGCGTAGCGAATGGAATTTTTCACGGCGTCGAGATTGTAACCTGCGCGGTAATATTTTTGGTAATTGTCGGGGTTCGCGCTGATAATCGAGACGCGCATTGAGTTTAAGCCAGCGTCGACGATTTTTTTAATGCCGTTGGTGAAACCGGCGTTGGTGTTGATGTTAATTTGCCCTTTGGAAGTGGTCGAGCGAATTTTTTCAATCGCCGCGCAGATATTTTCGGCTTGCAAACTAGGTTCGCCCTCGCAACCTTGTCCGAAGCTGATAATGCCTTCGGGCGCGTGATTCAGATGATAAATTCCGACTTCGGCGATTTCTTGAGCGGTTGGCTTAAAATTTATGCGACTTTGCGGGCTGGGACAACATTCTGCGGCTTGCAAGGAGATACAGCCCAAACAATTCGCGTTGCAAGTCGGGGAAGTCGGGATTCCGCATTCCCAACGCCGATAAAATAAATTCTGCGCGGTGAGGCAATGCCATTTCAGCGAACAATTAGCGACTTGCGCGACGATTCGATTGTTTGGAAGGTCTTTTTTGACGCGGCGGATAAAATTTTTAAGCTTTGGCGTGTTGAAGTGCTCAGGATTCCACTTGTGATTTTCGTCGGTGTAAAGCGCGGCGGCGTGAAGTTCGTCTTTGTAGAGCACGACGGCTGTATAACCGTAAAGCGGCAAAATTTGCGCGTCCGGAGCTTTTTTGAAGGCGGGCAAATGAGTTCGAGTGAAACCTTGCGGCAAAATCGCCGAGACCGCTCGACCTTTTAACGGGATAAATTCTCCGCGCTTAAATCCTACGGCTTGACGGTCTGGCAAAAACATTAAGTCCGCCGAATTTGGGAGCTTGATTAAATCATCGGGCTTGAGGTGGAAAAATTTTTCGCCGACACGCCCGACGCCCTCCACGCCCGGCACGTCGAAAATTTCGCCTGCGTCATTGGCTATCAGTGCTGTTATCCGATTGTTCATTAGCTTTTTGCCTCTTGGGATTGAATTTATTCATGGCGTTGTTAATGCCCTCGCTGAAAATGCAAAATACGGCGGACACCAGTTCATCGAGCGTGGCAGAAATTTTATCGGCGTCGTCTTGAGTGAACGGGCTGAGGACGTGATGATTTACCGACCAATTTTGCGGCGGACGACCTACGCCGATACGAATTCTTGGAAAATTTTGTGTTCCGAGGTGTTGGATAATGGATTCAATGCCGTGATGCCCGCCGCCGGAGCCTTTTGGGCGCAAACGAATCATACCGAGCGGCAAATCCATATCATCATGCGCGACTACGAGATTTTGAACGTCGATTTTATAAAAATTCACGATAGGAGCGACGGCCTCGCCGCTAAGGTTCATAAAAGTTTGCGGTTTGACGATTAAAATCTTTTCACCGTTGAAAAAAGCTTCGGCAACGAGCGCATTGAAATTTTCGCGCCAGTCGGACGCAGAAATTTTATCGGCGAGCCTGTCAGCGAGCATAAAGCCGACATTATGTTTAGTTGCGGCGTATTCGGGCGTAGGATTACCCAATCCGACGAAGATTTTCATAAATTAGCCTCCAAGAACGTAAAAACTTTATCGAAATACGCGACGGGGTCATTTCTTTTGGAATCGGCGTGTCCTGCGCCTGCCACGATGAATTTTTCTTTAGGCGCGGTAGTTTTTTCGTAAAGTTTTTCCAACATTTCTACGGGAACAAGTTTATCTGCGTCGCCGTGAATAAAAAGTACGGGCACTTTGATATTATTTACGACTTCGAGTGGTGCGGCGTCGGAAATTTTGACGCTGGTTTTGATTTTACAGACGAAATTGGCGCAGGGCATGACGGGATGTTCAGGGAGTCCGAAAATTTTATTAAGTTGAGCGGTAAACATGTCGTAAGCGGAAGAATAGCCGCAATCTTCGACGACGGCGCATAAATTTTGGATATTTTGAGTGGATGCGGTCAATAAAACGGTTGCAGCACCCATTGAGACGCCATGAAGGACAATTTTTGCGTCTGGAGGCAATTTTTGCGTCCAAAAAGCTATATCTTTGCTTTCGAGTGCGCCCATTGTGATAAATTCGCCTTGACTTTGTCCTGAAGCGCGCAAATCGGGAATTAAAACATTCCAGCCGCGTTTGAGGTATTCATCGGCGTAATCGTAAGCAAAAGTACCGTCGCGACCGTAGCCGTGAACGAGAATTGCCCAGCGATTAGAATTTTGAGCGGGAAAAAATTTTTTTGCGTGAAGTTTAAGCCCGTCGAAGCTTTCAATCGTCAAATCTTCATTTTGGAAGTTTGGAATGGGTGGAGCTTTCAAATTTGGGTCAGCGATATTTGCGCAAGCTTTAGGCGGCGATAAGTCTTCACCGCGCTTTAATGCGAAGTCGACGAAGTAATTCCCGACGAAATATCCCGCGCAAGCTAAAAGAATTATTGCGGCGGCTAAAATTTTTTTCATGATGACCTCCTCTTAACGGAAAACGACCCCTCAGATTGAGGAGCCGTTGGAAATTTCAAATATTGGTCGGGTTGACAGGATTTGAACCTGCGACCCCCGCGTCCCGAACACGGTGCTCTACCAAACTGAGCCACAACCCGTAAAACTTGGTGCTCGCTGAGAGACTCGAACCCCCGACCTATTCCATGTGACGGAAGTGCTCTACCAACTGAGCTAAGCGAGCCTTTATAAAAAAAATTGGTGGGGCTGACAGAACTCGAATCTGTGACCTCCTCGATGTCAACGAGGCACTCTAACCATCTGAGCTACAACCCCATGTCCCTTAGGACAAGCGCAATTATATACGCTGATTCAAAAACTGTCAAGAAATTTTTTCGCGCTGATGTTCTTTTATGTCTTAATATAAGACTTGCCTTTTAATTTTCTTGCGAATATTGGTTGTACATTTTTAACAGCTCGACGGTGATTTTCGATTCGTCCTCCAAGATATTTTCAAAACCGTATGCAGCGGCAACAGCGCGGTCGTTTTTTTTGTGAGCGTCGCGTAAATCTTTGGGCATGGAAAGCGGGTCATATAGGTCGGCAAGAGTAGCGTCGGGATAATTGGCTCGCACGTCAAGAATTTTTTGCGCGGCGGCTTCGATTGCTCGTCGTTGTTTATCGCTCGGAGTGCACCACGGAAAAGTATTGTAGACGGTCGTCGTCCCATAGCTGTATCGCATTTCCAAACGTCCAGCAACAGTGCGCACCCAAGTCATATGAATTGAACTTGTGAGCGTGCCGAAGGTATAAAGGTCGCAGTTTGGAATGAATAGAGCTTTATTGTTGATGACAACGCCATTGACAAAGCCCATAGGAATGTAGCGGCGATTTTCAGAAGAAACCATAGGTACGAAGAGAGCGGACGCGTCAACAAATCTGTCTTCGGCAAAAAGAGTGGGAGTATCAGCGCGGCGGCGAGTCTGTGCTTTTTTGCTTGCAAGGCGAAAATCTCGGACGCCCTCAACGCGTTTCATGACACGAGGCATTTTACGAAGCAGGTTAGGCGGGCAATTTTTGAGCCACAGACAATAGCGCATGATGTTGTTGATGAACTCGTTGGAGCCGACATAGCGACGAATCCATTTTTCAGCAGCGGGTTCGTGTTTGATGAAGTCTTTGCGTTCTTCAGCTGTCAGCAAAAAATTTCCGCCGTCAGTAGGACAGGAACCGACAATCATGGGCGGCACGTCTTGGCGCAGAGGATTGGCTTGCGGCAGGACAAT
>CAMZHX010000016.1 GCA_947307055.1 uncultured Selenomonadales bacterium | reverse complement strand
TAATCATTCTTCCTTTGAAATTTATCGCTCTACATTTTGCAATTACTTTCGACGCGGCGTTAAAACTTCCTGCAAAATTTTATTGAACGATTTTGCCGAAGTCGGCGATTTTCGCAATCAGATTGTCAATCGACTTCAAAAGTGCGAGCCGATTTTTTCTGACGGCTAAATTTTCGTCCATGACCATGACCGAATCGAAGAAAGAATCAATCGGCGTGGAAAGTTTTTTGAGCGCGTCGAGTGCGCCTAAGAAATCTTTTTTGGCAATGAGTTCGCCCGCCACGATTTTTATCGCCTCGAAGGCCTTGTACAAAACTTTTTCGGCGTCGAGAGTGAAAAGTTCTGCGTCCATTTCGAGCGATTCGGCTTTTTTAGCGAGATTGCTCACGCGCACGAACGATTGAATATTTTTAGTCGCGTCGGGCATCGCAACGAATTGTTCAACCGCCGCCGCCTTCAACGTCACCTCAAACACGTCGTCCACGTCATCAATCACCGCGTCGATAATGTCGTAGCGCGTCGAACTTCCCAAAACATTTTTGACGCGCAAGCGCATAAAGTCGGCGACTTCCTGCTGAATTTTTTCGCGGCCAACTGCGTCCGTAATCGTCAGCAAATCCATAGCGAGTTCGACAAGTGCGCTGATTGAAATCGACCAACGCGCCGTCGTCAAAAGATTGACTATGCCCAGAGCTTGACGACGCAGGGCGAACGGGTCTTGCGAACCGGTCGGAATCAAATTGCGGCTGAACGTCGCGACGATATTATCAATCTTATCGGCAAGGCTCAAAATTTTTCCGGCAGTGGTTTTGGGCTGAGCGTCACCGGCAAATCGCGGCATGTAATGTTCATCAATCGCCGCGCAGACTTCCTCAACTTCGCCGTCAAGTTTGGCGTACTCGCGACCCATGACGCCTTGAAGTTCCGTAAATTCGGTGACCATGCCCGTGACCAAATCCGCTTTGGAAAGTTGCGCCGCTCTGATTGAGTTTGTCGCGTCGACGCCAACGACCTCCGCAATTTTTTCGACGAGCTTAACGAGGCGTTCAGTCTTCTCGTAAACCGAGCCGAGCCCCTCTTGGAAAACGACCGTCTTTAATTTATCGCGGTGAGCCGCCAGAGATTTTTTCCTGTCCTCGTTGAAGAAAAATTGCGCGTCCTCAAGGCGAGCTTTCAAAACGCGCTCGTTGCCGTGCTGAACTATATCAAGATAATCCTTGCCGCCATTGCGAACCGTTATGAAAAGCGGCATCAATGCGCCGTCGGAATTTTTCACGGGGAAATATCTTTGGTGGTCGCGCATGGGAGTTATCACGGCTTCGGCGGGCAACTGCAAATATTTTTCCTCGAACGAACCAGCCAACGCCGTCGGATATTCGACCAAATATAAAACTTCCTCAAGCAAGTCATCAGTAATTTCGGCGACGCCATTTTTATTTTTAGCGACTTCGTTAATTTGCTCGACAATCATTTCGCGACGCTGATTCTGGTCGACGATAACAAAATTTTCCGCGCAGTCCGCAACATAATCATTAGCAGATTTAATTTCAAACTCATTACGCATTACGCATTGCGCATTACGCATTGTTAAAAATCTGTGTCCGCGAGAAGTTCTGCCGCTTTGGACGTTAGCGACTTCAAACGGGATAATCTCATCGCCGAACAGCGCGACAATCCAACGCAACGGGCGAATAAATTTGAAATCGAGATTGCCCCAGCGCATGTTGTTAGGGAAGTTCAAATCGCAAATAATTTTCGGCAGGAGCGTCTTGAAAATTTCGGCGGAACTTTTGCCCTGCTCGCGAATTACGGCGTAAATATATCCGTCGCGAACAATTAAATCTTCGGGGCGAATCTTATTTTTCTTAGCAAAGCCAATGGCCGCCTTAGTCGGGTTGCCGTCTTTGTCGAACGCGATTTTTGCAGAGGCTCCGCGCTTTTCCTCCTCTACGTCGTCTTGATTGGGTGCAACGTCGCTGACAAGTAAAGCTAATCTGCGCGGGGTGCCGAGCGTTTGAACTTCGCCGAATTTAATCCGCGCCTCTGTCAAAAGTTTCGTCGCCAAGTCTTTTAGCTGATTCAAAATGGCGGGCATAGCGTGCGCGGGGATTTCTTCCGTACCGATTTCGAGCAACAAGTTGCAGGGAGAAGGGAGAAGGGAGATGGGAGAAGGGAAAAGTAGGGATAAGGTTTTAGACTTTTCCCCTTTCCCTTTTCCCATTTCCCTTTCCCTTTTCCCATTTCCCTTATCCCATTTCCCTTTCAGCAACGGATATCCGAGCTTTTCGCGTTGCTTGAGATAAACTTCCGCGCACATACGCGCCAACTTCCTGACGCGCCCGATAAACGCCGTGCGCTCACTGACACTGATTGCGCCGCGTGCGTCAAGCAAATTAAACGTGTGCGAACATTTCAAAACATAATCGTAGGCGGGGTGCACGTAGCCGAGCTTGATAACTCTGACGGCCTCCGCCTCGTACTTGTCGAACAGCTCGAACAATAAATTTTCGTCGCTCAAGTCAAAAGCGTAGCTTGTCTGCTCGAACTCGTTCTGATGAAAAATATCGCCATAAGTAACGCCGTCCGCCCATTCAACGTCGTAAACATTCTCGACGCCCTGAATATACATCGCGAGCCGCTCCAGCCCGTACGTTATCTCGACCGCGACCGGCTTAACATCTTGACTGCCGACCTGCTGAAAATAAGTGAACTGCGTTATCTCCATGCCATCGAGCCAAACTTCCCAACCGAGACCCCACGCCCCTAAAGTCGGCGATTCCCAGTTGTCCTCGACAAAGCGTATGTCATGCTTTTGCGCCTCAATCCCGATTGCCGCTAAGCTCTCCAAATAAAGTTCCTGAATGTTATCGGGCGACGGCTTCATAATCAGTTGCAGTTGATGATGCTGATAAAGCCGATTGGGATTGTCGCCGTAACGACCGTCGGCGGGTCTGCGCGAAGGCTCTGTGTATGCCACGTTCCAAGGCTCCGGGCCGAGCACTCGCAAAAATGTAAACGGGTTCATAGTGCCCGCGCCTTTTTCCACGTCGTAAGGTTCCGCCAATATGCAGCCCTTATCCGCCCAAAATTTTTGCAGGGCAAAGACTAATTCCTGATATTTCAAACTTGTGACCTCCTTAGCAAATTTCAAGCCCGTTATAGCAAATGGAAATTGCGTTGTCAAATTTCGTTGTAAAAACTATCGCGCTCGACTGGCTGATAGCCGCACTCCGAAATTATTTTCTCCAAAGTCTGGCGAGTTATGCCGGTCGAAGATTTTGCTCCAGCCGCGTGGATAATTTTTTCCTCGCCGATTGTCCCGTCCAAATCGTCTGCTCCGAAGCTCAATGCCAACTGCGCTATCGGCAACGTTAGCATTATCCAAAACGCTTTAAAGTGCGCGAAGTTGTCGAGCACCAATCTTGACAGCGCGAGCATTTTTAAATCTTCCCACGAGCCGACTCGCCGCAAATTGAATTTTTGTCCGAGCACTGTATTTTCGGGGTGGAAGGGGAATAGCATCATCGCCATAAAGCCGCCGGTCTCGTCCTGCAGGTCGCGCAACTTTATTAAATGTTCGACGCGCTCTTCAATCGTCTCAATGTGCCCGTACATCATCGAGGCGTTTGACTTCAAGCCGAGCCGGTGAGCCGTCCGCATTACTTCGAGCCATTCAGCAGCAGAACATTTTTTCGGGCAAATTATTTCGCGCACGCGGTCGGATAAAATTTCTGCGCCGCCGCCCGCTAAACTCGTTACGCCTGCGCCAATCAATTCGCGCAAAACTTCGGAAATATTTTTGCCGCTAATCTTGGCGAAGTTCGCAACCTCAACCGGAGTAAAAGCATTTATCCCGACGTGCGGCAGAATCTTTTTCACGAGCTTGACGGCGTCGACGTAATAGGAAAAATTTTTATCGGGGTGCAACGAGCTGACGATATGGATTTCGGAAAGGGAAAAGGGAAATGGGAAATGGGATAAGAGATTTTCAAGGTCGGCGAGTTCGAGAGTAAAGGCGCGATTGTCGCCGCTCCGACATTGATAAGCACACAGCGGACAATTCGCGCTGCAGACGTTAGTTAAATTTATGTGGCGATTGACCGTGTAAAAAATTTTCTTGCCGCTCCTCGACTCCTTAACGCGCCGCGCAGATTCAGCAAGATATAAAATGTCGTTGTCCTCGTAAAGCGCAAGAGCCTCGCTGAAATTCAATCGCCCGCCCGCCGAAATTTTTTCCTTCGCGCTGTCTAAAGTTTTCATGTGTTGCCCCCCGTCGCGAAAGGTACTCGTCCCGCCTCGCGAATGATTTTAATAATCTGGTCTTCGGTGAGTGCTCGCGGTGAAGTCGCGCCGGCGTCGTGCAAAATATTTTCGCGGTGAATCGTCCCGTCAATGTCGTTAGCTCCGAAACTCAACGCGACTTGCGCAACTGGCACTGTCAACATAACCCAATACGCTTTGATATTTTGGAAGTTGTCAAGCATGAGCCGCGAAATTGCAATCGTCTTGAGGTCGTCCCACATTGAAGTTTGTTTGATTTCCTTTTCGAGCGCGGTATTTTTCGGCAGAAACGGGAAGCAGATAAAAGTTTGAAAGCCGCCGGTCTCGTCCTGAAGTTCGCGCAATCTGATTAAATGTTCAACGCGCTCCGGCAAAGTTTCGATATGTCCGTAAAGCATAGAGGCATTCGTTTTGATTCCGAGCTTATGCGCGGTGCGTGCGACGTTCAACCATTGGTCAGCAGTCGCTTTCTTAGGACAAAGCAAATTTCGCACGCGGTCAGATAAAATTTCCGCGCCGCCGCCCGCTATCGTCTCAAGTCCTGCCGCCTTCAACTTGCGCAAAATTTCTTCGACGCTCAAGCCTGAAATGTCCGCGAAATGTTGAATCTCGACGCCCGTAAAGCCTTTGATATGGAGCGCGGGAAATTTCCTGTGCAGAATCTCGACAAACGCCAGATACTTTTCAAAAGTCCAAGTGGGATGCAATCCGCTGACGATATGCAAGCCGGATAAGTGCGGGTCGCGGCTCGCCTCGTTGACAAGTTTAATCGCGTCGTCAATCGTCATAGCGTAGGAGCCTTTTGAATCGCCGTCGCGACCGAACGCGCAAAATTTACAACGCGCCCGACAAATATTGGTCAAGTTCACGTGGCAATTTACGTTGTAATAAACGCGGTCGCCGCAAATTTTCTTCCGAACATAATCAGCTAACGCTCCGAGCCAACTCAATTCGTTGCAGGAAAATAATTTCTCGCCGTCCTCGCGACTTAATCTCTTGCCGCTCAAAACTTTTACTTCAATCTTCTCAAGCTCTCCTCTTACAAACAAAATTTCTCCCTCCGTTCGATTGGTCGAAAATATTTTAGCACAGCGCGGAAGTTTTTTGTAACAAAATCTTCTAATCAACGTATAAAGTGCAGAAAATAAAATCACAAAAGGAGATTGATAAAAATGGCAAAGGAAATTCTCAAGGACGAAATTTTGACTGAAGAGGAACTCGACAACGTAGCAGGCGGCACTTTCGCGGAAAGTTATAGCGACGCACAATCTTTTGAGAAACTTGGCGTAAAAATTTTCAAAAATGATATTGTAGGCGTGCCGCTTCTCGACCATGAAGGCTTTGTAAACTTGCGCGCTGCTTTTAATAAATACGGCGTCACAATCAAAGACGATGGTAGCATTGGAGGCGACCTTATGGGCACTTCCAAAGCTAATGAATATTTTATCAACGGCAAAAAAGTCACTCGCGACGAAGCATGGAAGCATATCAACGCGCAATTCACTAACTAATACCTCACCACCATAAATTTTATCACCCAGAAAAATTTGGGTGATTTTTTTTTGCGAAAACCTTTGTCAAAACTGAAATAAACATGTATAATCATCGCAAAAAGGAGGCGGAAAATTTTGATAGAAATTTTGAAGAAAGCATTTGACAAATTCGACGCATTGATTATATTGGCGGCGATATTTTTATTTATGCATTTCGATTACGATAATCTGTCGCTAATCGACAAAATTTATATTGCGTCGTTCAGCGTTTGGGCGGTGATGAAGGCAATTCGGGTTTATATACTCTACAACAACGAGAAAGGATGATTCAATGAAGAAAATCTTTCATTACGCATTAAGCATTACGCTTTGCGCATTGCTTTTTAGCGGTTGCGGAGGAGCAAAGGAGGAATCAAAACCGGAGCCGCAAGCGCAATCACAAACCGAAACTCAAACCGAAGCCGCTAAGCCCTCTTCAAATGTCAATGGCGATTTAAAAATTGCGATGCTAGACGTTGGGCAGGGCGACGCAATTTTGATTCAGACCAAAAAGCAGACTATTCTTATCGACACCTCTGACACCGACGAGCGCGACCTTTTAGTCAGCGAGCTCGAAAAATTTTCCGTCACGAAGATTGATAAAATCATTCTGACGCACCCGCACGCCGACCATATCGGCAGCGCGAAAGCTTTAATCAATCCGAGCGCGAAGGAAATCAAAGCTAATCCCTATCTCGAAAAAATTTCGGTCGCTGAAGTTTACGACAACGGAATCGCCGCAACGTCGCCGCTTTATAAAAGTTACATGAAAGCTATCGACGCCAAGAGCATTACCCATAAAGGCTTGAAGGCGGGCGACACTTTGGACTTCGGAGGCGGTGTCAAGTTCAATGTCCTCTACCCGACGCCCCAACTTGTCGACGCGGTTAATGGCGGGCAAAAGTCCGACCCAAATAACGAATCCGTCATCGGCAAGCTAACTTACAAAAACTTTTCGATGATGTTCACTGGCGATGCCGAAAAGGAAGCTGAATCCGAAGTCTTATCAAATAGTAAGGTAAAGGCTTTAAAGTGTGACGTGCTCAAAAGCGGTCATCACGGTAGCTACACCGCCTCGACGAAAAATTTTGTCGCGGCAGTCAATCCGAGTTGCGTTTTAATTTCGTGTGGTCCCGAAGAAGAACGCCGCAATACTTACGGACACCCGCACCTTGAACCGCTCGAAACTTATCTGGCGCATGGCATCGATAAGAAAAATATTCTCTGCACGCGTTGGAACGGCACAATTACAATCACCACCGACGGTCAAAGCTTCTCCGTCGCGCCCGAAAAGAAAGAAGGTTGGCTAGACAAATGGATTGCGAAAAAGAAAAAGGATAAGAAGAAATGAGGAATTACTTTGCTTAAAAAATTTTTGTTAGCGGCTTTCCTGTCCGTAGCGTTTATACTAGGCGTCACTCAAGCCGAAGCCGCTACGCTCGCCCAAAACGTCAAAGGCGATTTGAAAATTTCCATGCTCGACATCGGACACGGCGACGCCATTTTGATTCAAACTGGTAAGCAAACAATTTTAATCGATACCGCTAAAATCGACCAAAATGCTAACCTTATCAAAGGACTCGAAAAATTTTCCGTCACAAGGATTGATAAACTCATTTTGACGCACCCCCATTCCGATCATATCGGCGGCGCGAAAATGTTACTCGATCCAACTCAAGAAGAACTCGCAACATATCCTTACCTCCAAAAAATTTCTGTCGGCGAATTTTACGACAACGGCGTTCTATACACTTCAAAAGTCTACAGAAGATTGATGAAGACTATAAACAAGAAAGGCATATCGCCTCAAAGCTTGAAAACGGGCGATACTTTGGACTTCGGTAACGGCGTCAATTTTAAAGTCATCTGGCCGACTTCTGAATTCGTCGAAACGATAAACGGCAAAGCATATGATAAAGAAGATAGACAATACAGAATGAACAATGTTAGTATCGTCGGCAAGCTGACGTACAAGGACTTTTCGATGATGTTCACTGGCGATTGCGAAAAAGAATCCGAAGCGAAAATTTTGGCGAGCAATAACGCTGAGAATTTAAAATGCGACGTATTAAAGAGCGGGCATCACGGCACAGGGACTTCATCGTCGAAAGAATTTGTCACGACGATTAACCCTAGTGCTGTGCTAATCAGCACGGAAGATAGAATGGCAAAAGGTGTTCGCACCGGCAATCCTAACGCCAGAATTCTTAAGTATTACTTGAAGTGCGCCAGCAAAGAAAATATTTTCTGCACGCGCTTTAATGGAATAATTACTGTGACGAGCGACGGGAAAAATTTCTCTGTCGCGCCTGAAAAGAAGGGGGATTGGGTAGACAAATGGATAGCTCACAAGAAAGAACTCAAAAAGAAATGAGCGTGTTCCTTGACAGAATAGAGGAGCTTGAAGACGATTCGGAAATGGCAGTATTTTTGTTGGAGGAAGAAGACGACGAGTATCGCGAATTCGTTTTGCCGGCAGATTTTTTACCAAAGGGCGCAGGCGAGGGCGATTATCTCAAGTTTACAATTTCTCGTGAGCCGGAGAAAACTCAAGCGGCACTCGACGAGGCAAAAGAGCTTTTAAGAACTAGGAATGGGGAATGATTTTGCTAAGAAAAATTTTAACGTGTTTCACGCTACTAATCGTTTTGACAATCGCGTCAGTAGCGTCGGCTAAGTCTGTAGAGCTCACCGCAGTAAACGCCTTCGACCTCGATAAAGAAACACTCCGAATCGAAATTTCCTACGACGGCGGAAAACTTTACGCCGATGATGTCACGACCGAATTAAAAAACGGGATTTTGCGCGTCGAACTCGATAACACTTTGCCCGGCAGAGTTAGTCGCCTTTCGGGCACGCAAATCCAATCGGGCGCAAAAAATTTCGTCGAAAAAATTCTCGCCAACAAAACGCAAAAGAATCACACCAGCATTCAAATACACTTTAAATCACTACTCGAAGGCAATGTGAAATTTTCGCTCGAACCCGCCAGCCGCGCCGATAAAAAAGACGCTCGCCTTGTCCTAGACGTGAAAAAAGTTGCCGCGCAGGTCGAAGAGCAAACTTTGGGCGGCATTGACAATTTCAATAAAATTATCGTGCTCGACCCTGGTCACGGCGGTTCCGACGCGGGTGCAATCGGGCCGACCGGCGTAACGGAAAAATCTGTCGCCTTAGCCGTCTCGCTCAAAGCGCAAAAACTTTTGACCGCAAGCGGTTATAGCGTTATAATGACGCGGACGACTGATATTGACGTTGCCGCGCCGGGCGTCTCTGATGCTACCGAACTTCAAGCGCGCGTCGATAAGGCTCCGCCAAACGCCGACCTTTTTATCAGCGTCCATTGCAACGCCTTTTCAAACAGCAACGCTAATGGCGTCGAAACTTATCACGCGCCCACCGCCGTCAAAGGCGAACGCCTCGCCCGCCTTCTCAACGAAGAACTTCTTAGGCTCGGCGGTCTTAACAATCGCGGCGTCAAGGCGGCTAGATTTTATGTAATGACGCATTCCAAATGCCCCGCCTCGCTTATCGAACTGGGCTTCATTACTAACCCTCGCGAAGAAAAATTATTGGCAAGCAACGATTATCAACAGAAACTTGCGCAGGCAATCACTAACGCCGTGAATCGCTACTTCAATCAAGGAGGAATTAACTGACGTGAAGAAAATTTTACTACCGGCAATGCTCGCGCTACTTCTGTTCACAGCGGGCTGCGATAAACCTCAAGAGCCTACCGAGCCGCCGCCCGATAAGCCCGCGCAGTCAAAACCCATTACTAAACCCGAAGTTAAACCCGAAAAGCCTAACAGCGCAAACGAATCCGAAAAGCCGACTCAAAAGCCCGAAGATAATTCGTCGACAACAAAAAAATCGGCAACGCAATCACTGAACGTTGGAGTTTATTACCCTGACGATTCGGGCATGAAACTTGTCGAAGTCGAGCGCAAGATTACTTTTGACGATTCGACGAGCAAATATACTGCCGCCGTTGAAAGTTTGCTTGAAGACCCCGGCAAGGATAATTTGACGAAAATTTTCCCGAACAACGCGCAGATTAGGAGCGTGACGATTGCAGGCGATTTAGCGACTGTCGATCTTGACGGAGCTTTTTTGAAAAATTTTGTGGGCGGCTCGACTGGCGAAGAATTTTTAGTCGGCTCGGTCGTCAACACCCTGACAAATTTCCCTGAAGTCAAGCGCGTAAAATTTTTGGTTGACGGGCAGGAAATAGAAACTCTTTCTGGTCACATGGATTTGAGCACGCCGCTCGAACGCATGAACGACCTAATAAATTAAGCCTTTGCAAAAAACGGCGCGAACCTTCAAACCCCGCGCCGCTTTTTTAATGCGCAATTTTTGCTAATTAGGTTTGACTTATAGTACGCTTTATGATTTATTGTAGCGGCGAGGTGAACTGTATGACTGAAAAAATTTTGCTTGAACTCCTAAGGCGATACAAGACGGGCGAAGTCGCTGAGGAAAAAGTTCTTGCCGAGCTGAAAAATTTTTCATTGGCGACGGAAAGTTTCGGCTTTGCTACGATTGATCATGGACGCGAACTCCGGCAAGGTTTCCCCGAAGTCGTCTACGCGCCAGGCAAGACTAAAGAGCAACTCAAAATTATTTTCAAAAATCTCTACGAACGGAGCACGGGCAATTTGATTGCAAGCCGCGCAACTCGTGAGCAATTCGACTTCCTGCGCGATGAAATTCCCGCCGCGATTTTCGACGAGACAGCGCGCATGATTTACGTTGACCGCGATAAGACTTTGAATCGCGACGACCAGAAAAAAATTCTAATCGTGACGGCCGGCACAAGTGATGTCCCCGTCGCCGAAGAGGCTCGCCTTACCGCGTATCTTTGGGGCAATGCCGTAGAGACTTGTTACGATTGCGGCGTAGCGGGCATTCATAGACTTTTCGCACACATTGATAAAATCACTTCCGCTAATGTGACAATCGTCGTGGCGGGCATGGAGGGCGCGTTGGCTAGCGTAGTCGGCGGCCTCACGAATCGTCCGGTAATCGCGGTGCCAACTTCGGTCGGTTATGGCGCGTCGTTTCAAGGCTTAGCGGCTCTGCTTGCCATGCTCAATAGTTGCGCGTCGGGCGTCGGCGTCGTCAATATTGATAACGGCTTTGGCGCGGGCGTCCTTGCTTCCAAAATAAATCGTGCGAGGTGAACCATGTTTAAGAAAATTTTTATGCTGATAATCTGCGCGGTGTTCGTGAATTTTTTCAGCGCGTGCGCTGCGCAAAAGGAGACTCAACCGGAAATGAAAAATGATTTTGTGACTTTGAACAGCGGCTACAAAATGCCGCGACTTGGCTTGGGAACGTGGACGCTCGACGACGATACGGCAGAGGATTGCGTTTACTACGCGCTGAAGGTAGGCTACCGATTGATTGACACGGCGCGTTATTATGGCAATGAAGTCGGGGTCGGGCGCGGCGTGCAAAGGGCGATTGCTGACGGCATTGCTACCCGCGAGGAAATTTTCATCACGTCGAAGATTATGCCGAGCACTTACAATTCCCCAGACAAGGCGATTGACGATTCGCTAAAAAATTTGAATCTTGATTACGTCGACTTAATGTTGATTCACCAACCCGGCTACAATGACGAGGAAGTTTACAAAGCTTTGGAGCGTGGAGTTCGTGCGGGAAAAATTCGCTCGATTGGCATTTCAAATTACTACACGCCGCACGACTTCGACCGGATTAAAAATATCGCCGAAATTATGCCCGCCGTAGTTCAGAATGAAAATCACATTTACTATCAGAACGAAAATCTTCAAAGCTACGTCGCGAAATATGGCGCAGTCGTCGAGAGTTGGTATCCCTTCGGCGGGCGCGGCAATACACGGAAAATTTTCTCCGACGCGACAATCAAACAGCTTGCGCAAAAATATTCCAAGTCGCCCGCGCAGATTATTTTGCGTTGGCACTTGCAAGCGGGTTATGTTGTGATTCCTGGCTCGGCGAATAAAAACCACATTGCGGAGAATTTTGACGTGTTCGATTTCGAGTTGACGGCGGACGATATGAATTTAATTCGCGGCTTGAATAAGAATCGCCGCTTCGAGAACTGGTGAGATTGACAAAATAATAATTGTGTGATAAATTTTCAGCGCAAGAATACACCACACAGTAAATACTCAGCATCGTGCTCACAAACGAAGACCCCCGCGCAGAATTGTGGAGACCTGCACGGGGGATTCGTTTTGCCATAATCTATGGAGGAAATGACATGGACGAAATTAAAGTCATAAGGAGCGAATATATTACTTCGGCGGTGAGCAGGAAAAGTTGCCCCGAAGAACTTTTGCCCGAAATTGTCTTCGTTGGCAGGTCGAATGTCGGCAAGTCGTCGTTGATAAATTCTCTGACTAATAGGAAAGCTTTGGCGCGGACATCGGGGACGCCCGGCAAAACTCAAACGATAAATTTTTTCCGTGTCACCTTGAAAACTCCGGACGACGCCCGCCACGAATTTTATCTCGTCGACTTGCCCGGCTACGGCTATGCGAAAACTTCCAAGACCAATCGCAAACTTTGGGCGAAATTTATTGACGAATACCTTTCGAGCCGCCGCGATATTAAATTCGTTTGCCAACTAATCGACATGCGCCACCCGCCGCAAGAGTCCGACTTGAAATCATTTGCAAGCCTCGTAGAAAAAAATTTGCCTGTGCTGGTCGTCGCGACTAAGTCTGATAAACTCGGCAAAACCGAACGCCAAAAACATCTCAACGTTATAAAAAATTCTCTGGGCGTCGACGATGATTCTATCCTGCCGTACTCGTCGATAAAAAATGAAGGTCGTTCAGAATTGCTTGACGTTATCGCAAAGTCTTTGATAAAATAGCTCCAACAAAAATTGCGCCGTTGAGCGTAGGCGGCGCAGGAGGAGAGTTTAATATGACGAGGCTTTCGACATTTGACAAAGCTCTGTTGAACCTCTTGCAGGGCGACATACCCATTTGCAGTCATCCGTTCGCGGAAATGGCAAGGCGACTCGGCACGGACGAAGCTACAGTTTTGGCACGACTGCGCGAACTCAAAGCGGCAGGGTTTCTGCGCAGGATAGGGACGTTTTTCGATTCAAATCGGCTGGGCTATCACGGAACGCTAATCGCGCTGAAGGTCGAGCCGTCGGAGTTGTGCGCGGTAGCCGAAGCCGTCAACAAATATCCCGGCGCAACTCATAATTACGAGCGCGAAGGCGTTTATAATTTGTGGTTTACGCTACTGACGCCAAGCCCCGAATACGAGAAAAATATTTTGGCGGAGATTCGGTCTCTGCGCGGCGTCGAAGATATGATTAAACTCAAGGCGAATAAGAAATACAAAATCAATGTGCAGTTCAAACTCCAATAGCTCGGAGGGTCGGACTTGGAAATTTTAAGTGAGCGGGATAAGGAAATAATCAAGGCGTTGCAGGAAGATTTCCCGCTGTGCGAGGAGCCGTATAAAATTTTGGCAGCGCGCGTCGGCATAAGCGAGGAAGAATTTCTGCAACGTGTAAGAAAATTTGTCGAGGAAAAGAAAATTCGCAAAATGGGAGCCGTCCTCCGTCATCGCGAAGTTGGCTTCAATGCAAATGCTCTATGCGCTTGGCAGGTCGCGCCCGATAAACTCGACCAAACCGCGCAGATTATGAGCAATCACGCGGCAGTTTCGCATTGCTACGATAGGACGCCCGTGCCGAATTGGAATTATAATCTTTATACAATGATTCACGCTAAAACCCGCGACGAATGCGAAAAATTTATCGGCGAACTTTCTAGCTTGACGGGCGTCACCAATTACAAAATCCTCTACACCAAAAAGGAATGGAAAAAAACCGGTATGAAATATTTTTGCGAATGACGAGCCGTCAAGTTGGCGGCTTTTTTTGTTGGCAACTTGCGCTATTCGTTGTATAATCAACAGCACTAAGTTTAGGGAGGGAAATAAATTTGAGAATGAATGGAGCGCGAGCTTTACTTGAGAGCTTGAAAAATGAGGGCGTTGAATTGGTTTTCGGCTACCCTGGCGGCGTCGTGCTGAAACTTTACGACGAGATTTATAAAATGGAGTTCCCGAACATTTTGACGGGACATGAGCAAGGCGCGGTTCACGCGGCGGACGGCTATGCTCGTGCAAGCGGCAAAGTCGGCGTAGTTATCGCAACTTCGGGACCCGGCGCGGCGAATTTAATCACGGGCATTGCGACTGCAAATATGGATTCAATTCCGCTGGTTTGCATAACAGGGCAGGTCGCCAATCCCGCTATCGGCAAAGATTCTTTTCAAGAGGTCGACGTTTACGGAATCACTACGCCCATTACCAAACATAACTACCTTGTCAAAGACGTGAACGACTTGCCGCGCATTGTCAAGGAAGCGTTTTTCATAGCGCGGACGGGTCGTCCTGGTCCTGTGTCGATTGACATTGCCGCCGACGTTTTCAACACCGAATTTGATTTTGAATACCCCGACAGAATAAATCTGCTTGGCTACAGCGGCAAATATCCCGTCGTGGAAATCGCAGTTGACGAAGTTATAAAAGCCGTCGAGGCTTGCCAACGCCCGCTGATTTTTGTTGGCGGCGGCGTGACAGGTTCCGAGACTTCAAGCGACTTGCGGAAGATTTTGGCGCGATTGGGTTGCCCGTCGACTTCAACGCTTATGGGCTTGGGTTGCATTGACGCAAATACCGACGGCTTTTTAGGCTTCGCGGGTATGCACGGTTCATACGGCGCGAACATGGCGATTCAAACTTGCGATTTGTTGTTGTGTATCGGAATGAGATTCAGCGATAGGGTTACGGGGCGCGTCAAAGATTTTGCGCCGAATGCTAAGATTGTACATTTCGAGCTTGACCCCGCCGAAGTCAATAAAAATGTTCAAGCCAATTTGAAAGTTTTGGGCGACCTGCGCGAGTCGTTGCCTATGTTCAAAAGTAAGCTCGACGAATCGCGGACAAACTTTGCAGAAAAATTTTCGGCGTGGAAGTCTCAAGCCATTGAAAAAGGTTTGGAGCACCCATTCGATTGGCAGGACGAAGGCGACGCGATTAAGCCCGGCGCGCTCATCAGCAAAATTAGCAACATTTGCGACGATAATACAATCGCCGTGACTGACGTTGGACAACATCAAATGTGGGCGGCGCAATTCTTTAAAGCTCGCAAGCCGCGCCAATTTTTGACTTCGGGCGGGCTGGGCACTATGGGATTCGGACTGCCGGCGGCTATGGGCGCGAAGTTGGCTTGCCCTGATAAAAATGTCGTGCTGTTCACCGGCGACGGCTCTATCATGATGAATATTCAGGAACTCGCCACGATTGCCGACAACAACATCGACATTAAAATTGTTATCGTCCACAATTTTATTTTGGGCATGGTCGGGCAGTGGCAACGCCTTTTCTACAATCATCACTATTCCGCCTCCGAACTCAAATATAAGCGCGACTTCGTGAAGATTGCGCAAGCTATGGGCATTCGCGGCTATCGGCTGACTAAGGCGCACGAATTAGAAGACGATTTAGTTGAGATAATGTTTTCAAAGGGCGCGGCGCTCATTGACGTTTACGTTCCGGAAGAAGAAAACGTTATTCCTATGGTGCCGGGCGGCAAGCGTTTAGACCAAATGGTTTTGGGCAATTAAAAACAAGCACCCGTTGAGAGTGCTTGCTTGTCGGATTATTTTCGCGAATTACTTCAACGCTACACCAACGCGACTGTCCATGAGGTAGGGAATCGAAGTCGCAACGCCTTCCATGCTGTCGAGCGGATAGGGCAAAGCTTTTCCGTCTTTGTCGTAAGTGCCGACAACCCAGAACAGCGCATCGACTTGCCCGGAAGCCAGCGCAGCACTACGAGCACCGGAATCAACGTCGATAATTTCAAAATTCTTGTTAATGCGCTTGCCGAGTTCGCTCAAAAATGCAATGTTGAAACCGGCAGGAGTTCCGTTGGCAAGAATGCAGTCCATAGCAGGTCTATCGCCCGTCACAGCAACTTTAATTGTCTCTGCGCCGTCGATAACAGGAATGGGCGTCGCAACAGGGTCATTGCCGGCTAAATCTGATACGTTTTCCTTAACGATTTTAGCGAGCGTGCCGTCATCTTTCATAGCTTGAATAGCTTTGTTAATCTCTTCGATTTGCGCCTCGTCTTTTTCCTGCATAGCCATCGAGTAGCCTAAAATGGGCTTGAAGTTGTCGTCGATGAGTTTGAGTTTATCGTTGTGCGCCACGAGGTAATTGCCAACTATTTTGCTAGTCGCGAAACGGTCAATCTGTTTGGATTCGAGAGCCAACACCATAGATTTAATATCGTTGAAGAAGACTACGGTATTCGGGGCGGCATAGCCGGCGGGTTGCCCTTCGTTTTTAGCAATGTCTTTCGTCCAGCGTTTATAGCCTTCCTCGTCCAAACCGATTGGCATAAGTGCACCGACTTTGTCCGACTTCTGCTCGGTTTCCGCAGGAGCAGCCGGTTTATCGGCAGGCTTATCGGCGGGCTTATCTCCGCCGCCGCAACCCACGCAGGCCAGCATGACAATAAGTGCTAGTAATATGCCGAGTATCCTTTTCATATAGGAACACCTCTTTAGAATTATTTGTCAGTAATTGACAAGTCGCATTATATAAAAAGTCCGACAATTTTTCAATAGAATTTAGGGAGGATTTAACTTGAAGAAATATTTTTTAGCGGTCTTGGTTGAGAATAAGCCCGGCGTTTTGGCGCACGTTTCAGGACTTATCAGCCGTCGCGCCTTCAACATTGAGAGCATTTCGGCGGGCTATACCGAAGAGCCGTCAGTCACGCGCATAAATATTGTTGTCAGCGTCGAATCGGAAAACGAGCTTGACCAGGTTGTCAATCAGCTGTCGAAACTTATCGACGTGATTAAAATTGTTAATCTTAGCAAGTCGCCTTCGATTGAGCGCGAACTCGTTATGATTAAAGTTCGGGCGAATAAGCAGACCCGCGCAGATTTGGTTAGCGTCGTCGATATTTTCCGCGCGCAAATCGTCGACATTACCAGCGAAAATGTTGTTATCGAGTTGACGGGCAGTCAGAATAAAATCGACGCCATTTGCGAAGTCTTGAGCGATTATGAGATTGTCGAGATTGCTCGCACCGGGACGATTGCACTTTCACGCGGCCCGATTCCCGTTAAGGCGATGTAATGAAAAAATTTTTGTTAATCATCTGCGCGGCGATATTTTTAGCGGGTTGCGGTCAAAAAATTCAATCTGTGCCGCCTTTGCCTGGAACTTTGCCTAGTGCTTTGACTGCGCCGGAGAAAATCGACACGGATATTTATTTTGACGCGACCGTTTCAATGAAGGGCTTTACGACCCTCGCGGCGGGCAATGTTTATCTGACTTTGCCCGATTTGCTCGGCGATTTATGCGGCGCAATGGGCGAGACGAATTTTTTTAGCTTCGGCGAACAGATTCACCCGCTCGACCGCGCTAATTATCGAAAATTCACGTCGCCCGATGTTTACACCGAATTGATTACCTCTGTCGCTAACGTCGTCGACCGCGCAGACCCTAATCACCTGTCGATTATCGTCACGGATTTATTTGAGAGCGAATCCGATTGGTCAAACGTCACTCAGAAGTTGCGCGAGAAATTTTTTGCGAATCACTTAGCGGTTGCGGTTATCGGCATTAAAAATTCTTTCTACGGCGATATTTTCGACGTGGGATTGAATGCCGCCAAATTTAATTACAATTCTTGGGACAATCCCGACCGTTTCCGCCCGTTTTACCTTTTAATCATGGGGCGCGATGATTTTGTTAAAAATTTCCTCCAAAAGTTCAATGAACAGCAGACTTTGCCCAATGATACCGGTTATTTGCTCCTCTCCGAAAATTTAACTGAAAATCCTAGCGATTTTTCCAATTTTGAGCTTAGCGACGTTGAAAATTTTTATTCTGATGATACTTTGGGCTTGGACGGGCGCGCTAAGGAATTCGGACTCGATAATTTCAATTCTGCCGCCTCTTTCATGTTGAATTGGCAATATCAGCCGCCGTTGGGAGCTTGTCCGCTCGATTTGTCCGATTTCGATACCGAGATTGAAATTTTTGCTGTCGATGGCGATGAAAATTGGATTTTGCGCGAAAAAAATGATGTCCGCGTCTCTTTGCTCAAAGATGACAGACAATCGCAAAGTTTTTTGCTGAAAATCTCCCTGACACCCGAAAAATCACTCGCTGAAGGGAAATTAAACTTCGTACGAATAAAAATTATGCCAACTGAACGCGGTTACAAATTGCCGACTTGGATTGACCTTTGGAGCGTGAACGTCGACGGCTCAATCAAAAATTTCGACGGCTCAAAAACTGTAAATTTATCTCGCGTGCTCGGTTCGCTCAAAAATTCCGTCTTCGCCGCCTCAAGACCCGCTCTTTTGCAAATAAATTTCGTCGTCACTCCATAAAAAAGCACGAACGCGGCAATAACGTCCGAATTGTCGTAACGTCGGACGCGTCAACTGTTTGGTTACTTTTTAAAAGTAACCGCCTCAATGTTCGCCGCCGATAAAATTTCTGCAATTTTTACCTCGTCCGAAGGGTTTTTCTCGCTCAAAAACTTTATCAGCGCAATTATTCGTTCCAATGCCTCCATATCCGCGTATGTCGTAAAAAATATGTCGTCGTGATGCGCTCCAACTAGCCTATCGCCCTTGATTATGTCTAATTGCTTTTCAATTTCTGTTATCGTCATGAAAATTCCCCTTTCCGTTGAAAATATGCGCGGCGTTTGCTAAAATTTAGCATAAAAGGGGGAGAATTTCAATGCAAGATAAAAATTCCGATGCAAAACGAATAAAAGACGCTGAACAAGCATTTGACCGAAAACGGCGGACTTTTGGCTTAGTCGTCGCGCCAATCCTCGCAATCGCGGTAATTTTAACGCCGATTGACGCCCTAACGCTCGAAGCGCATAAACTTTTAGCAATTATGGTGCTCGTCGCGCTCTGGTGGATTACTGAACCCGTTCCAATACCTGTAACTTCACTTTTGGGGCCAACTTTAGCCGTAATCACGGGCGCAATCCCAATTTCAACCGCTTTCGCGGCATTTTCTAACCCGATGATATTTTTATTCATGGGCGGATTCATTTTGGCTAAGGCAATGATGATGCACGGGCTTGATAAACGCTTTGCATACTGGCTTTTGTCAAGAAATTGGGTCGGCTCCAATCCGCGCAGAATTTTTTTAGCAATCGGGCTGGCAACTGCGCTTTGTTCGGGTTGGGTGAGCAATACTGCGACCGCCGCGATGATGTTCCCGATTTGTTTAGGTTTGCTGAATTCAATTAAAGACATGATGGCGGCTAACGGGCGCGAAATCGACTTGTCAGAGTACAAATACGCGACAGGTTTAATGCTCATGACGGCTTATTCGGCATCAATCGGCGGCGTTTTAACCCCAATCGGCACGCCTCCGAATTTAATCATGCTCGGTTTCCTCGATTCAATGGAAAACATTCACATTTCGTTTTTCGAGTGGATGATTTGGGGCTTTTTCGCAATGTTTTTCTATTTTATAATCGCTTACGTCGTTTTGTCGCGCATGTTCCCTGCAGACGTTGAAAAAATCGACGGCGCAGAAGAATTCATACGCACAAAGATAAAAGAACTCGGAAGTTGGACGCGCTCGCAAAAAAATACGTTATGTGCGTTTTTGTTAGCGGTTGCGCTATGGATTATTCCGGGCTTTTTGAACATGTTCTTAGGCGAAACCAGCCCAATTTTGAAAATGTACAATCAACTTTTCCCAGAAGCGATAGCGGCTATGGCGGGCGCGTTATTGCTATTTATTTTGCCCGTGAACTTCTCGAAACGCGAATTCACAATCACTTGGAAGGAAGCGGCAGCGGGCATTGAGTGGGGCACGTTGATTTTATTCGGCGGCGGGCTAGCAATGGGCGGAATGATGTACAAAACGGGCTTATCGCAATGGCTCGGCGATTTAATCGTCAATGCAATGGGCGGCGCGGCGTCGCAAGTCGTTTTAGTCGCGGTTTTTTCGGTTTTAGCGTTGTTGTTGTCGGAATTGACTTCGCACACGGCGGCAACGAATATGATTGGTCCTTTGGCGATAACAATAGCGGTTTCGGCGGGCTTAAGTCCGGTGCCGGTATCGGTCGGCATTGCTTTGAGCGCGTCGCTAGGATTTATGTTACCGGTCTCGACGCCGCCAAATGCCATTGTCTACGCCTCAGGATATGTCCCAATTACCAAAATGATTAAAACGGGCGTTTACATTGACTTTATCGGAATTGCGTTCGTGACGATTCCGCTTGCGATTTGGCTTGTTAGTGCCATTGTCAGCGGCTGATTGACAAATTCCAATATATTGGAATTGGTACTTTGCACGCTCAAAACGCCTTTCAAAGCTCCAAAATCACTTTCAAACGACAAAATCGCCTTCGCTGGCGATTTTTTTTACGTTTGACAGAAATTTTTCGTCAAGGTAGAATCATTCGAGCTTCACAACAAAATTTTTAGGGGAAAAGTGGTTTCAATGTCCGATTCAAAGAAATTTTTGGCTTACGCGGCACTTTATTATTATCTGGGCGAAGTTTTTTACATTGACATAGGTCAACCGGCGGCTCCGCAGTATTTTTTGCCGCCAATCCCGATAACAATCGCGCTTTTGTGGCTGATTCAATATTCGAGCGGCGAAAAATTATTTTCGCGGGCGCATTTGCCAAATTTGCTGACTGGATTTGCTTGGAGTGCGGCATTTCCGCTATTTTTTACGTGGACATATCAGCGGCAATGGTTTATGTCGCTAATTTATTACGATTTCGCGGTTGGAACGGCGATTTTTATATTTTTAGCCTCTGCAACCGTTATTTTGCGATTTCCGGCGATAATTTGCGTGCTGAACCTATTTTTTTTGCTAATTCCGCTAGTTGAGCTGATTTATTACTGTATGACGTGGCATTGTCTGTCGCCGGCGTCGCTTATGGCGATTTATTTAACGAATTGGCACGAAGCGGGCGAATTTTTACGCGCAATGATAGGAATTCCGAATTTAATAATAATCTGCGCGGTTTTGGGAGTTATACTGCGATTTTTTTACAGAACTCATAAAAAATTCGTCGCGAAAGTCATTTTGGACAGAAAAAAACTTTTCGCGGCGATAATTTCATTGATTGGGAGTTTATCTGCGCTGATTTATTATGTTCCTCAAACTTCAATGGCGGGATTATATAAAACTGTGACGGATTACACCAAGCAGACGCAACTTTACAGTAAAAATCGCGCAGAACGCCTTGCAGATTTAAAAATTTCGGCAAAAAATGATTTGAACGGCACAATAATTTTAGTTATCGGCGAAAGTGCGAGCCGAGACTATATGCACATTTATAATCCGGATTTTCCGTTCGATAATACGATTTGGCTTGAAAGTAAGCTTGAAAAAAAATTTCTGGTTAAAAATTTGCCCGAAGACGCCAAAATAAATCCAGATTACGAGGAAACGCCGGAAAATACGCCGAATTTAACGCCAGTCGACGGCGATTTTATAATTTTTAGCAATGTTTATGCCTCGTGGACGCAAACTGTGCCTGTTTTACAGCGTGCATTGACTGAGCAGAGCCAATACAACGACAAAGAGTTTTTTGAATCGGTTTCGATAATTGATGTGGCGAAAAAGGCTGGATATAAGACTTATTGGTTCAGCAATCAGGGCAGATACGGCGAATTTGACAGCGCGATAACGTTGGTGGCGAAAACTGCGGATATTTCGGAGTGGACGGACGATACTTTTGATTTTTCGGAGCTTGAGGACGAAATTTTATTGAAATTCTTCGATAAAGTCGACCCGAACGAGAAAAATTTCATAGTTTTTCACCTAATGGGCAGTCACATTTACTATAACAGCCGGTATCCGCGCAGATTTAAAAAATGGGAGACAAAAAACGGCTCCGGCATGATGTTAGCCGCGCCGAGTTATGCCAATTCGATTTTATACACAGATTTTGTCCTGTCGAGGATTTTTGACTATGCAAAAGCAAATTTGAACCTGCAAGCGATGATATATTTTTCGGATCACGGCGAGGACTTAGAAATTTCGCACAATCCGGACGTTTTTCGCTTTGAAATGCTAAGAATTCCAATGTTCATGTATTTTTCGCCCGAATATAAAGAAATTTTCCCCGAAAAAGTCGCGACGTTGAGAAATAATTGGGGAAAATACTTTACGAACGATATGTTTTACGATACATTTTGCGGAATAATTAATGCGAAGTCGAATAAATACGACGCAGGGCAAGATTTTTCGTCAGAAGAGTATAAATTTACGCGAGAAAGCTTAACGACAATGTTAGGGCAGCATAAACTTACAGAGGATACGTTTTCAAAGTGATTGGGCAATGATCGCTACCGAAAATTTGATTTTCAATGGTCGCATCGGAAATTTTTTCGCTCAAACGCTCGGAAATAAGAAAATAATCGATACGCCAGCCTGCATTTGTGAGGCGAGCCTTGCGAAGATAGCTCCACCACGTGTAAGCACCGGTTAAAGTCGGATTTCGCTGGCGGAAAATGTCAACGAAGCCGGAATTTAGCAATTCGGAAAATTTACCGCGTTCCTCATCGCTGAAGCCCGCGCTGTGATGATTCGACGCAGGATTTTTCAAATCAATAGGGTTATGAGCAACGTTAAAGTCGCCGCAGACGATAACGGGCTTTTTTTTGTCCAAATCCGTTAAAAAATCGCGGAAATAATCCTCCCAAGCCATTCTACGCTCCAACCACTCAAGATTATGGGAATTTGGGACGTAAACATTGACGAAAAAGAAATTTTCAAGCTCCAAAGTTATTACGCGCCCTTCCGAGTCAAATTCTTCAACGCCAATACCATAACTAAAATTTTTCGGCTCAATTCGGGAGAAAATCGCCGTGCCGCTGTAGCCTTTGCGCTCTCCGTAGTTCCAAAACTGCTTATAGCCGTCCAAATCCAAAATCGCCTCGCCAGATTGCATTTTAATTTCCTGCACGGCGAAAATATCCGCATTCAACTGCTTAAAAGCCGGCATAAAGTCTTCTTTGAGCCTGGCACGCAGTCCGTTGACGTTCCACGATGCAAATTTCATAAACTCTTTTCCCTTCTCCCATTTCCCTTGTCCCTTAATTCAAAATGACTTGCTCCCGACAAACGCTCTTCGGAAACAAGCCATTTTTAAGATAAGATTTGCAGTTCAACGATTAAAGTTTCTTCACATTAGCTGCTTGGGGACCGCGTTCGCCCTCGATAATGTCGAACGAAACGTTTTGCCCCTCGTCGAGAGTTTTATAACCGTCACTCTGAATAGCCGAGAAATGAACGAAAACATCGTCGCCCTCTTCGCGTGCAATGAATCCGTAACCTTTTTCTGCGCTGAACCACTTTACCTTACCAACTGCCATGTTCTAATACCTCCAAATATTTTATCGCTCTTTTGCGCAAGCTAGTTAATTATAGGCAGATAAAATTTTTCTGTCAACCATTAAAATTAACATAGCAACAATGCTTTTTGTTATAGCTTACTATTTGCCCGAATATGTTAGCGAAATATCGTCCTCAATAAGATTTTCTAAGCTTTTCGGCTCAATTTTATCGTATGCGGCCGTGAAAATGTCATTTTTAACGATTGAAGAAAGATTTTCGCCGCCAGACCACGTTTCCAACTCGTCATCATCAGTTATAAAGTTAATTTCAACTCCTGAAGCGTCTTTCAACGTCATCGAAGCCTTGCTGACACTGATAATAACGTCGTCGCCACGCTCAATCGCAGAATATTCGCCGCTTATCTTAATCGAATCGCCCGAATTAAAGCCAACTACCGTATCTTTGCCGTCACTCGCGCCAAATTCGTAAATTATGTGCTTGCCGCCGTCATTTTCTATGTAATCTCTGCCCGCGCCGCCAAAAATCGTGATGTGGTCGCCGAAATTGTATATTTTATCGTTGCCAACGCCGCCATTTATCGAAATAACCGCGCCTTCGTTGTAAATATAATCATTTCCCGCGCCAAAATCGATTGTAACCTTCGCGCCGCTGTTGTAAATCGAATCCTTGCCCGCGCCGCCAACGATTAAAATATCATCGCCGCTATTTTTAATGCTGTCATTGCCCGCGTCGCCAAAAAGCGCGGAACTCGCGCCGCTGTTTTCTATGCTGTCTTTACCAGCTCCGCCGTAAATTGTAGCAAAAACTTTTTCGTTTGTTATGGAATCGTTGCCCGCGTCGCCGTAAATTTTAGCGTTCGCGCCGCTGTTTTCTATTATTTCCTTACCCGCGCCGCCTTTTATGGTTACAAAGTCGCTTTCATTGCTAAAATAATCATTTCCTGCGTCGCCAAAAAGAAAAGAACTCGCTCCGCCATTTTCTACGCTGTCTTTGCCCGCTCCACCATAAATAAAACTCTCTTTCGCGCTGTTTTGAATTGAATCATTGCCTGCGCCGCCAAAAAGAGTGGAATTCGCGCCGATTGAGCTTGAATCAGTGTCTTCATCACTCGTTGTAGTTACAGAAAGTCCGATTGAACTGCTGCCAGAACCATTTATTATTAAATCGTTGCCAGCATCGCTCCAAATTATCGCGTTTTCGCCCGTATTTGTAATGGAATCGACGCCTGCGCCGCCTTTTACCGAAGAATTCGCCCCAGAACTCTGAATTGAATCGTTGCCGCCGTCGCCCGAAAGAGTGACATTTGAATTTGTATTAGAAAGGACGTCATTACCTGCGCCGCCCGAAACAAAAATATTCGTGCCGAAATTTGAAATTGTATCGTGCTTCGCGCCGCCATAAATAAAACTCGACGCGCTGTAGTTTTCTATAAGGTCGTTGCCGGTGTCGGCTTTGATTGTGACTTGCGAGCTGGTGTTTAAAATGGAATCGTCGCCCGCGCCCGCTTTGATTGTGACTTGCGAGCCACTGTTTGAAATGGCATCGTCGCCCGCGCCCGAAGTGATTTTAACGTCATCGGAATAGTTTCTGATTAAATTTGCGCCGTCTTGAGCGTTTATCGTGACGTTGGAGCCCGAATTTGTAATCGTATCGGCTAAATTGCTGCCGGTCATCGTGACTTTGTCGAAATAATTCGTCGCGAAGTTCTCATCGTCGACTGAAACGTTTTCGCGATAGCTATCGTAATCAAAATTCGTATCGGCAGCCTGCTTTAGGAAATAACGCATAAAAATATAGCCTCCGGCATAAGGTATCAAGCCCATATCCACGCCGACGGACTCCGGATTCAAATATTTTACGAGGTTTTCAAAGGAAGAGTCCTCATTCTTGGCATATTTTATAATATCGTTGCGTCTGTTGTCGTCAACGCCGTGAATTAGCTCTGCGGTCGCGCCTTCGATGATTGGAAGCGGCAAACCAGGCATATAATTGATATTTGACGCCATAACGCCGTGTGTGAGTTCGTGAACAAGCGTTCTGTCCATGCTAAAGCCATCTTCGATTTTGCCGTGACGATTGTCGGACGACATATCTTGAAAGTTCTTCATGTTTATGCCCAACGTGCGCGATTCCATTATTTTTAAGTCTTTGCTGTCAGGTTCAACGTAAGCTAAACGACCGCTATCTTCTTCAAAAAGTCTCAATTTCATGCGCGAGTTGGTCGTATTTTCTTCCGAGTAGCTCAAACCGTAGCTTTCTTCGATTAAATCGAGCGATTCTTTAAGCCACCAGCTGTAAAGCCCTTGCACGATAAATTTTTCATCATCGCTGAGGCTATTTTCGTCCGGAACGCCGTAAATTGTCAGTCCGTTGACCGTAAAAGACGTTCCTTCGGGATAAATTTCGTCGCCTTCGCAAGGAATAATGTCTTCTGGACCTTTTGAAGTCTCGCCGCCGGCATCTTTTCCTAAAATTGAGCCGGTATCTTTGTTATCGAGGATAATTCCGCAGTATTTGACTAAAAATGTGTGCCAGTTACCTGCATTTTTCCAATCGGATTGAAATTTTTCCACGAGTTCATTATAACTTTTGAAGTTCGAGGAACTTTTGACTGCATCATCGAGTGCCGAACGCCCGCTTTTGTCGGTTTCGTCGAGAGAATGCATAAAATTTTTCATAACTTCCTGTTGGGTCATATAATGAGCCTCCTTTGAAACTTTTCAGCTATTCTACATAATTTTTGAATGAAAGTAAAGAAAAACTCCCGCGCGGTTTGCGTAGGAGTTAAATTATTTTTGATGAGCGAAGTTCGCCGCATTCGATTTTGCCGACGCCCAAAAATTTCCCGCTCGCAAAGATTCGCAAAGAATTTTTATCGGGCGCGTGAATTGTAGTTGGTAAGCCGTTCAGAAAAGCGCGGATTCTGTTTTCGTTAAGTTCAAAGCGCGGCAAGTGATTCAAGCAAGTTTCGACGGGTAAAATATTTTCTGTGGTGAGTTGGTCGAGAGTGGTGGAATTTTTTAAATCGAAGTCACCGACGCGCAATCGCAAAAGATTTTTAAGGGTCGCTGGGATTTTGAGCCGTTCGCCGATGTCGATTGCCAAACTTCTAATGTAAGTGCCTTTTCCGCAAGAAATTTCGATAGTTGCGGAATTTTTTTCAAGCGCGAGGAGTTTTAAGTCGAAAATTTTAACGTGGCGGCTTGGCATATCGAATTCAAGATTTTTCCTGGCGAGGTCGTAAGCTTTTCTGCCGTGAATTTTGATTGCGGAAAATTTTGGCGGAGTTTGTTCGATTTCGCCGATAAAATTTTTTAAAACAGCTTTGAACTCGTCAACGGTCGGCATTTTGAAATTATTATCGGCGCGGGAGATGATTTTGCCGTCCAAGTCGCCGCTATCGGTCGCAATTCCGAATAAAATTTCAGCGCGATAAATTTTCTGGCAATCGGCGAGGTATTCGATAAATTTAGTGGCTCGACCAATCGCAATGGGCAAAACTCCAGCGGCTTGCGGGTCTAGCGTTCCGGCGTGCCCAACTTTACGCGTAGAAAAGATTTTCCGCACCCGATTAACGGCGTCATGGCTCGTCATGCCCGAAGGCTTGTTGAGATTTATGAAACCGTCGCTCATAAAGCTTTTCCGATTGCCGCGACTAAAATTTTCTCCGCGTCATCAAGCGTCGTATAAAGCGTGCAACCTGCCGCGCGAATATGCCCGCCGCCGCCAAGTTCATTCGCGACTTTCGACACGTCGACGCCTTTTGAACGCATACTGACCCGACAAACTTTTTCCGAACGCTCGCTAATCATGAACGCCACGTCGACGCCGTCAATTACGCGAATTAAATCTATAAAACCTTCTGTGGAGTCGCAATTTTGCATAGTTGGCAAATCTAGGAACATTCCCGCGACTTTTCCGCCGTAAAAAATTTTTAGGGAGTTTAAAGCCGTCCGCATACTCAAAACTTCCGCCGCAGAACGCCTTTCCATTTGCTCGGAAATAATATTCGGTTTGACGCCGCAATTTACGAGCTCGGACGCCGTTTTAAAAGTTTCTGCGCGAGTATTTGAGAATTGGAAAAAGCCGGTGTCAGTCGCGAGGCCGGTGTAAAGGCAAGTGGCGATTTCAGGCGTGATTTTTACATTAAGTTCGCCCGCGAGTTTAAAAATAATTTCGCAAGTCGCCGCCGCGTCAGGCTCAACGTATAAATCGCCCGCGTCATTTTTATTCGTGACGTGATGATCGATATTCAAAATCGGCGCGTCAGTCATTTTCGCGACGTTGCCAATCCTGTCGGGCGAAGTGTCGAGAATCAGCAATAAATCCGCGTCGAACTTCTCACCGTCGACGGGGCGGCGAATTTCTTCAAAATGCGGCAGGACGTGCAAATTTTTTCTAACGTCGTCATCAATGAAAACCTGCGCGGACTTGCCGAGAGCGCGGAGCATTTGCATAGTCGCGAGAGTTGAGCCGATAGCGTCGCCGTCGGGAAGTATATGCGCCGTGATTAAAATTTTATTAGCGGCTTTGAGTTTGCTCGCTGCCTGCTTGAACGTTATCAACATTTTTGGTATCTCCTTCCACTTTGAGCAAAAGTTTTTGAATATGGTCGCCGTAATCAAGTGACGTGTCGAGCGCAAACGAAATTTCCGGCGTGAATCTGATTTTAATGCGCTGACCGATTTCACGGCGAATAAAACCGAGCGCGCTTTGAAGTCCTTCGAGAGAATTTTTAATTTTATCGTCGTCGCCCATGATGCTAACAAAAATCTTTGCGGAGCGCAAATCGCCAGTCAATTCTACATCAGTTACCGTCACGAAACCAATTCGCGGGTCTTTTAAGTCTGTCAGCAACATTTTTCCCATTTCCTGTTTGATAAGCTCCTGCAATTTCTCTATACGCAACTTTTTTGCCATTTTTGAATCCTCCTAGAGATTTACCCAAATAATTTCTGCCTTATCGACGAGAATAGGCGTTAATTCGTCGAGATTTTCTATTTTATCGAGTAGCCAACGTCCATTTTCCTTGCGAAAGGCTAATTTGAAAGTCATTTGCCCGATAAATTTCCCGCGCAACGAGTTATCGCCCGTCACGTCCAAAGTTATCACCGCGTAATTTTCGCCGATAGAAATTTCTTTGACTGCGGCGTTGGTAGCTTGGCGAATTTTTTCAAACTCGTTGGCAACGTAAGCTGTAGGATTTTCTTCAGGCGTCGCAGGTTCCGGAATTTTGGCGAAATACGAATCCGCAACGCCGTGCAGAAATTCCAAATGCAAATTTTTATGCTCGGCGTTGTAATTGGTGATAAATTCCGCGCTGTGTTGGAAATACGGGTCGTCGGGATATTTTTCCTTGTACGCATCGTAATTCTTTACAAGTTCAATCGTCGCCGCGTCGTAAGTTTTGGAAAAGAATTCGTCTAAGTTTACGCGCTCGGCGAGCTTTTGTAAATCTCTTTCGGCGAGCGCAAATTTTAAATCATTTAGTGCGGTTTCGGGCGAATCCTCCTTTCCACAGCCCGCAAAAAGAATCGCCGCCAAAATTATTATCGCCAAAACTTTTTTAATCATAAAATCACCTCGATAACGCGAAAAGCCGCGCTTAGGCGGCTTTATAAATTTCTCAGTTATGGCGGAGGGGGTGGGATTCGAACCCACGGTGGCTTGTGACCACACTTGATTTCGAGTCAAGCACCTTCAACCGCTCGGACACCTCTCCACCTAGAGCGGCTTATTACTTATATCAACCGCTCGGACACTCCGTTACTAAGAACTTACAGGGCTTTTGACCCATGTCCCATTCCTGCTTCTTAGCGTCCGCTTTTGCCGAAGCTACTTGCGTCTGATGTAACGCTCCACAGGCTTGAATTTCCCGCTAACGAACGGGTATTACCAACGGCGAAAATACTATCACAGGAAAATTTTTCTGTCAAGAATTATTTGCCGAAGTAGCGGTCGAGGAGCCCTTTGAAAGCTTTGCCGTGACGGGCTTCATCGCGTGCCATTTCGTGAACCGTGTCGTGAATCGCGTCGAGATTGAGAGCTTTGGCGCGTTTCGCGAGGTCAGTTTTGCCGGCGGTGGCTCCGTTTTCGGCCTCTACGCGCATTTGCAGATTTTTCTTGGTGCTGTCGGTGAGGACTTCGCCCAGCAGCTCCGCGAATTTGGCAGCGTGTTCGGCCTCCTCCAACGCGGCGCGACGCCAGTACTCGCCGATTTCCGGATAGCCTTCACGATAGGCAACGCGTGCCATAGCCAAATACATGCCGACTTCGCAGCATTCGCCGGTGAAATTGGCGCGAAGGTCTTTCAAAATGTCTTCGGGCGCACCTTTGGCCACGCCAACGACGTGTTCAGCCGCCCAAGTCAATTCGTCGCCCTGCTTAGTGAATTTTTCGGCGGGAGCTTTGCAAACCGGGCATTCAATCGGCGGCTCGTCGCCTTCGTAGACGTATCCGCACACATTGCAAACATACTTAGCCATAATTTTTTAACCTCCTAAAAATACTTTTACTACATACGCAGGGCGAATTATATCATAGAGGAAATTTTTTGGCAACGAAAAAAGCCCGCGAATTTTATCGCGAGCTTTGTTAATTTCGATATGGCAGGGGTAGCTGGACTCGAACCAACGAATGCCAGATTCAGAGTCTGGTGCCTTACCAACTTGGCGATACCCCTTCGGTAAAACCGTTGCAATTTATATCACACGGCTAAAAATTTGTCAACCGGATTATTTTTTGTCTTTATCCTTTTTATCTTTCTTATTCTGCTTTTCTTTCTTCTCTTTATCCTTTTTTGCTTTTTTATTCTGTTTTGGGTCGGAATTGTCTTTGAAACTGGCGACGCTGGCGCGGTAGGTGTCCATAAGCGGTTTTTCTTCAAGACTGACGCTCAAAAGTTGAATGCTTACGCAGCGACCTTCGGGAGTGCGGAAAAACGTAAAGGCATATTCCCTATCAGCGACGCCGCCGCCGATAACTTCGCCAGTTTCTTTGTCGGTGACTTCAAATTCCTTCGCGGTGACCGTGAAAAGCCCCTTATTTTTCTTTGTGATGTTGACGATTTCGGCGACGCTGTAGAACGGATTATTTTCCTTGAGCTTGGCAAGGTACTCATCGATTTCAGCCTTTTTCGCCTTGTTGAAATCGGGAACTTCGTTTTCCTCGAAGGCGTTGACTTGAATAATGTAGCCGTATTGAACCTCGAAACCCTCATTAGCGAAAACGAGCATTTCACCGCGCTTTTCAGGTTCTTCCCAAGGATTTTCTACGACGGCAATCGGTTTTATCGGGCAGGTGATTGTAAATTTGAAATCTTCGCTCGTGTAGACGTATGGCTCGTCTTTTTGCTCCGTTGTCGTTTCTTCCGCCGCGAATGCTGTCGAAGCCAGAATCATCAGCAGTAATGTCGTCAGAATAAAAATTTTGCGCATTAGGCGATTCACCCCATTTATTTTTTTTTCATTTTACAGCAAGGTTAGCGGCAAGTCAATTAAAAATATCGTTAAATCATTTCGCCGCGAAAGTTCCCGCAGTATTTCCCATTGCCCACGCCGCTTGCAAGTTGAATCCGCCCGTGAAGCCGTCCACGTCCGCGACCTCGCCCGCGATGAATAATCCTTCCACGAGCTTTGATTGCATTGTCTGCGGATTGATTTCTTTGACCGAGACGCCGCCCGCCGTCACGATTGCCTCTGCTATCGGGCGCGTTTGGGTTATCGTGAGTAACAAGCCGCGCAGATTTTCAACGAGCCGTCGGCGTTCTGCTTGAGTTATTTCGTCGACTTTTTTATTTGGCTCGATGAAGGCGCGGTCTAAAATTATCGGGATTAGTTTTGCGGGCAGGAGTTCCACGAGTGAATTTTTTATTGCCCTGCGTTTAAATTTGTCGAAGTCGCGCAAAATTCGGGCGTCGAGTTGCTCTGGAGTCAGCGCGGGTTTCAAATTTATTTCCAGCTCAACAAATTTCCCTTCCGATAAAAATTTTGCGGCTTGTCGGCTCAAAGTTAAAATTATCGGGCCGCTTACCCCGAAATGCGTAAATAACATTTCCCCGAATTGCTCCGCGATTTTTTTGCCGTCCGCTAAAAGTTTCACGCGAACATTTTTCAGCGACAGCCCTTGTAGCGATTTTATGTCCTCTTCGACCTCCAAAGGCACCAATGCCGGCAAAATTTCCGTTACTGTATGTCCAATTCGTTTCGCAAGCCTAAATCCGTCGCCAGTCGAACCCGTTGCAGGATAACTCGCGCCGCCCGTCGCCAAAATTACCGCGTCGCAATCAAAAATTTTCCCGCCAACCAAAACGCCGCGTATCTTTTTATGTTCGGCGATAATATCCGTGACGGGCGAATTATTTTTGATTTCGACGCCGAGCACAATCATTTTCCTTAAAAGCGCGTCGATAACTTCGCTTGCGTCGTCGCTGACAGGGAAAATCCTTCCGCCGCGCTCGATTTTTGTTTTGACGCCGAGATTTTCAAAAAAATTCACGGTATCGGCCGACGAAAAATTTTTCAGCGCACTGAATAAAAATTTCCCATTGCCGGGCAAATTCTTAATAATTTCCGCGTTATCGGCGGTGTTCGTCAAGTTGCAACGACCTTTGCCGGTTATGCCGAGCTTGCGCCCGACGCGCGGCATTTTTTCAAACAAAGTGACTTGCGCGCCGCCCTCCGCCGCACGAATCGCCGCAATCATACCCGCAGGACCGCCGCCGATAACTGCAATGCGTAATGCGCAATGCGTAATGCGTAATGATTTTTTCATTAGTCAGGCTCTCCGATTTTATAAAGTTTTGCGACCTCTTCCGCTCTTAATTCTCTGAACTCGCCAGCTTTCAAGCCGTCGAGCGTCAAGCCCGCAAATTTTATTCGGCGCAGTCTTTTCACGTCGCAACCGATTGCCGCGAACATTCTACGCACTTGCCGATTACGCCCCTCGTGAATCGTAATTTCGACTAAATCAGTATCAAGGCGATAAATTTCGGCGGGCGCAGTCAATCCGTCATCGAGTTCGACGCCTGCGCGGAGTTTATCGAGCTTTTCTTCCGTCAAAACGCCCGAAATTTTAGCGCGATAAGTTTTTTTTACTTCAAAGCGCGGGTGAATCAAAGCGTTTGTCAAGTCGCCGTCGTTCGTGAGTAAAATAAGCCCTTCGGAATTCAAATCGAGCCTTCCGACCGGATAAACGCGCTCATTGAAATTTTCGCCGAGCAATTCCAGAACAGTTTTGCGGCCGCGCTCATCTTTGACGGTCGAGACGTAACCTCGCGGCTTGTTGAGTAGCAGATAAATTTTTTCGGCGTCGAAAGTCAAGGGCTTGCCGTCGACGCAAATTTTCTGATTGGTATCAGCCTTCGCGCCGAGTTCGCGAATAATTTTTCCGTCGACAGTCACGCGCCCAGCTAAAATAATTTTCTCCGCCTCGCGCCGCGAACATATTCCGGCTTGCGCAATCAATTTCTGCAATCGTTCCAAGTTGACATCTCCAAAAAAATTTTAGCTGATTATACCATAGAATCCAAAGAAAGTTTCTGATATACTCGACAAAAAATTTTCGGAGGTTGGAGCTGATGAAATGCTTTGTTTGCGGCGAGGAAATGCGCCCGTTCATGGAAAAATTTTTCGGCATGGAAAATCTTGACGCTTGCGAATATGTTCGTTGCGAGGAGTGCGGGCTTGTCGTCGCCAAAACTCTCTACGATATGTCGCGTACAAATTGGCAAAAACTCAATCGCGAATGTCACGCCGCCTATCAAAATACAAATGAACTCGCCATTGACCCGAATTGGCTGGCGCGTCTCAAAGCTCAAGCCGAAGTTTTATCGGAGCTGATAAATTTGGGCGTGCTCGATAAAAATTGCAACGCTGTAGATTATGGCGCGGGTGATGGGAAATTGTCCAACATGTGCGGGGCGTGGCTCAAAAAGTTCGACGCGTACATGGCGCGCCCGAATGAAAATTATTTGTCGGCGGAAGAGCTCAAGCCCGCTACTTTTGATTTCGTGATAACTTGTTCGGTCTTTGAACATTTGCTCGGAGCTGGCGACGTTGAAAAAATTTTCGCGCTGTTGAAGTCGGACGGCATTGCCGCAATTCATACGCTCATTTGCGAGGAAGTTCCTTGCGACCCGAATTGGTTTTACCTCCAGCCCGTCCACTGCACTTTCTGGACGAATGCCGCCATGAAAAAAATTTTTGTGCAATACGACTTCAAGGCTTGCGCTTATCATGTCGGGGCGCGATTGTGGCTCATGTTCAGAGACGCTAGAAAAATTTTGCCGCTCGAAAATTCCGCGTGGATTTTGTCTGATGATTTCGTCGACTATTGGAAGGTCAAGCCGTACAGAAAATGAACAAAGAAATTTTATTACGCGACCAGACGACCGGCAAAAATATTCTTTGGGCGAATTCCGAACACGGCGCAAAAGAAATTCAACTTGGCGACGTCGAAAAGATTCAGCCGCGCTGGCAAAAACTCCGTGAACATCAAAAGCAACGTACTCGCGACCGCGCAGAAATTTTCACGCCGCCAAATATTTGCAAGCTCCAAAACAATTTGCTTGACGTTAAAAGAACTTGGACGGATTACGTTGACGCGAAAATTTTGGAGATAGCTTGCGGCGAGGCTCCCTACCTCGTCAGCAGATATAACGCCGTCACGGGCAAGCCCATTCCCATTGAAGAGCGCGAAGGGATTTTGGATAGAAAGTTGCGCGTCGTCACCAAAAAAAATTCCGCTCCGAACGATTGGACGGAATATGCCGTCCGCGCAGTCCAAAGCGTTTACGGCTACGAATTTCAAGGCGATAATCTTTACCTTGCCCGCAAAAACGTTTTCGAGACCTTCAAGGATTATTACCGCCAAAGATTTTCTAAGGAACCGCCCGACAAACTTTTACTGCAAATCGCCGAAATTATCTCGTGGAATCTATTTCAAATGGACGGGACAACAAATGCAATTCCTTACTACGAGCCGCCGCCGAAAAAACCTAAAGAAAATCCAAATCAGATGACTTTAGGATTTGAAAATGAATCTGAACGCAAACCTGAAAATGTTTGTTGCAAAATCAAAAATTGGCGCACCGGCGAAGTTGTAGAATTCATAACGCTCGCGAGAGGAGGACGACTATGAGCAATCCCTACGAAGTTTATCAGCGCAGATTGATTTATGTTTTCTCGATTCCCTACAAAACGCACAAGGGACTTTTGAAAATCGGCGAGACGACCCTAACCACCGCAACTAAAGACCTTCCGCCGAATTGTAACGAACTCAATCAAGCCGCCCGTAAACGCATAAAGCAATACACGAACACGGCAAATATTCCCTACAAACTTTTGCACACCGAACTTGCCGTCACCGATAAAAATATTTCCTTCAGAGATACGGACGTTCACGACTTGTTGGAAAGGTATAGGGAAATGCTCGAAGGCTCGACCGGTCGCGAGTGGTTTAGGATTGACCTAGACACCGCCCGCCAAGCTATCAAAGACGTTAAGAGCGGCAAAAAATTTCTCACCGGCACTAAGTCAAAGCCCGCCCGCGTTGAAATCGACTTCCGCCCCGAACAGGAAATTGCTATCAGTCGCACCGTCAAATATTTTGAAACCGATAACAAATTCCTTTGGAACGCAAAAATGCGTTTCGGCAAAACCCTTTGCGCGCTCGAAGTCGTCAGCCGTATGAATCTCAAGAAAACTATAATCGTTACTCATCGCCCCGTTGTCAATGCCGGTTGGTTCGACGACTTCAACAAAATTTTTCACGACGCCAATTTTATCTACGGTTCCTACAAAGATACAAAATATTCGCTTGAAGATTTGCTCAAGGACGGCAGAAATTTCGTTTACTTTATCTCGGTGCAAGACCTGCGCGGCTCTCAAACTGTCGGCGGCAAGTTCGATAAAAATAACGCCGCCTTCAAAACTAAATGGGATTTGGTCATAGTCGACGAGGCGCACGAAGGCATTAAAACCCAACTAGGCGACGCCGTTATTAAAAATCTCGTCAAGACGAAAACTAAATTCCTCGCCCTCAGCGGTACGCCCTTCAACCTAATCGACGATTTCTCCGACGATAATATTTACACTTGGGATTACGTCATGGAACAACAAGCTAAGGCTAAGTGGGACGCTGAAAATTTCGGCGACACCAACCCTTATGACGAACTCCCGCGCATGAATATTTTTACTTACAACCTCGGCAAGCTCTTCAATTACGTTGACGCCGAAGAATATTCCTTTAGCTTCCGCGAATTCTTCAAGACCGATAACGGCAAATTTACTCACGCCGCCGACATTCAGAGCTTTTTAAATTTGCTCGTCAAGCCCGACGATAATAATTATCCCTTCTCCCGCGCAGATTTCCGCGAAATGTTCCGCCATACCCTTTGGATTATTCCGGGCGTCAAGGAAGGTAAAGCCCTTAGCAAACTTCTTAAACGCCACGATGTTTTTAAGCATTTCGAGATTGTCAACGTCGCGGGCAATGGCGATTCCGACGACGAGCCCGCCGACGCCCTTAAAAAAGTTCAAGACGCTATCAAAGCTCACCACTACACCATTACCCTTTCTTGCGGCAAACTCACGACAGGCGTCACCGTTCCGGAATGGACTGCGGTATTGTACCTCGCCGGCTCCTACTCCACCTCCGCCAAAACTTACCTCCAAACTATTTTCCGCGTTCAATCCCCTTGCAATAAAAACGGCCTCTCTAAACGTAACTGTTACGTCTTCGACTTCGCGCCCGACCGCGCCCTTAAAATGATTGCCGATTCTGTTAAAGTTTCTACCCGCGCAGGTCATACTCAAGCCGCTCAACGAAAAGCTCTCGGAGAACTCCTCAACTTTTGCCCCGTCATCGCTATCGAAGGCTCCGAGATGAAAGACTACAATACCGCCGATAAACTCCTGCAACAAATTAAAACTTTCTACGCTGAAAACGTCGTCCGTAGCGGCTTTTACGATGCCAAACTTTATAACGACGAACTCTTGAAACTTGATGACCTCGACCTTAACAAATTTGATAAGCTCAAAAAAATTGTCGGAACCTCTAAGCCCACCGATAAAATAATTGTCAATGAACTCGGCTTAACTGATGAACAACGTACCAAAACCACTAATCAAAAAAGAACTCCGCGCACTCCCGAAGAAAAAGAACTCGACGAGCGCAAACGTAAACGCCTTGAGGCTATTTCTATTCTGCGCGGCATTTCCATTCGTATGCCCCTAATGATTTACGGCGCGGACGTCCCCATTGACAGAGACATTACCATTGACCAATTCACTGAGATTGTTGACGACGCCTCTTGGGCGGAATTCATGCCGAGCGGCGTCACTAAAGAAATGTTCAAAGACTTTATCAAATACTACGACCCCGATATTTTTGTAAGAGCCGGAAGAATCGTCCGCGACCGCGCTAAATCTGCCGACGACCTCAAGCCCACTGAACGCGTCGCTAAAATTGCTGAACTCTTCGCCACCTTCAAGAACCCAGATAAAGAAACCGTCCTGACCCCGTGGCGCGTCGTCAAACTCCATATCGATTCCGCCTTCGATGATAATTTCTTCGCGCCCGATAAACATATCCTCGACATCAACGCCAAAACGGGACTTTATCCCCTCTACGTCGCTTACAAAATTTATGCGGCGCGGCTCGAATCTCTCAACGAAAATTCTATTCCCCTTGACGAACTGCGCCGCCTTTGGGATTTGACCGTCGCTGAAAATATCTTCGTCATTTGCAAAACCCCTATGGCTAAGACTATCACCCGCCGAACTCTTTTTGGCTTTCGCGAGTGCAAGGACAATTTCAACGCTCATTGTTTCGACGACCTCATCAACCTTCTTAAGTTCAAGCCCGATAAATTCCTTGAACGCCTCACCAATAAAAATTTCTGGAGCAAGGGAGTTGGCAAAATGTTTTTCGATGCCGTCGTCGGCAACCCGCCCTATCAAGTCGTGGGTAGCGGCGATAACAAAAATTTCGCCTCGCCCGTCTATCACGAGTTCATTAAAATTGCTTACAGCGGACGCCTCACCAAACGCGCTAGCTTGATTCACCCTGCAAGATTTCTTTTCAATGCAGGAGCTACGCCAGGCGACTTCGCAGAAAAATTTCTCGCTGATAAACACGTTGAAATTGTTAAATACTTTCCTAACAGCCAAGAACTTTTCCCAAGCTCCGACATCAAAGGCGGCGTCGCTATCACTCACTACGACGCGGAAGAAACCTTCGAGCCGATTGGAACTTTTATTCCGTTCAAAGAGCTTGAATCCATTCATAAAAAAGTTGTCCTCGACAATGAAAATTTCAGCCCGCTCAGTGAAATTATTTACTCGCGCTCAGCTTACACACTTACCGAAAAATTTCACAAGGACAATCCAAAAGCTGTCGAAAAAATGAGCGTCGGCAATTTGTCGCCAATCTTTACAAATATCTTTGAACGATTCCCAGAATTTTTCTTCGTTGATAAGCCTGACGACGAACAAGAATATATTCAAATGTATGGACGGTATAAAAGCAACCGCGTATTTCGTTGGGTACGTCGCGATTATATTTCTGCTCACGAAAGCTTGACTAAGTACAAAGTTTTTATTCCAGATTCCAATGGGTCGGGGGCGATTGGTGAAGTATTGAGTACGCCGCTTGTCGGCTTGCCGCTTGTCGGCTTGCCGCTTGTCGGCTGCACGCAGACATTTATAACGGTCGGAGCGTTTGATAGCCTTGCAGAGGCGGAGGCTTGCCTGAAATACATCAAGACGAAATTTGCGCGAGCGATGCTGGGTATATTGAAGGTGACGCAACACAATCCGCCGTCGACGTGGGCAAAAGTTCCGTTGCAAGATTTCACATCGGCGAGCGAAATAAATTGGGCGTTGAGCGTGGCGGAGATAGACAAGAAACTTTATGAAAAATACGGGCTGAACGCGGCGGAGATAGCCTTCATAGAAAGCCACGTAAAAGAAATGGAATAAGTGCTTGTCAAAAATTTTGCCTTGTGATAAACTTCAAACATCAATGGATTACTACACGTTGTGACCATGATATAGCCACAAAAAGAACCCCGAGCTGGGAACTCGGGGTTCAAACGTTTAAAGAAAGATTTTTCGTTTTATGGTTCAGCGATAAACGTTGGACTGTGTGTTATCTCTTACGACTGTCCAGCCACTTGCAAATGAAGTGTGAAACTACATTTGCTACGACAGTCACTAAGAACGTTGTGACCATAATATTCACCTCCTTTCACGAATGAAAAAGTTAGGAGGGTGCCACGAGACCTATTTTAGCCGAAAAGATTTGCTAAATCAAACGGCTTGCCAAAAGTTTTGCCTTGTGATAAACTGCAAACGTTAGTTTAGAAAACTACAGCGCGTAAACATGATGAGGTTACCCAAAAAAAGAGCCCTGAGTTCCCGCTCAGGGTTCAAACGTTTAATAAAGTATTTCCGCTTTATGGCTTAGCGATAACCGTTGGGCTGTGTGTTATCTCTTACGACTGTCCAGCCACTTGCAGATGAAGTACGCGACGACATCCGCTGCGACAGTCACAACGAAAAGCGTAAACATGATGGTCACCCCCTTTCTCAAGAAGAGGTAGGTTTCCCAGAACTATTTTAGCCGAAAACATTTGCTAAATCAAACCGCTTGCCAAAATATTGGGTCTGTGATAAACTGCAAGTGTCAGTTTAGAAAACTACAAATCGTCAACATGGTATTGCCACAAAAAGAACCTCGAGCTGGGAACTCGGGGTTTAAACGTTTAAGGAAAGATTTTCCGCTTTAAGGTTTAGCGATAACCGTTGGGCTGTGTGTTATCTCTTACGACTGTCCAGCCACTTGCAAATTGAAGTGGGAAACAACATTTGCTACGACGGTCACAACGAATAGTGTTAACACGGTGCTCACCTCCTTTCACGAACGAAAAGGTTAGGAGGGTGCCACAAGAGTAGAAAACACTTTTAAATATAATCTTTTGAGCGAATTACAACATTTGAAAGGGAGAATAAAATATGTGCGGAATAGTTGGATATATCGGTGGGAAAAAGGCGGCTCCGATTCTTTTGGACGGGCTGACAAAATTGGAATATCGCGGCTACGACTCGGCTGGGATTGCAGTCGATTGCGGCGAAAATATTTTTGTTGAAAAGGCAGTTGGGAGGCTCGACGCCCTCAAGAATAAACTCAGAAATAATTTGCCGGAAGGTACGGTCGGAATAGGTCATACGCGTTGGGCGACGCACGGCAGACCCTCCGACAGTAACGCCCACCCTCACAGCGATTGCCATGAAAATTTTGTCGTCGTCCACAACGGCATTATCGAAAATTATTTGCCGCTCAAAGAAAAACTTTTGGAACGCGGTCACAAATTTACTTCCGAGACTGATACTGAAGTTGTCGCGCATTTGCTGGAAGAAGTTTACCGCGGCGATTTTGTCGAGGCGGTTCGCGAAGTCTTGAACAAAATCGAAGGCTCCTACTCGCTAGCGTTCATGGCGAAGGCTCACCCCGATATTTTAATTTGCGCTAAGCAGGATAATCCGTTAATTATCGGCTTGGGGCGCGGCGAAAATTTTATTGCTTCTGACATTCCCGCGATTATCAATCACACGCGCCAAACTTACATTTTGAACGACGGCGAAATTGCGCTTGTCAAAAAAGATTCGGTCGAGATTTTGAACAGGCGAGGCGAGCGCGTCGACAAGAAAATTTTCCACGTGACTTGGAACGCTGAGGCGGCTGAAAAGGGCGGCTATGAACACTTCATGCTAAAAGAGATTAACGAGCAACCTAAAGCAGTCCGCGACACCATGAGCAAACGAATTGCCAAAGACGGCGGCGCGATTATCCTTGACGAGCTAAACTGGGATAAAAAGTTCCTCGACGCTATCGACAAAATTTATATCGTGGCGTGCGGCACGGCGTATCATGCGGGGCTTGTCGGCAAATTTTATATCGAGAAACTTGCGCGTAAACTCGTTGAGGTCGACTTGGCAAGCGAATATCGTTATCGCAACCCGATTGTCGATGATAAAACTTTGGTTATAGTCGTCAGCCAATCTGGCGAGACTTCCGACACCTTAGCCGCGCTGAAAGAATCTAAACGGCTCGGTGCGAAAACTTTGGCGATTACTAATGTGGTCGGCTCGTCGATTGCCCGCGAAGCTCATCAAGTGATTCACACTTGGGCGGGACCCGAAATCGCCGTCGCCTCGACCAAAGCTTATACCACGCAACTAATTTTGATGTTCATGCTGGCTTTGTACATGGCGCAGATTTGCGAAAGTCTTCCCGCCGAAAGAATTCGCGAGTTGATTTGCAAGCTCAAAAAAATTCCCGCGCAGATTAGCGAAACCCTTTCCGATGTCGACCCGATTAAAACTTTCGCGCGGCAATACGGTTTCAATGAGGACGTTTTTTATATCGGTCGCAGTCTCGATTACGCCGTCGCTTTGGAAGGCGCACTCAAACTTAAAGAAATTTCCTACATTCACGCCGAAGCCTACGCGTCAGGCGAACTTAAGCACGGAACTTTAGCTCTGATTGTCGAGGGCGTGCCGGTTATCGCGCTTGCCACTCAAAAGAGCGTTTACGAAAAAACTTTGTCGAATATCAAGGAAGTTAAAGCTCGTGACGCGATTGTCATTGGGATTGCAGCGACGGGCGATTCCGAGCTTGAAAAATATCTCGACCATGTTATTTTCGTGCCGGAGACCGATGAACTTTTGATTCCGCTGTTGACAGTCGTACCGTTGCAACTTTTGGCGTACTACGCGGCGATAACTCGTGGGTGCGATGTCGATAAGCCGCGCAACCTCGCAAAGTCGGTGACGGTTGAGTGACGCCTTATTTCAAGGACGAAAATTCTACGTTGTATCTTGCCGACTCTCTGAAACTGTTGGAAGATTTTGATGATGAGTCCGTTGACGTGATTTTTGCCGACCCGCCCTATTTCCTATCCAATAACGGCACGACTTGTAACGGCGGCAAAAGGTCTTCGGTCAACAAGGGCGATTGGGATAAAGCCGCAACGTTTGAAGCTAAGCACGAATTTAATCTTGAGTGGATTAGCCTTTGCAAAAATATCCTCAAGCCCAACGGCACAATTTGGATTAGCGGGACGTTGCACAACATTTATTCGGTCGGTATGGCTCTTGAGCAAAACGGTTTCAAAATCATGAACAACATCACTTGGCAGAAAACGAATCCGCCGCCAAATTTGAGTTGCAAATATTTCACGCACAGCACCGAAACAATTCTTTGGGCTAAAAAATCTGCCGACGCCAAACATTTTTTCAACTACGAGCTGATGAAGGAACTAAATGGCGGCAAGCAAATGAAGGACGTTTGGAGCGGAGCTTTGACGCCACATAAAGAAAAAATTTTCGGCAAGCACCCGACGCAAAAGCCTTTGTACCTGCTGAAAAAAATTTTGTTGGCATCGACTCGCGAAGGTGATTTAGTTTTAGACCCTTTTTGCGGCTCTGGGACAACCGGCGTTGCTTGCAAACTTTTGGGCAGAAATTTTATCGGGATTGATAATAACGCTGACTTTATCGCGTTGGCTAGGGAAAGATTGATTCGCGCTCATGAACAGAAACTTTGACGAATGGTTTTCGACTTTCCGCGACTCCATTAACGATTACGATTACTACATTTGTCAGCGATTTCGGCGCGGAAATTTTTCAAGCAGGAAAAATTTAAAGGAAACTTTTCTCGTCCTCGATACGCTGTATAATATCAGCGATTTGGAGGACGAAATACTTCGGGAGCTTTTCAATGACTGAACGAATAGATATTTTAGGCGTAAAAGTCGACGCCGTGACCATGAATCAGGCCGTCGAACGCGTTATAAGCTTAATAAACGAAAAAAATCCCTCTATCGTGGCAACCGCTAACGCAGAAATGCTTTTAAGAGCCTCTCACGACGAAGAATTGAAAAATATTCTGAATGATGCCAGTTTAGTCGTCCCAGACGGCGCAGGAACAGTTTGGGCGGCGCGGCATTTGGGCAAAGCTATGCCAGAACGCGTCGCGGGCTTCGATTTGGTTCAAGAACTCATGAAAATTGCGCCTGCGCGGGATATAAAATTTTTCTTGTTCGGAGCCGCGCCCGGTATCGCCGATAAAGCAAAACTAAAAGCCGAATCCCTTTATCCAGGCATAAAAATTGTCGGGACGCGCAACGGCTACTTCAAAACCGCAGATGAACCCGAAATTCTCTCCCAAATTAAAAATTCCGGCGCAAATATCCTACTAGCCGCTTTAGGCGTCCCTAAACAGGAAAAATGGCTCGCTAAATTCAAAAATCAACTAAATATCCCAGTTTCTATCGGCGTCGGCGGAACTTTCGACGTTATGGCAGGAATTGTCAGGCGCGCACCACTTTGGATGCAAAAAGCTCGCTTAGAATGGCTTTTCAGAGCACTTTTGCAACCATCTCGCGCAGGAAGATTAGTCGCCCTGCCGAAATTCGTTTTGAAAGTTCATAAACAAAAAATAGGTGGTTAGGTTATTAGGTGGATAGGTGGATAGTCTAATAACCTAACAACCTAACAACCTAAAATGGAGCGTGAAAATTTTGAGCATTATCAGAGAAGGTTTTTATTTCGCGGGCGTCGCGCTCCTTATCGCGCTTTTTTTCGGATTTTTAATTCATCCCTACGCCGCAATTATCCCGGCGGTCATTTCTTGCTACTGTATCTACTTTTTCCGCAATCCTAATCGAATAATCCCCGCTGATGAAAATTTAATCGTTTCGCCCGCCGATGGCACCGTTCAAGATGTCGTCGAGGTCGATAATGACGATTTTATTAAGGCTCATTGCCGAAAAGTCATAATTTTTTTATCCGTCTTCGATGTTCACGTCAATCGCAGCCCCATTGCCGGCGAAATTAAAATACAAAAGTATATTTGCGGCAGATTTCGCCCCGCTTATAAAGATTCCGTCGGTTTCGAGAACGAAAGACACCTTATCGGCATCGAAAACGAAAAAATTCGCGTGACTGTCACTCAAGTAGCCGGAATTTTGGCGCGGCGTATCGTTAGTTGGGTCACTCTCGACGATAAACTAGAAAAAGGCGAACTTTACGGCTTAATTCGCTTCGGCTCGTGTACTGAACTAGTTATGCCCGAAAATGTCGAGATTTTAGTTAAAAAGGGCGATAAAGTGCGCGGCGGCGAAAGTATAATCGGAAAGATTAAATGAGGTGCGACTAATGAAATGGATACTTCCTAACACCTGCACGGCGGCAAATTTATTCTTCGGAATGCTCTCAATCCTCGCGACTTACGAAGAAAAATTTTTTTATGCCTCAATATTCATCTTGCTGGCTCTGATTGCCGACGGAATGGACGGTAGAGTTGCTCGCGCCCTCAATGCGGCGTCGGAACTCGGCAAGGAAATGGATTCGCTCTGCGATCTAGGCTCATTCGGCGTTGCGCCCGCTTTTTTAGCCTACGCATTCTGTTTGCACAATTTCGGAATGCTCGGTAAGGCCGCGGCAATAATTTTCGCGCTCTGTGGTATGTGGCGGCTCGCAAGATTCAACGTCAATACAAATGTCGTGCACGGATTCTTCATGGGCTTAGCAATTCCGGCGGGCGGTTGCATTATCGCCACCACGACGCTTTTATTTTTGGCAATGGGCATAAAACCGGAAGATTTCGGACTGGTCTATCCGATAACAACGATAATCGTAGCGTATTTAATGGTTAGCCACGTGCATTACCCCGATTTCAAAGGCGACGGCGAAAAAATTTTCCTCGCGGCTAAAATTTTAGCGATCGCTATGTTCGCAGGGATAATCTTCCTGACTAAAGATTTCCCCGTTCAAGGCACGTTGACCGCCATTTTCTCAACTTACGCCGTGTTCGGGATAGTTAATTCACTCTTCGCGCTGATGAGCAATAAATAGTTAAAGCCACTGATAAATTCCCTGCGACTGCGCAGGGGATTTTTTTTGCGCGATATGATATAATGACGAAAAATTTTGGAGGGATTTTTATGAGTATTTTAGGCGCAGTAGCCGTTCCGCACCCGCCAATTATCCTGCCTGAAGTCGGGCGCGGCGAGGAAATTAAAATTTCGGCGACAACGTCAGCTTATAACGAAATTTCGCGGCGTATCGTCGACCTAAACCCGCAAACTATCATCATTACTAGCCCGCATTCCATTATGTACGCCGATTATTTCCACATTTCGCCCGGAAACGCCGCTCAAGGCAATATGGCGCAGTTCCGCGCTCCTCAAGTCGCATTTTCTATCAATTACGACGCAGATTTTACTAAAAAACTAACCGAAAACGCGAATATCGCCAATATTGCCGCCGGAACGCTCGGTGAACGCAATCCGAACCTCGATCACGGCACTATGATTCCGCTTTACTTCCTAAAAAAGGCAGGTCTCGACTTCGACCGCGTTAAATTCGTCAGAATCGGGCTTTCTGGCGTTTCAAACGCTATTCATTACAAATTTGGGCAGGCTATCGCGAAAACTGCAGACGATTTGGGCAAAAATGTATTTTTTATAGCTAGCGGCGACCTTTCGCACAAGCTGAAAGCCGATGGTCCTTATGGTTTCGTCGATGAAGGGCCGCAATTTGACTCCGAAGTCATGGAAAATCTCGGCGGCGCGGACTTTTTTAAGCTATTGACGATGGATAATGCGATGTGCAATCGCGCTGCGGAATGTGGATTGCGTTCTTTCTGGATTATGGCGGGTGCGCTCGATAAAAAAGCCGTTCGCGCAGAAAAATTGTCTTATGAGGGCACATTTGGCGTCGGTTACGGCATAGTTTATTTCAAAATCGGTGACGCTGATAAAAATCGCAATTTCGGCGAGCAATTATCCGATTTTAAGCATTACGAGGCCGAAAAACGCAAGTTTAAGGAAGATGATTACGTAAAATTGGCGCGTTACAGCCTGGAAACGTTCGTAAAGACGCATAAACCCGCCGAATTGCCTAAAAATTTGCCTGAAGAGTTGATAAATCGCCGTGCTGGAGCCTTTGTGAGCTTGCATAAGGACGGGAATCTTCGCGGTTGCATTGGAACGATTATGGCAACGCAAAAAACACTTGCGGAAGAGATTTTGCAGAATGCAATCAGCGCATGTTCGAGAGATCCGCGTTTTAGCCCTGTTGAGGCTGATGAATTGGACGATTTGGAGTACAGCGTAGATGTTTTAGGCGAACCGGAGCGAATTTTCAGCATAAAAGACTTGAACGTTAAAAAATACGGCGTGATTGTGGAAAATGGCGGTCGACGCGGCTTACTTTTGCCGGATTTGGAAGGAGTAGACACGGTCGAGGAGCAAATAGCGATTGCGAAGCGCAAAGCCGGTATCCGCGCAGATGAAAAGGTAACATTATGGCGATTTGAAGTGATTCGGCACCATTGAGGACATTTTTTATGAGAAAATTTATAGTTTTTATGATTTTGGGCGTTATAATGGCGTCATTTGCGACGGTTTTAGCGAATATTGGCTACGTGGGCAACTTGAATAGCAGAAAATTTCATTATGCGGACTGTTCGACGCTAAAAAAGATGAATCCGAAGAATCGAGTAAATTTTAGCAGTCGGGAGGCGGCGATAAGTGCGGGATATGTGCCGTGCAAGCGTTGCAAGCCCTAAAGGAGGATTTATGGAGAGATTACGGGTAATATTTATGGGGACGCCGGAATTTGCGGTGCCGAGTTTAGCGGCGTTAATGAAATTTACGGAAATAATCTGCGTAGTGACGCAACCCGACCGCCCGAAGGGGCGCGGGCATAAATTATTGCCGTCAGCGGTGAAAATCTTCGCGCAAGAGCACAATTTGCCGATAATGCAGCCTGAGAGAGTGAAAAAAGCGGAAATCGTGGAGAAAATAGCGGAAATGGAGCCGGATTTAATAGTAGTGGTAGCATTTGGGCAAATTTTATCGCAAAAACTCTTAGACATACCGAAATTTGGGTGTATAAACGTGCACGGGTCGCTACTTCCGAAATATCGCGGCGCGGCTCCGATAGAATGGGCGATAATCAACGGCGAGAGCGTCACAGGCATAACGACAATGCAAATGAACGCCGGACTTGATACGGGCGACATCTTGCTAAAGAGCGAAGTCAAAATCGGCGCGGAAATGATTTTGCCCGAATTGCGCGAGCGATTGATGACAGTTGGGGCGGATTTACTGCTGAAGACGCTGTACAAATTGCAGGCGGGCGAACTCCAACCGATAAAGCAGGACGATTCGCAAAGTTGTTACGCGCCGCTACTCAAAAAGGATACGGGGCTAATCGATTGGAAAAAATCTGCGCGGGAGATTCACAATTTGATTCGCGGGCTTTACGGCGGCGCGAGGTCGGGACGATTTAAAATTTGGCGTTCGCGAGTGGCAGAAGAAACTTCGCTTGAACCTGGCGAGATAAAAATTATCGGCGGCAGATTTTTAGTCGGGACGGGCGACGGCGTCCTTGAGATTTTGGAGATACAAGCTCCGAACGGTAAAAAACTTCCCGCCGCTGATTTCCTACGCGGCAACAAAGTTGGTGACGGCTTTTGGACGAGCGAATAATTTCGACGATGGAGCAGGGCGGCGACGATTGGCAATATTCTTTGCGGCCGCGCAGATTGTATGAATATATTGGTCAAGACAAGGCAAAAGAGAATTTATCGGTGTTCGTGAAGGCAGCGGTGAGTCGACGCGAGGCTCTCGACCATGTTTTACTGTATGGGCCGCCGGGACTAGGCAAAACGACTTTGGCGGCGATAATTGCAAACGAGCTGGGCGTAAATTTTCGGCAAACATCAGGGCCGGCAATCGAGCGAGCGGGCGATTTAGCATCGATTTTAACGAATTTGCGCGACCGCGACGTATTATTTATCGACGAGATACACCGATTGAACCGGCAAATCGAAGAAATCCTATATTCGGCGATGGAAGACTTCGCGCTGGACATAATCATCGGAAAAGGGCCGAAAGCGCGGAGCATTCGCTTAGATATTGCGCCATTTACGCTAATCGGGGCGACGACGAAGGCCGGAGCGTTATCGCCGCCGCTCAGAGACCGATTTGGAGTAATTTCGCGTTTAGAATACTATTCAACGGAAGCACTTGTCGAAATAATCACGCGAGCCGCGCAGATTTTAAAAATCCCGATAGAGGCGGGCGGCGCAGAGGAAATTGCAAGAAGGTCGCGAGGAACGCCGCGAATAGCGAACAGATTACTAAAACGCGTTCGGGACTTCGCGCAAGTTGAAGGCTCGCAGACGATAACGAACGAAATTGCCGACAAAGCGTTAATAGCGTTAGAAGTCGACAAAGTAGGGCTTGACCATACAGACCGGCGCATGTTAGAGGCGATGATAAAAAAATTTCGTGGCGGCCCCGTAGGTTTGGAGACAATCGCCGCGTCGATAAGCGAGACGCGCGAGACAATCGAGGACATTTACGAACCGTACTTGTTGCAGTTGGGATTCATAATGCGGACGCCGCGAGGACGGGTCGTGACGCAAGCGGGATACGAGCATATGGGCTTTGCTAGGGATTAGGAACTAGGAATTAGGGACTAGTCCTTTTTTATTGCACATTACGAATTACGAATTACGCATTAAAAAAAGTCTGCTCCTCGATTTGAAGAGCAGACCGAAAACTTACAGATTTAAGAGTTTATGTCATTTTATATTGTCAAGCTTATTTCGCTACGAATTGCCCATTCTCAACTTTGTAGGTTTGAGCTTGGTCGCCTTGAGCCATGATGATGTCGCAATTCTCAGCGTTGTTGATTGTGAGGCTGCCGCCGTCCTTGAAGCTGATGACTGCAGAACCGTCACTGACAGACGTGGTGGCAATCTGGTCGATGTTGACCTCCGACAGATAGACAACGTCGCCTGCGTTTGCACCAGCGATGGTGTCGTTGCCGTTGCCGTTGGTGTAGAAGAAGACGTTGGAGCCTGTGCCGCCTTGCATGTAGTCGTTGCCGTTTGCTCCGTTGCCGCCCCACAGACTGTTCTTGCCTGCGCCGCCGATGAGGACGTTGTCAGTATCTGCGGAACCTGCCAATTCGGCGTTGCCGGTGAAGCCGGTTGCGTCAACAGTCTTGATGTCGCCGACGAAGTTCTTGCCAATGCCGTTGCCGGGTTTGCCGTCGAGCCAGAGCTCTGCGGTGTTGGTGAGCGAGTTGTTGACCGTGACGGCAGCATTAGCAGCCGTTGCTACGAAGAAGTTGGCTTGACCGTCGTAGGTTACTTCATTGGTGTTAACTTGAGCTACAACGCTTTCGGTGACGTAGAAGTTCTTGCCAAGTGCGCCGTCGATGAAGGCTTTTTCAGTAGCGGTGCCTGCGCGGTTGCTGACTTCGAGGATTACGCCGCTACCGCTAGCGCGGACGCCAGAGACGAGGTTAGTATTAACGTCGACTTCGAGAACGTCTGCAACGCTTTGGTCGGAGGCATCGTCAGCGAACATGAAGTTGGTGATGGTGTTTTGTGCGCCGTTAGCGTTGCCGAGCAGGAAGAAGGTTGTACGCGAATCCTTATCGCCGGAGCTGTTGTCGTAGCCGTTGAGGACGTTCTTGCCGCCTGCGCCGTAGAGCGAGGTGTCGCCGTTGCCAGCCGAGAGGATTTCGTTAGCCGCACCAGTCCAGAGGGTCGTCTTGCCGTCGCCGCCTTGGAAACCGGTAATGCCGTTGAAGCCTGCTACCGCGCCGTTAATGGAGCTGTTCCAATCGTCGCCGCTGAGGTTGACGTAAACTTCTCCGTCAACGCCTTCAAAGTTGACAGCGTCGCCCTTGCCCTTGAAGTAGTTTGCACCGCTGGAAGCGTCGATTACCGCATCGCCGTTTGCGATTGCCGCGTTGACGTCTCTTGAGCCGTCGCTGAAACGAACCTCTGCATAAGTGCCGCTGCCGTAGTCGCCGGTATCTGCTGCGTTCACGCTTGCCTGACCGCGGAATCCGTCGCCTTTGATGTTGAGGTTGCCGTCAACGAAGGTTACATTTGTGCTGGCGTTGGAGAAGTCGATAGCGATAACGTCGCCGGTATCTTCGTTGAAGCCGTTATGGAAGTTTTCAATTGTTGTGCGACCTGCCGTAATACCAACGGTTGCTGCGTCGCGGTTTTCGGTAGCATCGAGGCTGACTTGGTTAGAACCTGCGCCCGCGTTGACGATGTCGCCGCCGCCTGCCAAGACGGTATCATTGCCTTTGCCGCCGACGATTGTCGAGCCATCACTCTTGTTGCCGGTATTGCCGATAAGCAAGAAGTCTGTAGTGTTGCTTGTGCCTACGTTGAGCGTGCCGCCGGATTTGTGCGTGAAGCCGACTGCTTGCTCTTCGCCGTCTGCAGCATAGAGGTTGAAGAAGGTGTTGCCGCTGGCGTCGTTGTTGCCGTCGAAGTTAACTTTTGCGTAGTTGGTATCGCCGTCGCCTGCGCCGAGAGTGATCACGCCGTTGCCGAAGGCAATATTACCGCCGGCAATGCCGTTTACGATATCAGCTGTGGTGCTGTCGCCGGTTGCGATACCTGCATCAGTTAAGGCCGAGTAGTTTTTCAAATTGATGTCTATTTGCGCTTCATTGAATGCGAGGTAAACCTTATCTGCGCCGCCGGACTTCATGTCGAAGGATACGTTCTTGGCAGTACTTCTTACAGCGATAACGTCATCGCTCTTGCCGCCCATAACGTTGATGCCAGCCGAGACGGTACCACCATTGGCATCACCAATGACGACCGAGTCTCCGCCGCTACCGAGGGTTACGTTCTTAGTGCCTGTTGCAGCGTCAGTGATATAAGCTACGTTGCCGCCGGAATTACCGAACTTAACGTTGTTAGTTCCAGATCCGTTCATTTCGACGTATGCGGGAACCGTACTATTGGTATAGTTCTTATCTTCGCCCGAAATTAAAGTATCTTGTGAGTCTGTTCCTTCCGCGAGCTCAGTAGAAGACTTTTTCATGATCTCGTCGGTAGGTTGTATAACATCGCCACTATCGGAGTCGGAGTCGGAGTCGCTATCGGTGTCGGAGTCGCTGTCGCTATCAGAATCGCTGTCGCTGTCGGAATCGGAATCGCTGTCCGAGTCGCTGTCGCTATCGGAATCGCTGTCGGAGTCAGAATCGCTGTCCGAGTCGCTGTCGGAATCCGAATCGCTGTCAGAATCGCTGTCGCTGTCAGAGTCGCTGTCGGAGTCCGAATCGCTGTCGCTATCAGAATCGCTGTCGCTATCAGAATCGCTGTCGCTATCAGAATCGCTGTCGCTGTCCGAATCGCTGTCAGAGTCGCTGTCGGAGTCCGAATCGCTGTCGCTATCAGAATCGCTGT